>JBAZZQ010000013.1:0-76469 GCA_041658725.1 Phycisphaerae bacterium | reverse complement strand
CTCCTTTCCTTTGGGCCTGTAACCTCCATTGTTTCAGAAAGTTACATCCTAAAGAGAAGGGGTCTGTTTTTCAAATTTTCAACGTAAAATGGAAACTACACCCTAATTTTTGATTGTTGGACGGCGGTGCCGCATCAGGGATGTGATTTTCCCGAACCGCTGGCCGAGGCGTTGAATCATCGCCAACCGGTGATTGTCGCCCGACGGGCCGATTTGGTAACTTATGAGGATATCGTCCGGTTCTGCGGTATTTTTCATAACTATCCGCTCCGAAATAATAGAGCTTGCCCTTGATCTTCTTGCAATATTGACCAGTAGGGTGTAAAGTAAGGGGGAATTGTGAACGCTTCGTTGTTTTGGATTGAACCATGATTACAACCTCAATCTGTGAATGAGCCATTAACGACGAATACGGCTTAAACGACATTTTGGTTGTAGTAATAGAAAAATCACATAAACACAAAAGTGTCTAAATGACTATTTCTCGGTAAGTTGGAGAGGTGCCGGAGCGGCCGATCGGGACGGTTTCGAAAACCGTTGTGCCCCTAAACCGGGTACCCAGGGTTCGAATCCCTGCCTCTCCGTTAATTTCCGCCCTGGAATTTCATAATTTATTGAAATTTCAAGGGTTACCCTGGTATATGGTCCTGGAAGCTTTTTTCTCGTTCGAGTTGGATTTTTCGCCATAGTGATTTCCAGTCGGGGATTCCGCTGCCGTAGCAGGTGAGATAATTTTTTAGAAATCGGGCGCGATCGGATTGGGTGATGCATGGGCTTAGGTCAGAGGAGAGGGAGAGGCGTACGAGCGCTCGGAGTTTGTCGCGTTCGGAGGGACGGTGTTTGATGCGCAGGCCGTCGAGATCGACGAGGACGATTTGGAGTGATTTGGGGTCGATCTGGGGGTCATATACAGAAGGCATGTTATGGATCAGGATGTTGGTGGCCTTCATATCGCGGTGGGTGAAGCTGTTTTGGTGCATTTTTCGAAGCAAGGCGGCAAGCTGGTCGATGAGGACGAAAGTGATGCGCCGGCGGTGAGTGAGGGGGATCAGAGGGAGGATGGAGGTAATGAAGAGCCGGAGGTTGATGGAGGGTTTTACCTCTTCAGTGATGAAGATGCTGTCGGCGAGGTATGGTCCGATTCGTCGTTCGAGAACGGCGAGCGGCAGGGCGACGGGCAGTTGGCGATGTAGCATGGCGAAGCTCATTTTCCAGGCCCGGAGGGAACGTGATTTTCTCAGGCAATTCCAGAGGGCGGCGAATCGTTTTCGTCGGATATGTCGTTTGGCGACGATGGAGAGGGAGTGATTTCCGACCTGGAGGGTTCCTCGGCAGACGAGGGTGGATCGTGAATTTTTAATGGGCCGGAGGGATTTGACGAACTCGTCGAGCATTTTTTCGGGTGCGGATAAGACATTTTTCCAATGGTCTGGGGAAAACTCCATATAGGCGGCAGAGGAATAGGTCAGCGGGTGTCTGGTTTTCAGGAACACGTGGGCCTGCCAGCGATTGGGGAGGTTGAGTTTGGCGAAATACTTACAGTTTCGCATGACACGCCGGTCGCGGGAGGCGAGGAGTTTTTTGGCATGTCGGTGTGCGGCGCGATCTAGGGCTCGAGCCCAATGTTTAAATGTTCGGTTGGACCATTGCCGGCCTTTTGGGTGTGCGAGGGTTTTTCGATAGAGCATGTATTTTTTCAGTAGGCGCATTCGCTGGGTTAGTGTGGCGTTTTGTCGGAACCACTGATTGAGTTGCGCTAGGTTGTCAATGGCTTCGCGGTCGGAGACTGGGGTTCCGACTCGCACGGCTTGTAGGTCCACGAGGCAGACGAATGGTTTAGTGCACGATGATTCCTCTATATTATTCACTCCCTTATGGTCGTGCCTCTTTTGTTCGACCAGGAGGTTGCCTGGGTGCAGGTCAGAGTGTGCTAGGCCGGCTAGATGGGCGCGGGCTAGGAGTTCGGCGAGGGCGTCTTCGAGGGTATCAATTTGTGCGGCGCGATTTGCGTCGCCGGGTTTTGCGTTAAGGAGTTGCCAGTAGTCGGTGAGGGGAAGCGCCTGTTGGATTCCGGCGGTGATTAGTAGACTGTCTACCGGGGACGGTTCACGAAGAGGTAAACTGGTATGAGAAGAGACGGCGTAGGCGAGGGGAATCACGCAATTGATGCCGTGTTCGAGGGCGTAGTTGGCGACGGTCCATTCCTTTAGGCAGGCGGGGCCTCGGAAATATCTTTTGATTTGCCAGCTTTTTCCGTTTCGCAGGTAGAGCTTTGCATAATAGGAATTTTCGCCCAGATCGACACGCCAGACCTGCCGCTGGCCGTTCTCCTTGATCAATTGGGCGCCAGGTATTGAAGCGGGATTCGACCAGTCGAAGGTGTCGGTGTTTAAACTTCGAGACAGGGTTGGGGTGGAAAATTTCCACGTGTATTGGGTTTGATCGTTACCGTTATTTGTTGTCATAAGCAGCTACATTATAAAAGTGCGGACAAGGACTTGCAACTGGTTTGTGATACGCTTATGCTACAAGGGATAAGATGGTGGGCCAAGCCCATCCTACACGAAATTTCGAAATGTAAAATTAAAAGAAAGAGACTATGGCGATGCGAGTTACATTAATAACGGGTGATGGGACAGGGCCGGAGTTGGCTGAGGCTACTCGGCGGTGCATTGACGCTACGGGCGTGAAAATTGAATGGGATGTTCAGGAGGCTGGGATCGATGTGATGGCACGCGAGGGAACGCCTTTGCCGGAACGGACTATCGAGTCGGTAAGGAAAAATAAAGTGGCGATCAAGGCGCCGATTACGACGCCAGTCGGGACGGGGTTTCGGTCGGTGAATGTGTATTTGCGGCAGTGCCTGGATTTGTATGCCTGCGTAAGACCCTGCAAGACCTATAAAGGAGTTCGGACTTATTTTGGGAACGTGGACCTTGTGATCGTTCGGGAGAATACAGAAGATTTATACGCGGGGATTGAATTTGAAAAGGGTAAGAGCGAGACGCTGGAATTGATCGAGTGGTTGAATAAGCATGGGACGCGGAAAATCGGAGTCAATACAGGGATCAGTATCAAGCCAATCAGCGTGGAAGGGACGCGGCGGATTGTGAAATATGCGTTTGAATATGCTCGGGCGCATGGGCGAAAGAAAGTTACTTCGGTGCATAAAGCGAATATTATGAAACATACGGATGGGCTGTGGCTTGAGATATCGCGGGAGGTGGCGAAGGGGTATGGCGATATCGAGTTTGAAGACCGGATCGTGGACAATATGTGTATGCAGTTGGTTCAGAAGCCGGAGCTTTATGATGTGCTGGTGTTGCCGAATTTGTATGGTGATATTTTGAGCGATTTGGCGGCGGGGTTGGTGGGAGGGCTTGGTGTTGCGCCTGGTGCGAATGTTGGGGCGAATGGGGCGGTGTTCGAAGCGACGCATGGTAGTGCGCCAAAGTATAAGGGTTTGAATAAAGTGAATCCTACGGCGATGATATTGTCAGGGAAGTTGATGCTGGAGTATTTGGGTTATTCGCAAGAGGCCCAGAAGTTGGAGCGTGCGGTGGCGGCGGTGATCGGGGAAGGGAAAGACGTTACTTATGATATGAAGGCGGATCGGGAGGATACTTCGGCGGTGGGGACGCGGGAGATGGCGGAAGCGATATGTAAACGAATTTTGGATTGAAGAGAAGAAGTCGTCGTTCCTACGACTGCTAAACGAAGAATCTAAGATTATGACTACTACCTGGTCTAATTTATTTCGGGTTTCGGGTTTCGGGTCTCGGGTGTTGGGACCGTTGGGTGGGTTATATGGGGAATTAATTCGGGTACGGAATTTTTTTTATGATCGTGGGTTGGTCAAGACAGTGTGGTTACCGGTGCCGGTGATTTCGGTGGGGAATTTGACGACCGGTGGGACTGGTAAGACGCCGATGGTGGTGTTGCTGGGGAAGATGGCGGAAGAAGCGGGATATTCGGTGGGGGTTGTATTGCGGGGGTATGGTAGTACAGGAGGACGGGAGGCGGATGAGGTGATTTTGCTTGGTCGGGAATTGCCGGGTGCGATGGTGTCGGTGTGCGGGGATCGGATTTTGGGAGGACGGCGGGCAATTTCGCAGTCGGTGAGGGTTTTGATCGCGGATGACGGGTTTCAGCATCGTCGGTTGGGGCGGGATTTGGATATTTGTTTGGTTGATGCGACGAATCCGTTTGGCGGAGGGAAAATGATTCCGGCAGGGAGGTTGCGGGAGCCGGTGGAAGGGTTGGGGCGAGCGGATATTGTCGTTTTGACCCGGTGCGAACAGGTGGAGCGGGCGATTGTGGAGGAGATCAAGTTGGAGATACGGCGATATGCGGGGGATGTTCCGATTTTGGTTTCGGAACATCGCGTTCGCGGGTGCGAAGATTTGGAGGGGAATCGATTCGACCATTGCGAAGAGAAAATTGGAGGACGTAAGGTTTTTGCGTTTGCGGGAATTGGACAACCCGAAGCGTTTTTCAATACGGTTCGGAAAATTGGAGGGATAGTTGTCGGGACGCGCGAGTTTCGGGATCATCACTATTTTACGGTTGGCGAGTTGCGGGAGATTCGCGAAGAGGTAAACCAGGTCGGAGCGGATTTTATTGTTTGCACGATGAAAGACCGGGTGAAGATTAGCGCGGGGATGATTCGGGACGCGGGAATCGGCGCGAAAGCAATTTTTGCGATTGCGATTGAGATTTTTATGGAGGATGAGGATAGGGAAATGTTGCGGAAGAAAATTTGGGAAGTAAGTAAGCGAGTAGTCAAGTAGAAAAATAGAAGAGACGATATATGTATAACGAGATCAGTCAGTTAGTTGAGAAATTGCAGGTCCGGCGAGGAGAGGCGATTTTACTGGTTGGGGATTATATGCTGGACGAATATCTTTTTGGGGATACGGACCGGATCAGTCCGGAGGCGCCGGTTCCGGTGTTGAAGGTGGTGGAACGTCAGACACGGCTTGGAGGAGCGGGATCGGTGGGGGCGAGTCTGGCGAGTTTGGGGGCGAAAGCTTATTGCGCCGGGGTCGTGGGGAATGATGCGGCGGGTGCGGCGGTTTGCGACCTTTTGACGGAAATTGGGGCAGATACGTCCGCGATTATCCGAGGGGAAGGGATTCCGACGACGGTGAAACAGCGGTTGATCGGGTTGGCGCAGCATCGGATCAAACAGCAATTGTTGCGGGTGGATATGGAGGATTCGCGGCACTACCATCGGGAACTGATTGAGGAAGTGAAGGAAAAACTCGTACCGCTTTTGGATAAGGTTCGGCTGATCGCGGTGGAAGATTATGATAAGGGATTGTTTGGGAGCGATCACCTTTTAAAATGGTTGGTGCGGGAGGGTTCGCGAAGAGGTAAACCAATATTGGCGGATCCCGCGCGCGTTAGCGATTATGAACGGTATCGAGGGGTGGATGTGATTACCCCTAATCGTGTTGAAGCGTCGATGTCTAGTGGGGTCGATATCAAGACTGTCGAAGATGCTTGTCGGGCGGGGGAAATATTACGGACGAAATATGAAATTGGCGCGGTGTTGGTGAAACTGGATCGGGATGGGATTTTTATCTCGCAAGAAAATGGCGACGAACATATTCCCACGAAGCCGCGGGAGGTGTTTGATAATACTGGGGCGGGGGATGTGGTGCTGGCGGCGTTGGCGGTGGGGATGTCTGAAGGGATGGATTTGCGTAGCGCGTCGGTATTGGCGAATGTGGGTGGCGGATGGGAAGTGGAACAGGCGGGTGCGGTTCCGATTACGCGGGAGCAGTTGATTTTTGAGTTGCTCAAGCAGAATCGGCGGCATCGTGGGAAGTTGGTGGAGCGGAGTCAGTTACTGGGGGAACTTAAGATATTGCGGGGGGCAGGTAAGCGAATCGCGTTTACAAACGGGTGTTTCGATTTGCTGCATCCCGGGCATGTGAGCTATCTGGAGTTTGCTCGGGAGCAGGGGGACGTTTTGGTGGTGGGAATGAATTCGGATCGGTCGGTGAAGGCGATCAAGGGGCCAAACCGGCCTTTGGTTGGGGAATTGGAACGGGCGAGGATGGTGGCGGCGTTGGAGGCGGTGGATTATGTGGTGATTTTTGATGAACCGTCGGTGATCGAGCTGGTGAAGCAAGTACGGCCTGAGGTGCTGGTGAAGGGACAAGACTATACAGTGGAAGGAGTGGTGGGACATGAGTTTGTTTTGAGCTATGGAGGGAAGGTGGCGCTGGCGCCGATAGAACATGAGTATAGTACGAGTAAAATCATCCAGACGATCATTGAGCGAATGAAATAAATTTTCGATTTTGGATTTTGGATTGAAGAGAAGAAAAACTTGGAGGTTGTTAATGATTGAGAAAATTCGAGAGAATATTCGGGAACATCTTGGTGTGATTGAGAAGATGTGTTGTGACGAGACTCTGACCGTGTTGGAGAAGATTGCGGGGGGTATTGTTCGCTCGGTGGAAAACGGGGGGAAAGTTGTTTTGGCGGGGAATGGGGGGTCGGCGGCGGATGCACAGCATATCGCGGGGGAATTTATTGGGCGATATTTGTTTGATCGTCGGCCGTTGCCGGCGATTTCGCTTTCTACGGATAGCTCGGTGCTGACTTGCGTGGGTAATGATTATAGTTATGACGATATTTTTTTGCGGCAGGTGAGGGCGTTGGTGAAGACTGGGGATGTTTTTTGGGGGTTGACGACGAGTGGGAACAGTCGGAATATTATTTTGGCGGGTCAGGCCGCTAAGGAGTTGGGGGCGGTGGTGGTCGGGTTCACGGGTGAGAGCGGAGGAAAATTTAAAGGGATTTGCGATTTTTGTTTTTGCTCGCCGCATACGAGGGCGAATAGGATACAAGAAGGGCATATGCTGGCATATCATGTGGTTTGTGAATTGATGGAAGCACGGCTTTGCCTGAAGAAGTAGTCGAGTAGACGAGTAGTCTGGTAGAAAAGTAGAAGAGAAGAAATGGACGACGGAAAAACAATTGATGCTTTGCGGCCTCGGGTGGGGGTTTTTCTGGATCGAGATGGTACGATTATTGAGGATACGGGGTTTATTGGTCGGCCTGAGGATGTGCGGGTTTTGCCGGGAGCGATAGAGGGATTGCGGATATTGCAAGAGATGGGGTATGCTTTGATTGTGGTTAGTAATCAGTCGGGGTTGGCTCGGGGGATTTTTACGCTGGAACAGATGGAGGCGGTGAAGGAACGGTTTTGCTTAATGATGAAAGAGGCGGGGGTTCGGTTGCTGGATTATTTTTGCTGTCCGCACCATGTGGAAGGGACGGTGGAGGAATTTCGCAAGGATTGCGCGGATCGAAAAGGGTCGCCTGGGATGATACTTAAAGGGGCGTATCGGCATGGCCTTTATTTACGCGGGTCTTGGATGATCGGGGATCGGGAAGATGATATTCGGGCGGGGCGCGTTTGCGGAATGAGGACGGTTCAAATCAAGAGTTTAGGGTTAAAGGCACAACTCGAAACCGAGCTACGCTCGGATTTTTGTGCTGATAATTTGTTGGCGGCGGTTAAAATACTTAAAAGCTTACAGCAAACAGCTTACAGCGGACAGGTTTTAAAAAGAGGCGTTCACAATGGAAAATGAAAAAAATAGCGATGAGCGGTTGGGTAAGATTCAGGGGACGCTGGAAGAGATTTTGCAGCAGTTGAAGCAACAAAACCGGTCGGGGTATCAGCATGATTTTTCTTATACGAAATTGCTGGGCGCGGTGGCGCAGTTGTTGGTGATCGGACTTTCGTTCTGGACGATCGTTGGGCTGGTGGATATCGGGGAAATTTCGGGATCGGCGGGGACGATGCTGAAGATATTGGGGGCTGTATTACTTCAATTAATGGCGCTGACGTTTTTCTTTTTGGAACATCAGAATCGATAGTTTGGGGACGGGAAGAACACTCCCTTACGGTCGTGCCTCTTAAAGAGTCTCTCGATTTGACTTTTCCGGATTTGTATTTTACATCTAATAGAGAAGACAAGCGTGATTGAAAACACCAAGAAACGGAGGAGTGAGATGTGGAATTGGTTTTTTGATCCGGTGAACCCGTTGGGGTGTTTTTTTCCGGTTCTTAATCCTAAATGTGGTTTTGGCATGCCCTGTGATCGATGGTTCTTATAAAGGTCTGGATGGTCCAGTCCTGCCATAGCGCGGGGCCGATAGATCCCTAGCAGCTGCTGTCGCACCGCCGATGTTTTAAAGCTCATCGCGGTGCGATAGCTTTTTTTACGAATGGAAACAAAGTCACTTTATTTTGAGTGGGGGACGAGGGGTTTGGGTTGACGCTTTTGCTTTTAGCACGCGGAGGATATCCTCACAGTATCGACAACCTGCTTTTCCCTGGTCTTCGGCGGCCTTGTCGGATGGAAATTTGACGATTTGGTCTTTTGGAACATCTTTTAAGACCGAGCAGCCCAGCGCGTGATACAGTTGCGTTCCTTTGATAACGAAGACGGGAACGTCTGTGCTCTGGACCTTAGGGGGAAGAGTAGAGGGGCTGTTGTGTTTGGAGTACCAGTAGAATCCGCCGCCGAGAATAGCGAGGATGACGATGATCAAAAGGGAGTTTCGCAGCGAGGTCAATCCGGATTTTCCGGTTTGGCGATTGGGGATGGAACCCGTGGATGCGAGTTGTCCCCACCATCGTTCTGCCATTTTGGACTGGGTAAGCGCCTGGGCGATTTGCCGAAGCCCAATGGCCATTTCTGCGGCGTCCTGATATCGTTCGGAGGGGTTTTTGGCCATGGCCTTTTGAATGATTCGGACGAGACTTTCGGGGATGTCTTTTCGAAAAGCTCGGGGATCGGAGATGGGTGTGCTCAGGTGCTGGCTTAGGATTTCCCGTTTGTTTTTTCCTCGGTATGGGACCTCTCCTGTAAGAGTGAAAAAGAGGACGGCCCCGAGGGAATAAATATCGCTTTGCGGGACGGCGGTCTTTCCCTGGCACTGTTCCGGGGACATCCAGTAGGGCGTCCCGACCGCCTTTGTTGGTAATTCGAAATCGTCTTCGGAGTCGGCGAGTTGGGCGAGTCCGAAATCGGCGACTTTGACCCGTCCGTCTTTAGTCAGCATCAAATTGCTGGGTTTGATATCGCGGTGGATGATCCCGAGTTTGTGCGCGGCGGAGAGTGCTTCGGCGGCCTGGGCGATGATCTGACAGATAAGTTCGAGGGGGACACGTTTTTTCTTTTTTCGAACGAGGTCGAGGAGCGTTTTTCCTTCGACCAATTCCATGGCGATGAAGAACCATCCCTGGTCCTGTCCGATTTCGAAAACGGTGACGGTATAGGGATGTGAAAGTCTGGCGGCGGAACGTGCCTCGCGAATGAATTGCTCGAGGCGATAGGTTTTTTTCTGGCTTCGGATGAACTTTCGGGCAAGGATTTTGAGGGCGACATCACGTTTGAGGTCCGGATCGTGCGCTCTGAAGACAATGCCCATGGCCCCTTTACCGAGGACCTCGACGATCTGGAATCGGCCTAGCTTTCTTCCGACCCAGGAGAGATCTTCATCGATGGTGCTTTCGTTGAGGGAGGAATTTGAGATGTTACTGGCGGAGGATGGAGCTGGGGTGGTTGGAGACGGACCGCTATTGAGGCCTGAACCAGTAAGCTCAGAAACGTCGGTCAGAGAAGCGGCTTGATTGACGGAGGCAGAGACTTTCCAGACGGTCTGACAACTTTTGCACTTTACCTGTTTGCCCAGAAAGCCTTTCGCCAGCCGATACTTTTTACCGCAGCCCATACAAGATGTAATGAAAAATTCATCCTCGGACGAATTCATCGCATATATCCCCGTCCCGTTGCCGCTATTATCGGGACAATAACACACATAGCGTTTTTCCAGTCTATAACGTAGGTAACTAACATATTCTAGGCACGATAGCTAGAGAAAACCATAAAAAAAGTAGCACGTAGCCGGTAGAAAGAAATAATAGAAAAGCCCCTGTTAGCCTGGTGGGCGCTTTAGTGTGGAAATAATGGAAAAAATTAAAAGTAGCACGACAAGGAGACTGATGATTAGTCCGGCAAGGGCGGGGGATTTTCCACTTCGGGTGGCGAGGCCGGCGACGGAAAACCCCAGGCCGAAGATGAGGAGTGCGATAAAGGTCAGGGATGCGGCTTGCATTATCGGCTGCTTTGCAGATTCCGCCATTTTTTTATTAATCACTTTCTGCCGGTCTGTTTTGGATAACGAAGTGTAATTATCGGTTTGCATGGCGGATAAATAACCATTTTTGTAGGACCAAACGACAGTGAAGGTAATCACCGCGAGCATGGTTAGTGAGGCGATTAATCCTATAATGCCAATCACCGGGGATTTGGCGGGTCGCGAAGAGGTAAACAATTCCGGAGCGAGTTGGGCAGTTGCCAGGGTGGGGTCGGATTGTTGTGGGGCGGTGTTTCGCGAACGGCAAAAGAAACATAGCGCTTCGTTTCCGGCATCGGCATCGTCAACTTCGAGGGGTTTGTGGCAATTTTGGCATAGGAATCTGATAGACATGGGTTTACTCCTTTTTTCCAAAGAGGACATCTTGCATGGAATAGAGGCCTGGGGGTTTTGTGACGATCCAGGCGGCGGCGCGGAGCGCGCCCTGTGCGAAGGTGTCTCGGCTGTGGGCGGAATGGGAAAGGGTGACAGTTTCTCCGAGGGTGCCGAAATGGACGGCGTGTTCTCCTACCGTGTCGCCTAGTCGGAGGGCGTGGAGTGTGACCTCGCCGGGTTTTCGCGTGGCTTCGCGACCGGCGCGGCCGAAGGCGGCGATTTGTTTGGGGTCCTTGTTGAGGCCTTTGGCGATGGATTCGAGCAGGCCCAGGGCGGAGCCGCTTGGGGCGTCTTTTTTGAAACGATGATGCTGTTCGACGATTTCGATATCGTAATTCTGGCCGAGGACCCTAGCCATTTGTTCGACGAGCTGGAAGAGAAGATTCATGCCGATGGACATGTTGGGGGCTTGGACGATGGGGATTTTTTGTGCGACGGTTTTAATAATCGTGAGTTCTTTTTCGGTCAGGCCGGTGGTTCCGACGATCATGGGTAAATTACAATTTTTGCAGACATCGATCCAGTGGGTTGTTGATTCTGGGGTGGTAAAATCGATCAGGACGCTGGGATTATCCTGGAGAGTATCTCGGAGGATTACGTCGAGTTTTGGGTTTGGCAATACGTGGCCGTAATTTTTTCCGAGATCGGGATGGTCGGCGCGCTCCAGGGGAGAGACGATTTGGAAGGCGCTGTCCTGTAAGGCCAGAGTTGCGATTCGCTGCCCCATTCTTCCACAGGCACCGGTGATGGCAAGGTTGATCATAACTTAATCCTTTAAGGAGAAATATAATCTTTTGATTTATTCGGTTACGTTTTACTATAATATCGGGTTAAAATGAATAAAGAAATTTACAAATTAGCTGAAATTCCTGCCCCTGATGAAAACGAACGGCCAGTATTTAACCCGCATTTTTCAGTGCGCCGTTCCACGGCGCACTGAAAAATGCGGGTTAAGCGGGCATGTATCCCGGCAATCCGGAGGATTTTATGATTCGTTTATGTGGCATCGTCGGCGTGATAGTGATTGGAATAGTGGCGTTATCGGCGTTTTGGCTTGCGCGCCAATTTGCATCCAGCCGGACGAAAAGTCAGGACCCCAAAATCATCGATGTTGAGGTTAAACCCGGTTCGAGTAAATCCGAGCGAGTAGAAGACCACTACCGGGAGCGGCGGCGAATTTTGGAAATGGTTCATTCCGGCCAGATCGGAATCGACGAGGCGGAAACATTACTCAAATTGCTGGAAACGAAATGAAGACAAGAGGGCGGAGCAAGCCCCGCCCCTACAGGAGACAATTTATTATGGCGATCATGGGACTGGATATCGGCACTACGGGCAGCAAGGCTGTGGTTTTTGACCTGGATGGAAAAATTCTCTCCAGCAGCTATCGGGAGTACAATATCATTTCCCCGAGACCCGGATGGGTGGAGCTTTCACCAAACGAGGTGCTGGCGGCGGTTAAAAATGTTGTCAGTGAAGCCACCGCAAAAAGCCCGGACAAAGTCAAAGCGGTGGCCCTTAGCCTATTGGGCGAAGCGGCAGTGCCCGTGGATCGAAATTTTAATCCCCTTGCCAATTCCATTGTCGGATTCGATCCCCGCGGAGAAAAGCAATGCCGGATATTTCGCACAAAAATCGACCCCGTCGAAATGTTCAAAATCACCGGCCATCCCGCCAACAGTTACCATACTCTCTTTAAGCTGCTTTATCTCAAAGAAGAGGAACCCCAACTTTTCAACAGCGCATACAAATTCCTCTGCTACGGTGATTTTGTCGCCGCACGCTTAGGCTTGGAGCCGACGATCGATTATTCCGAGGCCAGCCGGACGCTGATGTTCGATCAAAACCGGTTGTGCTGGTCGGAAAAGATTTTCGATCTGGCGGGGATGGATATGTCGATCATGGCCAAAACGGCGGCTCCCGGATCGGCGATCGGAACCATCGGGAAAAATGATCTGGGATTTCCCCCCGGAGCGGTCCTGGCTACGGGGTTGCATGACCAGCCGGCTGGAATTCTCGGCGCGGGAATCGAACCCGGCGAATCCATGCTCGCCACCGGGACCGTCGTTTGCATGGGTGTTCTCCTGAACCAGTCCGTGGAACCGTTGACCATGATAAAAAATAATCTCTGCCGCTATCCCACCTTCGGTGGAAATTTTGTCAGCCTGTGCTGGAATTTCACGGGTGGGGTGGCTTTAAAATGGTTCCGTGATAATTTCGCGATGGATTTGGTGGAGCTCGCCAAAACCCAGGGCAGGGATTCCTACGATCTGATCACCGCACAAATGCCTAAGGATCCCACAAAACTGATTTTACTTCCTTACTTTACCACCACGGGAACCCCCTACCTGGACACGCAGGCCAGCGCGCTGATTATGGGTTTGAATTTGAACACCACGCGGTTCCAGATCGCCCGGGCCATCATGGAGGGAATCGCTTACGAACTGCGGTTAAACCAGGAACTATTGCAGGAGGCCGGGGTGCAGGTCAAGTTTTACAAAGCCATCGGCGGGGCGGCCAAGAGTGATTTTTGGATGCAGCTTTATGCCGATATTTTGGATCGGCCGATCTCACTTTTACAGACCACGGAATGCGCCGCCTGGGGAGTGGCCCTCCTGGCCGCAAGTGCCGCGGGGTTATTGAAGGATACACCAGACGAAGTGGCCAAAAAAATCTCAACACCCGGAAAACAGTACACCCCCCGCGAGGACCAGGTCAAAGCCTACAACGACCGTCTGCAAATTTATCGGCAGATTTACCCCAAAAACAAAGACCTGATCCACCAATTAGCGGAATTATAATGTATGAGATGTTTTATCGCACTGGAATTGGATGAAGAAATCAAAGATAAACTTCAATCCGCCCAGCAACTTTTTAAAGGTTTAAGCGGAAAGGTCGGCTGGTGTTCGCGGCAGCAAATGCACCTGACGATAAAATTTCTGGGCGAGGTCGGCGAGGAGGCCCTCCCGCAGGTGATCGAGGGATTAAAAGCCGCAGCCCGCGAGATTCCACCCTTTGGCTTTTCTTTGGAACAATTGGGAGCGTTCCCGTCCACCGGCCAACCGCGTGTGCTGTGGGTCGGCATCAAATTATGCGAACCTTTAAACAAACTTCAGCAACTCATCGAACAAAATTGTACTCTACTCGGATTTCCCCCGGAAGATCGCCATTTCACCCCCCACCTGACTCTCGGCCGGGTCAAGGATCGCATCGACACCAAGGCCTATCGTCGGGTCCTCGACGAAAATAAAAATTTCACCGCTGGTATTCAGGAGGTCGATACAGTTACTCTCTTTTCCAGCCAGTTGCAACCGACGGGGGCTGTCTATATGCCCATTGTGCAGGTTCCATTTATGGAAAGATCATAATTCCTCAGTCTTTTCCGGCTGTGGAAAGAACACTCCCTTACGGTCGTGCCTCTTAAAGAAGCGACCATATCGTAAATTGATATTGGTATGGAAGTAGAAATTTGTTATAAAATGCTTTCTCATGTTAGATTTGAGTTCGACGCAAAAAAAGGCTCGGTTGTTCCGGACGTACATGGGCAGGTACCCGATGTGGGTGGCTTGGCAGGTGACGTACCGGTGCAATTTTCACTGCGCCTTTTGCGGATATTGGAAAGACCCTCAAGGTCAAATGCCGGAGCAGACAGTCGAACAGTTTGCCTACGGGGCCAGGCAACTGGCCCGGGCGGGATCGATTTTTATCTCACTAGCCGGGGGGGAACCCCTTGTGCGAAACGATATCGTTCAAATTGCCCGGGAGGTCTCGCGGTATCATTTGCCTTTCATCACGACCAACGGATATCTGATGACCCCGGACCTGGCCAGGGATTTGTATTGGGCGGGACTTTGGGGAATTTCCATCAGCATAGATTACGCCAATTCCGAGCAGCACGACCGGCGGCGAGGGGTAAAAGGCGCGTTTGACCGGGCGGTTGCGGCGTTGGAATATTTGGCGAAAGGCAGACGCTACCCCTGGCAGCGAGTGAACCTGATGGCCGTGCTGATGCATGATAATCTCAATCAAATCGAAGACCTGATCAAGCTGGCCAAGCAGTTTGGAGCCTATTTTATGGTTCAGCCATATTGCCGGCTGAAAACCGGGGATGAAAAATTCCTTTGCCGTGATCCGCAAGCCTCGGAATATCTGCTGGAACTTCGCCGGAAATATCCGAACATGCTGAGCAACCCCTATTTTTTGGGCAACTTCAACAACGCTCTGAACGGCGGGGTCGAAGGGTGCATGGCGGGGCGGGCGTTTTATAATATCGACAGCATCGGCAATGTGTCGATCTGCGTGGAACGGCGTAGCGTGCCGGTGGGCAATCTTTACCGCGATAATATTCTTGAGTTGTACCGGCGCATGCGGACAGAGGCGAAAGTGAATAAATGCAAAGTATGCTGGTATAACTGCCGCGGTGAATTGGAAAGTTTATACAATCCCTACGGCCTGTTCCGAAGCCTGCCGACCTACTTTTTCGATCGGGGAAAAGTACCGGAAAAGGCACCGGTGTGGTGAAACAGGCACTATTCTGAAAATAGTGCAAAAATGGTGCAATTCTGGTTCCCGAAAAAGAGATTTTATTAAACCGCCAAGGCTCCCCGAAAAGACGAATTATTTAAAGAGCGAAGCAGACGGCTGCCCTATAGTTAAGGATGACACATAAAATGGGGTTTGTCAAATTTTTCGGGTGGATTTTTGGAAATTTTTTTGAGTGTGTCCGTTAATGACAACCGGATAGCATAGCCTCGTTCTTACGTGGCCATGTTCGGCGTCATTAAGAAAGGCACGGCCTCGTAAGAACGAGGCCATGCCACTCGAAAATTATTCCACCACCGGGCCTTCGTCGATGACGACGTCTTTTTGCGTTTTTTCCTCGTGCCGGTGATACTCGCGTTTTTCACAGCCGGCGATGGCGCTTAAGGCTCCGGTGAGGACCAATACCATCGAAATCGTCAGCAGATATTTAAACATTTTTTTCATGGTTCGCTTTTCCTTTATTAATCATTTCGATCATGTTTGTCACGTTTGTCCCTTTTGTTCTTTTCTTTCACGACGATCACTTTGTCGCGGTGGCTTTTTTCAACCACGACCGTTCGATGGCGAGGACGTTCCACGATCACTTTATGCCGGGGTTGTACGACAATCACTTCGCGACGGGGTCGTTCCACGATCACCTCGCGCCGAGGCCGCTCGACAATCACTTCGCGCCGAGGCCGTTCCACAACGACGACATCACGCCGAGGCTGATCGACCACGACCACGTCGCGGCGTCTTTCACCGCAGCCGGACATCAACCCCGAGGACAACACGACCACAGTCAACACTCCTGTCGCGATAACGAATTTCATTGACGATCTCATAACATGTTCCTCCCAAAAAAAATTATTGTTCCTGTTTCACGTTCATTTCGTCACAAATAACTTTCCAAACCCGTACGGCGGGGAGTTCAACTGTTACCCGGACCGTATTTTCCATATATTCGGGTTTGCCTTTTTGATAGGCTCCATCCACCACCGCGTCCAGCTCGGCTTTGATCTGATCGTGCTTGACGATAAAACTACCGATTGTGCTGTCGCCGTCCAGTCTCAGCCCACCGATAATCCGGGCGAGTTTTGCCTTGGCGTCAAGTTCCGCGGCCCGGGCGGCCATTAATTTCGCCTGGGCGAGATTATTGCCTTTATTGTCAATCGCCGCTTCTCCTTCCGCGCTGAGCGGTTTTCGCATCCACTCGGGGGTAGAGGTCTTATCCTGCCCGGAGGAGATCAAATATCGCTCCGGTGGAATTCCCATTCCCGTAGCCCGGAAATATTTCTTCTCGACGCGGGTGGATAGCTCGTTGAAAACACTTTCTTTGACATGATTATTTTTGATGTGCGTGGTATAGGAGTTGCGAATGGTGGCAATCACTTTCTGCCAGGGAATTTCCACGGTAACTTCGACGATGGGCTCATCACTGTGGAAATAGGTGCAGACTTCATGTGCTCCGCGGAGGACCACGTCGAGTTCGGTCCTGATTTCATCGGATTCGGCCACAAAATCTCTTACCGATGTTTGTGAGCTGATCCTAAAGCCTCGGAGCTGTTCGCCGAGTCGGCGATAGGCGTCGAGGGTGGCCGCCCGGACCGCCATAAGCCTTCCTCGGGGACTAACATGTTTCGCCCAGTAACCAGGGACATGCGGGGTGGGCAAATCTTCGACGGCGGACTGCGTGACGGTTCCATCGGGTTGATCCAGAGGAGCGTCGGGGCGAGGAACGCCAGATCCCGTGGCCTTGATCACGGAAATTTCCGTGCGCGTGGCCATATCCGTAAAATCGCTTGCCTTGATATGATCGTCAACATAATGTCGAGAGTGAATCTCGCTGATGGTGGCGATAACTTTCTTGTACGTTATTTCGCCGGTAACTTCGCACGTTCCGTCGCTATAATAACGCGGCGGGCCAAGTCGCACGCCTTTGATGAACGTGTTCAAGTCGGTTTGAATGGAATCGGACTCCGCGACGAAATCTCGAACCAGGGTTTGCGAATTGATTCGCAACCCCATGATCCTTTCGGCCAACTTCCGATAGCAGTCGGCTTCCGCGGCACGTTTGGCCAGCAATTTGTTCTGGGCATCGCTGACCTGGCTGGCCGAAACCAGGGAGGGTAAAATCATTCCTGCCGCCACAACCCATATCAACCGTTTCATTGTTAGAACTCCTTCGCTAAAAACATAAAGGTGAATTATACCTTACTTTTTCATTTGGGTAAAGATGTGCGATTATTCGTTATCACTTTCATTATCGGCAGGTTGGGTGCTTGTCGGTGAAGATTCCGATTCCGCCTTGGCGACGTTCATTTTTTGCCTGGCCCTTTGAGCGGCGTCTAAATAATAATCTTTATCCTTAAATCTATAGGCCTGCTCATAGCTTTTAAGGGCGTTCTTGAGGTTGCCTGTGATTTCATAAGCCAATCCAAGATCATAAAGGGCGGCATGATCGTCGGGTTTAGATGCCAATCCTTCCTGGAAAAGCTCAATTGCTTTTTCGTAATCGCCGGTTTTCATAAACTTCAGAGCCATTTTCGAAAGTTTATTTTTGGGTTCCACGACTTTGACTTCGAGACGAATTTCGTGGGGAAGCAGCTGGCCGACAAATTCATCGACGAGTTGATTAAACAACCGTTCGATTACTTCATCTTCGGGGCGAAGCTGAATTTCCTGGGCATCTTCACCCATAATTAAGCCGGGTTTGCGTTCGACGGTATCGGAGGCTCTTTTGTTGAAGGTCAGGATGCTTTTTCCTGTGGCGGTGGCGACGAGTTTTACGGTGGCGGAAACAGTAATGGTTCGCCGGATGCTTCGGACTTCTTCCTGATCGAGTCGGATTCCATGCCGACCCGGAACGGGTCGAAAGGTCGAGGACGTCCCTTCGACTTTGTGGACGTCGATGGTCATTCTTCCGAAGCAGATAGCCTCGGCGTGGGCCAGTTTTCCGAGTTGGAGGGCTTTGCTTTCCTGTGCCAGGCCGGCGTCGGCGAGGTCCTTTTCCTTCATAATCGCCGCGACCGATTCCCGATCGACGATATTTAAAGGAATATCAAACTGCCGGGAACATTCCTGCATTCGCTGGGCAATGGCGGACGTTAGTTCGTCACCCATTTTTTTTTCGCGGGCGGAAAAAATGCCTTCCTTGTCTTCGACGACCTGGGAAAACGGAATAAAGGCGATCGCCTTTAAGCCGTGGGGCAGTCCCACCACAGGTTTTTCAACATACACCAGATCGATGATGTCTTTTCGTCGCTTCTTACCCTTGCCTTCATCGTCTGCGAGAAGGGGATAAACGGAGGCCGTCAAAAATACCACCACCAAAACCCATACGATACGTCTTTTCAAACCCAACATTCCTTAACTCCTTTGTACCGCTTCGGAACATCATATTGATAGAATATATGTCGGGGAGCATAGGTACGGGATTACAGCTTATGCCACACATCCGAAAAAAGCAATGAAATTTCGGTGGAGTGTAAGTGGTCAGTTCCGCAAAAGCAATCTTGTTATTGCACGCCCTGGAATACATAATAAGGGATATGAATGAAGGACCGTGCATGGAAAGCAAAATATTCCGTCCTTCCGGTGTCGTCAAATCGGTTCGCATTTATCTGCCGACGATTTTTCTGTACCGGGGCTTGAGCTTTATTCGCGGAGTGGTTTTGATCTGGCTGCTGGCCAAACAGACGGGGCAGCTGACTTTACTTACGCTGGCCCTGCAGTCACTTAACATCATTGTCCCCCTGGCCGCCCTGGGGATACACGAAGCGATCACCCGGTATGTTCCGGCCTATCAGACTCGTAAGAAATTAAATTCTTTTTTAGGTCTGGGCGGAGGATTAATCGTGGGGGTTGCTCTTGGGGCCACGATGGTGTTGCTGCTCTTCGCTGTGCCTCTGGGGCATGTGATTTTTGCCGGCGAAAACCTTACCTCATCGAACGTTTTACCCCTGACCCGCGTAACGTTTATTACCGGTTTTACGCTCATTGTTTATTTTTTGATCGCGGCCATTCTCAAAGGGCTTCGGATGTTTCCCGCGCTGGCGGCGATGGAACTCTTTCATGGAGTCTTTTATTTTATCTTAACCATCCTGGCCTTGAAATATATCGGTCCGGAGGCGACGTATGTAATGTGGACGTACGTCATCGCCCTCATGGTTCCCGCGATCATCTGGGGACTGGTTCTCAGAAACAAATTACCCGAGGACGAGGATTCCGCCATCGGCCTTGAATTCAGACCGTTGGCGAAACAATTGATCGGATATGGAATTTGGTCGGCACTGGGAGGAATTGTCTGGCAAACCTGGCAGGTGTATTCCCTCTGGCACCTGACCCAATTCGATACGGCCTTGCACGGAGACATCTTTGCCACCAGCCGGCAACTGGGACAATTGATTTTTATTTTTGGTGCCGCCGCGGCCGGAGTGGTGATGACGAGTGTCTGCTCGATCTGGGAAAAAGGCGCCCGAAAGCAAGCCAATACGCAATTTGATCTTTACGCCAAATTGGCTCTGTTGGCGCTATTGATTACTGCCATCGCGCTTACGGCTTTTCGCGTGCCGTTGACGATAATCTTTCCGAAAAGATTATCACAGTTCGCCCAAATCCTTCCGCAGACGTTTTTGTTCTTCCAATTTTTGTCGGCACTGGCGTTTATTTCCATCCAGTTTGTGATGATTGAAAAGCTGCACCTGATTTTTCTGGCTTGGTTAACCGGATTGGCGGCCAATATCGCTTTGTGCTTCTTATGGATCAAACCTGACGCGGCCCTGGCGGGGGCGGCCAATGCCGCCGCGTGGTCGTGCGTCCCGGCCATCCTGGTCGCTCTGGGGTTGATCGCGCTTAAAAAACAACCGATTTCCCCGGGAATGGTGGTGATGATCCTCGCCTCGTTCCTGCTTCTCTTGCCTGCCTGGTGCGCGGGGATTTTGGTTCTGATCCTGTTCGTTTGGTCCATCATCGGCAATCAGATTTTCGACGACGAGCAGCGGGCTATGATGATCCAACGATTTTTCGACCGGCGGATACAATAATTGTTCCGGTATTTTCTCTTGTTCAACCTTTGATCCTCATTTAAACTGATAGAAACATTTTATATCGGGAGGATATTCATGGCAAAAAACGAACCATCAAACGGCGGTAAGACTCCGGCGGCACAGGCGTTAAATTTAAACACCCTGATCGATTACCAGGAAGATTCCATCGTCAGCCGGACCATTATCGATAAAAAAACGGGAACGGTAACTTTGTTTGCTTTCGATAAGGGCCAGCGGTTAAGCGAACATACCGCCCCCTTCGACGCCCTGGTCTATGTGGTCGATGGGGAGACCCAAATCACCATCGCGGGAAAACCGATCACGGTAAACAAGGGCGAAATGGTAATCATGCCGGCCAATCAGCCGCACTCGGTTCTCGCGACGAAAAAGTTTAAAATGCTGCTGACGATGATCCGGTCGTAAGAGAGCGTTAGGTCGAACATTAAAAATTCATTTTAATGGGAGTGCAATTATGTTTATCGATTATGTTCCTTTGATGTTGATCAACATGGCGGCGGGGTTGGTTGTACTGGCTTGTTATGTCTACTGGGGATTGAACTCGGAAAACCAGAATCGCTGGCCGGTGGCGTTCGGGATGACGGGAGTGATCGCTTTGGTAACGGGGTTGCACATGATTTTCACCTGGCCGTTGCCGGCGGTGTACAATATTACGCACGGTGAGCTTTCGGTGTTTTTCGGGATTATATTTTTGGGGGCGGCCATCGCCATCGCCAAACGATGGGACCTGCTGATCATCGCCGTTTATGCGTTTTTTGCCGGTTTGGCGGCGATCGTCATCGGCGTACGAATGATCGACCTGAAATTGACGTTGAGCCCCGTTCTTTCGGGGATTGGTTTTATCCTGAGCGGTTCGGCGGGCGTACTGGCGGCCCCGGCCCTTGTCCTGCGGAGCAATCGGACCTGCCGGATATTGTCGGTGATTGTTCTTCTGTCGGCGGCGGCGATCTGGGGAATCACCGGCTATATCGGTTATTGGGAACACCTGAAAGGCTTCGGAAAATGGATGCCGGCGACGATGCGAATGGCGCAATCGCCGCCTTCAAAATAGACGCATTTAGGAAGCCGCCGTACCGGCGCCTGCTAAACGAATACGCCTACCGATGTTTTATGTCCAGATCGTTCCGAAGGACGAAATTGATTTTTTTAGAGGATCACGGCCACTAACGACGTCGCCAAATCGCTTACCAGTTTCGCTGTCGTTGTCGGTATGGCGGTTTGAAATAAGGCGGTGATCAGGGCGGTGGCGACCGTTGTGGCGCCCCCCTGCAATCCGGTGAGGACGGTGCTTTTTACGTTATCATCGCAACCGGCCAGCAACCCGCACATCGGTCCTAAGATACCCGCGGTGAACAATAAAGTCCGTTTCATTATGAACCTCCAGTAATAGTAAAATATTTGTTTAAGTTCATTTCCAGGTATCGCTTGGCCGACCTGATCCCTTCCCTGGTGGTAGGAAAGGTCTGGCCAATGATATCCTTCAGAGCCAAAACCGCCAAACTGCGGAAATACATGTCTTCATGGTCCAGGAGTCTGATAATGAGCAACAGGCCGTTCTTGCTGCCCAACTTCCCAAGCGTCCTGGCGGCCGTAATTCGGACGGAAATTTCAGGATCCGATTTTATAATTGTCTCGATTCTATCACGCGCCTCGTGTGCCCGCAAGACTCCAAGCGCCTCGATAGCGGCAATTCGGACCTGCGAATGATGATCGTCCATCAGGTCCATTAGTCCGATAACGGCCCGCTCGCCGCCGATTTGCATCAGTCCTTGTGCGGCCCGAATTCTGACCAACGGGTCGCCATCGCGCGACAGGCTGATCAGCAATCGCATGGCTTGGTTTTTCTCATTTTTGGGTAGCGCCAAGGCCGCCTCGCAGGCCGAGAGCTGCTGGGCCTGGGCATCGCGATTATCCGCAATGGTCATTGTATCATTGAGCATAAGAGCCACTTTCATTGACCGTTCCCTTCCGGCAATAATTTTATCGGTCAGCTTGTCAAGCTTCTGAAGCTTAAAGTAAGTTGAATTTTCAAATAATTGTACCTCTCCGGGCTGCCGATAATTGCACTATGTATTGGTCTGGACACCGTAACAGGAAATGACCGGAGAAAAAAACGTGGCAGAGCAAAAGATGCAAACCGAAACAAACGTCCTGGATAAGGCTCAGAACAACCGTGCCCTTTATAAGGACGCAATGAGTCTCTACAAGTCCGGCGTCTATGATCAGGCTGCCGATTTGTTGGCAAAGCTTATCGATTCGACAAGCCTGCAAGGTCAAGTGTCCCGATTTTATCACGCCGTCGCCTGCCGAAAACACGCAGAATTACTTATGGAAAATGGAAATTTCGATTTGGCCGCCCGCTATTTACAACGCGGGATAAAAAGCAATCCAGATTCGAAGGCCATGATTTCCTTCCTGGCCCAATGCTATCTCAAGCAGGAAAAATATACCCAGGCGGGCGCACAAATGTCCCGTTTAGCGACATTGAAAGGGGAAAATCCCGACCTTCGACTCAAAGAAGCCCTCAGTTATTATGCTGGCGGTCATTTCGATCGGGCCGTTTCGCTTCTTGAAAGCATGGTCAGGCAATTCCCATCCAATTTCGATGTGAATTTTAATTTGGGGATGATCCTGGCCGGTCAGGACCAGGTCGAACAATCCATACCTTATTTGACCAAAGCCTGCCGGCTTAGACCTGAAAATGTCGATGCCCAATGGAAATTGGGTTTGGCTCAGGGATTGCGGGGACACCTGATCGAAGGAGTTCGCCATTTGCAGCAGGCCCATCGCCTGGAACCGGAGAACAACTGGCTTTTGTGCCATTTAACTTTGGTGGTCAAACAGGCCCGGCATGAGGGGTTGGCGGTGACTATGGATGTTGTCAAAATCGATCAGATTTCGTCCACCGGCGCCGTTGCGGCACTGAATAATCTTTCCGAATTGATCGTTGCGGAGCCGGACTTCGTCACCGCGTTCCTGGATTTGCCGACAACTGATATCGACGATCAGATATTTTCGGCCTTGCTCCAGATTGTCATGCGGGCTTTGGAACGACATCCGGAATACGCCGACCTTCATCATCATTGCAGCTGCATTTACCAGCGTCTTGGCCAATCGGATAAAGCGATCCGGGAATCCCAACAAGCTCTGGAAATCAACCCTCGATATGTAAATGCGCTTATCCAACTAGCCCGGTTATATTCGCAAACCGACCGGAATCAGGAAGCGATCACCAGATTGCAAACCGCGATTCTTAATGGTGCGAATTATGCCGATGTGCATTATTTGCTCGGTAATCTTTATCATAAACAAGGGTCTCTGGAACACGCCCGACGGCATTACCGCCGTGCCCTGAAGTTAAACAACGAATTTCAGGCGGCGGAAGACGCCCTGGTAACCTCGGTAGCATAGGAGAAGGTTAATTTATGTCGCAATTATTGGAAATACTGGGCAAAGGATTGGTGGGAAGCTTATGGTGCGTTTTCGGACAACGACTGGAGGCCTTCAAGGCGGACACCAAGGTTCTTAAAATTCATTTGAGTGAACGTCCGAACGACCCCGACCTGCTGTTAAAAGCGGCGGTGAGTTTTTACCGGCAAGGGGTTACCGAGCAAGCCCTGGACTATGCCCAGAAGTTAACCGACCAAGGCTCCGATGTTCTGGAAGGGAAATTAATCCTTTGCTGCATCCTCGAACGGCTTGGTCGGCGAGAAGACGCGATCGAGGTTCTGGAACGTCTGGTCCGGGAAAACGCGGAAACGGACACGTGTATTCACTTTGCCCTGGGGTTTTTGTATGAGACGAACCGAAACGAACAAAAGGCCATGCACTATTATGAAAAGACCCTGAAATTCACTCCCAACCTGGTCAATGGACATCAGCGGTTGGCGGCGATTCATTTTCACCACCATGAGCTGGGTGAAGCCATTAAACATTATCAGGCTTTATGCGAAATCGACCCAGAGGATATTCAAAGCCGAATCCTTCTGGCGGGTTTGTACCTAAACAACGGCTACGAGAAGAAAGCCGTAGCGGAATACCAGATTGCCCTGACTATCGAACCGGAAAATTGGGAAACGGAAAATGAAATCGTTCGAGCCTATATCAAATCCGGAGAGATTGGAAAGGCCATTGAAACCCTGGAATCGCTGCTGGAAAAACAGGGAGAATTTCCCGATACCTATCTTCAACTGGCAGAGCTTCACGCCAAACTGGGTCAGGACGATCAGGCGGTAAGCTCGTATAAAAAGGCCCTGGAGATTCATCCTGGATATCTCGAAGCCATGGTAAAATTCGGGACCTATCATTTGCGGATGGGACGTTATCTTCCTGCCGCGGAATGGTTCAGCCGGGCCATAGACGTTAATGACCGGCTCCTAAACGCCTATGTTGGTTTGTCGGTCGCCCAATATCACACCGGATTACAGGATAAGGCGTCGGAAACCATCGAACTGGCCGCCGCCATTGAACCCAACACCACCATGCTGTTTGCCGAAGTTGCCCGGCTGGAGTTAAAAGCCTCCGCGGCCCGACAGGCGAAAGAGTACCTGGAACCCCAGACGGATAATCGCACGGTCGCCAAACAGCTCCTGGATATTCAAACCGAACGTTTTGCTTATGCCCTGGAAAGTCATCCGCAGCGGGCGGATTGGCATTACCGGTTCGGGTTGCTCCTGAAGGCCCAGGGTAAAGTCGCTCAGGCCGCTGTGGAATTTCGCCTGGCAGTCGACATCAATCCCGATTATGTCAAAGCGATGGTCAAACTAGGACTCGCCCTTTACGAGCTGAACAAAAAAGATGAAGCTCAAAAATACTTTGAGCGGGCCGTCATCCTCGAACCCGGATTCGCCGACGTGCATTATCAGTTGGGATTGATCTACTCTGATCAGGCCAGATACCCTATGGCCGTCGAGGAATTCGAGCAAAGCCTCCGCCGGAATGGGCAGAACATCGACGCCCTGGCCGCCCTCGCCCAGGCCCTGGAAAATATCGGAATGCACGACCGGGCAAAAACATCCTGGCAGTCGATTATCGAACTCGCCCCGGAAAGTGAACAGGCCAAACTGGCCAAAGCGTCATTAAGCTAAATCCCGATGCAGAGGGGCTTGCCACCGATGCTGAAACGATGAAAGTTAATTCTAACATTCTCAAGAATGTTAGAATGAGTTTAAAAGCTAATACACCATCGTTTTCCGGTACATTTATTTGTCGATTGCTTCCAGCAACTCGCGCATTTTGTCTCGCGTGTGAAGATGGCCCGCTTCGGCGGCCTTGGGTAGGCCCGCCTCCAGGACCGACTTGGCCTCGTCGTTTTGCGAAAGCTTTACATGGATCAGGGCTTTTTGATAATATCCCGGGACATGGGTGGGGTCGATTTTCAAAAGGTGGTCCAGATAATCCAATGCCGCGGTAAAATCACCCCGAGAGTTATATTCCATCGCCAGGGCATAAAGGGCCAGACCGTCCTTCGCGTTTTGCAAAAGGATTTTTTTAGATTTTTCGATTCTTTCCGATGGCTCCATTACGAAAATCCTTTAGTTTAAATATTGATCGAAAGAGGTTCCGATGTGATGTATTTGCGTATTTTTGCCAGATCGACCTGTATCCCCAGCCCCGGGCCTTTCGGGGTTGGGATTTTTCCGGCGTAGCGGAATTTAACGGGTTTGCTCAAGAGATCGTCCTTGAGGAGCCATTTGCCGTAACCGCCTTCGGCGAAGATAATTTCGGGCACCAGATTTGCGAACCACTGCCCGGCGGCGGTGAGGATTCCTGTTTCGCCAACCATGCAGCCGAGTTGGACTTCGATTCCCCGGCTGAAGGCGAAGGCGGCGAGTTTGAGCGAGGGGAGCAGACCGCCATTTTTGGCCAGGCGAATGTTAAAGATTCCGACCGTGTATTGACGGGTCAGCCGTTCGGCGTCGGCAAGGCTGACCAGGGATTCGTCGGCGATCAGATTGACTCCGCTGTGATGTTGAATGGGAAGCCAACCGTCATCGAATCGCGGGAGGGTGGGCTGTTCCAGGTACAGGATTCCCAGGTCTTCAAGGCGATCGACTTTTTCCTTTAAATCTTCGGGTTTCCAGGCTCCGTTGGCATCGACGCGAAGACGGACTTGTCCGGCTTTGATGGGACGAGCAAGCGCCTTGGCCACCTCGCCCAGGCGGTCGAATTCGGCGGGGTCGCCGACTTTGATTTTAAAATCGGATAATTTCCAGAGACGCATGAGGCGGGCGACCAGTGCCGCCTTTTTCGGCTTCATCGTTCCGATCACACCGCTGTAAGTGACGGAGGCTGCCGCTCCGGGCGGTTCCCAGAAGGGTTGATCGATCCAGCCGGTGAGAATTTCCGGGTTACGATTGAATTGCTTGCCGTAGACATCGAGCAGAGCCAGTTCAACCGCGCATCTGGCGGCGTAGAGGGGTTTACCGTTATCGACGAGGGGCAGACGCTCCAAAAGCTCGATCACTTCACCAAAACCGTCCGGGTTGAATTGCATGAGAATGGGCAGAAAAATTCTTTGGATCGAATCGACAACGGAGGCGGGTGTTTCACCGGTAACATATTCGCGGGCAAGGGTCTCGCCGAAACCGACCTGGCCGTTTCCGAGTTCGAGTTGAACGATGATGTTATCGCCCACGGATCGCTGGGCCGCGGCGTGGCGGAACTGTCGGCGAAAAGGCATGGCCAGCTGGTAGATCGTTAATTGTGATATATGTACATTTGTCATAATTTTTAAAGTAGGGGCGGGGCTTGCTCCGCCCTCTTATAAATGTTCGTCGGGTTTTAATACTCCTTTGGCGATCATTGTAACATAATTATGGGCCAGACGCGCGGGTTCCGGCAAGCGATAACGGTCTGCGGATTTTAATACAACCTCGATACATTCTTCCAGAGTAATTAAATTTCCAATGGAAACATACAAGGGCTTGACCTTCGTCCGGGTTCGCACAATCGCCCCGATAATTTCATCGCCATCCAGCAAATTTATTCGGGACCCGCGTCTGGCGGGTAAGGGTTGTTGAGGCTGGCCGGTCAATCGACTTTTCGCGCAACCGATAGTTGGCCGGTCGATCAGGATTCCCAAGTGACTGGCGATTCCGATTCGTCGGGGATGAGCCAATCCCTGGCCGTCGATTAAGAAAACATCGACGGGGGTAGAAATCAGCTCGATGACCTCCAGTGCGGCAGGGGCCTCGCGAAACGAAAGCAGGCCGGGGATGTAGGGAAACGTCACGGGCCGGATGACGGAACGGCGTTCGATGGTTTCTTTCTTTTCAAGATCGTACACAATAATTCCCGCCGCCTGATGGGTGGGTCGGCGGGGCGAGCCGATGTGAGCCAGGTCAATGGCGGCAAGGATTCTTGGCGGTGAGGGTAAGGGTTGGATCTTTACCATCCGCGCCATTTGTTTTTGCAATTCAACTCCCTCGGCGGGGGTTGTCGGCCAATGGATGGATGGGTTCATTTTCAAGGCCGTTGCTCCTGGGTTTCCTTGGCCCATTGGAGCAGGTTGGCGGGAAGCCTCCGGTCGAGAATCGCCTCATTTAGCCATCGTCGAGCCTCGTCCTTTTTTCCCAGGCGGTGATATAACTGGGCGAGAAGATATTTGGCGATAGCCTGGTTCGCAGGACTGATCGTGCCTGTTGTAAAGGCCCGGTTGAAATGCTCGGCGGAAAGCTCCTGCCAGTGTTGCTCGGTGGCGATCGACCGTTTCATCTGCACGAAAAGGTCTCGAATATCGGCGGGAGTATTTTTGTTTTGCCCGATTCGGTCGATAGATTTTAAGGCGGATCGATTTTCACCATGCCGACGATAGAGCAAGGCGATCACGGCGTCGTAGTTCCACTTCGTTTTTGAATTCGTCATATGTAATGCAAGTTTTTTTGCCTGCCTCACTTCACGTTCGGCGGGATTGGAATCTTTTCCGGCGGGAGGGACGAGTTTGCCGGCTTCGATCAGCACATCGACGATTGCGGGATGTTTGGGCAGGTTGCAATATAAATCACGTGCGATCCAACTGGCCCGAAGTGTAAGCCAACCGAAGGATTCGTCTGATCGGCCGAGAATTTTAAAAGTCTGATAGGCCAATTCATATTTGTCCAGGGTGGCGATTTCCTGCTGGTGGATTTTGGGGTTGATCGGATGGGGTGGTTTTAATGTTTTTTTGAGATTATCTTTTACCTGTTGCGGGAGGACGAGGTCAAAATCGTTCAGGTAACCGCTGAAACAGCAGTTGGGACAGGTATCGATCAGGTAAAATTCCGGCTGGGGTCCAGCCGAGCGAATAAAAAGATCACGGTCAATTCCGCAAGTGGTGTTAGTGGCGGTAACAACCGCGAGTTTTACTTTTTTTCCGCAGACGGGGCAATTTCCGTCCTGCCAGCGGACATCGTTGACGGCGATTCGCTCCTGGGCGAAAACGCATGTCGAAAAGGCAATCAGAGAAACGAAAATAGTTAGTAACCGTTCAGGCGCAGTCATTGCGAGGAGCGCAGCGACGAAGCAATCTCGTTCCTTTGGCGAAGGGACGAGATTGCCGCGCCCGCTGCGCGGTCTCGCAATGACCATTTTCAATGGGATATGAACGGTTATAATATCTATTTGATTTTTAGTCATTTTCGTCATTATTTTTTCCGGTGGTTCTGGATTCACGTGGCGGACCGGCGATGCCTCGTTTGGACGGAGTACGAATGAAATCGAGCAGTTCCTTTACCTCCGGCGAGGAATTTTCTTTTGCCAATTGCTCGACCGCCTTGGAAAAGTTCATGGCCCCCCGCCAGATAAATCGATAGGCGGCGCGAATGTCCGTAATCTGCGAGGAGGTAAACCCGGCCCGTTTCAACCCGACGCGATTGATTCCGATGACATCGCTATTGCCATAGACTATCATGAAGTGCGGGACATCCATAGTAACCCGGGAATTACCGGAGATCATGCACAACCGTCCGATACGGGTAAATTGGTGGACCGCGCTGTTGCCGCTAAGGAAAGATCCTTCCTCGATGTGGACATGCCCTGCCAGGAGGACGCCATTGGCGAGTTTGACATGATCGGCCAGACGGCAGTTATGGGCGATGTGCGAATTGGCCATCAGATAGCAGTGATTTCCGATCACCGTTTCCGATTCGGGAGTGGAGCCGCGATGGATCGTCGCTCCCTCGCGAATGACATTGTTATCGCCGATGCGGACGTAACTTCGGCAGGGTTTAAACGCCAGGTCTTGCGGACTGTCTCCGATGACGGCTCCGGAATGAATTTCGTTGTTGGCTCCGATGGTGGTATAGCCGTTGATGAAAACATGCGGAAAAATTCGGCAATTGGGTCCGATTTTGACCTCATCGTCAATGACCACATACGGACCGATTTGGGCGGTCGGATCGATCTCGGTTTGGGGCGAGATAATCGCGGTCGGGTGTATCGGCATATAAATGACCTCCAAAAGCTTCGTTGATTTTGCTGCGATGCTTGTATAAGCTATTCATCCGTATATTAACGTTTGCACGCTCTAATAACAACGAGAGGATGGAAATGAAACGGATATTTTTGTTGGCGGCACTGTGGATGATGAGCGGCTGCGCGCATCCCGGTGACTTGAAAATTCAACTGGACGATCAGGTTCGTGTGCCCCAGCGCCGAGTGCTGGTTTTTTGGGTGGACGGCGTGCGGGATGATCTAATGAAAGAGATGATCTGCGCGGGCCAGCTGCCGAATATCCAAAAATATCTATATAATCGGGGCTGCCACGCGGACAATGCCGTCTGTTGTTTTCCCAGCATTACCTACGCCAGCATGGCCACCGCCAATACGGGTCTGTATCCCGGCCATCATCAGATCATGGGGAATAAATGGTTCGACCGTAATTCCGGCAAATACCAGAATTACATGCTCGCCCGCACCTATTTGCAGGTCGATCATGATTTGCGAGCCCCGACGATTTATGAAATATTGGGCGATAAATATACGGTAACGATTCAAGCCCCCAATCGCCGGGGAGCGACCCGCCCGTATGATAACTGGATGAGTTCGGGAATCGACTGGTTTTTTGACCGGTATTCGGACGTGGATAAACTGGTCGCCCAGCGGTTTGAAGAGGTGGCCGCTTGTTCCGCGGTTACGGGACGGTGGCCCGATTATATTTTTGCTTATTTTCCCACGCTCGACCATATCGGACATGAGGATGGAGCGAATTCGGCGGCATATCAAAACGCCATGATCAACGTCGATGACCAGGTTGGTCGAATTTGCCGGGCTTTGGAGCATAACGGACTTTTGAAGGATTATTACCTTATTTTCACCAGCGATCACGGGCATGTTTATGCCGAGAAAAAAAATTATTGGCTGCCGGAGGACTTTTTGCGAAAGGACTTAAAGCTTCCCGTGGTGGATCAAATGTTCCTGGAAAACAAAGAACCCGGCGCATGGCATGAGTATCTTAAAAAATATCGGGTGGTCATGGTGGACGGTGGTCCGCGTCAGGCGCAGCTTCATTTACGATGCGGCGACCACTGGCACGATCAGCCGTCGTTCGAGCAGGTCAGCCATTTTCTGGAAAAATACGATTCTGGGGTCTACGAGCAGCACGGACGCAAGGAGTTGATTGAACTGCTGACGCAAGTGCCGGCGGTACGGATAGTCACGGCCAAGGTGGATGAAAATAATGTCAGAGTCTTTACCGCTGATGGTCAGGGGCAGGTGACTCGGAAGATCAACCCGGACGGGACAAAAGTGTACCGCTATAAAAACCTTAGGAACGATCCGTTGGGATATGGTAAGTTCCCTTTTACAGTGGGAATGGTGAATAAGGATTTTTACGATAGCGAAACCTGGCTTAACGCCAGTTGTACATCCGAATTTCCGGATTTTGTTCCCCAGGTGATTGAGTTTTATGACAGTCCACGGGCCGGCCAGATCGGTTTATTTGCCGCCAAAGGATGGGATTTTGACAAAAAAGCTTTGGGTGGACATGGTTCGATTATTCGAGATGATATGGTCGTTCCCTTTGTCGTAGCGGGTCCGGGAATCGCTCAAGGCAGCATTAAAACCGCCCGACTCGTCGATGTGATGCCGACGGTCCTCGATATGCTCGGATGTACGGATCGGTTAAAGACCATCGGACCCCTCGACGGCAAAACGCTTCTGCCGGTCCTGACGGGACGAAAATAATAGATTTTACCTTTTGATGAAATTGTGGAAGCGGTATATAGAATGGTCCAATTAGTAACACCATCCGAGGAAGACTTTCGCCTGTGGACCCCGCCGATGTTTTTGCCCGTGCTGGCTTTTCTCGGTGGAATTGCATTCGACCAGTACCTTACAAGATTGATCCTGCCGGTATGTATTTTGATTCCGATCAGCGTTTTGGGTTATCTTATCTGGCGTAAAAAGACTCGCGTTTCATTCTGGTTATTGATGTTCCTGGCCTTTGCCGGCGGAATGGTTCACCACTATCAGGCCAATCATCTTTTTCCCGCTCACCACATCCGCAATTTTGTCCGAGAGGATTCTTCCGTCAAGCCGCCGGTGGTTACTTTAACCGCTCGGGTTCTCAGCTCCGCCATGATCAATCAGGCGCAAAAAACGTTTCCCTATCAATCGAAAGTGAATATTAAAACCCGTTTCCTGGCTGATGTGGAGCAGATTACGATTGGCGAAACCTCAAGCCCCACCGCCGGTCTGGTCGAAATTTCTATTCCCGGAATGTTCGATCAATATCATCCCGGACAGGAAATAAAAGCCCATGGCCGGTTGGTCTCAACAAAATTCCCCCGCGCTGACTTTCCCTTACCCTCGAATTTTAATTACTATGAAAATAACAGAATCTTCACCCGGTTGCTGGCGAATAGCGCCCAGGACATTACAATGATTTCGAATAACAAATTGCGGGTGGAATCTATCCTGGAAAGAGCCAGGCAAACGGCCCAGGGGCTGCTGATGCGAAACGAACTTCCCGCCGGTGAATATGCGAGCGGTTTGCTGACCGCCGTGGTTTTGGGCAATCGTTATCACGTGCAAAACGAAGTCAACCAGGCCATGATCAATATCGGGGCCGCTCATATGCTGGCGGTCAGCGGATTCAATCTGGCGATGCTGGCGGCGGGACTTTGGTGGGTGTGTTCCGTGACCGGAGTGTCCCGAAAGGCAACGACCATCATTGTTATTTTTTCCGCACTGGTCTTTACCACCCTGACCGATTTTCAGCCGTCCATCGTCCGGGCGATGATCATGATCGTTATCGTTTGTTTCGGATCCTTATTCAATAAACCGGCGAATATATTAAATTCCCTGGCCGTCGCGGCCCTGGTGCTTTTGCTCCTGGACCCCAATCAGCTTTTTAATCCGGGTTTCCAATTATCATTCACCTCGACCCTGGGCCTGGTCGTGCTGGCCGGTCCGATTTATCATTTTTTCTTTGTGCCCATAATTCCCCAACTGACCGACCCAAACGATCCCAGGCTGACCAATCATTATTGGCTGATCTGGAATTACTCGCTGGATAAATTCAAAATACTGTTTTGTGCGTCTATCGCCGCCGGCCTGGGGGCGCTGCCTCTCGTGATGCATCATTTTAATATTCTTAGTTTGATCGGTCCTGTTACATCTGTCGTCTTGTGTCCGCTGGTCACACTGCTGACCCTGACGGGATTTGCCCAGATGATTTTGGCCCTTGCCGTACCGGCGATAGGTTTGCTTTTGGCTCACCTGAACAATTTCCTGTGTGGTTTGATGGGGGCGATCTCAATGTTCCTGGCCAAACTTCCCGGAGTATACGTCGATGTTCCTCCGCCGGCCTGGTATCTTGTTTTTCTCTATTTTGGTGTGATTTTCTATTCTCTCCTTGGCCAAAAAAATCGCCCCTTCAAAACCAGTTGGCGTAAACCTGTCCTGTTGGTGTTAATCGCCGTCTATCTCGCCGGCTGGATATCCACCGCCCAGTCAAAAAAATCGTGGGTCTACGTCGCCGGTGGTTCCGAGGGTCAGATGCTTGCCGTCCACACCGGACGGGAACTGGTTTTTATCGACTGCGGGGCGTCCCGCTCAGGAAAAGTCGCCGAATTTGCCCGCCAGGTGTCCTGTCAATTTTTCTCCAAACCCGCCGCCGTGATCCTAACTTCGCCCGATCAACAATTTTTCAACGATTTATGGTCCCTCGCGGATCAAAATCCCCGGTTGGAGGTTTTCTTGCCGTCCGGTTTTAATGAAAGATTGGCCAGTGGGTATGAGCCGGTTAAAAAACTTCTTGCCGATCCCGCTTTGCATAAGCAAACGATTTCGACTGGTGCTGAAATTCGCTTCCGCGAGACAAAACTGACCGTATTGTATCCACCATCCAACCTGCCGGCAGAATCGACGGAAAATGACGCCGTTATTCTGGTCCATTCGGGTAAACTAAATATAATCGTCGCTTCCAAATTAAATTCATACGCCGCCAACGCCATTTCCCGCAATTTCAAAAATGTGCGTGCCGATGTTTTGATCTTAAACGCCATAACGACCCCCGGCACTGGATTGGAAGAATTTCTCGCCCAGTTACATCCGCAAAAACTGATCGTCACCGGCCATCTGACCTTGACCAAATCCACCAGTTACCGGCAACTGGCCAAAAAATATACTTGTGAACTGATCGAACCTTCCAAACGCGGTGGTTACGTGGTCGAAGACAAAAATTAAATCAAAAGGTCCCCTTTTTCCGTTTAAAGTTTTGGTCCACTATGTCCGATAACACAATGGGTAGGTCGTTAGTAAAAATAGTTATGCGCATTTTTTGCGCTAGGGTATAAATCATCTATGGCGGACGTGCTGGATCAATCCGAAGTCGATGCCCTCCTGGCTGCGGTCGGTGGTGCTGACCAACCCTCGCAGGTAGAGGCGCCGGCCCCTGCAGTCGGGATCAAACCGGTCCGCAAAGAAGTCACCGTCTATGATTTCAAGCGTCCGGAACGGGTCAGCAAGGACCAGATGCGGGCTTTGGAAGGGATTCACGAAGCCTTTGCCCGGAACTTCGGGGCGGCGCTGTCGGCTTTTTTGCGAACCATCGTCGAAGTCAAGATCGGAGATACCGAACAATTGACGTACAGCGAGTTTCTCCATTCCCTTCCCAATCCGACATGCTTTAATCTTCTGGGGGTCAAACCGTGGGGAGGCTCGTTTTGCCTGGAGGTCAGCCCGTTGATCATTTTTCCCATTATCGACCGATTGCTCGGCGGGGCGAACGTCGATACCTTTATCCCCCAGCGGCCGTTGACCACGATCGAGCAAAGACTGGTCGGGCGAATTATCGACCGGGCGTTGAAACTGCTTGGCGACGCGTGGTCAACTCTGGGCGTAACGGGATTTGACCTTAGCCAAAGCGAATCCAACCCCCACCTGGTTCAGGTGGTCGCTCCCAACGAGGTTGTGGTGGTCATAACGTTCGAGCTTCGATTGGCCGGAAAGTCCGGAACGATGTGTTTGTGCGTCCCGTTTACCACCATCGAACCCGTGCTGGACAAATTGGCCACACAGAACTGGCTGTCGTATCGCAAACAAGACAACGGTATAAATCACGGCCAAAAAATCGCCGAAAACGTCAAAAGCGCGACGATCAATCTGCGGTCCTTTCTAGCGCAGACGACGATTTCTCTTGGCCAACTGATGAGTTTGCAGGTCGGGGACATCATCCAGACGGAAAAACTTGCCAATAAGGAATTACTCGTTCAGATCGAAGGCAAAAACAAGTTCGCCGGCAGACTCGGGCAATTTAGGGGAAATCGTGCCATCCGAGTCACCCGCCGGGCGGAAATGGACGAGCGAATCTGAATAAAAATGGTCTTAGAGCATTTCTAATGCGGTGGTTATTTTCTCTTTCCCAGTCCCCAGGCCTCGGCGAATTTTTCAAAGGATCGGTCATACGTCTTTTCCGCGTCCGGGGGAAAACAGCAGCCGGGGAGCTGGCGGTTTTTGAGATGAGATTGAAGGCATTGGCAGCAAATTCCCCGGTTGGAGCATGAAGTATACGTGCATCCGCAGAGATCCGAATTTCTCTTCTGGTTGCATTCCATCATTATCCTCCTTCCGACTACCTGGAAAGACGCGTGCAATGCGCCGCTACTGAATTACCGAAGGTGAATTAGTGATTTTTGAGGCCTCGCCCAGGATTTTGAAGGCGTCGGCCTTAATGACCTTAAAGCCCAGTTTAGCGTCAAAGACTGACGTCCCGTACACCCCGACGTTCTTGCTGATATACTGGCTTATATTGATTTCGACATTCGGAGCCAATTCCACATAAGCGACCGTTCGCCCTTTTTCCGGATCGAACAGCCGGAATCGCTTGGGCATGAGGGGTCCTTCGAAGACCAGGCTCGGCTGGAGCAGCCCGCAGCCCTGATACCGATACGTATCGGGATTGGTTTCGTTGAACTGCGGCATAGCTGGGATTTTCGTCTCGGTTATTTCCCGGGTATACGTTTCATGCAGTTCAGTTAATTGACCAACCCCCTGCTGGGCCTGTTTCTGATATTCGATCATCGCCAGGCGGTTCTTGGCAAACATGGCAGCGGCCTTATTGTCTTTTTGCTGGGCGATGGGAGAAAGTCCAGCGATAATGGCGTCATATTTTCGCTCAGCCAGGGGCTTTTTTTGTGCGGCCAGATATTGCTTGTCCAATTCTTCGAGCTTGCGGGAATATTTACCCATAACGCCATTCGAGTCGAAGGGTTGAGTGGTCGTGCTGTGAATTACATAATGTTCGCGGATCACTTTGTTTATTCCGGGCAGGGCGGGTTGAGAGGTTGGACGGGTGGTTACCGTTTCGAGGGTTTTGTCGGTAACTTCAGTGACCTCCTCGCTGGTTTTCTTCGAAGGGGAAGTCATGTTCCTGGCTTCGGGCTGCGTCGCGGCAACGGCTGAGGAATTTTCCGAACTCGATTTGACAAACTTGGCGGAAATCCACACACAGGCGCCTTCGGGTGGAACGATCTTGTACCAGTTGCCGTCTTCACCCACGATTGTTACTTCCATTCCGTTGCTGGCAGGAAGCTGGACCGACCTTTTGCTCTCGGCCGACCAAACCCGAATCGAGACGCGATCACCTTTGATCACACCCTTGCCGCCTTCCTTCTTGTCAACAAAATCCTTGCTTACACAGCTAAAGACCCCTTCCGGTGGAACGATTTTATACCAGCCATACTCTTCGCCCACCACCTGGACCGTGTTATTTCTCATAAGCCGTGTGACCGGATAATAATTAACATCCGGACCGGACCGGACGGACACCGAATTACCCGTCACCTGGCCGGTGAACGGAAACTTTTTTTCAGTTTCACCCATTGCGGTGATTACAAAAAATGCGGAAATCAGAATACCAGTCATTCCTAATACCATTCTCACGTTTTTCATCGTCTTGACTCCAAAAAAATCCGCCTTATGCGGCTTTACTATCATAGTTATACAAGGCTCTTACTGTCAAATGTAAAAAATGATCACTTCAGCGTAAAAATAAGACAACGCTTCCCTTTATCATCGGTTAAACCCCGAATCTTTCTTGAGAATATAGTAAACGGGTGTGCCAAGTGCCAAGCCCCTTTAATGTATTTGAAAAATAGATCGGTTGTGGTATATGTGATGGAAGGAGTATTTCAAGGGAGACACATGTTTTTTTCGATCCATATACGTGGGAGTTATTTTAGGCGAATTATTTTTTTTCCCGTGCTGATCGCGTTTCTGTCCGGGTGTGGTTTCAGCGATTTATGGAAGCCCGACCAGAGCGGTTTTGAACCCCTGACCTCACTGGCATCGAATGGCCAAGCTGTCGCGCGAGTATACGCCGCTCCACTTCCGGTGGTGGGAGCTTTGTTTACCCATACGTGGCTGGCGGTAAAAGCTCCCGACGTCCAAACGTTTGACCGCTGGGAGGTGTGGATAAAAAAACAAGGACCGTATGGTTTCGTGCAAAAAAATTTATTGCCGGTCGAGCGGGATTTGGCCGGTGGAAGCAGTTACGTGGTCGCGGAACTAATCGGTACGGAAGCGGAAGGCGTCGTGAGCTTTGTTGAAACCCGCTCGCCGAACTATCCTTACAAAGACGTTTATGTAGCCATTCCAGGCCCGAACAGCGATACCTATACTCAATGGGTTCTGAACTCCACTCGCTGGGACGTTCAATTGCCCGGAACAGCACTGGGCAAGGACTATCAGCCCAATCCGCCTTTAACGATTGATCCCGTTCCGTAAGTTGTAAAACCGCTCAGGCGTTGTCCAGGATATCCAGAGTTTCGAAGCCTTTTCCTTCCATGAATTCCAGACTTGCTCCGCCACCGGTCGAGATATGGGTCATGGATTTCGCCAAACCGGCTTTTTTGATGGCGGAAGCGCTGTCGCCGCCGCCGATGATGCTGATGGCGCCTTTGCCGGTCGCTTCGGCGATGGCTTGGGCGATGGCGTTGGTTCCGGTGTTGAAGGGTTTGATTTCAAACGCGCCGACCGGACCGTTCCAGACGATCGTTTTGGCTGAGGAAATAATCTTCTTGAACATCTCAACCGACTTTGGGCCGATGTCCAATCCCTGCCAACCGTCGGGAATCTGGCCTTCGAAAACTTTTGTTTCCGTGCCTTCCTTGAATTCCTTGCCGCAAACTGTATCTATCGGCAGAACCAGTTTTTCTCCGCCGAACTTCATCAATTCCCTGGCCAAGTCGAGCTTATCATTTTCCACCAGCGATTGACCGATGGATTTGCCCTGGGACTTGAAGAACGTATACGCCATCGCTCCGCCGATGAGCAATTTGTCCACTTTCGACAGCAGATGGTGGATCACTTCGATTTTATCGCCGACCTTCGCCCCGCCGAGCACGGCGATGAAGGGCCGGACTGGTTTATCCAGGGCGTCACCCAGGTATTTTAATTCCTTGGCGATCAAAAATCCGATGACCTTAGGACCTTTGATGAATTTGGCTGACCCGAAGGTCGAGGCATGGCAACGATGGGCGGTGCCGAAGGCGTCGTTGACGTAAATATCGCCGAAGGCGGCCAATTGTTTGGCGAAATTTTCCTCGTTGGCCTCTTCTTCCTTGTAGAATCGCGCGTTTTCGAGGACAAGAACCTCGCCGTCCTTCAGACTATCGACGGATTGTTTGACTTTATCGCCGATGCAGTCATCGACGAATTTGACGGTTTTGCCGAGCAGTTCGCCCAACCGGTCGGCCGTCGGTTTCATAGAGAATTCCGGCGACTTTCCCTTGGGCCGGCCAAGATGACTCATCAAAATGAGTTTCCCGCCGCGTTCGATAATATTTTTAATCGTCGGCATAGCTTCGACGATACGTTTGTCATCGCCAACCTTACCGTCCTTGATCGGGACGTTGAAATCCACCCGCATCAGAACTCGTTTGCCTTTCGGATCAATATTCGCCACTGTTTTTTTCGCCATGTTTTTTTATCTCCTTATTGACGGATATAGAATAATGAAAGGCCTGTTTTAAATCAACATGTTTTAGTTGGAAATGGAGCAACCGTTTAGGTCATGTCGAGGCGGCGGCCCTGGTGTGATCAAGACATGGCCGCGAAAATGCTACCAACCGAAGTTGGTATTACACCCCTATTTGCGAAATACCGTACTTGCCCCCGATGGTAATCGGGGATGATTTTCTGAGGTTATAAAACCACTTGGCACCGGTTCTCCGATTTTCTTTTTATTAATCGGTAGAAGCTCACCAATGGTTTTCGGGTTCCGGTCAGCCAGCGGTAAAGTCTTTCCACCCCTTGATGGACATCGACTTTCGGCCGCCAGCCTGTTGCGGAGCCAAATTTTCCATTATCCGAGACATAATACCGCTGGTCCCCTAATCGATTCTGATCATAGCAGACCAGGGATTTTTTACCAGCGAGTTGTTCAATCAACTCGATCATTTCGAGCTGGCTGATCGAATTGTCCGGCCCGCCGCCGATGTTCACCGCCTGGCCGGCGAGTTGTTCTATGTTTGACTGGGCAAGCAATAACGCGTCTACCAAATCATCAATAAATAGAATGTCCCGCACTTGTCGACCGTCCCCATAGACAACAATTGGCTGATCTTCAATTGTGGAAATCAAAAAATGGGCCACCCAGCCGAGGTCGTCCATTTCGAGTTGATGCGGACCATAAACGTCACTTAGGCGCAGCACTACGTTCCGCAGGCCGAAGGTTCGGGCGAAATCCATTACATATTGATCGGCGGAACCTTTGGAACACCCAAATGGGGTGTGAAAATTCAATGGGTGGTTTTCGCTGACACCCCGATGGCACGGACTTGTATCGACCGGTTCATAACGGTTGCCATTGACTGTTAAATCCCCATCTTCAAGGGGGGCATATACATTACTGCTGGAAGCAACTACCAGCGGAGGCGGATTTGTAAGGGCATATAATTCTTCAAGCAGATTCAACGTTCCGACTACGTTATTTTCAAAGTCGGACCGGATATTTGTCAGACTGGCGGTCACGGATGACTGTCCGGCCAAGTGAAATACCTGTCTGGCAGAGCGGACGGCTTGGCGAAGTGCCGTGCGGTCGCGAATATCTTCGACGCGGATATGTACCCGCTCGCCGTGGAGTTTCTTTAGCCGCCGACCGTTGGATGCACTTGCGGGTCTTGAAAGATTGTCGAAAACAAGCACGTTTTGCCGCATCCGCAAGAGCCGATCCGCCAAGTTGGCCCCGAAAAAACCACAGCCGCCGGTAATGAGAATAAATTGTTCCCGTGTGGAAACCGGATGATTTTTCTGGAGAAGAGCGGTCTCGCAATCGGCTTTGGCCGGACTATGATGTGAATCGATTCGATCCTTCAAATTTATCATATCATATCCCCACTTTAAAGAAAATTACGCCTATCAAGCTATTGAACAATCGAGTATATCATCCCAGGGCATGTTTGTCAAGATTCAAATGCGGAATTTCAAAACGGATACCACGGCGTTGCCGCGATCGCTGTTTTGCGGTAGATGCTCGCAAGGACGTGTGGGAGTTGTCTGGGAATCGGAAACTGTTCATTCATTTCGCCACGCACATCCGACCGCACCTTCTGTAATCAGTCGTTCAATTTGATCATATTTTTTTTGCCGGTTGGGTGGTGGGGGCGAATTTGTCGTCGTAGGTTCGGAAACCGAGGATTCGCCAGAGGAGGGCGGTTTTTCCGGCTTGGACGGAGATTTTCCCTGCCATGCCGGCTTTGAGGATAGTGTGGGGGACGGTGGTTTCGATTTTGGCTTTGATCAGGACCGTTCCGTCGCCGCTGGCTTGGGGATTTACGACCGGGGAGACCCAATAGGTTTTTCCGTAGAAATAATCGAAGAGCCAGTGGGGGTAGGCGCTGAGTTCGACGCGGACGGGTTGGTTTTCCTTGAGGTAGCAGGCAAACTGTTCGGGGATATTGGCGACGACCTGATAATAGAGATCGTCGAAAATTTGGCCCAGGACTTCGTTGGCGTCGACGATCTGTCCGAGGGAGAGGGTGTGCATGACAAGGACGCCGGCCATGGGCGCGTAGATTTTTCGTCGGGCGAGGACGCGTTTGGCGCCGGCGAGTTGGGCTTCGAGGGTGGCGATTTTTCGTTTTTGCACATCGACCTGTGCGAGCCGGACTTTGTGTTTGTCGATGGATTTCGCGTGGAAGTCGACGAGGTCCATATCTCGTTTGGCGGTGGCCATTCGCAGCTCCAGGTCGCTGGTGGCGGCCGAGGAGCGGAGTCCTTTGACGCGAACGAACTCGGCTTGGGAGTCGTCATATTTGATTTTGGCGATATCGCGTTCGAACTGGTCTTTTTGTTTTTCGATGGCGGCGGTTTCGATGAGGAATTGGAGTTCGGTTCGTGATTGGTTCAGTTCCTGTCGGCAGCGGTCGACTTCGGCAAGCTCTACGTCGTCTTCCAGTTCGATGATGACCTGGTCTTGTTTGACGCGATCTCCGGATTGGACGAGGATGGCCCGGACGGGTCCCTTGGACCCGGCCCGGAGGACGGCGTCGTTGGCCGAGAGGATATTACCGTACCCGCCGACATAAAAATTCACGGGGATCATATACAAGATCGCAATCAAGAGGCCAATAGACCCGATGGAAATTAAAAAAAGGCGTTTTCGGCGTTTTGGTTTGGCCGGTTTTTTTTCTTTGTCTTCCGACGTTTCGTCACGGTCCGATCTTTTCATATCATAAACCTTCACATTCTAAACTGTTATATGGTAACTTTATCGCGAGGGTTTTCAAGAAAATTTGAAGGAATTAAACACTCCCTTACGGTCGTGCCTCTTAAAGAAGCGGTGATCAATGTGTCTCTACCAGAGTCGGCTCGAGAAAATTTGGAGGGAATCTGACGGGTTCTTTTTTGTAAGTTTTAAGGATTTTGGCGGGGACGCCAACCACAGTTACGCATGGAGGGATATCGTTGATAACAACCGCTCCAGCACCGACGATGGAGTCGGTTCCGATACGCACATTCTGGATGATCGTGGCGCCGATTCCGACAAAGGCGCCACTATCAATGATGACCCTTCCCGCGAGTTTGGCACCTGGGCAGATATGCGCACTATTGGCGACGATGGATTCATGGTCGATAATGCATCCTGTGTTGAGAATGACGGAGTTTCCGATTTTGCAATGAGCGCAAACTAAAACACCAGCGGCAATTACGACGTTTTCGCCAATAATGGCATTGCCGGCGATATTGGCGGATGGATGGATTGCGTTAATAAGATCTAAATTTAGCGAATAAATGATTTCGGCGTATTTTCTTCGCACGGCATTATCGCCGATGGCGACTATAGCGCCTGTAACGCCTTTAAATTTAAGGGTTTCCAGAATAGAGAAGTCCCCTAGCACTTCGAGGTCATCGATTTGGCAACCGTGGAGGCTGGGGTTGGCATCGAGGAATCCCACAGGGTTACAGGCATTGGCGGCGCGAAGGATATCAAGAACAACCCTGCCGTGTCCACCAGCGCCAATGATGACAACATTATTCACAATGAACCTCCATATTATGTTTTTCGTATAAAAGAGGCTCAAACCTTTTGTAAATCTGGAAATATATTTAAATGGTCGCCTAAAAAAATGGCCGATAAAAGGGTCATGGACGTATGAAGTGAAGACGGTATGGGTGAATATTATTCAAGAACGATCAAAATTAAGGCCGATAATAAAAAGGAATCGTTCGGCATACAGCGAACAGCTTCAGAAAAGATGAAAGCTGTCTGATGTTTGCTGTGCGCTGAATGCTATATGATGTGCGGCAAGTTCAGATAGGAGACCGGCCGGTGCGAATCAGGGAACTGGTATTAGTGGTAGCGATAGTAGCGAGCGGTGGCTGCAATGCCATGTTAAATGGATTGCTGGACCCGACTCAGGTGGGCAGATTCCGCGGTAAATCGGTGACACAGGATTTACGTCGAAGCGTAAGTGTGGCCGACGAGCCAATGACGGAAATTGAATCCACGGAACCGACGGCGGAAGATTTGCAGGTGGAAAACAAGGATTATGTTCTTCTTCCCGGCGATTTGATTGATCTTAGCATATTCGAACTGATGGTTCCCGGTCAGCCGTGGGTGGAAACGCGCCAGATATCGTGGGAAGGATACATTACGATTCCGCAGATCCGGCAGGATGTTTTGGTATCTGGCAAATCGGCGCGGGAGTTGGGAAAGTATGTTGAGAAAGTTCTTCAGGAGGCGCAGATTTTGGCCCAACCGGAGGTGACGGTTCTGGTTCGTGAGGCCCGGAATATGACGTTTAACATTCTGGGGGCGGTGGGAAATCCTCGGAGCGATATGATACCGCGTCCTAATTTTCGGGTTCTGGATGCGTTGGCGATGGCGGGAGGAGTGAACCCGGTGGGTGGTCCTCAGCAGCCGCTGGTCAAGATGGTTTATGTGTTTCGGAACATCGAAGCTTCCCGAAACAAGAGGGCGACCACGACGACGAATATGACATCCGAAATTAGCGAGGGAGAAGTTCCGGTTAATTTCGCCACAGTGGGTAGTGGCGGGGTCGGGAGCGGAGAAGAAAGCGGACATTGGGTTTATGCGAACGGGGAATGGAAATTTATAAAAGAAGCGAAGGAAGAGGTTCGTGTTTCGCCTGTTCCTGCAAGGCGAACCGTGGAACATCCCAGGAAAGAAGTCGCCGTGCCGGTGACTGCTAAACCTTCAACTGCGCCCAAATTACTTGAACGCCCCAAAATGAGGGGGCCGGAGATCAAACCGGTGGAGGAAAAACCTGTTTCTCCGGCGACAGGTCCGAGTGGAGAAGGATGGGAAGATGTTGCGGCCAGGATACCCAGTCAGAGGGTGATTGCGATTCCTCTGGATAAGCTGCAAATGGGTGACAGGCGGTATAACGTGGTGATTCACGATGGGGATACGGTTTGGGTTCCTCCTCCGACTCAGGGTGAATTTTACGTAATGGGAAATGTGTTGCGTCCTGGGGTTTTTTCTTTAACGGGCCGGGAAGTTACGATTCGTCAGGGGATTTCCGCGGCTGGTGGGCTGGGACCGCTAGCTGATCCGACACGGACGGAATTGATCCGTCGGATCGGAGGAAACCAGGAACAAGTTTTAACAATTAATATGGATCGTGTTTTCGCGGGTAAGGAAGCGGATATAATACTGAAGCCGGACGATATTATTAATATCGGGACTAATCCCGTCACGCCGTTCCTGGCGGTGCTGCGGAACGCGTTCCGGCTGACCTACGGATTTGGATTCGTATATGATCGGAACTTCGCGGATATCGACTCGTTTTCGGGGCAACAGAATCCGACTGATCGAAGGCGAGCGGAACAACAAACGCGATTTGGATTTTAGAGGAAGTAGACGAGTAGTCTAGTAGGCAAGTAGTCGAGTAGAAAGAGAAGAAGTAGTGTCTATGGAAATAGAAAAGTCAATATCGCCTGCGGGGCGAGGTCGTCGAATACGGTCAGAGACGGTGACGTGGGATCAGATAATCGGTCCGGCGGGTTGGGTCAAGATCGTCGTTTTGGGTGTGCTTTTGGGGTGGTTGTATTGGGGTGAGCTGCGGTACATGGTGGATAACTGGATCAACAATGCGAACTGGTCGCACGGTTTTATCATTCCGGTGTTCAGTTTGTATTTTCTTCATCAGCGTCGTGAACAGTTATACAAGGCGGGGAGACAATTTGATTGGTTCAACTGGGTGGGTCTGGTGATGGTGGTTTTGTCCATTTTGATGTTTCTGGTGAGCATTTACCCGCTGAAGATGGGGTATCCGAAATTAATCGCCTTGCTGATGACGCTGTTTGGGGTGGTGCTGTTTTGCTGCGGATGGCGGGTGATTCGCGTCACGTGGCTACCGATTTTGTTTTTATTTTTCGCGATGCCGATTCCGGCTCGGTGGTATGAATCGCTGACGATGCAGCCGCGGATATGGGCTTCGCAGGTGTCGGTGGTGGTGCTGGGTTTGATTCCTCAGATGGAGGTGACGGCCAACGGAGTGATCATCGAAGGGTTCTATAAGGGTCAATCGTTCAATTTAAGTGTGGCCGAGGCCTGCGCGGGGATGCGGTTGATGATGGCCTTTTTGGCGTTGGGGGTGGCAATGGCGTACCTGTCGGATCGTCCGTTCTGGCATCGGATTATCCTGGTCGTCTCGACGCTTCCCATCGCGTTATTCTGCAATTTTACCCGGGTGGTCATCACGGGATTACTTTATGTTCTGGTCAGTCCAATCTTTGCCAAGGGAGGATTTCATACGACGCTGGGATTACTGATGCTGCCGGTGGCGTTTTTTATGTATTGGGTGATCGCGGGGATATTGAACCGGGTGTATGAGGAAGTCGAGGTTCAGGAGCCGATGCATGAATAAAGTGATAAAAGAGGCATTAAGGGATCGGTCATTTGTGATCGCGGGACTGGTGCTGCTGATTTCCGCCATGAGCATTCAGGCGACGGCAAAGTATATGAAATTGCATTTTCGCAAGGAGCGGCTCGAACTGAAAAAGAGTCTGCAGCAATTCGACGATGGGCAGATGCGTCCTTATCGACTGGTGGACAAGCAGAGGATCAGCAAGGAAGTGGAAGAAGCTCTGGGGACGAGCGAATATCTTCAGATGCGTTTCGAGGATCCGGCCATCGACAATCCGAATGAATTTGGGAAGACGGTGAGCTTGTTTGTCACCTACTACACGGGAGATCCCGATCAGGTTCCGCATGTTCCGGATGTGTGTTATATCGGTGGGGGGTTCGATCCGGCGGGTTCGTATGACACGTCGGTCAGGATTCCCGGATTGGGGTTGAAAAACGAAACGCTGCCTGTGCGGGTGCTAACCTTTAAGAATACACGGAATATTCCCACGGTGTATCAGACGGTGATTTATTTTTTCTTCGTCAACGGGCATTATACGGAAACTCGGGACAAGGTGCGTGTGTATCAGGCGGATGTTCGGATTAAGTACGCGTATTTCAGCAAAGTCGAGGTCTCCTTTGGAAGCACAGAGCCGCCGAAGGGTGATAAGGCGTTGGAGCTGGGAGAAAAGTTTTTGAACAAGGCCCTTCCGATTTTAATCAAGGATCATTGGGCCAATTGGGAAGAAATTAATAAGAAGTAGTCGAGTAGACGAGTAGATAAGATTGGAGTAGAAGAAAATGGCGAAACAGGAACGACGGCTTAATAAGCGATTTGTTACGATGCTGACCATTGGGGTCATGGTGATTTTGACGGTGATCATAGCCGTCTTGATCATTGCGACATCGCGCAAGGACCCTAAGATATATGCGGACCGGGGCGAGGTCTTCATGCAAAAGAAGAATTTCAAGGAAGCGGCGAGGAATTTTTCCAGTGCCTATCGGTACAGCAAGAATGACCCGAAATGGTTGCTGAAGGTAGCCGAAGCCCAGTACCAGGGCGCAGAGGAGCCAGGGGCCTTACGCACACTGCAGCGGGCCCTTACGCAAAATTCGATGCTGGTTGAAGCGCAGAAACGCTACCTGGAGATTCTGTTTGCGCTGGTGGGAGGTCGAAACGGACAGGGTGCGTCCATGAAGAACGTTGAGGACGAGGCGGACAAGCTGATCAAAATCATTCCGGAACGGGACGCCCAAAAGAATACGGAGTTAAAGAAATCTCTGGCCCTGGGGTACCATTGCCGCGGGGTGGCCCGTTACGCCCGCCGGGGAGAAAATCCGAGCCTGGAAACGATGTCACGCGAAGACATCAACAAGGCAATGCAACTGGATATGAAGCCTGAGTACGTGGAGTCGCTGGCGATGTTGGACCTGGAGGAAGCGAAAAAGATCGCGCAGTCTGCCGTCCTTGAAGGAGTATCACCGGGGCAGTACGATGACCTGATCGTAAAGATGCGGGCAAAAATCGCGAAGGCGGAAAAAATGTATCTGGATTTGACCCAACGGTCGAGCGAGAAAAGCGAAGCGTACCTGTCGCTGGGCAGCTTTTATTATGGATCTTGGCAGGGTCTGGAAAACTCGCTAAGTGCGTTTTGCCTGGGTCGGGAGGAGATGTTTCACAACCGGATCATGAAATTAAAACGTTCAATCGAAGACCTTGGACAGACGAAGCAAACCATTTCACAGGAAGAAAGGCGACGGTTTCATCTGAGGGCGACCACCGAGATGGAACAATTACAGCGGGATGAGCCGGAATGGAAGAGCCGGGGCGCGAGTCATTTGGTCCAGGCAAAAAAACACAACGTGGAGGCCCTGAAGTCCTACGAGCAGGCATTGGCCTTGGCCACAAAAAACGAGCAGAAGGTTTCCGCGCTGTCGATGCTGGGGTATTACCGCTTGAGGAATAATGATCTGGGGCAAGCGGAAAAACTGACGCGGGAGGCGATCCAGCTGGACCCCAAAGCATATCAGCCTTACCTGCAGTTATCGGAAATTTTGAAAAGATCGGGGGCGAATCTCAAAGGCAAGGAGCAACAAGCGAAGACCGACGAGGCGATTCGTGTGCTGGGGCATCGATTGTATGACCTTCCGAACCAACTGCAGGGTGAAGGGGCCAAGTCTCGCCAGAACCGATTTATGCGATTGCAACTGCTGATGGAAATAGTGAAATTGTATCTGGATCGCAACCAGGGGGATGATGCGGCAAAAGTGGACAAGTTGATGGTGGAGCTTGATCAATCGGTGGTCAGAGAGTCGCCGGAGGTCTACTTGCTTAGGGCGCAACGAGCCATCGCGGGAAACGATATCATTGGGGCAATCAAGAAGCTGGAGAAGGCGGATGATTTAAGTAAAGAGCGGAATCCTCAGGTAAAACTGATTTTGGGGAATTTATATTTGCGGCGTGGCGACATTGGGGCGGCCCGAAAAGCGGTGGATGCGGAATTGGCGATGGTGCCGAATTCGGTCCCGGGTTTGCAAATGGCAGCGACAATTTATATGCAGATGCGAGATTATCCCAAGGTCCTTGATTTAACGGAACAGCTTCTATCCCTGCCCGGCCAGGAAAGGGATATCAATATCCTGGGCATGAAATTGCAATGCCTGGCGCAAACGAACCGGTTGAAGGAAGCGGATGCGGTGGCCAAGGAAATGAAGATACTGGGATCGAAGTTGGATTGGCCGGTGGAAAAGGGGCAATTGCTCCTGAGGCGGGGAAATTTGGAAGAAGGAGAAAAGTTATTAAAGCAGCGGTTACGAGAGAAACCGGGGGATAAGACGGCGTCGGTGTACCTGGTGGATTTTTACTCGGGTCAGAACCGGATGGAGGAGGCCCGGAAGACATTACAGGCGGCGATAGAAAAGGATCCGAAGGACAAAGGTCTGTTGCGTTTAAAGGAACTGTTGTCGATCAGTGATTTAAAGAAACGGTCTGCGCGGTTGGAAGAAATGTCCAAAGATGTGGCCAAGGAAAATCAGGCGGCGGCGATCGCCCAGGCGGGGGAGGAAAAAGATCCGTATGTTCGGGCGGTTCGACTGTATGAGCAATACGCTGCTCGCAACGATCTGGACCAGGCGAAAAAATATCTGGATGAGGCGATCAAGATCGACGCGAAACGGTCGAACATGCTGAGTTTTCGTTTTGCCCTGATCCAGAAAGATTGGACCCGGGCTCAGAGCAGCATGGATTTGGCCAAGCAGAAAGATTTGGACGGAGTGAAGGGAATGTCGTATGAGGCCGAATTGGCCAATCGGCGCGGGTGGGATATTTTGCTGAGCAAGGACGTGAAAGGCGAGGAGAAAACGAACTCGGCCAAGAAATATTTTGGGCAATCGGCCCGGGCGGCGGAGCAGGTGGTTTCGGAATTACCGAATGATGCGCAGGCCCACGCCCTGCTGGGTGAGGCCTATTACTGGCTGGATCGTATGAATGAGGCCCAGGGGCAACTCGACAAGGCCATGGAATTGAATCCCATGAATCCGTATGCGTTGCGGGGTTCAAGCGTTCTGGAATGGGGACAACTCATGACCCGCGGAAACCAGGCGCCTCCGGGAGTGATCCAAAAATTCATCAACAACGTCCAGTCGGCGCATGAGCAGATGCCGTGGGATCAGTGGCTGGCAGACCGGGTGACCTGGATCCAGCAACAACAGGTCAAGCAGAAGGAATTCCAGGAAGACGAAACAGGTGATATCCAGAAGGTGCTGGTCAAGCGCGAGAACCGGCGGAAGGAAAAACCCGACGACGGGGAGAATCTACTGCGATTAGCGTGGATTTATGAAAATCGAGAACAGGTTCGCGATCTGAATAAGGCACAGGAATGTTATCAGCAGGCGTTTGGGCAAAACACAACGCGGGAAATGCTTGGAGTTTATTATAACTTTGCCGTGAAGAACAAACGTATGGACGAGATGGAAAAGTTTCTGAAATCAATCGCGGTCAAGCCGACTGGGTCCGGCAAAGTATCGGGATATTCCAACCTGGCCTATTTTTATTCGATGAACCGCGATATAAAGAACGCGGAAGTTGCCTTTACGGAAGCGGTGAAGGTGGACGATAGCCCACAGTCCCGCCTGGAACTGGCGAATTTTTATGCCCAGACGGGCGATCTTAAAAAGGCGGGCGACTGGTGTTTGAAAGTGCTGGAATCGAAAGCAGATGAAAGGGAGAAACGTGTGGCCCGCAGGTTATTAATCAACACGTTACTGTCGAGTAGCCAATGGGACAAGGCAAAGCTCCAGATCGAAGAATTTCAGAAACTTTACCCGGACATCGAAGGTAAGATTCTTCGTGCCAGGTTAGCGATGGGCGAGGATCAGATATCGGAAGCGGAAAAGATTCTGACGCAGGTGCTGGAGAGCAATCCTGAGACCCAGGAAGCAAGGCAGAATCGCTTCCTGATCTATCTGTGCGCTTGGCAACTGGAGAAGGCGAGAGGGGATTTGGATCTGATTCGAAAAAGCAATCCCAGGGCTTTTGGGTTGCCGGGACAGATCAAACTGGCGAAGCTGGAATGTGAACTGGGTCGCACGGCGGATGCCGAGCGCGAGGCGAGGGCGATGATCAGCCAGGCGAGTCAATCGGCGGAACAATTGGAGCAGATACGGACTGATTTGCTGGCTCCTTTGGCATCGTCGCTCAACGAAAAGGATTATGACGAGCTTCTGGTCTGGGCGAGCAATCTGACGGGTGGATACTGGGGCTGGAGATATGAGCAAGGTCGATACTACATGACGAAGGGCAAATTCGACCAGGCGGAGCAGGCACTGGCCCAGGCGTGGCAGATACTGAAAAAATATCCTAAGACATCGGATGGACTGAAAGTCACAGTATTAGATGCTTATTTGAACGCGATGTATAACGGTAAGGACTACACGAAAGTAATCCAGACGGCCCAGCGGGGTCGGCGAGAGATTTCCAACGGTACGGCCAAGATTTTGGGCTGGGAGGCCGCGGCGTATTACGCGAAAGACCAGCGACAAAAAGGGCTTGAGCTTTACCTGGCGGCACTGTCTGCGTCGGAAAACAATCCGGTGAGTATCTGGCAGTTTACTAAGGACACTGTGTTGAAGGCGGTGACTGGTAAGGAGTTGGCTCGTGACTTGGAGAAATCGACGGGTTTAGAGGGAAAATCGGGAAAGGCGGTTCGGATTGCTCTTGCCGGATGTTATTTTTCCGCCGGTGACATCGACAAAGGCGCGTCGATGTATCGCCAATCGCTTGCCGGCGCCAAGGATGCGATGGAAAAGGCGATGGTGCTTTTTATTTTAGGTCAGGAATATTCCGAAAAGCACAAGTATGCCCAGGCGGTGGAGGCTTTAACCGAGGCCAACCAACTTATGCCGAACAATCTGGCTCTTTTGAATAATTTGGCGTACATCCTGATGGAGAACATGGATAAGCCTAAGGATGCCTATAATTTTGTTGAAGTCGCGTATCGTTTGGCTCCGAATAATTCTGACGTGCTGGATACTTACGGTCAGGTTTTAGCCAAGATAGGCAAGGCCGATAAAGGGTTACTCTATTTAACCCAGAGCGTTTGGATACAGGAATCTTCGGCGAATCGATACCATCTGGGGATGGCCTTGATGAAGCAGGGACGCCGCGCTGATGCCGAGTTACAATTGCGCCGAGCGTTACAATTGGTCGGAGACGATACGGCACTGGAAAAGCAGATTCGCGACGGATTAAATAAGAAAGATTGAGAAGAATGTTTAAGGAAGAATTTTTTTTATTGCTAGCTGAGGTAGATTCATGAGTGGTATAACAACCTCAATTCCAACCGCTCCACCGATGGTGCAGGCTCCGGTCATTCCGGGTCCGCGTTCTTTTCCGGCGGCGAGCGCGGTGCCGACGTTAACGATCCAGGACGTCATTCGGATATTAAAGCGATATCTCTTTTTAATTATGGGAATATGGATTTTCGTCTTTACCTGTACGATCGTATTGACGTATATCTGGAAGAACTGGTATCCGAGTTATCTGGCCACGGCTTTGGTGGAAGTTCGGTCTCCGATAGTGCCTCCTGCCCTCAGTCAGGAAACCCAGATGGTCGCCAAAGACATTATTGAGCAGACGATGAACACGCAGGCGGCGACGATCCGGTCACAGACGACGCTGCAGGACGCGCTGAAGGACCCATTGATCAAGGATACGAAATGGTATCGATCCTTCCAGGTGGGAGAAAATATCGATTTCGGTGCGGCGATGATCGATATGCAGCGACGGTTTAGCGCCAGTGCGATCCATGACACGAATCTCGTTTCGGTGGGGTTTTCCTGGCGAGATCCGGGGGAATGCAAGCGAATTGTGAATACGGTTCTGGATACTTATTATCAAAGCGTTCGCGTGGCCTCCCAGGAGAAAACCCGTAACGAGCTGAAAAAATACCAGGATCAGGAGTCTAACCTCCGTCAGGATCTGACGCAGCAAGTCGATATCCAGGAACAGTTCCGATCCCACAATAATATTCCGCTCCTGCAGGAAAAGCGGGGGAGTTTCGGAGATCAGGTCTCGGCTCTGACGCAGTTGTTGGCGATGGCCATGACGGAAAAAGACCAGTACCAGTCCTTGTATGAGATGTATAATCAGCCGGGGGCGATGGAGCGAATAGCGGAAACCCCGGAGATGCGCCAGATGGTGGAGGGGGATGGGTTTGTCCGAACCTACACCCAATATCTGACGGATAGCCGGATTTCCCTTTCCACGATGAAAGAAAAAGGGTTAAAAAACCGCAATGTTCAGGAGTTGGAAAACCGGGTCGCCCTGATGGAAAAGGAACTGAATGAAAAAAGGCGCCAGTTGATATCCGACACGTATCGGGATATGCGGGAACGGACAAAGGTGGACCTGGATACGGTCATCAGCCGGGTGGCGGGCCTGAATAACCGGTTGGCGGAAGCCAAGGCGGAATCGTCGGAGTTGGAAAAGCAATTGTCGGCATATCTGGTTCGGGAGAAGGAAATAGATCGTCTCCGCAAGCAACTGGAGTCGTTGGGCGACCAGATATTTAAACTGAAGCTTCAGCTGGAAAACCCGGAACTGGTGCGCGTGAGCGTTCGGGGCGCGGTCGAACCGCTGGAGCCGGATATGCCGAAATGGTCGATGAATCTTCCCGCGGGGTTTGTGTTGGGGTTGATACTGGGGATCGGATTGGCCTTTTTGCTTGAGTTTATGGGCACGACGGTCAGGACCCCATCGGACGTGTTAAGGCAGTTGCACATGCCGCTTTTGGGGCAGATTCCTTCGCAGGACGAGGACGAATCTTCGGCACAGGAGATGCGACGGTTGATGTTGGAATCGCCGCACAGCATGTTGGCGGAAAGTTTTCGGCAGTTACGGGCGAATTTCCTGTTTTGCGCCCCGCCGGAGCGGCAGGGGAGCATCTTGATCACGAGTTGTTCTCCGAGCGAGGGCAAGACGTGTGTCTCGGTGAACCTGGCGGTCTCGTTGTCGCAGGCGGGACGGAAGGTCCTTCTGGTCGACGCCAATTTCCGCCGACCCGGAGTGGCCCAGGCGTTCGGGTTGGAAGAATCCACGGAAGGATTGAGTAATATTTTGATCGGGCACAGCGATCCGGATTCGCTGGTTCGCCAGACACCGCACAAGACTTTGGATGTGCTGCCGGCCGGACCCTTGCCCCCTAACCCGTCGGAACTGCTGAGCGGAGGATATCTGAAGAATTTTATCGCACAGTTCAGCACGAAGTATGAAACGATCATTTTTGACGGTCCCCCGGTCCTGGTCGTCAGCGACGCCATGGTCCTGTCATCGGTGATGGATGGGGTGGTACTGGTGGTTCGTGCGGGTTTTAGCGCCCGCGGAGCGATTGGTCGGGCGAAGGATCAGCTCAAGCGAGTAAACGCGAAAATCCTGGGTGTAGTCCTCAACGATGTGAAGATCACTCGCGGCGGATACTTCCGGGAGATGTACAAGACGTACGATGAATATCAGTCACCGCCGGCCCTGCCGGCGGAAGAGGCGGAAGAGACAACGGATAAAATGACAAAAGCCTAATTTCTAATTGTCATACCTTAATGTTTATCCGCAAGTTCTTTTAAATTCACCATTCTTCCCGTATCAGCGGATTGTTCCGCGGCAAAACAAAGCCGCATCGTTTCCAGGGAATCGCGGGCCGGAGTGAACGGTGGCAGGCCCCGAATTACCCGCTGGACGATGTCCCGTGTCTGATCGAGGGTATTATGGCCATAGGTATTATTTTCCTCCAGGGGCCAGGTTTGATCCTCGACCAACTTGCTGGTCATGCGTTCCGGGGTGTCGCCGAACGCCCATCGCTTGATATTTCGCCCGTAAATGTCCGTTTGCGCGGCTCCGCGGGTCCCTTCGATAGTGTAACGCAGTTCATTGCCCTGCTGACGTAATTGCTCAAGCCAGTCCTGCATGGGGTCAGTGGGATGGGTTTCCGCGATGGCCATGAAGAAGGATAGATGGCTGACGGCGCCGTTTGCGAACCGATAGGATGTGTGATAGTTGTCCCGTATTTCATAATAGGGAACGATATTGGGTGAACAGAAAGTCATGACGTCAGTAACTTCAGAGCCGACCCACCAGCGGGGCAGATCAACGTAGTGTGAGAGTTTCTCGCCAAACATCGAGCCGCTGTTGCCTTGCTTGATGCGCCAGGAATTTTTCCCGATAAATTCACTACAAATATAGATGCAGTGGGTATTAACCACCTCGCCGAGAATACCGGCATCGATCCATTCTTTGACTTTGGTATAAAGCTTGGAATATCGCAATTCGAATCCCACCTGCAAAAAGGCTCCCTTCCGCTCGGATAATTCGACCACTTCCTGGGCGTCTGCTAATGTGGTGGCCAGAGGCTTTTCACAAAGAACGGCTTTTTGGGACTCAAGGGCTTGGACGGTCAAATCGTGGTGGGTGTGATTGGGAGACGTAATAAAGACCAGGGGGATATCACGATCCCGCCAGATACGGTCCAGGTCGCACGTCGTTTCCACATTGAATTTCTTGCCGACTTCATCCAGCCTTTCTTTATTCGGATCAAAAGCGACAATCTCTGTAATGCCTTCGCATTCCTTTAGATGGCCCAAAACACTTCCACCCATGTTACCAGAGCCTAAAACGGCTGCTTTCATAAGTTATCCTTTCTTTTTTTACCTTTCTTTGTTTTTATGCTGATTTCATCTTGATTTTAAAGGAAATATACAATATTTCAATAGGTACTGATTTTTATTTTTTATTGACTAGCAAAAAGCGAAGTATATATTAGCAGAAATTGAATCGATTCAATTCCCTCAATAGGATTGAAATTTTTCTTTGTTATAGTTGACCTTGTGAATAAAATGAATGGAGTAATTTCGGTATCGGGAAATGTTCCCTGCCCGATCACCGGATAAGGAATTGTTACAAGGGAAACGGTAATAAGGAATATAAATTGGGAAGTTTTTCTTGGCACGTGAGTACTACGTTTTTTACCTATGCGTCGTTGGCGGGCATCAAGTTGGATGAAACCTATAAAAGCCCTTCGGCCTGCGCCCAAGCCTTCAGATTCGGGCGCAAAAAAGCTGCCGAGCTTTTTGGCTCAAAAGTGGCATTGGGTTCCCCAACTTGCGCTCCGATATCTTATGGACACATCGCTTGTCTGGGATCGCCGGTGACCTTTCCCGAAGACTCCGAACCGGGAGTACAGCCGATCTACGGTAACATTCAAGAGGGCATCAAGGCTTTGGAGAAAGGAACGGATTTTGCCGGAAACGATCTTTTTCAACACTATCTGCGAATGTGGGAATATTTAAAGAAAGAGTTTCCGGAAGAGAAAATACCTTTTGGCGGATTCGGTATGGAAGGACCGCTTACCACGGCGGTCCTTCTGAGAGGGCAGGATTTTTACGTGGACCTGCTCGATGATCCAGACTCGGCCAAGGAATTTTTGAGGCGTGTGACGGACAGTGTGATTCAATTCCATTATTTTCTTCGCAAACTGAACAATGAGCCGAGCATCAATCCGGAGGGCAGCGGTCTGGCTGACGATTTTGCGAGTCTGATCGCGCCGGATCAGTGGTCGGAGTTTGTGGTGCCGTTCTGGAACCGATATTATGAAGGACTGACCACCGGGGCACGGGGCGTGCATGTGGAGAATCTGAAACCGGAGCACCTGAAATACCTTAAAGAGGTCGGCATCCGGCATTACGACCCTTCGGTCTCGCCGGCACTAAGCCCGAAGGTCATCAAAGAAGCCGATATTCCGTTTTCCTGGCGGTTGCCGGCCTTTGTGTTGGACCGGATGAGCTGTGAGCAAGTCAGGGAATGGATTCTCCGCAACCGAAACGAGGGAGCGGAAATTATGTTTACGATTATCGAGAATAATACCTGCCGGAACGGTAATCCGGAAAAAATAAAAGTCTTTATCGAGACCTGTGAGGAATTGGCAAGACAATCCAGTCCGGCCTAAACGAAATGGAAGTTCCGTAAGATCATGAATTGGATGTTTCAAAAACCCACGTATCATTTTGTGCCCCTGCCGCACTTTCCCGACGGCACGCACTTCCAGGATGTGATGCCGTTTTACGCCAGGGGCGTGTACCATTCGTTTTACCAGTGCCGGTCGGTGTACGGAACCGATTTGCGGAGCACCAATTGCCTGGCGACCAGCCGCGATTTGGTCCATTGGGTCGATCAGGGTATTGTCCTTTCTCCCGATCCAGAAGGGCCGGACTCCAACGGTTGCTGGACCGGGTGTGTGGTGGAAAATGCAGGAACCTTTTATTTCTTCTATACCGGAGTGGCGGGGCCGAAATATATCAATACCCAATGCCTCGCCACCAGTCGGGACTTGCTGCATTGGGACAAATTTCCCCAAAACCCCATTATCGGTATTCCGCCGGAAGGGGTTGGTTTAAGCAGTTTCCGAGACCCGTGCGTCTGGAAAGAAAATGACGAATGGTGCATGGCGGTTGGTGCGTCGCTGCGCGAGGTTGGGTGCGTGCTGCTATACCGCTCACGGGACCTGATCAGGTGGGAATACTGTCACGTTCTCTGGACGGGCACACCGGAAAAACCGGGGGCGATGTGCGAATGCCCGGACCTTTTTCCATTAGAGGACCGTTATGTCCTATTGACCCTGGGGGTGACATTCAAGCGAACCTGGTACATGACCGGCTGGTATCGGCGGCAACGGTACGAGCAGGACATCTGGGGCTGTGCCGATTACGGAGATTTTTTTGCCGCCAAAACGCTGGTGGATGACAAAGGTCGGCGGATTTGCTGGGGCTGGATTCCCGAGACTTATGGAACTTCCTATATGGGCTTTGAGACGACTGGAGTACAATCTCTGCCGCGTCTGCTTTCGCTGCGAACAGATGGCTCGCTTGGGATGGAGCCTGTTTCGGAAGTCCAGGCGTTGAGAGATAGGGTCTTTTCCGTTAAGCCGTTACGCATACCGGAAAAAGGGTGTTTGTCCGTCCCGGAAATCCAGGGCGATTGCCTGGAGATCGAGGCGGAAATAGCCGCCGGCGACGCGGAGGAGTGCGGCCTTTTGATTCGATGTACGCCCGATTACGTCGAGCAAACACGTATCGTCTACAACCGGAAAAAGAAATCATTAGGTTTGGACCGCAGCCGATCGAGTCTGGATCCCTTAGCCCGGTGTGATCTTTTAGAGGGCAAATTGTCGCTTGAGGAAGGTGAAAATTTGAAGCTTCGAATTTTTATGGACAGATCGGTCGTGGAAATTTTTGCCAACGGCCGAGCCTGTATCACCGGCAGGATTTATCCTTCGCGCCAGGACAGTCAGGGTCTGGGCCTGTTTGCCGAGAGCGGCGGGGCAGCAGTGACTCTTCTTCGGGCATGGTTGCTGAAAACGCCGGAATCTTGCGTAACGCGATTCTAAGTACAAAATTTCATAAATAAGGTTCCAAATTCTGGGGTGGCATGGGCAAGTCTTCTTGCCCGTGTCTTCTGTTCATGCGCGAGGAAAAGACACGGGCAATAGGAATTGCCCATGCCACCCCAGGGGTAAGATTTTGTTACCTTATTTGTGAAATGCTGTGCTAAGGTAGCCTTTAAAGTTCCTCTAATTTCACCAACCGGCCTTGGTCTGCCGAATGTTCCGCTGCAAAACAAAGCCTCATGGTTTCCAGGGAATCCCGGGCCGGGGTAAACGGCGGACGTCCCTCCCGAACCCGGCGGACGATATCCAGTGTCTGGTCAAAAGTATTATGGCCATAGCGCCCATTGTCCTGCAAGTCCCAGGTAATATCCTCGACCAGCGTGCTGGTCATGCGCTCGGGGGAATCGCCGAAGTCCCAGCGTTTGAGCCGCCGGCCATACACGTCAGTCTGGGCCATTCCTCGGGTTCCAACGATGGTGTATCGAAGCTCATACCCCTGATCCCGCATTTGTCCCAGCCAGTCTTTCTCCGGATCGGGTTTTTCAGTGTTCATGGCGCCGGTGAAAAAGGACAAATGACCGACAGCCCCGTTTTCAAATTGGTAGGTCGTGTGGTAATTATCGCGGACTTCATAGTAGGGGACCGTGTTTGGAGAACACACGGTCAGGACTTGCGTCACCGGGGAACCCACCCACCATCGCGGCAGATCCACGTAATGCGAAAGCTTTTCGCCGAACATGTTTCCCCCGCGATCTCGCCGGGTCCGCCAGGAGCTTTTGTCCGCCACACTGTTCACGTAGATACAATGGGTATTGTTCACATCCCCCAGCAAACCTGCGTCGATCCATTTTTTGATGGTGGTATAGAGCGTTGAATATCGCAGTTCAAATCCGATCTGCAAAAACGCCCCGCGTCGCTCGGACAACTCGACAACCTCGCGGGCATGGGCGAGGGTAGTGGCAATGGGTTTTTCACACATAACCGCCTTCCCCGCTTCCAAGGCCCGGATGACCAGGTCGTGGTGCGTGTGGTTGGGCGAGGTGATGAACACCAGCGGAATCTCCCGATCATGCCAGATCACGCCAAGATCGGACGTGGTTTTTACGTTAAACTTTTGCTCGACCTGGACCCGCGTAGCCTCATCCGGATCATAGGCAACGATTTCTGAGACCTGATCGCATTTCTGTAGGTGGTCCAAAACCGAGCCTCCCATATTTCCCGAACCTAAAACGGCGACTTTCATAATAATTCCTCTCTGAACGTTAAATAGTTATTCTTTAGTGATATCCGTATTTTTTGTGCGATTATTCAGGTTATTGATCTGTAGGTTCTTCACTCGTGCCGAACGGATTGTCGGCTCATTGGCTTTGACGACGCCTTCGCTGGAAATTCGGACATTCCTGAACGCGATATCTTCAGCATCGGCACAATAAAACGCCAGCGCATGTTCATCCGTATGGAGTTTGGAGTCCGCGTCGATTCTTACCCCGATGTTGGTAAGTGTGATGTTTTGCAGAGGGGCTTTTTTACTGCCTTTAAACACGGAGGCGGCGGAACCGCGCAGTTCCATGTCGGAAAAGTGGATGTTGGAAATTGATTTTGCCGCCGCGCCGTCCTGAAGGTATATCCATATCGGCTGAAACGCCTCGATGATAATGTTTGAGAAGAGGATATTTTCGATTACCGGGAGATTGGCTTTGTTCATGGCACCGCTGTCCCTGAGTCGTTCCTGGTCATGTTTGGGCAACCATTCGACGGTCGGAATCTGCAGGATGATGCCCCGGAATGACTTGGTAATCGTCAGGTTGTTGAAAACGCAGTTTCTAATAGTGCCGTCGCCGATATAGCTCAGCCTGATCGCGTTGCAGTTGCTCTCCAGCGTACAGTTGGACACCGTCACATTTTCGCAGGGCTTTCTTTCCTTGAGGACTCGGTCAACCGCCCGGAGGATGATGCAGTCGTCGCCGGTATGGAAATAGCTGTTGCTGATGGATACATTGGAGCAACAGTGGATATCAATGCCGTCGGTATGGATTGCCTGGAAAGGATTGATGATGTTTATTTTGTCGAACTTTACACGGTCGCACCCGATTACCCAGAATGTCCAGGCGGGCGAATCCACAAACGTCAACCCTTCCACCAGAACATTTTCACATAATGCAAACATAATCATTCTGCCGGGGCGTTCCTTTATATCCAAAGCAAACCATGTGTTCGCTGTTGTCTGGTTGTAGTAAACCAGTCCCTGACCGTCAATCTTCCCCTGCCCGGTAAGGGAGATATTTTTCGCGCCTTCGGCGATGATCAGATATTTGCAGTTATAGGGAGCGAACTGCGTATTAATTTTGTCGCTTTGCCAATTTTTGTAATCGGAGATATCGGTGCTGCCCAACAGCGTTCCCCCGGCGGAAATATGCAGATTCACATTGCTTTTCATTACCAAGGGGGCTGTGAGAAATTTACCCGAAGGGACAAGCACCGTTCCGCCGCCGTCCTGATGGCACTTGTCGATCGCTGCCTGAATCGCCACGGTGTCTTTGATCGTTCCATTGCCCGACGCCCCGAAATCACGAATATTGTAAATACCATTCGACGTTTTCGTCACTCCTGCGCCCCGCGACAGAGCAGGGTCCGCCGTCCTATGACTGCAGCCGGCGATGAGGAAAAAAAGGGATGCAAAAAAAACGATGTTTGGGTATATACGTTTCCATTCAATCATAATCCGGTCTCCATTTAGTTGTTATTTTTCTTTCAAATTCTAATCCGACCTTCGTATTTCAGGGTATCCGGCTTTGATGGCATGATCGGGAATGGGGTTGTGCCCGAAGGTCGTTGGGTGTGGAGAATTCCACCGGAAGATTGTCCGAAGGTCTTTCTATGTGGTGTCGCCTTTGATCAACTCCACCGGAATCAGGACATGTCGCTTCTCCGGCTCGATTCGGCGAATCAATTTTTCCATCATATCCACGGACGCCTTCGCCAGTTTATGGACATCCAAGCCGATCACTGTCACCGCCTTATGATAGGGCAGAGGTACTCCAATCGGGCTGATCGTAATCACTTTGATATCTTCAGGAAACCGGACCCCAAGTTCCATGGCCGCCCGGACTACCCCCCGAAACTGTAAGTCGTCATCAACGAAAATGCCTTCCGGACGAACCGGCTGCTTCCAGAGTTTGTGAAAAAGCTCATAACCTCCCTTTTCTGATATGGCGGGAGAGGGATAATGAACCATCCACTCCGGCCGGCACTGCAATCCGTTTTCCCGGAAAAAGGTGGAAACTTTCTGGACTCTACCGGCAAAATGTTCTTGTTTGGGGCCTTCATATAAGAAACCGACGGTTTTGCATCCCGTCTGGGCCAGATGCTGAAACGCCAAACGGTTCATCTGATCTATGTCGAAGTCAATCTGATTAGGATGGTAAGGACCAATCCCGCTTCCATATAGGACAGAAGGAATCCCTCTCTCCGTCAATTTTTCCGCGATCCCCCCGCGGAGGGGTGTCATACTAAAAACACCACGCAAATTCGGTACGACCTGAGGGTCCAGTAGATCGCAGTTTTTGATCATTCCCGTGTTCACAGGATCGAGTGTTACCATGTGGATCTTTGGACGCCACTGAGAATTTTGCTCGCGGACAACATCTACCACACCGGAAATCGTCATATGCCAAATGGGCGTGCATTCCATGCGGAGAACGCGATCTTCCGCCACAACGGCAATCTCCCCGGTGTTTGTCTTGTCCCGGACGAACGTCCCGGCCCCGACTTTTCGGGAGACATGGCCTTCCTCTCGGAGAGTTTTCATGGCATGAACGACAGTGGATCGGCTGATCTTGTACTTTTCCATCAATTCATTGTCGGTCAGCAGCTTTTGACCGACGGGAATCTTCTGTTCCAGGATTTCCCTGCGGATTTCCTGACTTAGCCACTCATGCTTCCGAAATGTAGTTACGCCTGCCATAATTACCGACCACTATAATACATATCTACTTGGATAGTTTAGTATTTTTTTAAAAATATACAAAAATTCTGAATTTTCAAATTGATTCGGTCTGAATACATGATACCGAATCCCATATTAAGTGTCAAGAGGTTTTCACAGAAGGAACTTCTAAGAAATATCATCCATAACTATCACAAAAATAAGGAGATAGGCTCTTTTCTGAAATTAAAAAATTGTGCTTGACATAAAACACTAAAATGTTTATACTTTAAATATGATCGAATCAATTGCTAAGCGTATTGAGCGGGGCATCTGGGAAAATGACAGCATGTCCGGCCCAATAAGCTGTTTGCGTTAAAAGAGTTTAGCTATTAGGGATTTTCCGGAGAGAGAGGTAAGTAAGTGTGTCCAAGGTTTTTGTATTACCTTTTTAAGGAGTTCGGAAAATGAAAACAGTAAGTGTGGTGCTAAGTATTGTGTTGTTGTTGGCGATGGTGAGTAGTGCTTCCGCAGTGTGGAGCGGTAACCGATACCTAGATGGAACTTGGGGTAATTATGATGCTACGGTTAAGGCCAACATAAATGGCGGAACGGATACGGGCGGGTATTCCTATGACACAGGTCCTTTCGATACGGGTGCCACTTATAATTTTCAGCTTGGTGGGTCCGGGACGAAGATCTGGTCTGCGGAGAATATCGACTTTCAATCTGATCGTTTGAATACACATGGTTATTTTGCTCAGGTTTCGTCTTCCTTCGTCGTCAAAGTAAATCTTGCCGAGTGGATTTATGCCTTCAACTGGATGCCGAACAACGGTGCTACCTATCTAACTACAGGAAATTCGTATGACTATAAATACAGTAAAGACGGCGTAAACTGGAACACGGTTTATTCCGTTACACCGACGGTGATGGGTAATCAGAACCCCCCTCCCCCTGGTATGTTTATCACCTGCGGCGATACGAAGACTTTGTATTTGGGTTACTTTGGCACGTGGGTTAACCCCGGTGACGGGTCAGGATACGCCGGTTTGAATGAACAGCATTGGGTCTCGGAACCGGCCCACCCCCTAGCATTTTGGATCTCTTCGACTCCTGAGCCGGCAACTTTGGTAATGCTTGGTTTGGGCGGCTTGGCGATGCTGCGACGACGAAAATAAGAAATTTGGACACCCGTTTCCACGGTAGGGGTGAACCTTGTGTTCGCCCCTATCTGAAATGGGCTGACTAGAGAAAGAAAAGAAGAGAGCGGACACGAGAGTTCGCTATAACATGGATGGTTTAGGTTGGTTTGGTGTAAAATTGGAATAGCTTTTTTGTGGTTCTAAATGAGAGTTTAATTCAAGGAAGGGCAAGAAGTAAACGATGACTCTGATACGGGGTTATAGTTTAGAAAGACTTTTTAAGTCATCCTGCTTCTTGCTCTTTTTTTGCATACAATTAATAAGACATGTGGAAGGCGTTCTTTCTGATTTGCATATTCAGATGTGTTGATTGTGATTGAGTTTAGTTTTTTAACTCGTTTTCTGGAGGAAAAAGAAGATGAAAAAGAGAATGTCAAATTGTAGTAGAATTGGGACTATGTCCTTAATGGTCCTGATCGTTTCCGGGTATGCCTTTGGTCTCGATCGAGGCCACGAGCTCTTGATCGACAAGGGGCTTCAGATTCAGGCACAGATCAATCCCTTGGCCGATCCCAATAACCCCGGTAGCTTTGACCTTGCCCGTTTTGCGCAGTCGAACTTTACCGGGGTCAACACTGCCGGCGGGGCAAATATGAACTATCTGGGCTCTGCCCCCGGATTACAGTGGGGACGCTCGGTCTCTGTGATTTATGATAATACTTCCGATAATGCCACGACTTTCGTGGCTTGGGATCTTTTATTTACCCCCGAAATTCTCGATGCGGCCAACATGGTCGGCATTCAGTTCAGCGACGAACAGAGTCTTACCGGCGACAATCTGACCGAGGCCGTCCGAATGCTTTCCTTATGGCGAACCAATTATCCCACCGTCATCGGGTTCACCAATCAGAGCGGAGGTCAGGAAACGGTTTCGACGCTGCAAGCTTATATGGCCGCGGCCCAACCGGATATGCTCATGATGGACTCCTATCCCTTCCTTAGCCAAACCCTTACCCCTTCCCCCGGTGGCAGTCCGACCGGCTTTTACACGGCGTTACAGAAATACCGCCTTTTGGGATTGGCGGGAAACAATGGAACAGGAACCACCCCTATTCCCTATGGAGCTTACCTCCAGGGCTTCAAGTTGGGTACCTCGTTTCCAGATAATGGACACGTTATGTCGGAATCCGAGGTCCGGCTCGGTGAATTTGCCCCCTGGACCTTCGGATATAAATATACCACCCTCTGGTACTACAATTACACTAATCTCCCGAAGTATCCCAATATTATGTTTGATGGCTACGGTGAGACTTCCCCCACCGCGGTCTTTACCAGTTACGCGGAAACCAATCGCCAGAGCCGCAACATCGGACCGACCCTGGTTCGCTTGCTCTCGACGGGCCTCTACTTTATCGCCGGACAGCACATGAACGGCAGCACGCCTGTGAATAATACAGCGCCCACCAGTGTCACCGGCTGGAACAGCTCTGTGGGTCCATACATCACCACCATCGCCGCCACCAATTACAGCGGCACAAATAGCAATCTGCGTGGCGACGTGTTCGTGGGATATTTCCGACCCCTTCGGGCCAGCGATCCCAACGAACCTTATTTCATGATCTTGAATGGTTTGACTGATCCGGTTGCCGATTGCGCGGGTACACAGCAGACCATCCGTCTCGATTTTAACTTCGCGTCCAGCGGGATCACCAGCCTCCAGCGGGTCAACCGCGATAACGGAACGATTGAGGTGGTTCCTCTGACTTCCGACGGCGGGTCGCTGTATCACCTGAACCTCGTCCTTCCCGGCGGAACGGGCGATATGTTTAAGTTCAACACCGGCTCCGCCTTCGTAACCGGCCCTGCCGGCGGAATCTGGCAGGACGTAACCTATCAGGACAACCCCGTCAAAGCCAATATCAACAGCGGCACCGACAAGGGTGGCGCGGCTTATACCTCCAATAAACCCGATAACGGGACCTGGACGATGTCCTACAACCTGGCCGGAACTACTTCGGTCAGTGCGTTTTCAGCCAAATATGTTAAATTCCTGAGCGCAGGACCCTCCGCTGAAAAGGCGGGCGTTCTTGGTGGACAAGACAGCTCGCTGGTCTTGAAGGTGAGCCTCTCCAAGTACGCCACCTCCGCTTTATGGGACCCCGGCACCATCGGTTATACCGTCTCATCGGGTTCCTCGGTCCAATTAAAGTACAGCAGGGACGGGGTGAACTTTACCAGCGTCTATACCAGTCCGACTGGCAATAGCTCTGTGCATCCCTCCGCGATGACCCTGACCTTTACCGGCGGGACCAAGACGATTTACCTGGCCTACGTCGGCACGATTGGCACGGGAACCCAGGCCTACTGGAATGCCGCATCAGGCGGTTTGACGATTACCCCGGACCCCCGAGTGTTTGATGAATGGACGGATGTTATCTACGACAGCCCCCTTCCTCGGCCAAGCAGCCACGACACAATCAAAGCCAACATCAATGGCGGCACTGACACCGGCGGATATGCCAATACCGTTAGCGCGAAGCCCGCTGTAGGCGACTGGACGGTCGCCGGATTTAACCTGGGCGGCGGTAACGGTGCGGTCAATATCTGGTCAGCCTACGGAGTTGAATTTACATCCAGCGAATCCATTGCCGCTGCATGGGGTCATTTTGATAATACCAGCCTCGTCTTAAAGCTGAATTTACCCGAGCCAATCAACGGGTTGAATTGGGATATGGCACGGTTTCAGATACATACCGATCACGATAGCCAAGTCCAAGCAAGGTGGAGCGCGGACGGCGTGAATTGGACCACCTGTTACACCTTCCCTCCATTGAGCGACCCTATTTATGATAATGGCACGTACATCTTACCCAGGATCCTCGATATCGATGTTCCCTCCACCAGCACGCTCTATCTCGGCTGGTTCGGAACTCTCAACAATGGGGAAAGGTGTAGATATGCAACCGCCGAAACCGGAGCGTTTCTTTTCCACCCGACCAATAAGTCCAACTGGAACCGTGTTATTTACCTGCTAAATGCCGATCCTGACGTTCCCGACGACGGGACCGTCAAGAACTATGTGAACAATGGGACCGATACCGGCGGGTATGCCTACACTTCCGTAAAACCTGCCTCAAGTCCCTGGGTAGAAGATTACGACCTGCATGCCGGTTCGGGTGATAATATCTCTGTCTGGTCTGCGGATTATATCGCGTTTGTCAATGGAACCACGCAGTCCCGTAGTTATGGAGACGACAACAGTTCCCTGATCCTGCGGATCAACCTGTCCGACAACATCAGCTGGGCCACGTGGCATCCGGCCCGGATAGCGAAATGGACAGACAACGGTTCGGTCCAGTTGAAGTACAGCACGGACGGAACGAACTGGACCACCCTTGCCACGCCTCCCGAGATACCACAAGATCCCGATTATCCCCAATACTGGTGGCCAAGTACTCTCCAGATGCCGATCCCCGGTGGAACGAATGTCTTGTATATCGGATACTTTGGGACCGTCCCCACTATCGATGGCGGACAAGGTGGGTTCCAAACCGAAACGACCGGTCCTTTGACCTTCACGCCGGTGCTTGCGGGCGACTACTGGTGGCTGGTCAGCTATGCCGACAACACAACAAAGAACAGTGTCAATAGCGGAACTGACGTGGGCGGTCAGGCCTACAGCTCGACGAAACCCTTAACCGGCGATTGGACCTTCCACTACAACTCAGGCGCGACCCCATCCACACCGCTCAGCATCTGGGCTGCTAATTCCGTTACGTTTAAGAGCGACATGGTGGAATCCATTTACACCCAGGACAACAGTTTTGTGATGAAGATTAATCTCTCGTGGCCTGTGACCTCCGCGACCTGGACGCCGACGCGGTACTATTACAGCAAGGCCGACGACATCTCCCAGGTTCAATTGAAATATAGTACGGACGGGGTGATCTGGACCACCTGTTGGACTGCCCTGAACAACGGGGCGCAAGACCCCAATAACCCCAACTACACCTTTCCGGGTACGCTGAACCTGACGTTTGCTTCTCCGACCCAGACGCTCTACATTGCATATACTGGGACCGCTGGCACGGGCATGGCCTTCTGGCAGGCCTTTGACGGCAGCCTGACCTTCTATCCGGCCTATGCTCTGACCCGGTGTGTCTATGTTCCGGAAACAGTCAAGTTGGATGTTAATAATGGAACCGGCTTGGGCCACTATGCCTATTATTCCACTAAGAGTACGTCTTGGACGGAAGATTATTTCTTTAATGACCCCCCCGTGAATGTCTGGGCTGGCGATTACCTCCAGTTCAACCCCGGTCAGATAGAGACCGTTCCCTGGGGTACCGACAACAGCACCCTGATCATGCGGATCGATCTGTCCGACAACATCAGTGCGGCTACCTGGGCTCTGCCCCGGATTTACCGGTATATCGACAACGGTGGTGGTGTGCAGCTGAAGTACAGCGCCGACGGTGTGAATTGGAGCATCGGCTATACCATGCCGGACGGTGGGGGCTACGACAATGAAACAATAGACTTTCACACGGAGGTAACCATGTCGTTTCCCAGCGGTACAGATAAATTGTATATCGGATGGTTCGGAACCGTCCCCGCTGGCAGCGGTGGCCATGGAATGTTCCAGATGGAGTCGACGGGCAGATTGACCTTTACGCCCTATGTCCCAGGAGTCACGGTGACATGCACTTTGTCCCCACTGGGCGACTTTAGCGGCAGCAAGGATGGCATACCTGTAACGGTGGAACTGCGAGGCGGCACCACGCGACAGGACAATGTGACTCTTGATTCTGGTGGAAACTTTAGCGTTACCAATGTCACCCCCGGAACCTACAACGTCTGGATCAAAGCCAGTCATTGGTTGGCGGTACGGCTCGATGGCAGGGACGTCGGAGCAAATCCCGCTCTCGGGACTATCTCTGTCCCCACCAACGGCGATTGCGACGGCGACAATGAGATCAGCTCGAGCGATTTGTCGATTGTCTTGTCAAATATGGATAGCAGCGGTGGTCCGGCCGACCTCAACGGAGACGGCACGGTTACCACGGCCGACCTGTCGATCGTCCTGACGAAGATGGACTTGGTAGGCGCTCTGTAAGAGGAATGATCGAGAAGCGATTTTTGGTTTAAATTAAAAATCGAAAATCGAAAATCTAATGCGGCGGTCCGTTTCACCACGGACCGTCGCTTTTGGGATACGAATAACAAATAAGGAGTCTTTGACAATGATTAAAAAGAGAAATGGATTTACCCTGATTGAACTACTGGTGGTGGTGGCGATCATCGCCGTGCTGATTTCCATTTTATTGCCGGCCTTGTCTAGCGCCCGCGAGCTGGCCAGACGAGCGGTTTGCATGAGCAACGTACACCAGATTACAGTGGTAGCCAATATGTATGCGGATGAGAATAACGGATGGTATCCGAGCATAAGCGCTACCGGCCTTTACCCACAAATTTGTTATCCCTGGACGCTGGATCCTAAAAGCACGAGAGTGTTTGTGCCCCGTCAACTGCCAAATCCTCAAGTCTTTTACTGTCCCAGTGCGCTTTGGGAAACTTGGGACGGAGGTGGGACGCAAGCAAGGAAGGGCGAGTGGGATAAATTTCTACAAAATCCAACAGTTAATAATCAGGCTCTTTTTATCACATATAACATTGTTTTTGGAACGCTTTCCAATGTCGATAGTCCCTGGGTCCGATTTCGCTATTATTGCGGGGATGCAAAATATCCCCCTAGGGGTCTTGATGGCACCTCCGACGGCACGTATCCGGTAAAAAGCAACCGTGTCAATGATCCAAGCACGAGGGTTTTGGTGACGGATGTATTTAATAATAACCCGGCGTGGTTCGTGAGCGGCCAATACGGCAATCCGCACAACCATTCGGATCAGACCGGAATGGGAGGGGCCGGCTCCAACCAAGGGTTTGTTGACGGCCACGCCCAGTGGAGATTGCCTTGGCAACTTACCTATCAGTTGGGCATTGCCTCGTTGCAGGAATGGTGGTGACAAACGAAATAATCCCATTCCCCCGCCTTGATGGGTGACCAAGGACTTACGCAGCCGTGTCGCGCGTCGGCTCGTAATGACTGTTTAGGGGTTTCTGTGCGATCAACACATAAGTTACTATAATGGATAGGCCGTATTCTCTTGTTTTTTTTATTAAGGATGAGCAATGAACCGGTACATTAGAAGACTAAAAGCTGTTTTTGGGATGATGGTTTTTCTGGGGTGTTTTTCATCGGAAATTCAGGGAGCGAAACAAACTCCTCAGCAGCAGACACAAACGTGGCTGGGGCAAATTTCCCTGCCCGGGAAAAATTACATTCAGGACGGTTCGTTCGAATATGGGGAACGATGGATGTGGTTCATGCACAAAGCGGGGGGGCTGGATGACAAGGTTGTCTATAGCGGTAAATTTTCTTTCCGAATGGGTGAAAACGATCCCACCAAGTATTTTTATTATCATCAATACAACGTGCCCCTCCAGACCGGCAAGACGTACACTCTGTCCGCCATGATTAAAACGGACAATGTCACGGTCTGGCCGAGCGACGGGACTCCGGGTGTAATTTTCCTGACCAATCATTCGTGGACGAAGAGCGTGGCCTTAAAACCCGCCCAAGCCACGACTGATTGGACCCGCATCTCGAAAACCTTCGTCGCCATGCCCACGCAACCCCGGAACGATGGAAAACCCAATTACACCCTGACCATTTATTGGCCTCCCAACAACAATGGTCGAGTTTGGTTCGATGAGATTCAGATCGAGGAAGGCGACAAGGCCACCGCGTTCACCGATGTTTACGTCGGCGATGCCCTGACAGCCCTGGAAAAACTCCAGGACCTGATCCTACAGATTTTCGCCACACAGGAGGCATTGGCGAATTTCCCGAGTAGTCCGCTGATTACTTCGGCTTCCACGGAGTTGGAGACGACTTTAACCCAAGCCGGAAAGGTTCGGGACGATCTCAAACGATTCGCTGCGCTTTCAAAATCGGATCGGGAAGAATTATCCAAACGGATCGACACTCTGGCCAGCCGCCTGGCGGGTGTGCGGACTGTGATGTGGATGGGTCCTGCGCATATCACCCTGAACGAAGTCAAAATGCCGGCGTCCCGGTCAGAAAAATTAGATATCACCCTAACCTGTTTAAAAGGTGAGCATCGGGATATTGCCCTGAATATTGCCAATCTGACTTCGACGGGATATCCAGCTCGGTTGGCTGTTTCCGAACTCTATAATGAAGCCCGAGCCGAACGAATCCTTCCTCCGCAATGGATCAAATTGTATTCCGTGCCGGCGATGCGGGGATTTTCCAAGCCGGGCGAAGTGTTCACCGACGCCTTGCCGGAACTGGGCAAAGGCCAGATCATCCAGGTCAATCCCGCCACCATCAGCCAGGCTGTCCTTTCCATCGACACTACCGGCCTGCTGCCAGGAGAATACACCGGAAGTATTACCGTCATTTCAATGGTGGACGCGGCGGGCAAAACCCAAATCCCTATCAAAGTAAAAGTTCTACCAGTGGCGATCCTTCCGTTGGATAAAATCGATATCGCCGAATGCTATGGCCATGAAGAATATGCCTGGGACGCGATGGTCGAACTGGGCGTCAACGCCTTCGATATCGCCTCTGCCTGTATCGATTCGGAATTCAACGACGACGGCAGTATAAAATACATCGACTTTACCCGCGTGGACCAGATAATTCGCCGGGCCTTGACCGATGTCCCTGAGGCACGTTTCCATTGCATAAGCGGTCAGGGTATTTTTTCCCACCTGACATACCGCCAGGGCTGGAAATGGACCGAGCCTCGATTCAAAATTGCTTTTAAAGCCTGGGTCAAGGCCCTGGCAGACCAGTTGGCCGCGTTGAATGTCGGACCTTCGCGCCTAATCATAGAGACATACGACGAACCCGGCGAGGGTGACTATCCGACGGGAACGAGCATGGCAAATTGGATCCGCGAGGTAAACCCGGCGATCCGATCATGGTTTTATGCGACGGGTATCCCTCAGGACGAGGGCTGGAAGAAAAATGCCCTCGCTCACGACATCATCGGCCCGGGCGTCGGACTCTGTACTCCCTCTAACATGGCGTTTGCGAAAACACTAGGCAGGCAACTCTGGGTATACGATTGTCAAGCCGACGGCGAGAGCTTCGAGCCAATCGCCTATTACCGACTCATGCCCTGGACGTGCCGAAAATATGGCATCACCGGCTGGGGCCATTTTTCCTGGTTCAGCAGCAGCCACGGATTCGGCCGCGGGTATCGCCCGTGGCAGGGTGTGGAAACCCAGAACCTCGTTTACCCCGGTCCGGGCAACGAGGGTTATGTGATTTCCCGCCGCTTCCTGGCCATTCGTGCCGGACATGAGGACTACCAGGTTCTTGACGCCCTCGAACGCACAATGGCGGATGCTAAAAAGTTTTTGGAAGAAAGCTACGACCAGGCACTGAGCCTTTCGCCTCGTGAATCCAGCTATCAGACCCATCTGGCAAAGGGAGCGTCACCGGACCTGCTGGATCAACTTCGAAGCAAGGCCGTAACAATGATCGAATCTGTTTTGTCTTCTCCAAATGAATTGGATTCCACACTGACAGAGCAGGACAATAAAACCACGCTCTCGGTCACCGTTCCCCAAGATGGTAAAATCACCGTTCGGTATCTGGTGGACGGGCAGTTACCCTGGCGAGTACGCTCCCAGAAGGTTTCAGCGGGAAAAATCGAAATTCCGCTGACCGGCACCGGTGAAGTCAACCGATGCCTGGTGTCGTTGACCTGCAAGAGCGGCCAGGTCCGGGTGGGCTTGCCGTTGATTATCCCCCGGATTTCCGTGGACATCACCCACAAAAATTATACTCCGCGACCACTGAACGACGGGCTGCGGGTCGAGTCGGTCAAATTTGAGGAGCGAGTGGCATGGATTTCGGGTCCCACTGCTGTGGAGCATTGGGTCCAAATGGACCTGGGTCAACCTCGCCAAGTCTCACAGGTGAACCTTTTCTGGATGACCCATACCGGCCTGCCCCAAAAGACCATGATCCAGTACGCCGACGAAACTGGAACCTGGAAACCGGTATCCGCCACTCCGGACTTCCGTGCGGCGGAGGCTCCGGTGGAACAAATTAAATTCACTCCTGTAACCACCGGCAAACTCCGGATTCTAATGGCGCCGAACGGCGGCGGCAAGGGCGCGCCCGTGCTCATGGGTTTGAGCGAAGTGGAAGTAAGATAAGGAGATCATACAATGAAAATTCTGGTGTTCAGCGCGCATCCCGACGACGCGGAGACCGGAGCGGGCGGATTGATTGCCCGGGCCGCGAAGGCGGGACATGAAGTTCTGATCGTCCATTTTGGGACGGCCGTGCGGGGTCGGAAAATCAACGGCATCCCCGAAAGTGAAATTCGTCAGCGGGAGGCTCGAGCTGCGGCCGATATTCTGGGGGCCGCGGTGGATTTCTTCGAGTACGGTATGAGCGAGTATCCTGCGACGATCCAAAGCCGCCAGCGGTTTGAAGATTATGTAAAGATAAAAAAGCCCGACGTTGTGCTGACCCAGTGGCCGGTGGATACCCACCCTGACCATCAGGCGGCGGGAATCCTTCCCCTGCGGGCTTATGTCTGGCATCAGGACTTTTGCCTCGCGTTTTACGAGGTGTGTACCGGTCTTCAGACGTTGGCCTTTCAACCTAATCGATATGTGGACATTTCAAAATTCCTCCAGATCAAGCGCAACGGGATTTTTGCCCATAAATCTCAGTCCCTTCAGTACGCCGTCGATATGCACGAGAAAATGAGCCTCTTTCGCGGTCTGGAGATAGGCGTGCCGCATGCCGAAGCATTCCATGTGCTGGGTGGTCAGACTAAAACGCCTTTCGACAATCTGTTCAACGATAAAATCATATTTCATGACTCCGGCGGTAAATCCCTCCCCCAGGAGGACGCGGCCAAATGAAACCCGGAAATGACAGTCGAGAGAAAGAACTCATGGATCTCTTTGACCGTCGCGGGTATCGCGTGCGCAAACACGTAACGGAAGCCAGCTGGGACAAACGCAAACTCACTGTGGTCGATCTGAATGAAAAGGAGCGAGGACTCCTCGAACGCGGTGGAGTTGAATTGCTATCCCGGTATCTGTCGCGAGAAAATCAATGGCCCTTTCCACCGCTTGAGATACGAGAGATTATACCCGTGCGGAGAGATACCGATTTTTCGACCGATGCAGAAAAGCCCACCGTGGTCCTGGCCCCTTGTATGCAGCCTGCGCTGAAAAAAGCGGCTGCCTATTTTGTTCGCGAAGTTAAGAATCGCTTCGGTATTACCTTGTCGCTTCGGGACCAGGAAGATACGGACATAACTATTTTTAAGACCCGACATGCGATTCTCTTCGGTGGTTCTCACCAAAGCCGATTGGCGCTTGACTTGGCGCTCCGGTACTTGTATGGTATCGCTGATAGCGTCATCCCCGGTGATGGCGGCTGGCTCGTAACCACGTTCGTAGGACTGGCTGCCCCGGACAAAAATGTCATTCAGATCGCCGGGAGTCCGGATCAACTCAGATTGGCCGTGGATTATGTTCTGGGCAACATAAGAAAGGATCGAGAGATTGTAAGGCTAAACCATCTTCATCACGTAGTCCCTGGTACCCAAATGCGGAAACATTTGATCTCCTGGAAGGATATGCTCGTTCAGTCATTGAAAGAAGGGAATCATCCGGTTCTTAGGAATGCGAAGGCCCCGGTCGATCCCGTGCGCGCGGCAGCGGTTTTCGCCCGTGGATTCGACTCCGGTGGGCCGGAGAAAAATTATTATAATATCTTACCGATTACTGCGGCGATTCGGGCGGCCCGGTACTTTTTCATTACCGGAGACCCACGGGCGATGGTCTTCTTCCGAGCGATCCTCTTAAAACTGGCGGATTACTATTTGAAAACGCCGAAAGGCGCCAGCTACCTCAGCGATATGGATTTTTATCTGGGCATACTGATCCATTATTACGCCCGGCTGGAGCATTATCCGTTGTTCACTCGAGAGGATCGGTTGATCCTCGCCAACCTGCTCCAAGCCTGCGCCATGACCGTTAAAGACTATTATGAGAAGTATTGGAAACCACGATTTAATCCAAACCTTCGCCACAATCATGAGACCTTCAAGGCCCGCACCCTTTTTCTCTCCGCCGACTATTTTGCCCGCTACGGCGTACCGGATACCATTGTCTGGGCTAAAAAGGCGGACCTGCTTTTCAGTGGAAATTTGTGGACCCGCTACAAGCAGATCGAAAATGCGAATGCCTACGAACCGATAGTTTTCGAGCATCTGGCATCCTACAGCGCGTTTCTCGGAAACAGGTTTGGCCTGTTTGGACGCGACGTCCTGACGCTGGCAGCCAGGCGCCAAATGATTTGTGCCGACAACTTCTTTCGCCCGGTGGATTACGGCGATTCGGCGGTCCAGATGAATTCCAGAAACAGCGACAGCTTGGCGGTTTTGGCGGTCTGCGCGTCGAAAGACCCTCACCTGCAATGGTTTTCGAGAAATTCTTTTCGCCAATCGCATCCGTACCTGACACCCGTCTTTTTTGCCCTGACCGGATTACGCAGGAGCGAACCAGGCACGATGCCGCCATGCGGAACCTGGGAAACCGCCCAGATGGACCCCCAGGCTCTTCGTCAGTATGCCCCTGGCTTCGCCCGACGTTATGCTTTTGACAAAATGGCGTATCGAACAGGGTGGAATCCCCAGGATCAGTATCTGATCTTTAACGGATTCGGAAACCTGTCGATATCGCACAGCCATAATGAACTCAACGGGATCGTTCGCCTAAATCACCTCGGCCGCCACTGGCTGGTTTCCAATGGATACGGGAAGAAACCCGGTATCAGCAATGCCAGCAAATCCTACTATGGCCGAGAGCTTGGTCCGGAAGACCACAATATGCTTGTTTTAAAACAGGGCGGCGAGGTCGTCAAAGATTTACCTCCGGCTTGCGCTCTACTGACCGCGGGATCGAAGAAATCCCACGCCTGGCTGACTTCGGCGCTTTGCGGGTATGCGGGGACCAACTGGTATCGGACCCTGGTCGTCCTGACCAATGCCTGGCTGCTGGTGATCGACCGGGTGCAAGTGATGGAGCCGAATGAACTCACGGGCCACCTCGAATGGAATTTCCTGGGAAAACTCCAGGCCGTCCCCATGGGATGGCGAGTATCCCAGAAAGGCGTCTTCATGGATGTCTTGGACCCTTCCCATTGGGATACCCGCTCGGGCGTAATGGCTAGCGAGGATTGGAGGGTTGCACTGAATAAAAAGGATTATCCATACGCCGATTATCCGCCTCGAAAAATAATCTACGACTTACCGGCGTTTTCCTCATCGGGGATCGTAACCCACGCGACATTGTTCGCCGCGACAAAGTCGTCCGAACTCCGTTACTCGATCAGGGAAATCGCCCCCGGGCATTACGGCATTAAAGGCCCAAAGCCGCGTTCTTCGTTGTTTTCCCTGGACAGCAGGGATTTACGTCTTGGCGTTACAAAAAATGAACTGGAAATACAGGTTTCTCTGTCGCCGAGATTACCTTCGACGTTTAGAAAGAAACCCATTTAATTAAGGAGTTGAACATGTTGAAAATTGGACTTATTGGCACCGGAACAATCGCGTATAGTCATGCCCTCGCGATCAACAAACTGGAAGGGCTTACGCTTGCCGCCGTCAGCGATATCGACGAGGCAAAAGGGAAGCATTTCGCCACCGAGGTCAAATGCGGGGCCTTCTTTACCGATTATCGCGATATGTTGAAAAACGCGGACCTTGACGTAGTGGGGGTGTGTCTTCCCCACTATCTTCATGCCCCGGTCGGACTGGCGGTTCTGGAGTCGGGCCGGCATCTTCTGATGGAAAAGCCCATGGCCAATACTGTCGCGGAATGCGACGCCTTGATGGCCAAGGCACAGGCCAAGGGATTGAAAATATTGGTGGGGCATACCCATCAGTACAATGCGTCCCTGCGAATCGCCCGAACCCTGCTCGACAATGGGGAAATCGGACGGCTGACCATGATAATTGACACCATCTACGCCTATTACAACTGGGAAAAACGGGCGCCCTGGCTTCTTGATCCGGTCAAGGGCGGTGGTGGACCCTTGATGAACACCGGGCCTCACCAGATCGATCACTTGCTGTACCTGACACAAAGCAAGCCCGTGCGGGTGGACGCTTGCGTCCAACAAAATAGAGAAGGCATGGCCGTGGAAAGCGATCTTTCGGCCCATATCCAGTTTGAAAACGGGGTTACGGCCACCTTGATCCTCTGCCAGGGGTATACCCCGAAAACCGCTGAAATCTCCGTCCGGCTGATCGGAACCAAGGGAATGATGGAGATCGGGCCTTGGGGAAATGTTCAACTAGCCCAGGGAAATCAGACTCGCGAAATCGTTTGTGAGCAAGTCGATGGCTTGGAGATGGAATGGAAAGAATTTATCGCTGCCATCAAGGAAAACCGCAATCCGATTACCGACGGCGACTATGGAAAAAGAGTGGTCGCTTTAATCGAGGCCATCTATCGCTCAGGCCGGGAAAAAAAGCCGATTGAGTTAAAATAATACGCTCATGCCATATTCGGTATCAGACGTGGTAGAGTGGAGGAATAAAAATCGGAAGGGGCATCAGGGCCGCCAGCCAGCGGGTGGAAGACTCTATACGATCCATCCAGTTCAGGCATAACGGAGAGAAGAGCAGCTCCACCATCTGATGGCAAGTCATCTCTATCGCCGGTCCGGTTGCGGACTTCGAGACGCCGGTTTCAATATGAAGTTGTCGCCCATCCGCCTCCAGAATCACCTCCTGCCGGGGCGTTTGTCGTGTCGGCCCCATGACCAGCCGCACGGACCCTTTTAATCCCAGGTCGGACACACGCCCATCCAGATGCGTCCGAAAGAGCGAAAAAGTCTTAGCCAGGTTCACGATTGAAATTTCACCGGAGTACGCCAGTTGATAACTGGTCATCAGTTCATCCATCGGGCCGCAAAAGAGGTTGGGATGGGCAGGCATAATTATTTCAATCTCTTTGGCGTCTGATTTGATTTTTTCCGCCGCAATCGCGGCCACCGTCGCCGGATCACCGGCATACGATAAAATCTGCCGACATTCCGGGGTTTCATGCACGAGAATATGGGCTTCTGGGGTTCCTTCCACCATGTAAATTTTTTGATGAATCCGCCGATACTTCAGCCGGAGCTTTTCCTCCCCGCAGGCGCGCAATTCCGGAAAATTTTCCGTCTGACGCCAGAGGGTCGGCCAATCCAGTTCATCGACGAGACCTTCTTTGATCCTGCCGGAGACCTTCCCGATGTAGTTTTCAAAGCCAGGTCCCCGGGCGCCGAGGGTCAGGCAGTACTTGTTCTTACATATCTCAAACCCCCACGGTCGATACCGCCGCCGATCACCCGACAGCCACCCAAACGGATACTCGCGCCGGACCATCTCGCCCATGACG
>JBAZZQ010000012.1:0-80684 GCA_041658725.1 Phycisphaerae bacterium | reverse complement strand
CAAAGCCCGTAGCCGTGAGGCCTTGATCCAAGCCATTGCCGTTGCCTTGGATGCGGTCACCGCTCAGGATGCCCAAGGATGGTTCAAATCGTGTGGATATATGTACGATAAATGTTGAAATGCTCTAGACAGACCCCGCAAGCGGGGTCGCTAAACAATAAATACATTTTTTTTCACACTATTATTGGTTTTGAGGATCGCTCTTTGCTTCGTGGCTTTTTTCCCCGCCGTACTCATCCTCAAAATCTTCTATGTGCTGAGGAACGTAATCCGGAGATTTTGATCGCTCAAGCTCCTTGTTAAAGGCATCGATGACGGCCTTTTGGATTCGTTCCCGGCAATCCGGATTGATGGGATGCGCGATGTCCGCGTGGAGTTTGATCCTGCCCGCGGCGTCTTTGGGGATTCTGTTTTCTGGTAACCTGGTCCCGCATTCGTTGCAGAATTTTGCCCGAAGATGATTCTTCGTACTGCACCTGATACATTTGGCGGCCAATTTTCGAGAAGGCATGGCCACAAAGGGCCCTGTTCCTCCTTCGATAATTTTGATGTCCCGAATGACGAATTCCCCATCCATCGTGATGGTGCAAAAGGCCTTCAGGCGCTCGGACTTGATGTCCACCAATTTTACTCTTGCTTCCGTTACTTCCATGGTTGTACCCTCGTAGAAATATTTACCATACGTTGTTTTTACCCAGCCAACACGTTAACTCCGTATACGACGATTGAATTCGATGGAGAGCAGACTGAGCCTGCTCCCTGTCATCGAATATCGCAAACATGGCTGACCCGCTGCCGGAAAGCCTTACCGGAACGTTCAGCAACTTCTGAAGATTTTTTCTTAAGCTGCCCAGCTCACCGGTGATTCGGAAAGCAGGGGTTTCCAGATCATTTTCAAGATAGGAATATATCTGGGACGGTTTGCTTTTGGGCAAAAGTTTTACCAGGGAATCCGCGCGGGCAAATGTCGCGTTATCCTTTCGGACATAATGTTTGTAAACTTCGGCGGTGGAGAGTGCAATTTTGGGTTTGATGACGACGACCCAGAAGTTCCAGACAAAATCGAGAGGTTTTACGATTTCTCCTCGTCCGGTGCAGACGGCGAGTGGTCCTGCGAGGAAAAATCCGACATCGGAGCCCAGCATGGCGGCCAGTTTGGATAATTCCTCAGTGGGCCAGTTCAACTTCCAGAGTTCATTTAGTCCGAGCAAGGTGGCGGCGGCATCGGCACTTCCCCCCCCCAGACCGGCTTGGGTGGGGATTCGTTTGACCAACTCGATATCGACATCCGCGTCGGTGTCGGACTGGCTGGACAGGAGCGAACAGGCGCGATAGACCAGGTTATCTGACCCGGCAGGAAGAGAAGGGTCGTTACAAGTCAGATTGATGGAATCCGGACCCATTCGGAGCAAAATGTCATCATAAAGAGTAATTGTCGCCATTAAGCTCTCGAAGTCGTGATACCCATCGGATCGCTTTGGCCCGACGGAAAGGGTAAGGTTAATCTTCCCCGCCGCCCGGACCAACCAGGCGGTTTCATCGAATCTGGACAGTCTCTCTTTGTGATCCTGAAAGAATACCTCGCCTTGAATCGAGTTACCACCCATATTTTCCCTTTTGGCTGACATCTTATCTGATGAGCTTATTGTATTTGTTTGGTGCATATAAGTCCCGAATCTCGTAACGAAACGCTACCAACCGGTCTTTTCGACCCTTTTAAAATCTTATTCATATTTATACGCTGAATATATTTAAAAGTACCGGTTTGTATTCATTTATATGCCCCCACAGTCATGATCTCCGGTAAGAGACGACTAGATTGTACCATATTTCAGGAAACTGTCAACCTTTGTCAATAGAAAAAAAGTGGAAAATGGGTGGCCTGGTGGGACTTACACCCACTGAAGTTCTACGCCTTTCCACGGCGCACTGAAAAATGTGGGTTAATATATAAGCAGGACATCATCCCCGGCGTGGACGGATTGGCCGAGTTTGACCATGATTTTGGGTTCAGAAGCGGCGGGAACGATCAGTTCGGTTCGTGATCCGAATTTGATCATTCCGAAACGCCGGCCTGCGGTCAGGACGTCGCCTGGTTTTACGGCACAGACGATTCGTTTGGCGATCAGACCTGCGATTTGTCGGACGACGATTCTATTGGGCAGACGGCCAGAGGGATCGACCGGTTCCAGCAGCATATCGTTACATTCGTTTCGATGTGAGGAATCGAGATTCATGGCGTTAAGAAATTCCCCTTGTTTATGGGTTGATTCGAGCACCGTGGCGTCGCAGGGTGAACGGTTGATATGGACATTGAAAACGCTCAGGAAGATGCCGATCTTGAGGGCCGGTCCGCCCACGCGTGGGTCGTCGATGTTGGTGATTTCAGTAATTTTTCCATCGGCGGGAGCGAGCATGACATTTGAAGGGATTTTTTCACGATCAGGACGGCGGTCTGGATCGCGGAAAAAGAGCAACAAAAATATCATGACGGGAATAGCGGTCAATGTGTAAGCGAGACCGGCGATCAACGCCACAAAAGGACTTATTTTTAGATACAGAACAGTGGTGAGCACGATCAACCCGACAAGGTCGCCCGCCAGAGCGAGGGAAAACACCAGGACTTCGGTTTTTGCGTACTTCGTAAATTTCATATTACTCTCCGGTATTATCCTCTGGTTGGTCCTGGTGCCGCGGCCGTTGGAGGGGAAATATAATGACGTCGCGAATCGAGATGGAGTTGGTCAGTAGCATGATCAAACGGTCGATTCCGACACCTAACCCCCCCGCCGGCGGCATGCCGTAGCGCAAGGCATTGAGAAAATCGTGATCCATGACGGCCATCGTTTCCTTTTGCCCGGTAAGTTGCGTTTCAAAATTTCGCTCCTGGATTTGCGGGTCGTTCAGTTCGGTGTAGGCGTTAGCCAGTTCCATACCGGCGATGAAAAGCTCGAATCGCAGGGCAATCTGAGGATTCTCCGGACTTTGTTTGGTCAGCGGACACAAGGGAGCCGGATAATCGAGCACGAATGTGGGATTGATCAGTTTATCCTCGACGGTGGCTTCAAAGATATCGTTGATCACGACCACGTCGGCTTTGTTTGCTTCTTCAATTCCCAGCGTTCGCGCCTTGGCTCGAATGGCGGGGATGTCATTGATATCGACTCCGGCATGCTCCTTTAGAAGTTGAGCGTAAGTTTTCCTGGGCCAGGGAGCGGTGAAATCGATCTTCAGATCGCCGAAGGGCAATAACATTCCCGGATCGACCTGGCGGACAAGATCACAGACCATATCTTCAGTAATTTGCATCATGTCGTTGTAGTCGGCGTAGGCCTGGTACAGCTCCATCATGGTAAATTCCGGGTTGTGGTGGGTGTCGATTCCTTCGTTTCTGAAATTTCGGTTAAGCTCAAAAACTTTTTCCAAGCCACCGACCAGCAGGCGTTTGAGATAAAGTTCCGGGCTGATGCGAAGGTACAAGTCGATATCGAGGGCATTGTGATGAGTAATGAAGGGTCGGGCAGCCGCCCCGCCTGCCACCGGCTGCATCATGGGCGTCTCCACCTCCAGAAATCCGCGCTCTGCCAAAAACGAACGCATTCGACCGATGAGTTTTGAACGGAGAATAAATTTCCGCAAAACATCGGGATTGGCGAACAAATCGACATATCGCTGGCGATAGCGAAGTTCGGTATCGGTCAGACCATGCCATTTTTCCGGGATCGGATTGAGTGATTTTGCCAGGATAAAGAGTTTTTTGGCCCATAGGGTGATTTCCCCGGTTTTGGTGGCACCAACTTCGCCTTCTATTCCGATGATATCACCAAGCTCAATAGTTTTGGCCAAATTCCACAGGTCGCCCAGATAATTTTTCGGCAGGCCGATCTGGAGATCGCCGCTGGAGTCCCTCAAATGTAAAAAAATTAATTTTCCGATGTCTCGCAGCAGAATGATTCTTCCCGCGACCCTGGCCGGTGGATGGGCCTCGGGGGCGGACGGGTCAAAAAGTTTTTTCGCTTCGGTCAGAGGTATCGTGCCGTCAAAACGCGAACCATAAGGATCAAATCCCAGTTCGCGGATTTTTTCCAATTTCTTTAAACGGTCTTCATATATCGACATTCATTAACTCCCAAAACAAGATAGTGCACATAGTACACAACAAGCGGGTTCGGGTCAATGAAGGACTAATTTCTAATTGGAAAGGTTTATTCCTTCAACTGGTTTTGTTTCGTTTTGGTTTGCTTAAAATATTTTCGAAAGATCGCTTTATACTGCTTATTGCCCAAAACATCGTTCATCGAACAGACCTGGACGCGATCACCGCCGCCATCTAAAATGGCTTGCAGTTCTTTTTCGACCCGCTCCGGACTTTTAGGCGCATGCGTCCGTGGCCGGTCGTAAATGCCGATCAGAGCCGAACCTTCAGATCGCGGATAATATCGCTTTTCCTTTCCGAAAATAATTCGCGTGTAATTTTTTATTTTATCATAGCTCCAGAACGGCTCGAAAAACCAGGCGGCGGTTTGACCACAAATATCCACATCCAACCGATTCCCATACAGGGGATCAGGAAGAAACACAGGATACACATGAGTAGTAACTTTGGCGGCGGGTTTTACGGCACGGGTATATTCCGCCAATTCATTATTGAAAGCAACAAGCGTCTCCAACGAAAAAGCATCCAGGGTTTTGTCGGGGGCCATTCCCGGATGCTTTTGCTGAAACTGCTTGAACAGTTCCAGGGAGTGTTTGCAGTAACAACAGTGGTAGTTCCGATATCCGAAAAAATCGAATGCAATCCCTTTGATGCCGGGAACCGACAGCACACTTTTTATTTGGTCTTTGAAAAACTGCACAACTTTTGGATCATGGAAGCAAAGGAGTTCGGTCGTGAGGACTTCGATTTTCTGAACAGGCTCTCCGCCGTATTGATAGTTGGACTTTCCCTTACTTGTATCTTTATTTATTCGGGTTAAGGCTTGGTTCTCTTGCGCGTTCATTTCTTGAAGAGGTGGCGGCAGGTTGGGATACTTTGCTTTCCATGCGGCAGTGTCGTTAAGGAAGATGGAGGAATATATACCAAGACCATACTTTTTCCCCTCCTTCACCAGTGATTTCAGGTAGGCAGGATCATGCTGCCACACTGCAATATCCGTAAAACCGGTATCCGCAGCCGCCGGAACAATTTCCTGGGGAACTCCTCCACCCCAACCTACAAGCTCGATAAATTTTCCCTTCGCCAGAAGGTCATTTAAGCCCGAAAACAACATCACATAGATAAGAAAACTATATACGAAAATGTGTCTCATGGAAATGTTCCTCCTTTAACCATCGTAGTATTTTCTATGGTTAATTATTATTTTTCCAGTATTTTTTTCCGGCACACCCTTTTCCATTTAGAAAATGAAAAACACTTGACGATTGGGTATCCGGTTTCATAGAATACAAAAGACCGGTAGAAGTTCAGGTTCAAATTAAGGCTGGCCGATTGAGATAACCTTTTTGAGCCAAAAGTTTCAGACGCGATAGACGATAAACCAGCCTGACCGTTGGCGAGAGGCCAACCCGAGCGAGTGATAAAAAAAGCAATCAGTGATCCACAGACGGAAACGAGAATACGCGAGGCGTTTTTTCAGAAATGGACGAGAGTTAATGGCCCGTAAACGCAAGAAACTGGGTGAAATACTATTGGATTGGGGAAAGGTCGCGCCGGGCGATTTGGAAACGGCGTTGAAGTACGCCCAGGAGCATGGCCAGCAGATTGGTGATGTTTTGACCAAACTTCAACTGGTCTCGGATGAAGACGTCGCCAAGGCGTTAGCCGATCAGTTCGGACTGGAATATATCGAGCCGGAACACAACACGGAAATTTCGGCTTCCATTAATCTTATTCCCGAAGATATTATCCGAAAGCATTTTATTTTGCCTTTGGGGAAAAAAGAAGGCCGGCTGCGGATACTCATTCACGATCCCCTCAATCTTGATCTTCAGGACCTGATTCGATTTCGCCTGGGCACAGATATCGAATGCGCCATGGCCAGTAAAAAGAAAATCAAAGAATACATCGATGAATTTCTGAACAAACGCAACGACAGTCTGGATAAGACGGTCGATGAGATTCGCGCGGCTTCGATGGACGCGTCGGTCGATTCTTCAATTGATGTCGAGGGTTTAAAGCTCGAAGGTGACGAAGACGCCAACGCGCCGATCGTTCGGCTGCTGAACCTCATCATTTCGGAAGCGGTTCGCTCGCGGGCTTCGGATATTCACGTGGAACCCTTTGCCGGTCACGTTCGCGTCCGTTATCGGATCGACGGGATGTGCATCGAGCGCGATTCGATTCCTAAAAGCATGCAGAGCGCGGTCATCAGCCGGTTGAAGATCATGTCTCGTCCCATGGATATCGCCCAGAAACGGCTTCCCCAGGACGGACGTATCAAGATGACCGTCGACAACCAACAGATCGACTTTCGAGTAAGCTGCATCCCCGCTTATCACGGTGAAACCATCGTCATGCGTATCCTGCGTCCCGATAACGTCAAAATCGGTATCCAGTCCATGGGGTTTGAGGAAGAAGATTATCGTCGGTTCCAGAAGATCATTCGCCGTCCAAACGGAATTTTTCTGGTCACCGGCCCGACGGGTTCTGGAAAAACGACCACCCTTTACGGAGCGCTTCAGGAACTGAACAAACCTGACAAAAAGATTATTACCGCCGAAGACCCTGTGGAATACAACTTCGCGGGTATGAATCAGTGCCAGGTGAACGAACATATCGGATTAAGCTTTGCCAAGATACTTCGGGCCATGTTGCGTCAGGCCCCGAATATCATCCTTGTCGGGGAAATTCGTGACTTGGAAGTGGCCGAGGTTGCCATTCAGGCCGCACTGACCGGACACCTGGTGTTCAGCACCTTGCATACCAACGATGCCCCCAGTGCCGTCACCCGTTTGATCGATATGGGTGTCAAACCCTTCCTGGTGGCCAGTTCCGTCCAGGCGATTATGGCCCAGCGCCTAATCCGAACGATCTGCAAGGAATGCAAGGCAATTGATCCTGCGCCCGACAAACTCGTCCTGCAACTCATCGGTTTCGATCCGAATAAAGCGGACGATTACAAATTTTACAAAGGTAAAGGATGCAAGGCCTGTCATAACACCGGATATCGTGGACGAGTGGCCATTTTCGAAATGATGGAAATGAATAATGAAGTCCGGGAACTGGCCTTTGCCCGGGCCCCGACCAATAAGCTCCGCCGGGCGGCCCTTGCCAGCGGGATGAAGCCCCTCCTCGCGGATGGAAAAGTTAAGATTCTCAGAGGGGTGACGACCCCGGAAGAACTAGCGCGAATTACTCAGACCGAAGGTGTTGTTATGGAGGAAATTTAAGCGGTGGCTACGATACAGATAGATCGGTTATTGGAAACGTGCGTGCGTCGAGGGGCTTCTGACTTGCATTTACACTGTGGTCGTCCGCCGGTCCTTCGGATTCATGGCCGTCTGCGAAACCTCGAGACCAAAGTTCTGGAACCGGAGGATACGATCTCGCTGATGAAGGCGATTACTCCGGACCGCAATCAGCAGGAAATTCAGGAGGAGGGTGGAACGGACTACGGATTCGCGTTCGGAGACGCGGCCCGGTTCAGGGTCGCCGTTTTTAAGCAAAAGGGAAACATTTCGATGGTTCTCCGGCAAATCCCCAACAAATTGCTGACCTTTGAGGAAATCGGATTGCCTGCCATCGTCAAAAGTTTGTGCCGTCGCCCCCGAGGACTTTTTCTTGTTACCGGTCCGACCGGATCGGGTAAAACGACCACACTTGCCACCATGATCGATTACATCAACAGTGAAATGGACCAGCATATCGTTACCGTCGAAGACCCGATCGAATATTACCATCCTCATAAAAAATCGATGGTGAATCAGCGTGAAGTGGGAAGCGACGTTCCAAGTTTCTCCGAGGCCCTTCGTCGCGTTTTGCGTCAAGACCCCGACGTGATTCTTGTCGGCGAATTGCGCGATTTGGAAACCATGGAATCGGCCATTCGCGCCGCGGAAACCGGTCACCTGGTCTTTGGAACCCTGCACACCACCGGTGCCCAGGGAACCATTTCCCGTATCTCCGACCAGTTCCCCGTCAACCAGCAGGAGCAGATTCGCGTTCAGTTGTCGTCGAACCTGATCGCTGTGCTCTCGCAGGCTCTTTTGCCGAGAACGACGACGGGTCGTGTGGCGGCTTATGAGTTTATGGTAGTCACCCCCGCCATTTCCAACCTCATCCGTGAAAATAAGGTTTACCGAATCGATTCGAGTATTCAGACCGGTAAAAAGTACGGAATGCAGCTCCTGGACGATCACCTCTGGATGTTGTTCGATCAGGGAATCATCAGCCTGGAGGAATTACTCGATAAATGCCGCTCCCCCGGTCAGATGAAGTCGAAACTCGATATCCATCGTCCCGGTTGGGGTGTCGGATACGGACCGATTATCGGCGGTGTAACAACGGGAGACGAAAACGAATAAACGAACCGCAACCATCCGCGGTGGAGTAGCAATATGGCGATACCGATAAAACAATTACAAGGTCGACGACTGGGGCGAGTGCTCATCAAAATGGGCAAACTCACCCGCGACCAGGTCCATGAGGCCCTTGAGATCCAGACGAAGCGCCACGGACCGCTGGGTCGAATTCTGGTCGAAATGGGGTCGGTCACGGAGGACGAGCTTAACCAGGCCCTGGCGGCTCAAAAAGGGATGGAGACCGTTCTCCTGGATACTCTCGAAATCCCCCGTGAAGTCAGCAGTCTGGTCACCCCCCAAATGGCGAATATCTACAAAGTGATCCCCATCGATCATCAACCGACGACCAACACCCTGACCATCGCCATGTGCAATCCTGATAACTTTTCCGCCACCGATGACATCAAGCGTTTTTTGGGATTTAACGTCGTTGCCTGCTATTCCCCGGAAGAACAGGTTATAAAAGCCCTCGCCCGATATTATCCCGAAGAGGCCGTGGAGGACATCCAGGACCTGATTGACGAGATCAAGGCGGATACCAAACTCGCCCAGCTTCAGGGTCGCGGGGATTCGGTCGATCTGGATACCCTCAAAGAAATGGCCGAATCCAGCCCCGTCAAGAAATTGTTGAACCAGGTCCTTTTGCAGGCCATCCACAACAAGGCATCGGACGTCCATTTTGAGCCCTTCGAGGAAGAGTTCCGAATGCGATACCGTATCGACGGTGTCCTTTATGATATGTCGCCCCCTCCGCGCTTTATCGCGATGGCGATTTCCTCGCGTATCAAGGTCATGGCAAATCTCGATATCGCCGAACGCCGTATCCCCCAGGACGGCCGTATCCCCCTGACCGTCAATGGTATGCCCGTGGACCTTCGTGTCTCGGTCCTTCCCACCATGTTTGGGGAAAGCATCGTGATGCGTGTCCTTGACCGGACGCAGGTCGCGTTGGATATCGAAAAACTCGGTTTCCACGAAGACGATATCCGCCTCTTCCGCCAGTTGATCCATAAACCGCACGGGGTCATTATCGTCACCGGTCCTACGGGGAGCGGAAAAACGACCACCCTCTATTCTGCGCTGAATGAATTAAATGAAGTTTCCGTTAAAATTCTGACCACGGAAAACCCCGTGGAATATGATATCGAAGGATTGATGCAGGTCCAGATCAACGATGAAATCGGTCTGACCTTCGCCCGGTGCCTTCGTTCCTTCTTGCGGCAGGACCCGGACATCATCCTCGTCGGAGAAATTCGTGATCTGGAGACGGCCACCATTGCCGTCCAGGCCTCCCTGACCGGACACCTGGTTTTTACGACCCTGCACACCAACGATGCCCCGAGCACCATCGCCCGATTGGTCGATCTTGGGGTCGAACCCTTCCTCATCACCGCCGTGCTCGAAGCCATTGTGGCTCAACGGTTGGTCCGGAAAATCTGCACCCATTGTAAAACCGCTTATGATCCCAACGAAGAACAACTCATGGAACTGGAATTAAAACCGGAAGATGTCAAGGGCAAACAGTTATACTACGGCAAAGGCTGTGAATTTTGCCACGGCACGGGATATCGAGGCCGGCTGGGCATTTACGAAATCATGGTCATTGATGACGAGCATCGGGAATTGATCATGAAAAACGGGTCCACCCAGGTCTTACGACAGGTTTCTCGTAAAAAAGGAATGCGCACCCTGCGTCAGTCGGGATTGATGGCTCTTTTTGACGGTGTGACCACCATTGAGGAAATCGTCAAAGAGACCATCCTGGAAGCGGAATAAAAAAAATCCTAATACGGACGAAACCACAGAACGGAGGGAGTGGGATTCGAACCCACGGTGGAGTTAATTCCCCACATCGGTTTTCAAGACCGACTCCTTCAGCCACTCGGACATCCCTCCAGGTATCTTATACATAAAGAGTTTACGACATCTTCGTTTTTACAAAAATATGAAACTACACCTTGACTACAACCCAATGGTTACGTAGTTTTTTATTTTCCGCCTGAAACAGCCCCGATCAGTTTTACGAGGGGAAGGAATAGCGCAACGACGATCGATCCGACGACCAGACCGAGAAAAATGACCAGGACCGGCTCCAGGAGGCTTACGAGGGAACCGACGAGGGTCTCGACTTCTTCGTCGTAGTTGTCGGCCACCTTCAGGAGCATCTTGTCCAAGTCACCTGTTTCTTCTCCGACGTCAACCATGTTAACGACCAGTGAATCGACCACGCGGGAGGACCGGAGGGGGTCGGCGAAAGTTTCGCCTTCCCGGATCGAATCGTGCACTCCGGTCAACGCCTTGGAAAAGACCTCATTTCCTGTGGTATCTTTGGTGATGTTGATGGCCTCGAGGATTGGAACTCCGGCGTTAATCAAGGTGCCGAGGGTTCGAGTAAATCTGGCCACCGCGGTTTTATGAATGATGTTTCCCATAATCGGGATTTTTAGCTTTATAAGGTCCAGGACAAACTTGCCGACCTGCGATTGCTTGATCAGTTTAAAGATCAGCCAAATGACCAGAGGAGAAAACACGACCACCGCCCATCCGGGAGGCATTCCCGTGGCAAACCAATTACTGATTCTGATCAGGAGTTGCGTGGGGAGGGGAAGAGTGGTTCCGAAATCGGCAAAGATCTGTTGAAACTTTGGAACGACCACGACCATGATGAAAATGACGATTCCGCCGGCGAAGGTGATGACGGCGACGGGATAGATCATTGCCCCTACGACCTTGCGGTGGAGTCGCTGGGCCTTTTCCATGAACTCGGCCAAACGTTCCAGAATAGTTTCCAGAACACCGCCCGCCTCTCCTGCCGCCACCATTTTTACGTATAGTTTGTCAAACGCTTTGGGGTGTTTGCCCATGGCTTCGGAGAGGGTCGATCCGCCTTCGACGTCGTCGGCGACTTCCTTAAGCACGACCCGGAGCAACCCCGGTTTCTGCTGTTGTTCAAGGATTTTTAAGGAACGAAGGATCGGCAATCCAGCATCCTGGAGAGTGGCCAGTTGGCGGGTGAACTGGGTCAGCTTTTTACTCGATACGCCCATGCTGAACCCCGAGGAGCCGGCAGGTCGCTTTCCCACTTTGACGGCTTCGGCCCCCCCTCGCTTTTTCCCGCCTTTTTCTTTGACCTTGGTCGGGAAAAGCCCTTGCTCGCGGATTTTGGAAATCGCCTCTTCCGTCGTGGCGGCATCTATTTCCGCCTTGACTTCCTGGCCTGACGAATTCATCGCTTCATATAGATAAGTTCCCATATCTGAATCCTCAATTTTAGGTACATTTATTCTTTGTTGATCGCCACATATATTATAGTTTTTACGTCAAGGCCCCCCTCCGGCCAACGCCCCATAAATTCGCGTGAACTGTACGGCGACAAATCCTCCCACGCCCAGGCACATAATGATGAGCAGGATCGGTTCGAGAATACCGACCAAATATCCGGTCAATGTATCCACGTCCTGCTCATAATTATCCGCCAGTTTCAGGAGGACCTTATCCAGATCACCGGTTTCTTCCCCGACTTCGACCATATTGACCGCGACAGGGTCAAACAGGCGGGAGTTTTTTAGCAGTCCGGTCAATGCGTGACCCTCGCGGACGGAGTCGTGAATGTCATCCATGCTCCGGGCAAAAACTTGATTCCCGGTCGTGTCGCGGGTAATTCGAATGGCTTCCAGGATAGGCACTCCCGCCGCCAGGAGCGTTCCGAGTATCCTTCCAAAACGAGCCACCGCGATTTTATAAAAAATTCTTCCAAGAATAGGAATTTTCAGTTTGATCGAGTCGATCAGGTATCGGCCCGGCTCGGTCAGGTTCATAAATTTCCAGCCTAACCAGAAAAGAGGGGGCAGGAGTAGGAGTTTGAACCATCCGGGAATCTGGGATAGAAAACCGAGCGGGCCCCGGACCTGCCTGCCCGTGTCCTGAATGGCCGAATTTAGCATGGGAGTGACGACCAGTGCGATGAAAACGAATATCCCGATGGCAAATACGATGACAAACGCGGGATAAATCGAAGCTCGAATGACTTTTTGGCGCAGGCGAAGCATTTTTTCCTTATAATCACCGATACTGGTCAGAATTTTTTCCATTTCGCCCGTAACTTCTCCCACCGAGACCATTTTGACGTATAGATCGTCAAAAACACGCGGGTGCTTGGCCATTGCGTCGGCGAGCGCGCTTCCACCGGCTACATCCTGGGAAATTTGTTTAAGGGTCCGTTTCAGTAATCCGGGGCGCTGCTGTTTTTCGAGGATATCAATCGAACGCAGAATGTTAAGTCCAGCATCATGCATTTGCGCGAATTGTTGGGTAAATTGGATCAGAGCTTTTTGGGAAACACGGAAGAAATATTTCTTTTCCGGATGATATTTCGGGCAAGCCTGTTCAATGGATTGGGTCTGGCCCTGGGGTTTCTTGAATTTTATCTTTTCCTTCAAGGAGGTGGGGAACAATCCCTGCTCGCGAATCAGGGAAAGCGCCTCGTCCGGACCTGCGGCGGTGATTTCTCCCCGCACATCCGCTTTCGACTGGTTCAATGCCTGATATTGATACAGGGGCATAGTCTGTCCTATCTAAAATCATTATCACTGTAGCCTGCGATACCCCATTTTGCAAGCCGATTTATATCACCACTTTGTTTTGCAAAACACATAACTTCTTTAATGATAGTTTTTTATATTCGAAATATTATACGGGCGATGATTAATTAATGCGATCGCGCCGGAAGGGGTGGTCAGGTAGTCCAGGGCGTTGCCGCCCCGGCCTGTCCGCTCGCTGTCTACGCGTTGCAGGATGGATCGCTCCACCACCACGCAAGACTCGCTTCCGGCGTGCCGTCGATACATGACCCGCCGACGCCGTCTTTTCCAGCAATGGATCAATATCGCTTTTCAGCAATTTTTCCAGTTCCGACTTGGTAATGCGAATTTCCGTATTCATCGTAGTCCTTTACTCCTGTAGCATTCTTGTTCTGAAAAACCTATGACATTATGCCATCTCGCCCGAAAATCTTGGCGCACCCGAAATTATCAAGTTTCTTTCCTCTTTAAAAAACAACGTTCCCGCTCAACCGACACAGACGGCTTAAAAAAAACAAATCTCTTTACGACCATGAATTCCAAGTCGCTTCTTCATCTTTTCTGAATCTGTTCGCTATAAGAGGGTATGCTGACCGTTACAAAGCAAGTTCCCCGTTCATGAAGAAATCAGAATTGATCGGACACTGTTTATCACAGTTTGATGATCAGCCATTCCTTTCCACATGCCGTTTCGCCAAAAAAAGGAACATTAAGTCATTCTAACATTCTTGAGAATGATAGAATGATTATCCACCAGATTTACCTCTGATAGCAAACACTTTTTATTGTGATCGATGTTTTTATTGGAGATTCTTCAAGAAGGTCAGAACAATGGCTCCACGATCAGTCAATTTGTGACGAATACTTTTTCCGTCGGAACGTTTCATCACCAGACCGGAAATAGCCAAACGCTTTATGTGCGCAGATATCGTCTTAAAATTGACTCTCAAGCTTTCCGCGATCTCGTCTACGGAAAATTCGGGATTCTTTTCCAAAAGGAGCATGATCTGTATCCTCCGGTGATTGGCGTACCCTTTAGTCATCCCTTCAAGTCGTCGAAAATTTTCCATCAATCCAAAACCTCATTGAAATATAATATGAACGTTTTTTTACCCGATGATACGATGATTTGTCAAGATTTTCATTCTAACATTCTCAAGAATGTTAGAATGAAATCCTTATGATATTGAGTGGCTCAGAACAGACATTTTCTATCCGGCTGACGGGATGCCCTTTCATGGTAAAAAAAGAGGGTTGAAATAAATTCGGTAAGGTCTTTGCTTCATAAGAACTCCCCTGACGTTTTCCACCATTCCTTAAACATGCAATCGTCCGTATATTGATATGCTTGTCCCCCCAATTCCCTAAAACGCTTGGGGCAATCCTGCCCGTCTTCAATTAAAAAACTGTTTGCATAGCAATAATCCGGCCCGAGCAACTCAAATGCTTTATTCCAGAGCATCTCTTTTTGACCTTTGTAGCCATAATCGGCTGAATTAACGATGACATCAAAGATCGTGTCGAGTTTATGAGACGAGACAACAATCTCCGTAAACACATCCATATTGACCGTAACCAGTGCCAATTTCTTTCCTTTGTTTTTCTCCTGAAGAACAAAATCCCACACCACCGGGTTAAGCGTTAAAGTTGCACAACCTCGATATAACGCATCAAGGATTTCATTCGAGGAAAAAGGAAGCTGGGTTGAAAGAAATTGTGCAATCTCCTTTGATGAGCATTCTCCACTTCCCCATTTTGTTGCAATTAATGGACTAGGTTTGCAAAAAAGTATCTTTGTGATCAGGTCTACCCATTCTTTACCAAGTTCTTTGAAATAAAGATCGTTACACAAAGTAAAAGCAAAATCGCATACAATACATTGAACCCTCTGGTTGTTCATTTTCTTAATCCGTTGAAATCAATAGAATACCAAACAGTCAATTTGAGTGTCCTGCAATTTTGATCGCTTCCTCGAGGTTGATCTTTCCCTCATAAATCGCTCTGCCGATGATAACCCCGGCCACCGGAAGCGTGGATAATCGGCGTACGTCTTCAATGGAAGAAACCCCGCCCGAGGCGATGATGGGGATATCGGTCGCTTTGGTGATGAGTTCAATCTCTTCGAAATTCGGCCCTGAGAGCATTCCGTCACAGGCGATATCGGTATAGACGATGGCGGCCAGAGGCCAGTGGGAAACCTTGGCCGCCAGATCGACGGCTTTTATTTTGGTCTGCTCGGTCCATCCGTGGCTGGCGAGTTTGCCTTTGCGGGCGTCAAGACCCAATACGATCTTGCCGGCAAAATCGGCATCTCGGACCATTTCTTTAAACCATTCCCAATCCTCAATTCCGCGGGTTCCGATAATGACCCGTTCGGCCCCGGCATCGAGTAATTTTTTGATAATTCGCTGCGAACGAATTCCTCCGCCGATCTGAATTTTGAGCTGGCCGACCTTGAGGATTTTTTCCAGCACCGACAGGTTATAAACAGAACCGGTCTTGGCCCCGTCAAGATCGACGATATGAAGCCATTTTGCTCCCGCCTGCAAAAAATTTTCAGCCACTTGTTCGGGCTGCGGTGAATAATCAATCTGCTGATCGTAATCGCCTTGAATCAACCGGACCACTTTTCCATCCCGTATATCAATCGCTGGAAATATTTCCATCATGGGCGTGTGACCTTTATAATTTCCCGAAATTTTCCAACATTTTCAATCCGACCTTTTGCGATTTTTCCGGGTGAAATTGCGTGGCGTAGATATTGTCTTTCCAGATCATCGAGGTAAAGTCCACGCCGTAATTCGTTTTCGTGGCGATCATGGATGGGTCGTGTGGAACGACATAATAGGAGTGCACGAAATAAACGCTGCATCCCTGCTCCAGACCGTTGAGCATGGGGACCGGACGGTCCCAGACCAATTCGTTCCACCCCATGTGCGGAATCTTTAATTTGGTTGATGTTTCAATACCGGAAAAATCGAAAGGAATCACTTTGCCCGGTATCACGCCCAGGCCGGTATATTCTCCGTCCTCATAACTCACGTCGAAGAGCAATTGCAGTCCCAGGCAAATACCCAGGAACGGCTTGCCTTTGCCAATAAACTCCAGAACTGGATCAATGAGTTGCTTATCCCGCAAAGTCCGGGCCGCGTCCTTGAATGCTCCAACGCCAGGAAGAACCAGTTTGTCTACAGCTCGGATTTCATCGGGGGTTGTGATAATCCTGGCTTCGGCGCCGGTCCGCTCAAATCCTTTTTGAACGGATCGTAAATTTCCCATCCCGTAATCAATAATTCCTATCATTTATTTTTCCAAAAATTAATTGTCGATGAACTAAACGAATTATCCCGACTAAAATATGAAAGTCAAGAAACCCAAATATTAAGTACAAGCTTTCGCAATTAGGGGACAGATTTCCGGGTGGCATGGCCTCGTTCTTACGTGGCCATGTCTTTATGTTGCGAACATGGCCACGTAAGAACGAGGCCATGCCACCCAACCAAATTCTACTGTACGCGCAGGTGAAAAGTTACATCGGTTTTAATATCCAGAATTCGACCCGACGATTCCTGGTTTTGCTTTTACTTACAGGCCGATACTGACCGGCTCCACCGGCGATCACCTGCTTGGTATTCAAACCGTGGTCGATCATATAACGGGTTACCGCCGCGGCACGATTGAGCGATAAATCCAGGTTATCTTGCCATAGGGCTTTAGTCCGGCGAATAGGATTGCTGTCGGTATGTCCGATGATATAAACGTCCCTGCCGGGGAAATTCGTCTTGATTTGCTGGAGCACGCGATTCAGTTTCGCCGGAGCCGAACGTAAGAGTTGCGCCTTTCCAGGAGCAAACAAAACGGCTTCCGGAAGCGACGTCATGACCATACCTTTGTGAATTTCCCAGCCGGCGGGGAGCTGGGCCTGGGCGGGTTGACGCCTTGCCGATTCCAATTGCTGCTGCAATTGTCCCCGTTCGCCCCTTAGCGAAGCCAGTTGATCCTGGCACTTGGTCAGCTCAGCCTGCTTTTCGTCCAGTTCGCCCTTCAACTGCTGCAGTTGGCCTTCCAGGTCCTGCTTGTTGAGAGTGAGTTCATCAATCTGTTTTTTGTTCTCTGCGCATCCGCCAGCCAGCAACAACCCGAACATCACCACGCCTACCAGAAATAACTTGTTCCACATGTTTTGGTCTCCAATAAAAAAACTACGGTTCCCAGCCCGTATCATTCTATTTTTATACCACCATTTACGATTTTGAAACAGAACAAAATAGTTAAAATGTTTTAAACGTCTTTTTTTATAACACTGGTCTGCTTAACGTCTCGATAGGCACGATAAACGCCTTTTACTATCCAAAACCCAACTAACGTCACCAGCGATGTTACGATGAGCAACCGGATCACAGGGACATCCTTAAAACTATAGATTAACCATAGGTTAGTCTGATTCTCCCAATTCTTGAAAATGATTAAAACCGCCGCCAGAATAATCGCTATGGTGAGGATCAATCGGACCCAGGCTTTTATTTTTTGCATCGTCATTTTTGTCCCCAATAAAGTTGTTCAATCACCGACGCCATCGGTCTAAGATAATTTACGATCGGATTATAGAACAATAAACATACCAACGTGCCTATGGCAATCCACGGTCCATAGCTAAGGGCGCGGGATGTTTTCCATAATAATAACACAACGACTCCCAAAACGCCAATAACCGAACCGATAAAAAATCCGACAATCGTCACCAACCCCCCCGCCACCGCTCCTATGGCCGCCAGAATGTAAATATCGCCCACCCCCATGGCCTCTTTTCCGAAAATCAGCGTAAATACAATCCGCACGACCCATCCAAACGCCGCTGCCCCCAGCAATCCGGTCAGGGCAATGGATAATCCTATCACCGGAACAAATGGGCCAACCTGCAAGGAGTAAACTTTTTGTCCTAAGGCCCCAACCGCAGGGACATATCGCAAAAGCAAAAAAACGGCGAGAAATCCAATCACCACCGGAAAAAATTCGACCAACTCCCTGCCGGCGGTTTTTCTCGCGGTTGATTTTTCCTGCTCGATGATCTCAACGATTTCCTGATCCGCTGGCCGTCGGGGAATGGCGCCCGCCACAATGGCCAAAAAAGCCCATGCCACATACACCAATCCCCTAAAATTGTATTCTTCGAGTTGTTTGCCCCCCATAATCGCCCAGGCGATCAACCCAACGGACCCAGCGGCATAAAGGGTTAAGGCAATAATTCCAGGTAGGTTTGATTGTGATGCTTCAATACTCACTCCCTCACGGTCGTGCCTCTTTTCTGTTTCTTCCGGCATTTCGGATTCGCTGTTTCGCGTCAACAGAAAATGCCGAACAATCCCCCCCCCCGCCGCACCGAATATCCCCCCGTAAAAGCTCAGTTTTAAAACCGACAATTCCCCCGTTTCCAAAAATCGTAATTCCGGCAGAAACACCCACGCCAGTATTCCCGCGATCATCGCCACATACGTGATCCTCACATCGATCAGATAATATTCAAGGTCCATTGCCGAGCAGACAATCAGCACCGCGATCAATATCAAATGGGAAAGAAAGAGCGGCCAATCCATTTGTGGATAGATAAACCAGACGTTGATGCCCGATTTGTAAAAGGCGTCGTACAGTCCGACGAAAAGCACGGCGGTGATTAATTCCACCAGCCCATATCGCGGACTGATCACGCTCCTGCAAAACCGGCACTTGCCGCCAAGCAAAAGATAACCGACCACGGGAATATTGTCATACCAGCGAATCGCATTACCGCATCCCGTACACCGCGAACCGGGATGAACAATGGATTCTCCACGCGGCAACCGATAGATCACCACATTGAGAAAGCTACCGATACACGCCCCAGACACCGCTAAAAAAACAATCGCTATATAATCCGGCATTTAATCTTCTCTGTCACTACCTACTTACCCCCCTGGGCCTTGGTCCGCAACGTGGAAAGAGTCTCATTGATCTCCTGGGCCATTCTTGAGTTGGGAAACTCGCTTAGTATCTCCTCGGCCACGCGAAGAGCCTGATCCCACACCTTTTCCGTCACCAGCAAACTGAACTGCACCCCCAAATTATGCAATTTTGCCCGAAACACGCCCCGGGCCGATTCTTCAAACGCTTCCACTTCTTTTTTTGTCAGGTACTTATCAAGATCTTTTAGGATTTCAATTCCCCGATCGACTTCGTTTCGCTGGATGGCTTGGTCCCATTGCCGCAGAAGCCATTTCTTACGAGTGGCGCTGGCATCGTCCAGCCTCTCCCGCAAACCTTTTATCTCCGGCGCGTCCGGAAATTCTTTCTGCATTCTCTCGATATCTTCTCCCGCCAAGTCCCATTCAAAGGCATTAAGATGATCCTCAAACGCGGCCAGTTCCATGCCCAAATCGTTCTGCCGCTGCTGATCCTTTTTCTCCTGGACCTCCATTCGGAACTGCGCCGCCTCCTGATGATACCCGAACCGCTTTTCCATCTGGTCCGCCAGGGAAATGGCCGACTCCCAGTCACGAGACGAAATCTCCTCCTCTATCGCCTGACGAAGCGCCTGATGGTCCTTGTCGCGAAACGCGATGGCCTTGGCATCCTCGCTCAAAAGAATGCTTTCGTTCAGAGCGTCCACACCTTCGATCAATTGATCGTGATGCCGAATCAGCCGGTTCAGCAATTCTTCCACATGAAAAGTATTCGCCTCGATCGCCAGCAGCAGACGGGTCAGACCATAAAAAGCAAACCCAATGATACTGCTTAATATGGAAATTAAAAAAGCCACTCCCCAAAATCCCGCCGGAGAGTGTGTAGCGATCACCCCAATCAGGCAAACGGCAAGAAAAGCCAAACTCACCGCCAGAACCACGACCCCCAAGACACGAAGATTGATATACCTCGGTTCAAAATCCGCCATGGAAAGCTCCTTCTTTCACAAGTATCTGGAATTACCACCATACACTAGCATAAATCACCCGCCAAATCCTGTCAAGCAAGAAGTCTTAAAGAGGCACGACCACAAGGGAGTGTTCTTGGAATGAGATTGCCTCACTCGAAAATCCTGGCATACTCACCATGACCATTAGCGGTTTAAAAATCTACTTATTCGTTTATCGTCATGCTATAATCCCTTTTTTCCTGGAGACTAAAATGTCCGATTTTGACAAACTGAATCGATATCAGAAACGTACCTTTGTGCCTGAAAACGCCAACCTGTCGAATAAGGATCAGGTGGTGTCGCTTTATGAAAAATTACTGGCTCGCGGGATCAATTCAGCCGGAGAGCTTGAAGGCTGGCTGACGGACCTTTCGGAACTGGAATCCGCTCTCGATCAGGAATACTCGATCCTGAACATTCGGATGACGTGCCAGACCGACGACCCCGTTCGGGCGGACAGCTATAAGAAATTCGTCGAAACCGTTCTGCCGGCGGTCAAACCCGTCGCCGATAAGGTCAATCGAAAATACCTGGCTGAGCGGCAGCGGTTTGAGTTGGATAAAAAGCGATTTGAAGTCTATGACCGCGACGCCCGCGTGGATGCCGAGATGTTCCGCAAGGAAAATGTTCCACTTCAAACACAATTGGACCTGCTTTCACAGGAATATCAGACCGTTTGCGGAGCGATGATGGTGAATTTCCAGGGCCGGGAACGCACGCTTCAGCAGATGAGCAAATTTCTTTATGAACCCGACCGCCCGCTGCGAGAATCAGCTTGGCAGGCGACGGTGGAGCGACGATTACGGGAGAAAGACCGGCTTGAGGAAATTTTCGATAAAATGGTGTCGCTGCGGGACCAGGTCGCCGCCAACACCGGCTGTAAGAATTATGTCGAGTATAAATTTCGGGCAGGCCACCGGTTTGATTATACGCCGGCGGATTGCAAGACTTATCACGCCGCCGTCGCCCGTCTGGTCGTTCCAGTGTATCAGGAAATTCTGAAAAAACGCCGCCGGACAATGGAACTGGAAACCCTTCGTCCGTGGGACACCAGCGTCGATCCGAAGGGCAGGCCGGCATTAAAACCTTTTGAAAAAGTTGACGAACTGATCGCCGGTGTGAACAAAATATTTGACCGGATCGATCCTGAGCTGGGCTTGCAATTTAAAATGATCGACCAGCTTGGCCTCCTGGACCTCGACAGCAGAAAGGGCAAAGCCCCCGGCGGTTATCAATCCACTCTCGCCGAAGCACGCAAACCGTTTATCTTTATGAACGCCGTGGGTTTGGGCGGAGACGTGGAAACGTTGCTCCACGAAGGCGGGCACGCGTTTCATTCTCTGGCCGCCGCCGATGAGCCGCTGTATCCGTACCGCCACGCCCCGTTGGAATTCTGCGAGGTGGCCTCGATGGGAATGGAACTCCTGGGGCAGGAACATCTGGAGATTTTTTATAAACCCGAAGAACTCCAACGAACGCGATTCGAGCATCTGGAAGGCGTGATTCAGCTTTTACCGTGGGTAGCCTGCGTCGATTCGTTTCAGCATTGGATTTATGAAAATCCGCGGCATGACCGCGACCAGCGGACGCAAAAGTGGCTTGAGATTCACAATCGCTTCATGGGCGGCGTGATTGACTGGACGAGTCTCACAGAGCAACAAAAATATCTTTGGCATCGTCAGCTGCACATTTTTGAATGTCCGTTTTACTATATCGAATACGGAATCGCACAATTAGGCGCCTTGCAGTTATGGGTCCGAGCCAAACGTAACCCTCGGACCGCTTTGGCCGATTACAGAAAAGCATTGACCCTGGGCGGCTCTCGACCGCTACCTGAACTTTTCACCGCGGCGGGACTTACTTTTGATTTTTCCGAAAAAACCATCGCCCCGCTGATGGACGCCGTGCTCGAGGAATTGGCAAAATTGTAAAAGAAAAGAACCCCCGATTGCCATCGGGGGCTAGTTTGGTTATTTCTGAACGAGCGACATTTGTTCTTTCGTCGGCGGTTTTTTGGTTTTGATCATTTCTAGAAATAAGTCGAACAGGTAGCTGGCGTCGTGCGGACCGGGAGACGCCTCCGGATGATACTGAACCGCCAGGATCGGCAGCTCATTGTGCACAAAACCTTCCACGGTATTATCGTTTAGGTTGATATGCGTGATTTTAACATTCGCTTTGGCCATGGAGTCGATATCGACGGCAAAGCCGTGGTTCTGTGAGGTAATTTCCACCCTGCCGTTGTAGGTATTCTGAACCGGCTGATTGGCTCCGCGATGACCGAATTTGAGTTTATAGGTTTTTGCTCCCAGCGCCAGGCCCAAAAGCTGATGGCCCAAGCAGATACCGAACATGGGTAGTTTACCCGTCAGATCACGAAGCGTTTTTTGAACATAAGTAACCGGTTCAGGATCGCCTGGGCCGTTGGAAATAAATAATCCGTCGGGTTTGCAATTCATTATTTCTTCAGAACTCGCGGAGGCAGGAACGACGGTTACCTTGCAGCCGACGTCCACCAGGTGCCGGAGGATATTCCGCTTGGCCCCGCAGTCGATGGCTACAATATGACACCAAGTTTTATTTTCCCGGCCATCAAATGCGAACGAACAATCAAAGCCATCTGCCCATGAATAGGATTTCGCCGGCATGACTGTTTTCACCAAATCCGCACCCTTCATATTGGGAAGAGCTTTTACTCGCTCCATTAATTCGGGAATGGAAATGTTTTCGGTGGTTAAAAATCCGTTCATGGAGCCCTGGACGCGAAGTTTACGGGTAATCGCACGGGTATCCACACCGGTTAGTCCGATAATATTATTATCCGCCAAATACCGTTCTAACGTGGAATCGGATCGAAAATTACTAGAGAGGGGTGAAAGTTCCTTGACTATAAATCCCTCCACCCAAGGCCGCCAGGATTCGACATCCTCGGAATTAACCCCGTAATTTCCGATGAGTGGATAAGTCATCGCCACGATCTGACCGGCATACGATGGGTCGGTCAGAATTTCCTGATATCCGGTCATGGAGGTATGAAAAACCACCTCCCCGCCTTTGGACCCGATCGCGCCAAACGCGAAACCTGAAAAAATCGTTCCGTCTTCCAGTGCCAATCTGGCCGGTATCTTTTTTTGTGTATCTTTCATAATAATTATTAGTCCGGATTAAAGCTCGCCGGTCTTTTAGACGATATAAAAAACGAGGCTGTGGGTTTGTGCTCGTTAGGAGCAAGCAGCCTGGCTTGGAGGGTCCGGGGACCGGCGAACTCGGATCCTCTTTTTTATTTGCTCAACAGGCCTTCAAAAACCATTCTGTCCAAAACAAGCATATCGACCGACGATGGGAAAATCAACAAATAGAATGACTAAATCCTAAGGGCTAAGCGAAAAATCCTGCTCTTCCCTACCGGATGCCAGCTACTATTTTTACCGGAACTTTAAAGGCGAGGGTAAAATGAAACGCGCTTCCGGGTCCGCCGATGGAGGATTGTGTTTCTCCGATGGGACTTTCAACCCGGATTTTTCCACCCATCAGAGAAATGATACTCGCGGAAATCGTCAGCCCCAGGCCCGTACCCCCGTATTTTCGCGTAACCGAACCGTCGGCCTGGGAGAAGGCTTCAAAGATCGTTTTTTGCTTTTCCGAGGGAATACCGATCCCGGTATCCGAGACAGTAAACTGCAAATACACCTTGTCGGGAGTTTGCGATATTCGGTCAACCCGAACCTTTATATAGCCTTTTTCCGTAAATTTTATCGCATTTCCAACCAGGAGGGTCAGGACCTGTCTGAGGTGATCCAGATCGCCTAAAAGAGTCTCGGGGATATTTGAATCAAGTTCCTGTTCGAGTTTCAAGCCTTTGTTCCCGGCCTTACTTGTCAGGGTTGCCAAAGCATCCCGAATGCAATCCTGAAAAGTAAAGGCAACAGTCTGCATTTGAAGCTTATGGGCATCGATGGCGGAGAAATCGAGGATATCACTGATGATGGTAAGAAGGGAATTGGCCGATTCCTTGACCAGGTCCAGATATTCTTTCTGCTCGGTGGTCGAAGGGTTTTCCAAAGCCAGGTCGGTCATTCCGATAATGCCGTTCATGGGCGTCCGAATTTCGTGACTCATGTTCGCGAGAAATTCGGATTTAGCAAGACGGGCCACTTCCGCCGCCTCTAGGGCTCGTCGCAATTCTGTTTCCCTCTGCGCTCGTTCCGCGATTTCGGCTTGAAGGGCTTTATTACTCTGGCCTAGTTCCAGAGTTCGATCCAGGACCCGCATTTCCAGATCATCATTGGCCCGACTAAGGGCCTCGCGGGCAGCTTTTCGCTCCGTAATGTCACGAACAATCATGCAAAGCAATTGCCGACCACGGTAAAAGATCAAATTGGCACTGAGTTCGATGTTGATCAATCGACCGTCTTTATGACGCCCACGTCGTTCTCCCATATAAGGGTTACCGGTCTTAACCAATCCTTTGATGTTCTCATCGACCGCACTGGGATCGTACTCCTCAATGTCATAAAGGGTCAGATTAGGAATTTCCTCGCCCCCGTAACCGAACAATCTTTCAAAGGCCGGATTGACCTCCACAATCTTTTTTGTATCGGCTTCCACCAGAATAATGACTTCCGAGACCTGCTCGACAACGGCATGGTAGCGCGCCTCGCTGTCCTTCAATTCGACTCCGGATTTCTCCAGGGCCTGGAGCATGCTGTTGATGGTTTCCGCCAGCTTGGCTAATTCATCTTTCCCACTGACGGTCAGACGGGTCGAAAGATTTTGACTGGCTTCGATAGAATTAATATCTCGACTGATCCTGAAAAGACGGAAAAGAATGGATTTTTCAACCAGAACGATAATGGCGATACCAAAAACCACAGCGGCGATTAATAACGACACCATCAGGTCTCGGATACTGCCCAACCCTTCTTTATAGACATCCCGAGGTACCTCAATTTTCAAAATCACACCAGGCTGTTTATAGATATCTTGAATCACCGTGTATCCGGCAACGGTTTGTTCGTTCAGGGGTAGAACCGCGACTGTCTCTTTGGCCAAGAGCGATTCTTGGGCGGTCACGAAATCCGTCGGCAGTGCCTGCCCGTTTAATAAACGAAGGCTTACGGATGAATGGGTTACATCTCCCAGCCGTTTTATCTCCTGGGTATCCAGAAACCGTCCAAAAATCAAAGCCCCTCGGATCGGACCATTTTCCTCGCTCGTTAAAATCGGCTGAGAGGTTACCAGCATGGGACCTTGAGGAAGAAGAATAATCCCCTTTACATTGCTGTCCAACGATTGATGACGGGAAAGAAGATTGTTGGGTGAAAGATGCTTCATCATTCCTTCCGGAATGGAAATATCTCTGGCCCCACGCCAATCCACCGCCTTGATCTGTACCATTTTTCCCGACGTGTTGATAAAGGCCATCAGGTTGAGTCTTAGTTTTACGAAGGTCGCATTGACGAGATTGGCTTTGATATAAGCTTCATTTTTATTCTGAATGAAAACACACGTGTCATCCCATTTGGCGTAATCTCCGGCATAGGCATTTAAACTGTCCAGAGATTCCGTGATGGCATCATGGACCCGTGCGACGTCCTGCCGGACAATCTTATTTTCCAAGCGGTAAAAATCATCCATCAGTAACGTGACCGAGAGCACGTACATTACCAAAACCAGCGTAATGCAGATCAGTCCGATAATCCACAACGTCTTTTTTCTGAGTGTCATCGGCTTATACCCCACTTAATTGTTAGGGGAAACAATTGTTACCCTTGCTATCGGCAAAAAAAGGAACGGGAATAAGAATCACCGAATGAATTACGTCTTCTCTCTGCCGGGGCTGGTACGGATTAGCAGACGAAGGGGAATTTCCTTGAACGGCAGAAGTTCCCGTATGCGGTTCATCACGTATCGCTGATATTCCTGTCCGAAAAAATCCGGATTGTTGACGAACATGACAATCGTCGGAGGGCAGGTATCGATCTGCGTGGCGTAATAAAATTTCGGATACGATTTGAGGTGTGAGGAGTTGGGGGGTCTGTTGCTTCGGATATATTCGATGGCTTTATTGAGTTCGCTGGTGGAAACTCGCGTCTTGGCTTGCTCGTAGAGTTTTTCGGCGAGTTTGATGGTGGCTCGAACATTGGTCCCGTCCATGGCGCAGGTCAGACTGATAGGGGCAAAGGGCATTCCGGGAAGAATTTTTCCGATGTACTTTTGATAATCCTCGATATCCGCCTTGCCCTGGGCCAAGTCCCATTTATTGACCACGATAATACACGGCTTGAATTCCTCGACGACATAACCGGCCAATCTTTTCGTCACATGCGCGATGTTTTCGGAAGCGTCGATCAGCAGCAGAACCACGTCGGCCCGGCGAATTGAACGCTCCGCCCTTACGGAACTGTAAAAATCGACGTTTTCCTTTATCTTCCCCTTTTTCATCACGCCCGCCGTATCGATCGCCAGAAACGTTTTGCCTTCGATTTCAAATCGCACGTCGATAGCGTCGCGGGTCGTTCCGGGCATCTCGCTGACGATGACCCGCTCCTCACCAGCCAACGTGTTGATAAACGTGCTCTTGCCAACATTCCTTGCCCCGACGATGGCAAACTTCATCACCGGCTTCGGCGGAACCGTTTCGACCCTCGGAAGCCGTTTGATGATCTGATCCAGCAAAAAATCTTTGCCGAGGGCATGCAGAGCGGAAAAAATAACAGGATCGCCAAAACCAAACCGAAGGAATATGGAGGCGTCATAACCGAGCGAAGGATTATCCGCCTTGTTGGCCACCAGCAGCACGGGTTTTTCCTGTGTGCGGATGATCTTGGCGAGTTTTTCATCCAGGGGCATGATTCCGCTCTGGGCATCAACCACGAAGAGAAGCAAATCCGCTTTTTCAATAGCGAAACGAATTTGCTTTTCCACCTCCTCGGACAGCACGTCAAATTCCTCGACCCCGAACCCGCCGGTATCGACCAGTTCAAAGTATTGCTGATCGACCTGGCAGATATTCATCAGACGATCGCGCGTAATCCCAGGCCGGTCATCGACGATACTGATCATCCTGCCGGCTAACCGATTAAACATCGTACTCTTGCCGACATTCGGTCGGCCCACTATGGCTACTACAGGTAAAGACATCGTTACTACCACCTTCCGCTTTCGGACAGTCATTCTATCCGCTTGGCAGATAAACGCAACCGCAAAGAAAAGAGTTTGTAATCAACGGTTACGAAAACAGTGTGGAACATGAGGCTTGCCAGACGGTGTTTCGGAAGACACGGCTGGACAAGCCAGCCGTGGCACAACATGGATCAGATGGATCAATGTTTTCGCTTATTCTTTAAATGGGTCGGGCATATTCGCTGCCTTAAAACTTTGTTGGCGAGCCACGCAGCGGTAGCATTCCTTACATGGATTCGGTCCCGCCCGATAGCAGGACCAGGTCAATTCGAGAGGCGTTTGGAGCTGACGAGCCAAATACAATATTTCCATGCGGCTCATGTTCAGCAAAGGCAGCTCCAGGGCGATTTTCTGACCCAATGGAGCGACTTTCTGCAGCATGTAGTTGAATGATTGCACGACCTCGTGGTCGAGGCTGGGTTCGATTTTTCCGTAGGCAGGCACTTTTAGATTATAATCTTCGGATCCGCCGAAATAGATGGTTTGGGCGTTGATCGTCTGCGCCCAGCCGGCGGCGATGGACCAGAAGGCGGGAAACCCAAACGGCAGATAGGTCCGCGGCAACTGATTGCTGAAGTCTGTCGGATTTTCAATGGCATAGCGGGGATCGACCAGTCCGCATCCGCCGATTTGCTTGAGATAATCCATTTCCACGACCAGGGAATGTTTCGGCTGATAGTGCCGGACCATCTGGTCGAAAGCTTTTCGCTCCTGCTGACGCGCCTGCTGACGATAATCGATATGCAGTAAAGCCAGTTGATTATTCTGAGCGGCCATGGACGCTAAAACGCAACTATCGATCCCGCCTGAAGTCAAGACAACCACTGTGCTCATGATTTTCTCCGAAATGGTTTCGGGTTTCGAGTTTCGGGTTTAAAATCTTAACTCGAAACCCGAAACTCGAAACCCGAAACTCGAAACCCGAAACTCGAAACCCGAAACTTTTTAAGTCTTTATCGACGCTACCAAACCAAACCGCCCGGCCTGACCTGCCTGGCGGCGGAATGAAAAAAATTGCTCGTCGCAAATACTGCACCGGTTCATCTGTTCGATATGATCGGGTAAAACGCCGGCTCGAATCAGTTCGGACCGTCCCGCTGACCAGAGATCAAAATACATTTGTGATTCGCGTTGAATGATAAAAGGCATCAGCTCCGGCCGGACCTGGATGGTTTGGACAAATTTTTCATCCACCTCGTAACAGCAAGGCCCCGCTCCGGGTCCAATACCAGCGGATAAATTCTCAGGCCGGCAGTTAAAAGTTTTTGCCATTGCCTCAACCGTTCGGGTGATAATTCCGCTAAACGTGCATCGCCAGGAGGCATGGATCACACCCAATGATTTTACCGTGGGGTCATAAACGAGGATCAACGGGCAATCGGCGGAAAGGACCATTAACGGCGTGTCGGCAAGATCGGTAATCATGGCATCGGTCTGTGGAATACCCGTTTTCCATCCCGCGTGACCCGCGCCGGCATTGTCGCTGGAAATCGTGGAAACGTTATTTTCGTGGACCTGCCGGGCCACGGTAAGGCGATCAAATGACAGCCCAAGACGCCCTGTCAGCATCCGACGATGGGAAATCGCGTTCTCGGACTCCATGCCGACATGATCGGCGAGATTAAAATTCGTAATGTGATTAAAACGCGTAGTCGTTACGGCATGAATTAAATCAGGATAAGCATTCAAATTATTAAATTGGTATAACATTAAATTCAATACTGAATAATGCTGTTGACATCATACTCTTTTAGTTTTTCCCTGCCGTTGAGAAATGCCAGTTCGATCAGGACAGCGATTCCGTGAATATCTCCGCCGAGGTTTTTTACCAGGTCGCAGCAAGCCCGCATGGTTCCTCCGGTGGCCAGCAGATCATCCACCATCAGGACTTTCTGACCGGGTTTAATGGCATCGACGTGAATTTCCAGAGAATCGGTACCGTATTCCAGATCGTAGGTCATTTTGGCTGTCTTGGCGGGCAGTTTTCCCGGTTTGCGAATCGGGACGAACCCCGCGGATATTGCCTGGGCCACCGCGATACCGAAAATAAATCCCCGGGACTCCGCTCCGACCACGACATTGATTCCTTTTCCGCGGAACGGATTAGCCAAAAGTTCCACCGACAAAGCCAAGGCCGACGGATCGGCCAGAAGCGGAGTAATATCTTTGAAAATAATTCCCTTTTTCGGGAAATCCGGAATGTCTCGAATATAGCTTCTGAGAATGTTTTTACAGGTTTCCATTTTTTATCCAAGCTCCAACTGTATATATTCTTCCAATTTATCCAACGCCAGACGTTCCAATTGTCGAACACGCTCTCGCGTCAAACCCACGGCCTGACCGACTTCTTTTAAAGTCATGGACTGACTGCCCTCTTCCAAACCGTATCGCAAATTTATAATTTTGGCTTCCCGCTCCTCCAACTGGCTTAACAACTCTTTTACTACCTGGCGCTCGGTTTCGTCAAAGATTTTTTCTTCCTCTTCCGAAGTTCGCTCATCGACCACCATATCTGTCAGGTCCACAGGCTGATCGTCGCTGGTCGTCTGCCGATGGGAATTACTCATCGCGTTAAGGGCATCCTGAATAATTCCCGCCTTCTTGACAGAAATTTTCAGAGCCTTGGCGATTTCTTCCTGATTGGCGGGGCGTCCGAGCTGTTTTTCGAGTTCCGAAGCCATGGTCCGCCATTTATTGATCTCTTCCACCATGTAAACCGGAATCTGGACCGGCTGACCGGCTCCGATCAAGGCTCGTTTGATCGCCTGCTTGATCCACCAACCGGCATAAGTGCTGAACCGCGATCCCTGGTCCGGGTCAAATCCTTCCACCGCCCGAAGCAGACCCATATTCCCTTCTTCGATCAGGTCCGAAATCGGAAGACCCCTGGTGGTGTAATTCTTGGCAATATTGACTACCAGGCGTAAATTCGACCGGACCATTCGATCCCGAGCCAGATACGCCAATTCCTGATCCTCGCCTTTAAGCTGGCGGGCAAGAGCCTGTTCTTCTTCCAGCGTCAGCAAGGGTGTTTGGCTAATCTGCCGAAGGTAAACTTCCAAACCCGCTTCCGGGGCTAGTAATCTTTTATTCATTGAGCACGTCCGATAATATTATGGCAATTATAAACACAGTAAACATGGTTACCACTATAGATAATCATCGGTTGATTGGGAATTTAACGTTACGGGAAACTAATTCTTATTCAATATGCATCACGCCTCTTCGGCGATCCGCGATCAGGTTGGCTTTTTTCAGCACGTCGTAAATTTTTCGTGGATTTTTGATTTTGTATAATTCACAAGTCGGCTGATTCTCATCGTTGGTGACCAGTTCGATGGTGCCGATCCCGAAAATCCGATCCAAAAGAGTACGGCGCAGGCGTAGATCGACAATCCGATATAAGTCCATGTTATCCACGTCCTTATTGAATACGCCTTCCTCAAATTCGATCCGGTCCGAGGTGACTCGGTAAAATATGCTTTTGAAAACGATTATTTTTCCAACCAGCCAGAGGACGACGGCCAGAGCCAATCCCAAGCCGACCAGACCACCGTGGTTCTGTGAAAAATAATATCCGATAAACCCCGCCAGACCCAAAAAAAAGACGGCAAGAATGAACGATCCCGCCAAAGCCGCCAGTGATGGACTGCCCTCAAAATATAATTCCTTATCCACGTCCGCCGGGTTCAAGGGATTCGGGACATCGCGCACCGCCCCAGCCAAAACGTCAGCAGCATTGCCAGTACCGCCGCCGGCCTGAAGGAATTCCCCGCAAAACCGGCATTTGATCGCCTCGGCGAGAATCTTCTCACCGCAGAACGGACAGCTTTTCGTTGGGCTTGAAGTTGTTTCCATAGTCTCTTTAGTCAATTAATTCCACCGTCATAGGTAATATACACCATGTAGGGGCACAGCATGCTGTGCCCCTACAAAAAACCATTATACATATTTTAAGAGAAAAATTCTTCCAACCTTTTTATTGCAGGAATCAAATATTTGAAGAAAAACTTCAGTTGCCATGCTCCGCATCATCGTACACACGATTTTCATACCCCTTTATAGCATGGTGGGCTATTACCCTTGCCCGAAAATCTTCGATTTGCTTTTACCGAAATATGTGTCATAATTAAAGTAGACGGACCGCACTGCGGTCCGTCTGGACTGCTCGAAAAATAAAAGAGGCACGACCGTGAGGGAGTGGGCATTTTCCGCTCTGCCATTCGTGCCAATTGTACAACTCACCCAACTAAAAATGAAATTCGGTCAAAAAACGGTACAATTTCGGTCAAGTTTTTGTAGCCCGCTCCCTCACGGTCGCGGCTCTTAATATTTTGCAATAACGTATTCATTTATGTGTCCAGATGGAGTTTGTCGTGTAAGTAGTCAACAATTTTGTCGGTGCTGATCCGCTCCTGTGTCATCGTATCGCGGTCGCGGACGGTAACGGTGTCATCCTGGACGGTTTGGCCGTCGATGGTGAAGCCGAACGGGGTTCCAGCTTCGTCCTGGCGGCGATATCGGCGGCCTATGGCGCCTTTGTCGTCGTAGAAGACGTTGAAATGTTTTCGGACGTGGTTGAAGATTTTCTGGGCCTTTTCCGGCATGCCGTCGCGATTGACCAGCGGGAGAATGGCGGCTTTGATGGGGGCGATTCTTGGGTGGAATTTCATTACCACTCGCGTTTCGTCTTTGACCACTTCTTCGTGATAGGCTTCGCATAAGAAGGCGAGTGCGGCGCGATCGACCCCGGCGGAGGGTTCGACGACGTGGGGAATATATTTTTCGCGGGACTGATCGTCAAAGTACATCAGGTCCTTGCCGCTGAATTCCATGTGGCGTTTGAGGTCGAAATCGGTTCGGTTGGCGATGCCTTCCAGCTCGCTGGTGCCAAAGGGGAAATCGTACTCGATATCGGAACATCCGGCGGCATAGTGAGCGAGTTCTTCCTTGGCGTGGGGGCGAAGGTGCAGGCGGTCCTTGCCGAGGCCCAGATCGATGTACCATTGATAACGCAAATGCCGCCAGTATTCGTAGAATTTTTCGCCTTCGGAGGGATGGACGAAAAATTCGATTTCCATCTGCTCAAATTCGCGGGAGCGGAAGGTGAAGTTTCGCGGATTAATTTCGTTGCGGAAGGATTTTCCGATCTGCGCGATGCCGAAGGGAATTTTCAGCCGTGAGGTTTGCAGGACGTTGTTGAAATTGACAAAGATGCCCTGCGCGGTTTCGGGGCGAAGGTAGGCTTGCGAGCTGGATTCTTCCATGGCGCCGACGAAAGTTTTGAACATCATATTGAATTGACGAGACGGCGTCATGTGATCGGGCAGGTCGCTGTGTAATTTATTTTTATTTTTCGGGCAGGGAGTGGTCAGGTCGTCGGCTCGGAATCTGCCCCCGCAGTCCTTGCAATCGACCATGGGGTCGGTAAATCCACTTTCGTGGCCTGAAGCGACCCAGACATGGGGATTCATAATGATGGCTGAGTCGAGGCCGACCATGTCGATTCGGCCTGTGACCATGTCGGACCACCAGGCGTCCTTGACATTGCGTTTAAGCTCGACGCCCAGGGGGCCATAGTCCCAAAAACCGTTCAGACCACCGTATATTTCACTGCCGGGGAAAATGAAACCCCGACGTTTGCACAGACTTACCAGTTTTTCCATCAAATCGTTCGTTTGTTGATCTTTGGCCATGGTTACTCCAAAAAAAGCTTACAGCGAAAAAAACACTCCCTTACGGTCGTGCCTCTTTAGATACCTGTTTTGAGGTTTTTCGTCAAGCGGATAAATGAAATTCCAACGAATAAAGCTGTTCGCTTTTTATTCGATTTCGCTGCTGATTTCGATTTGAGGGACGGGGAGATTTTCCGGGTCTGTGTGTATGATGTCCTCGGTTTTAACCACAATGGCCCCCTTGGCTTCGATTTGCCGCAGGGCCAGGCTCGCGGCATCGGAATCCCAGCAGCCGCAGGAGTCGGAAACAACGATCGGATGCTGTCCGCGGCTAAGTAGGCCCAGGGCCAGCGCCTTGATGGCGCGTTCGGTCCCGACGCCGAGAATGAGAAACCGTTTGGTCTGGAGATGGGAGAAAAGCCGATCCGCCTTGGGATTGGTAAAAACGTCATTCGTTCGTTTGTGGATGACGATTTGAAGATAATTTTCAAAAAGATTTTCGGGTAATGATGGGCTGGCGTCGTGTTCGAGGATAAATCGTTTGGGGATCAGGGTGAAGGGCATTTTTTGTTGGCCCAGAGTGCCTTCGATGCATGGGAAAAGCGAAGATCGGATAAATTGACCATTCGGGCGATGCACATCGACGAGAGAAATGATGGGCAGCCGGTAGAGTTTCGCCCATTCCATGACCTTTCGGATCCGTTCGATGACGTGCTGACGGTCCTGTATAGGCAACACGCCTTCGGTGCTTAGAAAATCTCTTTGTGTATTCACATCAACTATGATGCAGTCATAGATAGGCTGCGCACGGTCAAAAATAAGCGCCAACCGCGATTTTCGTATTCGTCTTCGAGGCATAAACATTCTCAACCTCTCTTTTTCCTTCGCCTTCAAGTCAATACGAGTAACTGTAACGGTTCGCTAAATACAATAGATATCTTGGTTATTGATGTTGAATGGTGCCGTGAAAATGTTTCGTTTATTTGGACCATGAGTAATTATAGTCACCAAATAATGAAAAGCAAGCACGGTATCTATACGATTCCAAACGAAACACTAGGCCCGATATCCGATCAATATACCAAAATCAATTTCGGAAGGCCAAGGGGTGGACTTTAGAAGAAAAAGGCGGTGGGCAATGGTGAAAAAAAACTTTTTTCCGGGTGTGCCAAGATTTTCTGGCGAGACGAGCCGCGACCGAACATCTTGGCACACCCCCTTTTTCCCACTGCTCAATTTGTCTTGACAAAAGTGGTTTTAGGCGGTAGGGTCATGAGAGTGAATTAAAAAAGACCGGGGTGTAGCGCAGCTTGGCTAGCGTGTCAGCATGGGGTGCTGAAGGTCGTGGGTTCGAGTCCCACCACCCCGATTTGACCCCCCCCCCGCATCCGCGGGGGGTTTTCAAATAGAGCAGGTGAGCGGCAGATCAGGAGAGCAGTAGAATACGGAAAGAGCCTCATGAGGCATGAAGTCCCGTGGACCGTGAATTGCTCACCTGCGGTCTCCTGCTCACCTGTTCTCCTTTTCAAATCTTTGAGGTTCCAATGTCATTTATGTTTGAAAATCTCCAAGTGTATCAAAAAGCCGTCGACTTGGCGGATGTCGTTGCAAGCCTGACCGAAAACTTTCCCCGGGGTTACTATTTTCTCGTCGATCAATTGAATCGGGCGGCGTTATCCATCGCCACCAATTTGGCGGAAGGCAATGGCCGGTTTACGAAAGCGGACCGCCGCAATTTCTTTATCATCGCACGCGGTTCCACTCAGGAATGCGTCCCGCTGATTGAAATTGCCCGACGACGCGGATTCATTGATACGGCCGTGCACACCGAACTTCGCACCAGACTCGAAGAAATCGCCAAAATGCTCAGCGGCCTCATCAACGGATTGGAAAAACGGGAAGTTTAAAGCCTGTAGGGTGGGTGGTTCCGGTCTTCCGGGTTCACACGCCATTGTTATTTTTATTTTTCATTACGGCGGGTCAACCTGCCGAAGCGTCAGAACGACCCGCCCTACCGACTGTTAGTTCCAATTACGAACAGATAAATCACGAACATAATTATCATGCTGGAACAAATTGTCCCGAGGATCGCAAATATCTTTTGCCGGTTTTTCTGGAAAATCCCGCCGAGGCCAAGACCCAAAGCAACAAAATCCATGATAACCGACATCATTGCAGCCAAGGCCAGAACAATCGCATCAAGGGAAGGACCCATCCCATTCAATATTTCTGTGATATCGGGAATTATCACAAGCGAAAATGTGCCGAATACGGCCGAAATGGCAAACGAAGCGATGCCTAAGCCTGAGTGTTTCAGTTCAACAGGTCCTACAGAATCCACAATAACTCCTTTGCTGAATGAATTGAGTTTCGTAAGGTGGGCATCCCGAAGCCCACCATCTTTTTTCCCATCGCCTCAAGTCGGCGTTGCCTATCCGACACCCGCCTGTTCATCTGCTATTTTGACGCACCTCTTGAGGAATGCAATCAAAATCTCTGACGACGTTCCCTAATGACGCACATCGGCAAGCTCTTGGCCTTCGGCAAGCGACTGGCGAAATGGCGGACATTGGTGTAGCAGGACAACGAGTGTGTAGGGCGAGTGGTTCCGGTCTTCCGGGTTCACCCGTCATTTTCGTTTTTATTTTTCATTACGGCGGGTCAACCTGACGAAGCGTCAGAACGACCCGCCCTACCGGACTTGGGTTCAAGTCCCACCACCCCGATTTTTTTATTTTTAGCCGGGGGTTCAATATATTGAACAAAAGGACAATTATAATAAAATCGGCTTGCCGTTTACGGAAAGAATTATTATAATTCTCGGCATGTCAAAGAAAAATTCAACGAAAGAACCGTCGAAAAAGTTTGTCGTGGCAGTGATGAGCCGCGACCGGGTGGGGATCGTGCGTGATGTGACGACGGCCCTTAACAAGCTCAAGGCCAACGTGGAGCGTGTCAGCCAGACGGTGGTGATGAATTATTTTACCCTGACACTGGTGGTAACGTTTCCCAAACTTCACTCCTCGGAGGAAATTCGGGAACTTTTACGTTCGGCGGGGTCAGAGGATGAATTTGAGATCAGCGTTAAAGTGTTTGAACCGGGGGCGGAAAAGGACGCTGTGGTCAGCAACGCGGGCTGTTTTGTGCTGACGGTAACGGGTCCGGATCGGACGGGAATCATCGGTCAGATCGCGGCCTACCTGTCGGGCAAAGGGATCAATGTCATCGATCTTTACGCGTATAAACCGGATGAAAAAGATTTTGTGATGATTTCACAACTGGCCGTGCCGTCGCACATGAACGCCGCACAAATCCAACTTGATATTGAGGTGTTGGGGCGGAAGACGGGACTGATGGCCACGTTGCAGCACGAGAATATTTTCAAGGCCACCAATGATATTACGGCTCCGGCCAATTTTTTCAGCTAATGGCCCAAATGGGTGGCATGCTTTCGCGTCTTCGCTAAAGCATGTCTTTCTTTCGACGGACCAGACATGGCTTAGCGAAGACGCGAAGCCATGCCACCCAGATTGGTGAATTTACGAAATTCAAGTGAATAGGAGAGTTTATCTAATGCTTCGTTCCGATGACATTTTATCCACGGTTCGCATGCTTCGGGAAGAACAGCTTGACGTTCGCACGGTGACGCTGGGAATTAATCTTCAGGAGTGCGCATCGTACGACATCGATCATGTTTGTCAGAAAATTCATAATAAGATTATGTCCTGCGCGGGACAGTTGGTTTTGACCTGCGACGAAGTGGCTCGGAAATATGGAATTCCGATTGTGAATAAACGCTTGGCGATCAGTCCGATAACGTGGCTGATGGAGGGTCATCACGAACAGGCGTATTTGCGGGCGGCCAGGCAGTTGGATCAGTCGGCCAAGGCGGTGGGAGTGGATTTGCTGGGTGGATTTACGGCGTTGGTGCAAAAAGGAATGACTCGTGGTGAGCGGGTTTATTTTAATGTGTTGCCGGAGGTCTTGGCGAGCACGGAGCGAATTTGCGCGTCGGTGAACGCGGCATCGACTCGGACGGGGATCAATGTGGATGCCATTTTGCTTGTATCGGCGGCGATCAAGAAGGCGGCGGAATTGACGAGCGATAATGACGGGTTCGGAGCCGCCAAGTTGGTGGTGTTTGCGAATATTCCCGATGATAATCCGTTCATGGCGGGTGGATTTTTAGGCCCTGGTGAGCCGGAGACTGTAATCAACATCGGTGTTTCCGGACCGGGAGTGATTAAGCGGCGGTTGCAGCAGATGCTTGCCGATCATCCGGATGCGAACCTGGGCCATATCGCCGAACAGATCAAGGAGACGGCGTTTCGGATTACGCGGGTGGGTGAATTGATCGGAAGGGAAGTAGCGGGGATGTTGAAGGTTGATTTTGGGATTGTGGATTTGTCGCTGGCCCCTACTCCGCGGGTGGGAGATTCGGTGGGAGAGATTTTACAGGTGATGGGATTGGCGAAGATTGGAAGTCCGGGTACGACGGCGGCGATTGCCTTGCTGACGGATGCGGTTAAAAAAGGCGGGATGTTTGCGTCCAGTTCGGTGGGCGGATTGTCGGGCGCGTTTATCCCGGTGGCGGAAGACGCGGCGTTGGCGGAGGCGGTGGGGAATGGGACGCTGAGCATCGAGAAACTGGAGGCGATAACGAGTATCTGCTCGGTTGGTCTGGATATGGTTCCGGTTCCGGGGGATACAACGGTCGAGACCCTGGCGAGTCTGATCGCGGATGAATTGGCGATAGGGGTAATCAATAATAAGACGACGGCGGCGCGGATTATTCCGGTGCCTGGGAAAAAGGCGGGGGAAATGGCCCGATGGGGCGGATTGTTTGGGGAAAGCCCGATTTTGAGTTTGCAGAATCTTAAACCCAACCAGACGCTGATCACTCGCGGTGGACGGATTCCCGCGCCGATACACAGCGTTAGGAATTGAAAGAAGCAGCCGGTAAAAGAAAATCGTAACCGTTCAATTTGAGCATTTAGTCCTCTCTCATCACTTTTTTAAAGAATTTTTGCTTGCAATAGAACAAAACTTTCGTAAAATCCGGTAGATTGCAGAATAATAAATGGACTATTTAATTTAGAAAGGAGACCCTGCTTGACTACCCTAACTAAGGTCTTCATTGTTGTCTTGGCATTTTTTGCCGTCGTCGTTTCCATGCTCGTCATTCAATACACCGCGCAAAGCACGAATTTCCGCCAATTGGCTGACGAGTGGCACAGTAATTACACGCAGGAGCAAACGCTGCGCCAGGCTTCCGACAATCAAAACAAAATCGTCCAGTCCCATCTGGAAAAAGTGATCAGTACGCAGCAGGAGGAACTGGCCAAACAGCGAAGCGAGATGGATAAGATTTCCGCCGATATGGCTTCGATGAAAAATGAGCTGCTCGCCGAACGGCAAAAAACCGCCTCCCTGACAGGCCAGGTTACCCAACTGACCAATATGGTGAATGCTGGCGACGCGGAGCGTAAACTGCTTCAGGGGCAGCTTGAGCAGGTCCGAAAAGACAATTCCGGTTTGCGAACCGATAACTTCAAACTCGCCGAAACGAATCAGAAATTGGACCTGCAAAAGCAGCTCTACGAACAGGAAATCCGTTTGCTCAAGGAGCAGAATTTCTCATTGGGAGAACGTCTGGAAAAGCTCCGATCCGGTGGCCGGGTGGTCGAGGGCACTGACGCTCCTCCCGCCACGGGGCAAGTCCAGCCTGCGACGGAATCCGAAGGGTCCCCCATTATTGGCAAGATTACCGACGTTCGTGACAGTCTGGCGGGAATATCCATCGGGTCGGCGCAGGGAGTAAAAGACGGTATGGAATTTATCGTCTATCGGGGCAGCCAGTATCTGGGGAAATTGCGGATCAATAAAGTCCTGCCCGAACAGGCAGCCGGAGAACTCCTTCAAAAACAAGGAAATATTCGGGCAGGCGACAAGGTAACGGATAAGTTTCAATTTTAGTCCTTAGGAAAAACGCGAAGGAGATGATCTAATGGCTGCAATGATGCAACGGCAAGGACCCGCGGAGGATGATATTTATACCATCTTACTCATCATCGCCGCTGTATTTCTGGTAATCGCCACGGTGCTATTGGCCTATCAGTTCGGATCATATTACGGTTTCGAAAATTTGTTGCACGGGCCAGCGGTGATCGAAAAATAAACTATTGGGTAGTTTTCCTGTCTAATCGTCTGACGACCCGATAGGGGAGGTTCGGAGTGCTTTTTGATTCTTTATTAGGTTTGTTTTCAATGGACATGGGCATCGACCTTGGCACATGTAATACGTTGGTGTGCGTGCGAGGCCAGGGGATCGTCCTTAACGAACCGTCCGTGGTTGCCGTTCGCAAGGGAACCAATCATGTCCTGCAGGACGGAAACGCCGTCGGTCTGGTCGCTAAGGAAATGCTGGGTAAAACCCCCGGCTCCATCAGCGCCATCCGTCCCCTCAAGGACGGTGTCATCGCCGACTTTGACATCACCGAAGCCATGCTCGCCTATTTCATCCGCAAAGTTCATGGCCGAAGACGCGTGGTACGACCGCGGGTCGTTATCTCCGTCCCCACCGGAATCACCGCCGTCGAAAAACGCGCCGTCCTCAATTCCGCAGAACGAGCGGGAGCCAGAAAAGTTTACCTGCTCCAGGAACCCATGGCCGCCGGAATTGGCGGGGGCTTGCCCATCGCCGAACCAACCGCCAGCATGATCGTGGACATCGGAGGCGGAACCACCGAAGTCGCCGTCATGTCCCTCGGTGATATTTCCGTCGCCGAATCCATTCGCGTCGCCGGCGATGACATGGACGAAGCCATCGTAAGCTACATGAAACGCACGTATAATCTTCTCATCGGCGAACAGACTTCCGAGCGAATCAAAATCGAAATCGGCTCCGCCGCCGCATTACCGGAAGAAAAAACGATGGAAGTCCGAGGCCGCGACATGATATCGGGACTGCCCCGAAAAACCCTCATCACCAGCGACGAAATTCGCGACGCCCTCAAGGAACCCGTCGGACAGATCATCGACGCCGTTACCCGAACACTCGAACACGCCGAGCCCGAACTAGCCGCCGACCTTGTCGAAAACGGAATCTGGATGGCCGGGGGAGGCTCACTCCTTCGCGGAATTGACCAGATCATGGCCTCCGCCACGGGACTAAAGGTTCAAATCGTGGACGACCCCCTAACCTGCGTCGCACGCGGCACCGCCATCTACCTCGAACACCTAAACGAGTGGAAACTAAGTCTGGAATCCGACGAAGACGAATATTAATAGCACCCGGTAGTCCAACCCGATGAACCTGTCCCGCAAGAATTTTTAAATTTCTCCCAATTTAATTCAAAAATCGATAAATATTTGACAATAATGACTCCATCAAAATATCCCACTTTCCCACAATATATCACACTGTAGGATAACAAGTTACAGAAAACTTAATCTTGTTCCTTGGGCAATGCGCCTTGGCAAAAAAACCTTTGCCGAAGGATTTTTCAAATTCAATCGGTTTTTTTCATTGACTTTTTCCAGTAAAAGTTTACACTAAAATAATTGACGCTTGAGAGAGAGTGATATTGATGTCCTTTCCCTCTCAAGCGTTTTTCTTTGCGCTGATTCTGATGATTTCTGTGTGTGTGATTTTTCCGATAGCACCGGCGGGAGTTTTTTGAAAAGGAGATCAAGGTTATGAACAAATTAAAGTTGGGGCTTTTGGCCGTGGTACTATTTGCCTCCACCGTTTATGGCAATTTAATACCGCGAAGCGGGGTAGACGATCAAATTTCGTATCAAATCTCAGGTTTAGGCACTAGTGAATATACCATTCAACTCATCACGCAGGAAAACCTGTCGCAGGTGGTGCAGGATTTTCTTTGGTCCGATCAAAATCGACCAGTCCAATGGTCTCTGGCCCAAAATGCTGTTTATGACATCTCCGACGGTGGCGACCACACACAGATACAACAGGCAGCCGATGTTTGGGGTAACATATCCGATTGTGATTTTTCATTCCAGGAGACTGCCTTCGACGGGACATGGCAGGGTGGTGATGGCGATAATGACGTTGGATGGATTTACGATGCAACCACGTGGAACAACATTGTGGGAAGCTCATCAGCAATCGGGGCCACATTGTCGCGGTATTCCGGAAACAATTATCTTGAGTTCGATTTACTTTTGAATGGCGCGTATTTTTACTGGTACGCCGACTCCAACGACCAATTCTACAGCCAATCGGACGCGATGCACGTCGGGAATATTGCCCTGCACGAACTGGGACATGGAGCGGGATTAAAGGACCTTTATAATTCCGGCAATCAGGGCTATCAACCGTGGATGGGAACCAATAACAGCGAAGCCACCATGTATGGGTATTCCTCGGGGCACGATGAGGATATGACCCTCTCATGGATCGATGAAGGAGCCATGAAGTTAGCCTATGTTCCTGAACCGACAACGATGGGACTTTTACTGCTGGGCGGATTGGCCCTTCTTCGTCGTCGAAAATAGTAGAAATTAAGAATCAAATTAATGGGCTGTAGGCTCTCCGCTTGCAGCCCATTTAGTTGCGCCTGAAAATGAGCTTCCTAATCACTACCTTGCCTCTTCAATATGACAGACGGTCAACCGCCTCTGATAACTGTTAGTTGGTCTGTTGCGTATACTGTTGTCCACCCGAAAAACCCTCATCACCAGCGACGAAATTCGGGACGCCCTAAAGGAACCCGTCGGACAGATCATCGACGCCGTTACCCGAACACTCGAACACGCCGAGCCTGAACTCGCCGCCGATCTTGTCGAAAACGGAATCTGGATGGCCGGGGGAGGCTCACTCCTTCGCGGAATTGACCAGATCATGGCCTCCGCCACAGGACTAAAGGTTCAAATCGTAGACGACCCCCTAACCTGCGTCGCACGCGGCACCGCCATCTACCTCGAACACCTAAACGAGTGGAAACTAAGTCTGGAATCCGACGAAGACGAATATTAAACCACAGGTTGAAACACAAAACAGGTCAGCAACAGTAGGGGCAGCCCTGTGTGGCTGCCCAAATTGGGGAACGTAAAATCGTTTGGGCGCAAAATGGGCGACCACGCAGGGTCGCCCCTACAAAGAGGCATTTGATTGGCATTTTGTGTTTTTCATTTACTTGATAAAGTACCCGCTCACCCGCCATGTACCGTCTTTCTCTTTCATCGGCGTTACTGTCTCAATAGCTTCTTTCTTATTCTCAAACGACGTGGCAAACTGAATAACGACGTACTCGCCGTCCGGAGCGCCCGGCAGGGATGTCAAATATGTTTTTGAGATAACTTTTCGCGAAGTCAGTTTGCCGAAATTTTCCCGTGCTTTTTTGACACTGTCGGTGAAGTCTTTTTGGGGTACCTGACTCTTGAAATAATCGGCCGACGGCCGATACGCGTCGTCAAACTTTTCCGTATCGATAAGTTTGATCCATTTCATCGTCGCCCGAACGGCGTCCTGGATTGTTTGGCCTTTGGAAATGTGGGCGGATGTATTATCCTCTGCCTCAATCGTTGGTTGTTTCGTGGAAGTCCTTTTCTTCAATTTAACACCGTTATTCGTCTGGCCGCCAGTGCCGTTTACCGATTTCGTCAGATAAAGGGCGCTGACGCGATTGCCAACGAAGAACATTCGCACACCCTTGTCAGCTCGGGCATAGTAGTCAAAGCCATCACGGCCGTCGGTGTTTTTATAAAGTACACCGTCGGCAAAACCGATGGGTTTGCCTGTAATTGTTTCTACCGGTGGGCCGAGGGCGGTTAGGACGTCGTCGAGCTTCATGCCGACCCTGACGCCGGTCGGGTGGACAAATTCGCTTGGGCGTTCAAATCGGATTTCACTAACTATTCCAGTGTAGATCGCCACCCGAAAATTATCGGGATAAGCCATCAAATATCGATCTGTCAAATTGTTGACATTCAACTCCGTCCCGCCCCAGCGGTATTGCGCAGGCTTGCCGAAAATGCGAATGACATCCTCCCGCCGATCCATACCGATCCTGATGCGAGCGACTTTTCTTTCCATATCGTTCGGCTGGCGGTTTGAACCTTCATCGGCCGTTTTTCCCTCCGGCAGATCGGGCTGGCCCAATTTGTTATGAATTTCCAACATCGACGGCGAAGCCGGCTGAATGTCGATCAGGTTGATGTTGGGATTTTCCTTCACTGCCGACCGGAGTGCGGCGATTCCTTTGTCGGTATCCACACAAATCATCCCGACCAGTTCGTTATTTTCGACTTTCGTTCGATAATGATGGCTGCGCATGTTCCGTGGATACTTCTGGTTGAATAAATCCCGGAGTTCCCCGGCCGTTCGAGGTTTTGTTCCACGCATTGCATCAAACGTAACGATATAGGTTTGTTTTTCGCCGGGTTTGTTCGAATTGGTAACGGAAGGAGCTGCCGGTCGCATGGCGGTTCCCGTCAACGGCCGGAGGAGCTTCGTACTTGGTTGATCGGCAATACGAATCCAGACTTTCGCCAGGCTGGAGTCTGGTGAGTTTGGCTCGTCGGACGTGATTTGAACGATCCGGTCATCCACCAACACCGTTTTCACAGTGCACTCGTATTCTTTAAGATATATTTTTCCGTCTTCATATCGCGTTTCATCACGATGGCCGTTGCTCCAAAAGAATGCAACCCGTCCATCGGGAAAAATCGACATCTGTTCCGTGCCGCCCATAAACCGATCAGAGGACCATGTCCCTACCATTTTCACCGGCAGGAGCGATTTACCCGATTTTGCAAAAGCAAGTTCGCTCTCTTGTGCTGCTTTCAATCCATCTTTTGCTTCCTGACTACCCGGTTCAACATTCAACCACAGTTGGTAGTATTTAATCGCCTGATTGTATTGTTTCATTTCCATATATGTTTTTGCCAACCCCGAAAGAGACGCCGTCGCCCCAGGCGCCGCTTCGACTACCTTTTCCCAATACTTGATTGCCTCATCGTTTTTCTTTTGCCCTTTGGCGATCCATCCCAGGCCATTCAGTGCTGCCCCGTGTTTCGGTTCAATCGACAGGCATTTTTCAAACGCGTCCTGGGCATTTAAAGGCATCCCCTGGTTAAAGAGCGACCAACCCAGCCCGTTCCATGCGTTGGCATTGGCTGGATCTTTCGCCACTGCTTTCTTGAACATCTCCTCGGCATCTTTCAATTTCCGCTCCCGCCACAACTGCCAGGCTTGAGCGCTTAACCGTTCTCCTTCTTTTTTATCTTCCAGACTAGCAGGGTAGGCCGGGCCTTGGCCCACTTTATTTTGATCCAGTGGTTTGAAATCCGCTGGTCGCGTGGCAGGTCGGGAGGAAATGGTGGATTTCGGAAAACTTACCCTCCCAGACTTTGCACTTTGCAAGTGATTTGTCCAAAGGTGAAAGTCATACGTAAGATCATAATTTTGTATTCCGGGCAAATCTTTGCAGCGGGTCTTCATTTCCTCCGCCAACTGGCGGGCTCCGGAAATATTTTCAGGATTGGCATTATAAATCAACTCGATACGATTTCGGTATGCCCCAATGGCATAGGAGGCCAAATACGAGATATCCGTATGAGCCTTTGCCATTGCTAGGGCACGTTCCCCTGCCTCGATCAGTATGCGATCCGCTTGCTCGACTTGCCCGCGTTTCTCATAGACTTTGGCCAGTTGAAAAGGAGCCGAAAAAAGTTGAGGTGTTACCTTCTGCCAATCCTTCAAATCCGTAGGCACAGGCACGGCTATGATCTTTCGCAATCTGGTCTCGGCAGCATCGAGATGGTTATCTTCGGTATCGACCCATGCGAGGTTGAGACCGATAGTATTGGCAAAAGCTGTTCCATCAGCCAGCCGCAGGGACACGTTGAGCATGCGCTGGGCCTCGGAGTAAAGCGACAAGCGTCCGTACACTATTCCGAGGATGTTCATTGCTTGGAGGCTATGCGGGGTCAGCGGGTACTTTCGCAGGAATTTCTCCCAATACGGGGGTTCTTTTTCTAAGCCGCTGGCTTTCAGTGCATTCTCTGCGGCTTCTCGATAGGCCGTAAACGCTCCTGGCTGATCTTGAACCTTAATGCCGGGAGTGGTAGCTAATTTTTCCAGATCACTAAGTAAGGATTGGCGGGTACTGGATGTTGACTGTTCGATGCTCGAATTATTCGTTTCAATCTTCACATCCGTCATTTTCCCCGGCTCCAGGGAAACGTTTTTGAAAATAATGGATCGGATCGGTCGCGTTCGCAGGCGAAATTCTTTGATTTCGGACAAGGGACATGCGAATGTGAATGTTTCAACAAGCCGAGTTTCCTGTCCAGAACTCATCCCGCCCCGACGTTCTATCTCCTTACCATCCTTTTTTATCGCAACAAAATCAAATTGAGTATCGGGATTTTTAGTTCGATCCCGAATGAGTGAAACAAACGCTTCCTTTCTTTCATTTTGTCCAACGGGTCCTAAATATTCATCTTGGCCGAAAGATTGAGTCGCACCGCTATCCATTCTTGTTGGGCTTTCATTGTATTTCCATTCTCCCAGCGAATAACGAAATCGAATATCGGCTTGGGGGGGGAACTTGTCGAAGGAAGTATCTGTGGTAAAGACCATCCACGGCAAATTGCCGGTTTCAGTTCCGGCTTCCGTGAACGAATATGAAAAATAAAAAGCCATTGGTTGACCATTTGGGTTCAGCAAGGACATTGGGCCAACGGAACAGCGGTCAAACAAAGGATGAGAAAACCAAAACGAAAGGACTTTTAACTTTTTAGCGAAGGCATTTCCATATATCACGGGCCGAACCTTGCCAAGCATTTTTAGTTCTGCGGGATTTTTAAGCGGATGACCATTCGGATACCAATAAACTTCCGGCGTCTTATTTTCGTCTTTTGGTTGCCACGCCAGGTATTTTAATTCCGGTTGGCTATCGGCGTTGAGATTCTGGATTCCCGCCTGCGCGGGAATGACGGGTGTAGGGTGGGCTTGGCCCACCATCATTTGATCCGGTTGAGTCGAATTCCCCGGTTGGCTGGGTGGTTTCGATTCGGTAGATTTTCGGTATTTTTCCTGCCAGGCCTTGGCGTAGCTTGTTCCACACTTCGGGCACCGGTCGTCGAAGACTTTTTTATCGGGGTCCATCTTCATAATGAAAATCTCGCCGCATTTAAGGCACTCCACCGCCTGCGTCAGGGCCTCCCTTTTGCACTTGGGGCAGTCCAGGACTAGCGGGCCCATCATGGGGGACATCGTTCTGAGTTTTGGCATCTTTTGCAGCTTCCCAATTGTGTACTTGACGACCGTGCCGCAATCGCTGCATTTAAAGGGAATTTGCTTGTCCAAATTGGGGCGGTTGCTGTTAAGGTTTGACGCCGGTTGTGAAGCCGGCTGGGACGTAGCGGTAGGCTTGGTAAACCCCATGCGGTCGAACTGGTCTTTCGAAACTTGCTTAACGCTCAGGTCGCCATAGATGATGCGGTAGGTTGTGGTATTGTCGGGGCGGTAGCCGAAGACCGGTTTTTCTTTTTCACCCAACTTGACGCCTTTACCGGCATAACCCCAAGACTCGGGGTTAGTCTGGTCTTGCTGGCGAACGAAAGAAAGGACTTGTTGAATCTGTAACTGTTTCGAGGGGTTAGAGATCGTTCGAAAAACTTTCATCATTTCCAGCACGGTCAGGGAGTCGGGGAACTGGCCGCCGTTAAGCTCGGCCCAGAGCTTCAGGCCTTGAAGAAAATTGTCTTGGGTAGGCAAGAGTGGCGGAAAATCTTTGATGACTTCCAATTTATAGCCTTTGGGGGGATCGGTGCTGAAGAGCGAATCGTTCAATGAAGGGTTAAAGACGAAATCGGACAAGACATTGTGTTGTGGTTTGCTCAAAGGGTTCGTAGGGTCGTTGTATTCGTTTGTTTCTTCGATTCGCACGGGCAGGAGGGTTTTGGAGTCGGCCCAGACGATTCGCCGGAATTTGGCACGAAGGGTTTTATTGTCGGTGTCGAATTGATAGCCAAAGGTTTCGTGCTGATCCACGGTCTTCTTGCCCAACAGGGTCAATTTTGCGTCTTTGGTACGAGCCTGCAACGTTGCGGCCAACTGCGTATCCGACGTCGGCAGCGGCGTTGTCCTTGGTGGCAAGGTAACCAGTGTGGCTTGTTGCTGCAAAGGATTCAGTGATATCTGTTCGTTTTTGTGAAGGTCTGTAACTTGGATAATCTGGTCCACCCCTTGAATGGTCGAAACATCCCGTACTCGGCCAATGCCCTTGAAATACCAAGTTGATTTGAAATCAATAGTTGAAAGCGATCTGGCAGGTTTCATTGTGTAAAAATAGGCGTTGACATTCTGTGCGGCCTGGACCACCGCCGAATAATCCGGTTGGCCGTTCGTTTTATCTTCGGTTTTTGCTTTCGCCATGGGAAGCAGAATCGACCCAACAAGGAGTATGCCGAGGAATCCCACAAGGCCCAATTTCGCCGTTTTTGGAATCGGTCGATTGAGGATATGTTTGATTCTGCCAGCCAGGGCGGACTTCGATTCTACCACGCCGATCATTCTTAAACTCAGGGCGGGGCGGGTTAGGGCAAAATTGGCGATGGTGAGGAGGGTTTCAGGATAGTCGTCGGCTTTTTCGCCGAGGGCGACCAGGACGGTTTCGTCTACCGCCTGCTCGCGGGTGCGGCGGATGAGCGTGTTGGCTAACCAGAGTAAGGGGTTGTAGAAATATATGATTTGCAAAATGGTTTGGAGGAGGTTTATCCATAGATCGCCGCGGCGGAGGTGGGCTAGTTCATGCAGCAGGACGGTTTGCAGTTCGCGGCTGCGGAGTTTTGAGGACAGAAATTCCGGCAGGAGGATTGTTGGCCGGACCAAGCCGCAGAGGGCGGGGCTGACCATGGCCGGAGATAACTTCAGGATGGGTGGTGTGGCGATTCCCATTTGCCGGCAGCAGTCTCTCAGCATTTCTGCGCTTTTGCCGCCGGTGGGTTTGGCTTGGGCAATCAGGCCTCGGACGAACCAGTAGCGTTGGAGCATCAGCAGAGTCATAATGAGGACGACGGCTGACCAGGTTACGAATATGATTGCTTCATACTTGATTTGTGCGGCGGGGATCGTGGCCACGGTGGATTTGGGTTGTAAAGTCGTTGAATCGTCGATCCGATGTAATCTCTCCGTGTTTGATGGAAGAATAATACCCGCTTCCTCACGGTCGCGGCTCGTAATAAACACTCCCTCACGGTCGTGCCTCTTTTCCATCAAAGACTGAGGTATTGCGGTCCAATAACCAATTCCGGTCGGCAGGGAAAGCGTTGTCGGCAGGAGGAGCTTGATCAGTACCAGCATCCAGAGGTAATAGCGAAAGACCGCCCGGACCTTTTTTCGTAAGATGAAATTCAGGAGGAATAGAAAAGCTATCAGGACGCCGGACTGCGCCAGCATCGGCCAGGCAAAGGTAACGAAAGATTGACCGAGCGAATTCAATTTCAGAAGCATTTCATTCATGGCCTTTCTCCTATTACATAGTTTCCAATAAAGATTTATGAACCACAGAGAACACAGAGATCGCAGAGAAAAAATTAAAATTAAATTCTTTCTCTGTGTCCTTTGTGTGCTCTGTGGTTATACGGTCTTTTTTCTTTTTGCCTTTAGCATGGTTTTTAGCTGTAAAAGTTCCTTTTCCGACAGATCATCGTTGTTGACCAGAAATTGCATCATGGGGGTGAGGGCTCCGTTAAAGGCTCGTTTGAGCGTCCGCAGGAGTTCGCTTTTCTGGGCTTGGTTCTGGGTGACGGCTGACCGGTACAGGATCAGATTTCGGATTTTTTCGGTGGTCAGCAGTCCTTTGTCCGCCATCCGGTCCATCATGGTTTTGACGGTGCTGTACGACCAGCGTTTCTGGCTTTGCAAAGCCTCCTGGACGGTGGGAGCGGCGCACGGTTCATTTTCCCATACCTTTTTGATGATCAACCACTCCGCCTCGGTCAGTTCAAAATTTACATTGGCCTCGGTGGAACCTTTTTTTGCTTTCGACGACATGACATACCTCCATACTATGTAACTGTAGAGGATACACTACAGATGTAGATAACGCAATAGAAATAAAATTATTTTTTTGTTATATTAAAAGTTGATAGGATTCCACGTGGCGGCGGGCGACTTCGGTGGTTCGATACATGTCCAGATTTCCATAATCGATCCGGGCGTGGGTGGTGGTTAAGAATGTTTCGAGCAGAGCAAGCAATTCTGCGGGATGGGTTAAATTAAACAGTTGGATTTTTCCGTGGTGTTGTAAAAGTTCCCGGTTGGTGGGGATGTTCGAGGCGACGCAGGCCATCCGGAAAAAAGAATTGTCCACGGGCCACCATACTCCCATCGTGGCCATGACCGCTCATGCAATGAAGGGCGACCGCGAACGGTGCCTGGAGGTGGGAATGGACGGCTATGTGTCCAAGCCGATTCAGGTCGAGGAGCTTTTCAATACGATAGAGGAAATAGCCTCGATTGCTTCATTGCGTGGTCGATAGCGGCGAATTGGGGGATGGCATAATACCTTATACATAACATGATTAATTAATGCGCTCGGCGGCAAGTTTTCGATGTTCGTTTATGGTGGGTTATCACACGGCTTTGGGCAGCATAACCATTATTAACACGGCGACGGATATTTGCCTCCGAGCGCATTTATTAATCCGTATTACGCCCCTGAAATGTGCTTCAGCTTATAGTCCTGTAATGTGTGTGCCATGTGCCACGGTTGGCTTGTCCAACCGTGTTTTTTGGAATTTGGATCCCTCAAAGAAACACGGCTGGGCAAGCCAGCCGTGGCACACATGCACAATACAATCTTCTATTTTTGTAACCGTTCAGGGGGTATACCCTGTTCCACGGCAAACCTCCTGCCTATACCAGGATTGGCGTGTTTTCTATTATCGGTCCTGATCTGTGAAATTATTTGGTTGTCTTTAAAGGTAACCTCATACCAAGTTGCCCGATAAAATCTTTCTGATGTTTCCTCGAATCCTGTTTTTCCATACTGACAGGCATGATTCTCGTCGCTGCCAAGACCGGATGGGCCATTCCGGCAATACTGAAAATCGGGTTCAATTAAAGAAAGATAACCATTCTCCGATGAACTGTTTTGTCAAGACGGTAGCCTTTGCTGGATGAGCTACCAACTTACGCTAACATGATCGGAAGAAGTCGTGAACATAAAAATCAATCGTCCGGCTTGTTTTTTGGAGGTCAACGTCCAATGAGTAGAATTAACACTAACGTAACGAGCATGATCGCAACACGTGTGCTCACAGCCCAGACCAACAGTATGAACAAAGCCTTGCAGCGATTGAGCACCGGTTTGCGCATCAACAGCGGCGCTGACGATCCAGCAGGACTGATTGCGTCGGAAACCCTTCGCGGTCAGGCAACGGCCCTCAAAGCCGCCATCGCCAACGGTCAACGGGCCACCAACGTTATCTCGACGGCGGAAGGCGCTTTGAACGAAGTTTCAAGCCTTTTGTCCCAATTGAATGACGCCGTCAGTTCCGCCGCCAACACGTCGGGACAGAGCAGCGATGAAATCGCGGCCCAACAGCTCCAGGTGGATTCCATTCTGTCCACCATCAACCGCATCGCCAACAGCACCGATTTTGGAGGCATCAAACTCTTGAACGGTTCGCTGGACTATACCACCAGCGGAACAGCCAAGACCAGTGCCTTCGATAACGTCATCGTCAAGTCCGCCAATCTGGTCGCCGGCGCCGCCAAGACCATCACGGTTCAGGTTACCACCAGTGCTCAACAGGCCAAGCTGGTCGGTTCCACGGGTGTTTTAAACGGAACCCTGACCCTTCAAGTGGCCGGTAAAAATGGTACCCAGGTATTCAGTTTTGGCACCGGCACCACTGAGACTCAAATACAGAATGCCGTCAAGGCGGCTAAAGACCTGACAGGCGTATCGGCCACTTTGAGCGGTGGTCGGATTAAGTTTATCAGTACCGAGTATGGTACCGACGGTTTCGTAACCGTAACCCGCATTGATGATTCCACCGCCGCCGGCGCTGACAGCAATTTCAACAAAGGCACTGTCATTGGCACGGGCAAAGGCGTGGACGCCAAAGTCACGATCAACGGTCAGACGGCCACCGCGAACGGTCTTACTGCCAGCATCAACACCGCCGATTTGTCCATTGAGATTACCATGAATAAGACTTTAGGGCAGAAGATCACGTCCACCGCCAATTTAGCAATCACCGGAGGAGGGGCTAACTTCTCGCTGTCCCCGGACGTTTTGACCGGAAAGGCAGGAATTGGAATCCAGTCGATCACCACGGGATCTATCGGCCTGGTCACCAGCCGCTTAAGCACCCTCGCCGAAGGGCAAGCCAACAATCTGTCAAGCACCAACCTCGGCACCTCTCAGCGGACGGTCAAAGAAGCCATCAACCAGATCGCCTCGCTCCGTGGACGATTGGGGGCCTTCCAGAAGTTGACGATTGATAGCACTTCCAACTCCATGAACGTCGCTCTGGAAAACACCACCGCCGCAGAATCTGCCATCAGAGACGCCGACTTCGCAGCCGAGACAGCGAATATGACCAGATCACAAATCCTGGTCCAAGCCGCCACCGTCGTTCTACGCCAAGCCAACCAGGCACCGCAGAATGTTCTGTCGCTACTTCAATAAGACCGTAAGATTAACAACCCTTTTAAAAGAAAGGCGAGGAATAACCTTCCTCGCCTTTTCTTCTTTTCTTTTCATCCCGTGCGGACCAAACAAGAACAATAAATTTTAATATTATTTTATATGCCTACTCAACCTCTTTTATGCCAAATTGTTATATTGTATCCATAATGTATATATGGCAAAATATTTCTTGACCTGCTCTTGGTTTATTGGTAAACTACCTCCTAATCTTTTGTGACGCTGGACAATGTTTGTCCGGAACCAGGTAGGACTGGTCGTCCGAAAAGGGATCTGCAGAGTTTTTTTACAATATACCGGAGGCTTATAATGGCCGACTTACAAGGGATCGCGACAGCAGTTATTGCCGGCAAGCGAAACGACGTAGCGGAAAAAGTGAAACAGGCGATCACGGAAAAAATTGCACCCGCCAGCATTCTGAATGATGGGTTGATCGCGGGAATGCAGGTCGTGGGCGTGAAATTCAAAAACAATGAATTTTATGTTCCCGAAGTTCTGATTGCCGCCCGCGCCATGAAGGCTGGAATGGAAATCCTCGCTCCGCACCTGGTTGCGGCAGGGGTTCAGCCCATCGCCAAGGTTGTCATCGGAACGGTTAAAGGCGACTTGCACGATATCGGAAAAAATCTGGTTGCCATGATGCTTCAGGGCGGCGGGTTTGAGGTGATCGACCTCGGCACCGACGTTCCGGCGGAGAAATTCATCCAAGCCGCCCAGGAAAAAGGCGCTAAGATCATCGCCTTGAGTGCGCTTTTGACGACAACCATGCCCCAGATGTCCACCGTGATAAAAGCCATGCAGGAAGCGGGACTCACCGGCAAGGTCAAGAGTATGATCGGTGGAGCGCCGGTCACCCAGGATTACGCCGACGAAATCGGAGCCAACGCTTATAGTCCCGACGCCGCCTCCGCCGTCGACAAGGCCAAAGAACTGATTAAATAACCATCATCAATTTGATTGGAAAAGGGCAGTCTGCGATGGCTGCCCTTTTTTATTTTGGAGAAAAAAAACAGCCTGCCGATATGACGAACGGCAGGCTTTTTAAAAGGAGAACTGGCCATGTTGTACGCTAATGCTTACTTCCATTTAAGCTTAAAATACAAATCGGATTTTGGCAAATTTTTAACCGTTCAAACCCCGTCATTGCGAGGAGCGCAGCGACGAAGCAATCTCATTCTTTAGCAATGGATCGAGATTGCTTCGGCCATAGGAATGGCCTCGCAATGACAGTTCTCGGAGGGTTCTGAACGGTTACACAAATTTTAATTTGCGCAGGACAAACACGAATGACAAAATTGAATATCGAAACCTTCCCCATCGGTCCGATCCAGACCAATTGTTATCTGGTTTGGCCTGAAAAGGAAAACGTCTGCTGGATCATCGATCCGGGCGGACTTGGCGGGGCGATTATCAAAATCATCGAAGCCGAAAAACTCCAGCCGCAGATGCTCATCGTCACTCACGGCCATTGGGACCACTTCCTGGGCAACCGCGGCTTGAAGGATAAATTTCCCAAACTCCCCATCGCCATCCACCAAGCCGACGCCGACGTCTTACCCGACGCCAACGCGAATATGTCGCTCAGTTTCATTGGAAAATCCATTCTCTCCCCACCCGCGGACGTGCTTTTGCACGACGGGGATGAATTAAACCTGGGATCATTGCATTTTAAGGTCATCCACACCCCCGGCCATAGTCCAGGCGGAATTTGCCTGTACTGTTCGGACGCCGAGGAAAAAGTGCTCTTCGCGGGTGATTTGATTTTTGCCGGAGGCGGGGTTGGCAGGACCGATTTGCCCAAGTCGTCCTCCCGGCAGCTCTACGAGAGCATTTCGAAAATTTTTGAAACCCTGCCGGAAGAAACTATCGTCTACCCCGGCCATGGACCATCAACAACTCTTGGTGAAGAAAAGAAAATTTTGGGATTATAACTATTCAAATTGACCGGTTTTCTGTCACTCCCGCAAAAGCGGGAGTCCAGTGGTTTTTCGTAAGACTGGATTCCCGTCTGCGCGGGAATGACAAAAGTCATCAGGACTCCCCCCTTTCTTTCCCATAAGCTTGCTCATCAGCCAGAAGACAGGAATAAACACCGTCGCCAGACACATCTGCATCAGCACACATACAACAAAGATAACAATGATCCAACCCAACCACCCAACCAATATATCAGGGTCTTTGAAATAAATACTGCAAGCAAGCACAAGAGCAGTAAATATACCAAGCAGACTCAGCAGACACCTTTTTACTAAACGTGGATTTTCCATGTCATCTCGATACTACATAACTCCGAAAGTAAAAATAGGCATCTTATCAGTTGTTCTGGTGATTGCTGAGTCGCCGGCGGATATAGTCGGCGCGAAGTTTGCTCCGCTGCTCGCCGTCGAGGCGCTGGCCGGTGATAATCTGCAAATGCGCCTGCTGCGTGTTCAGGAACAACTCATTGATCGTGTCCAGATCGACATCGTTCAGCATCCCCATATTCAAACCCATCCTAAGGTGGGAAAGTAAAAGCAAGGTCTCTTCCGTACTGATCGTTCGGGCATATTTGAGCATTCCAATCGCCCGCCAGACCTTATCCTCGATCATTGTCGATTTTTGTTTGGTAAGCAATTCTCTGGCCTGGACCTCGTATTCCGTGATCCGTGGGACCACCAGGTCGCGAAACTCTTCCACAATTTCCTCTTCCGTTTTTCCCAGAGTGCTCTGGTTGGAAATCTGGTAAAAATCTCCTGTTGCTTCCGTCCCTTCGCCATACAATCCGCGGACGGCCAGGTGCATATCCTTCGCTGCGCGAAAAACTCGTTCGATTTCGCCTGTGATTTTTAAGGCAGGCAGGTGCATCATTACCGAAACCCGAATCCCCGTCCCGATATTTGTCGGACAGGCGGTCAGATAGCCGAACTGCTCGTGAAAAGCAAATTCCAGCCGTTCTTCCAGTTGATCGTCCAGTTGGTTAATCCGCTGCCAGGCTTTATCCAATTGCAAACCGCCATAGAGCACCTGCATCCGCAGATGATCTTCTTCGTTCACCATTAACGCCACCGTCTCGTCCCCCACCAGGGCCACGCCTCGTGGTCCTTCCGCCTCGGCATGCTGGCGCGAAATCAAATGCCGTTCCACCAGCAACTGCCTCTCCAACGGACCCATGTTGTCAAGGTGAACATAAAAAAAATGTCCGCCCAACGCGCTGGAGTTGATCGCGCCGACAATCAATGCCTGAATCTCATCCCGGTCCTGCTGTGAACATTTACTCAAAAAATGAAATCCGCCCAGATTCCTCGCCAACCTAATCCGCGACGAGATCACGATCCCACCCTCAGAGTTCACACTCTTAAGCCAATCACCACGACCGGAGACCAACTCGGTTACATTATCCATTTTCTTCCAACCCTTTTACTTTGTCACGCAAGGCGGCAGCTCGTTCATAATCCTCCAGGTTCACCGCCTCCTGCAGGTCCCGTCTGAGCTTCATCAATTCGTGCTGACGCTTATGCTTATTTTCCCGTCCGCCGGGAATTTTTCCCACGTGCTGAGTCCGGCCTTCATGGGCCTTTTCCAGTAAACCCACCAGTGTCTGCTTAAACACCTCATAATCATTAGGACATCCCAGCAATCCACCGTTGCGAAATTGAAGAAAACTCATCCCGCAATCCGGGCACGTTATCTGAGAAAGCTCCTTGGCTTCGGTCTGGGCCAGGACAAACTTTGCCACCAGTTGATTGATCGGCTGCTGCGCCTTATCCGTCAGACCCTCCTGAGCAGCGCACTGCTCGCAAAGGTGCTTTTCTCGCTTTTCACTGTTTAATATTTCAGTTAAATGAACCGTCGCCGCATGTTTTTTGCACTTTTGGCATAACATACTCATAACCTCTCGTCGTTGACCTGTCGGCTGGATTAAAAGACATCCTACTCTATGATGATATTCGTCTGCATCCCAAACGTCAACTTAAATTGGGCAGTGGGCGTGGCCAATGCGGAAAAGACCGGCTGAGTAATCCCTAACTTTCCTGTCGCGGAAAAAACACTCCCTTACGGTCGTGCCTCTTAAAGAAACTGCCCAATTAAAATGGGCTCCGGTCAGGGTTACTGACCGGAGCCCTCGCCGGAGGCAAATCATCGGCGAGCACGGAGGTTCGGTAAACTGCGAAGTTTCACATCGAAGTTCATAGATCGCGTGCCGTCAGCCCACCGGAACGCGTTATTGTAATAGTGCCAAGATATTTTGAGGAGAAGCGTTGGCCAGCTTCAGAACGGTCGTCGTCGCCGAACTCAGGATTTGCGCGCGTGTCATCGCCGCCGTTTCTGACGCAAAATCGGTATCGCGAATGGCGCTCTCACTGGACGTAACATTCTCCAACGCGATCTGCAGCGAGTTGACATTCGGCTCGATCGTATTTTTCTGGAACGCGCCCAACCGACCTCGTTCAGCACTGACCTGCATGATAGCTCGGTCTAATATTCTTTGAGCGGTAACTCCGTCGGCCGTCACCAGCGAATTAACATTTCCAGTACCCAACGAACTTAAATATCCCACCTCGTGGTTACCCAGAGTTCCCGTTGAGACACTGTAGATACCCAGAGAGGCTTGACCTTGCCTGTTCACCGTCGGAGAGAGCTGGAAGACCGCACCCCCTCCCGTGACTCCAAAACTGGTCGATGCCTTTTGGGTTCCCAACCCGCTGGTAAGAATCACTTCCATATCCAGTGAGCTGTTCTTTACGGACGCAACCAGACCATCCACTGTTGCCATCTGACCATTGATCATAACCGAGGCATCGACGCCATTGGCGGTGGTGCTTATTCCAAGAGGTCCACCGATCTTTTGGGTCTGGAATTGATATGATCCGATATTCTCAACTGTCACAAAAGCATTCGAACCGTATTCAGTGCTGTTGAAATAAAGCCCCGTCGTTCCTGACGTGGTCGCGGAAACACCGAGCACGTCTCTAAACCTGTTAATCGCCACGGCAATAGCGGAAGTATGGGTACTTCCGGCAAAGCTTAAGACTTCACTGCCACGGGTTCCGGTTATCCGGATCGAGGCCGCCGAGGCACCCGGAAGACCGGCCCCGGTAAATTTCAATTGGGCAACCTGTGCCGATGCGGTTACCTGCACCACGATCGGAAGGCCACCGGTCTCAGGCGGTCGAGCCGAATAGAGGCGAACCTCAGAAAGGGCACTGGTTTTAACTCCGGAAAGGGTGTACTGAAGCGATCCATCCAGCAGTTTCTTCCCATTAAACTGCGTGGTGTTGGAAATTCGATCTATACTTCCCAGGATCGAATCCACCTGCAATTGATTGGCTTGACGTTCTTCGTCCGACAACGCGCCGGTGTTGGACGAAGTGGTTATCAATCCTCGAATCTGGACCAGAAGAGCACTGACCTCATTTAACGCCCCTTCCGCAGTGGAAATGACGTTGTTGGCCCGAGTGGAGTTGTCTATGGCGGAATTGATACTCTGTATCTCACCGCGCAGATTCTCCGAGGCGATCAAACCCGCGGGGTCATCCTTACCGCTGTTGATCTTCAGACCCGTGGAGAGTCGCTGCAGACTTACACTCAGGGAGTTTTGGTTGGCAATCAAACTGTGCATTGCCTGGAGAGAACTGATGTTGTGGTTGATGCGTGTCATTGTAATCCTCCGTGACTTTAAAACGGGCGGCTGTCCTTAGCCGCAGAACCATAATGTTACCTGTTTACGTAAGCAGGTGTGAGTAGCCTTTCTCACACCCATTCGCGCCCTTCATCGCATCCGCGATACCGGACACTTTCGCGAACCTGTCGACCGGTCCGAGACATTTGCCATCCTGGCATTTGTCCTATCGGACCAGAAATTTCCGGACTTTATTTACGTCTGAAATTTTTTTCGCCGCTTTAAACCAACTTGTCAAAGATCTGATCTTGCCTCAAAATCATCAGCCTCTACTTTCGTCAAAAACCCCTTTTAAACTTGAATAGATGTAAAATTCATACGGTTTTGGCAAATTATCGGACGACCCTTATCCCAAACCCAAAAAAAATACTTTTCACCACGACCGATAATTGTTGTGGAAGGGTCCTATAAACATTCTACAGTTTGATTTCTGAACCACGCCAAACAATTGTCCCGCCCATAAATTTCTTCAGCGAACTCATTAAGATCATAAACGTAACCATCGCCCCCAAAGGATAGGTAATCGCCCAATACCATTTCGATCCCATCAATTGATAAAATCGCACCGATACCGACATTTGTGCCGCCATCGCGAATCCCGACCAGGCAAGAACCCACCACCCCAACTCGCGCACGTCCCACGCCTTGATCGTCGCCACCATCAAAGCCCCCGCCAAAATCAAACAGGGAAGCAGACTCATAATAACAAGCAGCAACACCGCTCTGGCCACCTTCGACACGTGCATGAATCCCCCGTAAAATATCCGGCTCCAGCCTGTAAAAGTGCTGGAAAAATCCTCATACATCCGCGCCCGGTAAAGATCTCGATTCTGGACCACGTACAACTTCATTCCCGACCCCTTCACCCGCCGGGCAAACGCCATATCTTCCATCAAATGTTCTTTCACCGCCGGATGCCCGCCAATCCGGTCATAACAACTCCGCGAAAAAAGCATAAACGCCCCGTTCGCGTAAGCCACCTTGCTCATAGGATTATTCACCCGCTCAGGCTGAAACCAGATAATCAGCACCGCGCTGCACACCGGCTGCAAAACACGTTCCCAGAAACTTGATGTCTCCAGCACCGGAAGCACCGAGAGCAAATCCACTTTTTTCTCCATTGTGAATTCCACGGCGATCCGAATGCAATCCGGGCACTGAAAGAAACAATCCGCGTCCGTAAAGACCAGGTAGTCCCCCGTTGCGAGTTTTTGACCCTCGTGCATCGCGTGCGGTTTTCCCTTCCATCCATCCGGCAACTGGCGGACATGCACCACTTTCAACCGCCCGCCGGACTGCCCGGCAAGTTTATCCATGATTTCACCCGTCCGGTCAGTGCTGCGGTCATTTATAGCGATTACTTGTAATTCCGGATAATTCTGACCAAGAAGCGACCGCAGACATCTTTCAATATTTCGCTCTTCATTTTTTCCCGCCACCAGCACGGAAACTTTAGGCATGGGCGAGAATTTCCCTATCGGATACCGGCTGTCCAAACTCTCCGAATTGCGTTTCGCCCGAGATATATTCAAATGCCGCAAAAGCCAGATCAGCGTATTCAGAATCAAATAGACGATCACTATCTTCAAAAAAATATCCATAAACCAACCTTTGCTTTACCTGTTTGTTCAACCAATCCTATAATCAATCTTGCTGGAGCCACCCCGGCTGCTTCGCCGCAAGGATAAAATCAACTCGATTTCGCCCGTATTTTTCTTGAGTTCCTGGGCGATCTCCACCGAAGTCTTTCCCATGTCCGCCAGCTTATAGATCATTTCCCGATCAGTATCCGTTTTAATCTCATTCTGCCCCCCCGCCGCCGGCTCGCCAGGTAATTTCCCTCCAAACCCCATCGCCCGCAATTGACGAATCTTTTCGTCCGCCTCCTTGATCAGCACCTCCAACTTGCAGAACCGCGTATCGATATGCCCGTTGATCTGGCGGGCTAAATCCTGCAGATTCACCATAAGCTTCTGCAAATGATCCCGCACTTCCATCTGGTTTTGCAGCGAAGGGATTCGATTTGCCGCCTCCTGGCTGCTTAGCGCGCTCTTGCCTTTGATCCGCCGCATCGAGCCTCGCATCAGTAAAATAATGGCCACCACAGCGACGCCCACAAATATGATTAAATAATTCCCTTCTAACAACGGCATAAAAATGACCTCATAAGAGATTACTTTCTATTTTTTCTCACTATATCATTTCATCTCGCTTTGTGAAAGTTTCTTTTGGGATGAAGGAATTCTTTTAAGGCATTGGGGTTTAGTCATTGAGTAGACATTAGTCATTAGGATTTAGTCATTACATTATTTTTGACATTGAAACTATACCCTAATCTTCTTATGATCTTCTTCTATGTGGACCGTAATATCTCAAAAACAAAAAGCGAAACCCGGACTGGCAAAAATTCTTCTGGCCCTGCTTCTCCTGGCCTGTCTGATCTTCGCCTACGTGGTCCAAAAAGGCAAACTTCACCTCTTCCGACTTGATCTGGACCGTACCTTCGAATTTTCCTCCCGCTCCGGCGAGATTTCCGTATCACTTTGCTCGAAATGGAAAACCCTTTCTCGGAAAGATTTGCTTTCCGGCATGGTCACCGGATGGAATATCCCGTTACCCGCTCAACACGATACCGCCTCGCTTTATCTAGACCTTTTGCCAGTCCAACCAACTCGAAAAAGAGATTTTCCCATCCTCCTTAGCCGCTATGTCCTGCTCGACCGCCCCTCCCTGGCCACTCTGAAAATCCAGGAACAACCCAAAATTAATTCCTTGCCGAATTATGATATCAGTCTGCTTTTCAAGGGTGAGCAAAACGAAGTCGAATTTATGGCTATGCGGTTGTTTTTTCTGCCCGATGGCACATCCCTGGCCCTGATCTTCATCGGTCCTCGTTCGAGTACGAATACGCTTTCCGTCTGGCTGGACAAAATGGCCCAGACCGTAAATCTTAAACCAAAAAAGATCCCGCCGCCTATCCCTTTGGGCGATGGACCCAAAATGCAAACCTCGATATTTTTTCTTCAATCCAAAATTGACAAGGAGATTTCCTGATGCCGGAAATTTACGACGTGGTCATTGTCGGGGCAGGCCCCGCCGGACTGGCCGCCGCAATTTATACCTCGCGCGACAGGCATAAAACCATCATCCTGGATAAATCGATCCCCGGCGGGCAGATCAACAACACCGATCGAATTGAAAATTATCCCGGCTTCCTTCGCGTCAGCGGAGCCGAACTGGTCGGCAACATGGAAAACCAGTGCCGCACCTTCGGGGCGGAAATTCGCCAACTCGCCGCCGTCACCGCGGTAAAAGCTCTTCCCGACGGAAAAATCAGCGTGGAAATCAACGGCGAGGAGCAAATCCTCACCCGCGTCGTCATTCTCACTCCGGGAAGCGACTATCGAAAACTCGGCATTCCCGGCGAAGACCGCTTCCGTCAATCCGGAACCGGAGTCAGCTACTGCGGAACCTGCGACGCACCTTTCTATCAGGACAAAACTGTCGTCTCCGTCGGCGGAGGAAATACCGCCATCCAGGAAACCCTTCACCTGGCAAAATATGTCAAAAAACTCTACCTCGTCCATCGCCGCGACCAATTCCGAGCGGAAAAAATCCTCGTCGAAGAACTTGACCGGGAGGTCCAGGCCGGAAAAATCGAACTCGTCCTCGACACCACATTAATCAGCATCGAAGGCAAGGACCGGGTCGAATACGTCAAAACCAAAAATATTAAAACCGCGCACGAAGGAGTGATCGAGTGCGACGGCGTCTTCGTCTTCATCGGAATGGTCCCCAACACGCATTTCCTAAAGGGTTTTGTCCCGCTCGACGAACACGGTTTCGTACAATGCGACCCCTGGTACTTGCGAACCTCGATCCCCGGAATTTTCGTCGCCGGTGATTGCCGCACCGCCGCCGCCATGCAACTGGCTACCGCCGCGGGAGACGGAGTAGCCGTCGCCATGACTGTTAGTAAATACCTCACCGACCCCGCCTGGTGGACCAAACCCGGCCCATAAAAGTAGGGGCGGTGCTTGCTCCGCCCTCTTTTCTTCAACTTTGCATCCCCGATCAAGTCGAGGACAAGCTTTGATATTTGCAATTTGCATCCCCGGTCAGGCCGGGGACAAGCTTTGCAATTTCTTTTTCTTCTACTCGACTACTCGTCTACTTGTCTACTTTCTTCCCACTGCCTACTCACTACTGCCCACTCCCCTTCGCCTCACCAGCGCCCCTATCCCGCCCAAGACGAGAATCGCCAGGGAAGCCGGCTCAGGAACCTCGGACACACGGAACCCGACGATGCTGTACTCGTTCGTCGGGGTGCCGTTGTAGCGATACGACGCGTGCAGGGTGTCGTTGTGGTCGCTGAACGAGCCGCCCCGCACGACACGCAACCAATCGTAACGTATGGCTTCGTTCCACTCCCACACGTTCCCGCCCTGGTCGAATGTCCCGTAGGGGCTGGGGAAGTTGTAGCTTCCAACATCGGTTGTATGTCCAACAGACAAATTATAGTTTGCCTTGCTTGTGTCAATAGAGTTACTGCTCGTCGGGTAGTCGAAGTACGTGCTTCCACTCCTGTTGTAGTACGCCGCCTTGTACCACTCGTCCTCGCTGGTTACCGCCCACGTCGCCCCGGCATTGCGGACAATCGTATTGTTTCCGATGCCAATGGAGGTCAGGGTGTACGCGCCGGTCTCCGTGCTGCCGTTGCCCTGGCCGTTACCAAGCCAATTGGCGAAACGAAGCGAATCCCAATAGCTTACGTAATTCACCGGACGATTCGCATAGCCGGAAGCGACGGTATATGTATAACTTCCAGGGAACCCGGTTTGTTGAATCCTACAGCCGTAAGTGGTGTCCGTCCACATGGCCCCATTATACAGTCCGTAGGTATCCGTTTTCGCCACGGCGTTGAGAAACTCGGTGTACTGTCCCGCCATCACCTCGTACTTGCCGATGTTGTAAGCGTAGGATACCGAGCCGCAGCCGCCATAGCGGGTATCCGCCGCATTCCCCGCATTGCCCACAGGAACCGTCTCAATAGTGATCGCCAATCCCACCGTCGCAAACGCCAGCAACACACAGATCGCCACTACATTATTCATCTGAATTTTCATCGTCAAACCTCCTAAAAAGATGTAGACTCTGGGTCGTTCTTTTGCCTCGACACTCGAAGCAAAAGGCGCAAAAAAAACGCGTGGGAGAAAGTTACTCATCTACTCTCTCTCACGCGTTTGACTTACGAAAACCGTTATCGAATAAGCTTATAATTTACCAAACCCCCATTTATAAATCAAGGGAGTGAAAATAATTTCCATACGCCGATATGTTTCATTGCACTGTAACGACTTGCAGTGACGTGGGTGAATAACTACGGACTCCAATATTACGAGCGGGCCGCAAGCGATTTTCACCACGAAGACACGAAGGGCATGAAGAAGGAAGAAAGATTGCAAAGCTTGTCCCCGGCCTGACCGGGGATGCAAAATTGATGATAAGAGGGCGACCACACAGGGCCGCCCCTACTCGACTACTTGTCTACTTTTTCTTCCTACTGCCTACTCCCCCTCGTCGTCGGCCCAAAGGTCGCTTTCAGATACCGCAAATTCATCTGAACCGCCGGAATCGAATAGCTTAGAACCAGAAAATGATCATCAAGCCCCGCTGCGACAAGAATCACCGGTCCCAAATGAAGGAACCATATCCCCTCCGGCGTTCGATCGAGTTGTAAATCAAACAACGACTCCCAGGCTGAGGTGACTTTTCCTTCCTTCCCCGTCCCCGACATTGCCCGCAACATCATTTGCCATATCCGCAAAATCTTTTCCGCGCCGGTTTTAAAATCTCTTGAATCGTTATGCTGGATCAGAAGGGTCTTGGCAATCGGCAGATTAAACGGATGCTTCGGCCAGTCATGCACGATGACCATCGCCGCAGGACCGAAATGCGACATCAAAAATTCATGCCCATTCGTCGAACCCGACTCCGCAGCCAGCTTATCATAATTCTCGATCAGCTTCTCCCGCCGAACCGGATTTCGCGAAGCAAGATAAGTCTCCGCCCCGTACCGCACGGCTTTGGAAATATTCGTAGACCCCACCCCATAACTGTTCGTTTGCGGTGGAACCGCCTTGGCCCGCGGGTCCCCTTTCACAAAATCACCCGTCAGATATCCTAACTCGGACTTATCCGACTGCTGCATATACATCTTGCTGATATACGCCCGTTTCGTAAATCCCGCCGAATAAATAAATTGATGAAGATTGTTCGCCGAAAACGAATCGACTACATCATCATACGTTTTTTCCATCACCGGCCGAAGCTTGCCGCTTAGACTGTCCAGATTCAAATAAAGCATAAGAAACGGCAGTTGCATATCGTGGTCGTTTTTCTTCGTAACCCCGACAATCTCAACGGAAGATATCGATTTTTCTTTCGCGGCGATAGTGTTGAAAACTTTGCTATATGCACCGGGTCCGATGGTAAAAATAAAAGTGTCCTTCATGCTGCCCCACTCCCAGCAGCACCAGTTTGGAAATTTACTCGAGTCCATTTTTTGATGACGCATCGCCCCTTCTCCCACCCAAATCAATCGCGCGTCGTCCTGGTTAAAATAATGGTCGATGATCTGCTTCAGCAAGGTCAGAAATTTTCCATGCTCCCCCGCCGGCGCCCGCACCACCACCCCCAGACTTAAACTATTGAGAGTAAATGATCCTTCCCCCAATTTTCTGGCGCTGACGTCGAGCATAAACACCGCATGAGGATATTTCCCAATAGCGACAAGCGAAGAAACGATATCAACCAGAATTTGTTGATTGGCGTTGAAAAAACCGACCACGCTTCCCATCCCCAGCAGCGACGTAATCATCTGACCCGTCCCCGCGTCGATCCCACTGCTGGTATCGAAAGAAGCATAAGCCGCCACAGCCTCGGCCGGCACAGTTTCCAAAATGGCATATTTATCTCGTTCCACAGGCCGAGAGGACGGTGTCGCAACAGGCTCCGCCATCACACCGCGGACAAAAATTAAAATCACTGCCATGCTGAGCACAGCGAAATATCTAGCCCTCAAACCCGTTTTATTTCCCAATACAAAATCGGCTGAATATGCTATCCAGGACATCTTCTGTCACATCCTTTCCCAATAGTGTTCCTACCATCCGAAGCGCATGCTGAACGCTCACGGCGATAGTCTCCAAACCCAAAATATTTTCCTTCGCCAGCAAACTCCGGGCATCGTCCTGCCCCTGTTTAATGCACACCAGAGCACTTTCCAAAATCTCCCTGCCGCGTAAATCCAACACAATCTGATGGCCCGCCGTCGTCAACGCAATATCGCTAAGCCGCAAAAAAACCTCGCGCGTCAAATCATCCATACCCTTGCCCGTCAATGCGCTCACGGGAAATATATCATACCCCTTCAGTTCGGTCATCCGACTTTCCAATTTCCCTTCCACTACCATATCCGTCTTGTTCAGCACAGCCATCGCCTTGTTTTGATTTACCGGCAATTGTTCGACCAGTCGCATTTGACCTTCGATTCCTTGCCCGGCGTCAAAAACAAAAATCACCAAATCCGCCAACTGAATAAATTGTTTCACCCGCTCGATGGCCGACTGCGTAATCTCATCGGCCCCCCCTTCCAGCAGTCCCGGCGTATCGCACAGCAAAACTTCCCGCTGTTCGTACTGCCAAACCGCCGTAAGAATATCCCGCGTAGTTCCCGGCAAGGGCGAACAAATGGCACGATCAAGCCCAGTCAGCCGATTTAAAAGCGTGCTTTTTCCAGCATTCACCGGACCAGCCAGAAAAACCTGCGGCAATGCCCTGATCGCCTGCGTATCAATCGCCCGGCGAAGAACATCGGATATCGTCTGACACAACAATCCAAGCTTTTCCACCAATTGCTCCAGCGTAATAACTTCGATTTCCTCCTCGCTGAAATCAATATTAGTCTCCACCGCCGCCGCCAGTTCCGAAAGTTCCCGATAAACGTCCATAATCCACTGATGAAGTTTCCCCCCCAGCGAACTCAATGCCGCCTGAATCTGCACATCATTCTGCGCGTCCACCAGTTCTTTAACCGCCTGGGCCTGAGTCAAATCCATCTTTCCCAGCAAAAATGCCCGAGCCGAAAATTCGCCGGCTCTCGCCGTTTCCAGTCCCAGCTCCAGCAACCGCTGATCGATCATCCGCAAAAGCGGCAAACTGCTGACCGTATGAATTTCAATCATGTCCTGACCCGTAAAACTCCGCGGACCATGAAAAATCCAAACCCAGCAGCGAACTTTCAAACCCCTGGAAATCGTCAGCCAGCCCGCCATCGCCTGATTAAAAAAAATCTCCCCGCGTAAATGACCATCCAAAACATTCTTATCATCGGAAATAAATATTTTCGCAAGCACGCTAAACGTATCGGACCCACTGACCCGAAGAATCCCCCTGGCCGCCCGGTCCAACCCCGTCGCCCACGCAAAAATCGTATTGTCCAGCGAGAATATCGTTTCCATCCGATTGTAATTGTTCAGGAAAACTCACGAAAGTCAAGGAACTCCAAAGGTTTCCAGAACTACGAGCCGCAACCGTGAGGGAGCGGGTAATTATTTTTGTAACCCGCACTATGTCTTGAAAACCTCATCCGAACCGGATATGGTTACATATCCAAATTTTATTTAAGGAATGATATGTCAGCCATACAAACGCAATCGTCGCTCGAAGCCAACAGAATGCAAAAGCTCGCGCGTCTGAAAAAGTTCGACGACCTGGAATCCTCCCTCACCCTTGCTATCGAATCGGGTCTTCTGGCCACCGTGGACCTTTTGAGTGTCCTCGATGTGGTGGCCGAGCAAAACGACCCCAAACGCACCGAGTCCCTATTCTGGTTCGTGCTGACCCTATGGACGGAACGAAAAGGCCCCGAGGCCGGTCTGGATATCGCCCGGCATCTGGCCGCCTTATTCCCGCAAAGCGAATCCATCCGAAACGAATCCGCAGAACTTTATCGAAAAGCCCACGCCGACAAAATCCCTCAAATCGAAACACTCCTTGAAATGACCTTGCTACGAAAAAATACTCCTCTGACCCTCGCCCTCCAGCAAATGGATAAACTCATCGGATTACTCGCCCAGCCCTACGTTCTGGACACGATCCTCAAAATCCCCGGCAAGATCGTCGGACTCGATACTGAAAAAAAGGAACTCACCATAACCATCGCGGGCCAGGAAAAACCCTACGACGCCGTCGCCGTCCTGAAACTTGAATCGCTCCCCGCCGATGACTTTCGTGCCCTGGCCGTCTTCGAAAATGAAACGCTCCAACTCCTCGCCCGCGAAAACCCTGAGCAATTCGTCCTGGACGCATTGAAAACCTTCGGCCCCACCCTGACCTTCCGCGACCTTAAATCGCATCTCACTCAGGTCATACTCACCAGTGCCTGGCCGAAATGGTGGACCGCCGCCAAAACCAAAATCCTCAAATCGCCTTTTATCGAACTATCCGGCGGCCATCAACCGACCCTCACCCTGCGGACCAAACCACTGGCCTACGAAGACCGCATCCGCGCCGAATTCCAAGACGCTAAATCATTCGAGGAAAAAATCCTCGTTATCTTCGATTACCTACACGCCCATCATCCCGAATCCGCACCGGATGAAAAACTGCTCCAAGCGTTCATCAAAACACTGATCGCACGCGGCCAGGACCCGGATCAAGCCGCCAAACTCGCGTCCCAGGCCGTCTTATCCGAAATTCATAAAATAGCTCCCCAAAGCATCCCGGCCTCCATAGTAAAGTTCAAACTACCCGCCGATCCCTCCACGCTACTGGGAACGATCTACAACGACGACGTCGCGCGCGTCGTCCTGAATTTCATTCGCGAATCGAATCCGAACAATTGGTACGACCTCTTCGCCGCCGTCCTACCCGGCGCATCCGCCGCCGTCTGCGACTGGATCGCCTCCGAACTAACCCAACAAGGAATCCAAGAATCATTCACCCGCGCCATCGAGGCTATCCTGCATTGGCCTGACAAATACGTCCGCGCCATCGTCTGGCTCTATAAATCCGCCTGCACCGGAAATCCCCCGGAATACTTAACGAAAATTGATCGCTCCACCATCCTCACCGGACTGCTCACCGCCGCGCAAATCCTCAAGCGTAAACCACCCATCTCCGACACCGAGCAGCAAAAACGCGCCCTCACTCAAATCAAAAACGCGATCACCGCCGATAACTCCGCCCTGGTCCGGACCGTCCTGAAATCTTCATCACACGATTACGCCCGTTATCTCAAGGATACCGTCCCCCGCAACACAGGCCTCGGAGACGCCATGAGCAGCGACTTTGTAAATATCATCCGAGAAACCCATCCGGGTCTATTCAGCAAAAACGTCCCGCCGTGGGAAGAAGACGCCATCTACACCACCGAACCCGCCCTCGAACGCAAAAATCAGGAATTCAACAAACTAACCAACGTCGATATCCTCCACAACGCCAGAACCATCGGCGAAGCGGCGGAACGCGGCGACCTGAGTGAAAACGCCGAATTCACCGCCGCACTCGAAGAACGCGATCGACTCACCGAACGCGCCACCCGAATGAGGGCCGATATCAAAAAAGCAAAAATCCTCCATCATTCCATCACCCAATCCGATTTCGTCACCATCGGCACCGCCGTCAAGGCCCGCAACCTCGCTACCAACGAAATTGATTCTTTTCTCTTCCTCGGCCCATGGGACGCCGACCCTCAACGCTCGATTTATTCCTACCTCTCCCCCATCGCCCAATCCTTCATGGGTAAAAAAGTAGGCGAAACCGTAATCCACAATTCCAACGCCGGACAATCCCAATGGAAAATTGAAGAACTGAAATAGCGGGTAGTGAGTGGCAGAATTGCAGGGGGATCGTCCGCGATCCGCTATTTTTTCGGTAGGTTTCCTTCGACAAAATCGTCGAAGTCATGGCCCGAACAAGCTTAATTCCGTTATGCCAAGCTTCTCCTCGCGGGCTCGCACATAGCCCGCGTCGCCGGTCAAGCCGCCGCACACTCCCCACTCCGGCGCGGTTACCACTCCGGTGCGATGACCGCAAATCTCCGTCGTTGAGGCGATCTGCGCATATAGCCGACGATACAACTCCCGCGCGGGCAGTGTATCACCATACTTGAGATCAAGTCGCTTGAGCACGTCCAGGTCCTTCTTCTGATCGCGCAACGCCATGGCCATGCCGCCAATGCAGAGATTTGCCGCAGGGTGCAGCAGAGCACAGGGCGGACAGATATCGCAAGGTCCTGGGATGAGAGTAATAGGGATCTCCGGGTTGCGGTGTATGGCAGCAATGGCCTCGAAGAGGTTGTCGCCAGGGATAGGCACCAACGGTTTGTTGTGATTGCGGGCGGTGCCATAGAAACAGCTCATGCACATGAGGTGATGAGGGCGAATGCGAAGGTGATCGGCATCGAGAGTTTTCTTCGCCGACTCCGCCTTAACCCTCGCCATTTCCTCTTCAGTGCGCCAGTTGAGCACGGCGTGCAATCCCAACTTGCATCCCTTTTCATAGTCTACACTGACGACCTGACCACGGAACCAGCGGGCGGACCCGGGCACATCCTCGCACTCCATTTCCCTCACGCTCTCCGCGTCCACCTCCGCAATAACTCGCTCGAACAACGTTACCGCGGGACGGGTGTCACCCGGACAGAGTCCCAGCCGTTGGAGCACATGCAGGTCGCGGCGATCGTTGAAATCCTCTCCACCGGGTGTGTCGTCCGCGCGCCCGACATTCTGATACCTGAACATTGTGTCCACGTTGCATCGTAGCGTCACGGGACAAAACGGATCCTTCCTCACCGCGGCCAGGATCTCGTTGAGCCGCGCGTTGCCAATATCCTGCGTTCGGCCCGCGCCGATGCCGGCGAGAATGTAGATTAACTGATATGGACGCACATGCAGGGTGTTTTGCATAGTGGCCATAAGGACTCCTTCCTTTGCGGTTTATGTGAAATAAATTTCCTGCAATATACTGAAAGTGAAACGAAACAACAAGATTAAAGAAATTAAAGGTCATCCAGTGGGTGTACATAAAAAGAAATAATCATATCCATCTTTTTCGGCGAAAGAAAAAGAGCATACCGATTCCGGTCAGAGCACAGATGAACCAGAAGATCGGATAGCCGTAGCGCCAGTGGAGTTCGGGAAAGTAGGCAAAATTCATGCCGTAGACCCCGGCCAGAAACGTCAACGGAATGAAGATCGTGGCGATGATGGTCAGGACCTTCATGACTTCGTTGATACGGTTGGAGATGCTGGAAAGATAGACGTCGAGCATGGCCGTCAGCATATCGCGATAGGTCTCGGTGGTATCGATCTGCTGGATGATGTGGTCGTAAACGTCTTTCAAGTACATTTTGGAGGTCGGGGCGATCAGGGTTGAATCATATCGCTCCAGGCCGTTGATCACTTCCCGCAGGGGCCAGAGGGATTTTCGCAGGAAGATCAGGTCTCTTCGCAGCAGGTGCAGGCCTTGGAGGGTGTTGGTTTGAGGATTGATCGAGACAGCCTCTTCGTAGGTTTCAATTTGCTCGCCGAAGTTTTCGAGGACGGCGAAGTAGCCGTCGACGACGGCGTCGAGAAGGGCGTAGGCGAGATAGTCGGGGCCTAATTTGCGGATGCGGCTTTTGGCGGACCGGATTTGTTCACGGATGGGATTGAACACATCGCCTTCTCGCCCTTCCTGAAGGGAAAGGACATAGTTGGGTCCGAGGATCAGGCTGACCTGCTCGTTGACGACCCGGCGGGTCGCGGAGTCCAGGTAGATCATTCGCAGAACGATGAAAATGTAATCGTCACGGTCCTCAATCTTGGGTCGCTGGTCGGTGGCCAGCATGTCTTCGAGAAGCAGGGGATGGAGATTGAAGCAACTGCCGAGCTTTTCGATAATTTCGGTCTGGTGGATTCCCTCCACGTTGATCCAGGCGACGGCGGGCTTTTCTTTCAAGGGGATGCACTGGGTGATGGTATCGACGGTCCGCTCTTCGTAATCTTTTTCATCATAGCAGGTGATGGAAATGCTTGTTTTGACGGTCTTGCGTTCGCCGAGGTGGATAAGTGTACCAGCCGGCAGACCGGCCTTAGTCGAACGTTTCTTGACGGGCGTTGTGGACATAAATAATCTTCTCCTACCCTTTGATTCTAAGACTTCAAAAACACAGGGCAAGGAAAAAGTTTTTTCGGCAGGCATTAATCAAGAATCGGTGAATTTAAGAAAATCCTCGCTACCAAGCTTTTTCCTTGCCCTGCATTTTTAAAATCGTAGAATCAAATTCTACTTGGATGAAAATGGTGGATCGAAGTCGATCCCCCCTACGAAACTGGTAAGATAGAACAATAAAATATGTTTAAACACCGTATTGCTTTCATGGGCGTGTGGATGGCGTTTACCATCGCTTTGTTTGCCTTTCCCGGCTTTGAAGTGAGGGGACTTGCGATGGGAATGATCATTGGCTACTGGCCCGCCGTAATTTCAGAACGAATCTCCGGGAGTCAACATTACCATCCGATTATCTTCCTTCTAATGATGATCATTCTCAGCGGAACAACGGTAGGCTTACTCGCCTGGCTTATAGATAAAGCACAAATGACAAAAAGAATTTGGATATTGCTTGGTGTTTCAATCGTGATCAGCGGTGCTGTTTTGTCTAATATTGGATTGAGTTATGAGGAGTGGAAGATGAGACCGGAAGTTTCGCAGGCCATGGAATCGCCGGAAGCGAATTACCAGCCCAATCGTGGGGAGTTCAATATAAAGTTTCTCATTCCTCGGACCTTGGTTGGCGGCTTATGGGGATTGTACGGGGTAACAGGATTATGCGCTTTATTTTCAGTCGCAATATTGTTGAAAAAAAAATATATAATAAGCCCCGGCAAGCCGGATGCAGCCGGGTAGGTGGATCGTCCGAGATTCACCGGCCGTTGCTCTGGATCAACCCAAGAGACTTTGCACATGAAGACGCAGGCCATCGGTCAGGGATGTGGCGGGGACCTTCAAACCGCAGGCTTTCAGCGGAGCAAGATCGCAGATACGGTGGCAAAAGAACGGGGTGGAATCCGGGTGCTCCGCTATATAAGGCCGGACGGGAATCTCTTCTACCGTCAGTCCGACGCCCAGGATATCGGCGATGATCCGAAAGTATTGCCAGGATTCTACGGCGTCCGGGCCATAGGTCAGGAAAAGTTTTCCATACGCCTTTGCATTGCCCACCGCGCTCAACATCAATTCCGCCAGGTCCCGGGCAAAGATCGGCTGTTGGAGAAAATACCCACCGCCGACCAGGCGGATCGGCTGACCCGCTCGTAATTTTGCGATCAGTTCCGGGTCGCGGGAATGCGCCGGCAGGCATCCCAGTTGCGATCCCGGGCCGTAAATATGGCATGGCCGGACCACCGTCCACTTCATTTGGCCGGTATCGCCGCGGAGCAGGAGTTCTTCGCATCGCCGTTTGTCGCCGCCATATCCTTGCGTCGCAAAGTGAGGGTTGTTCGGATCCTGGAGGGGGAAGGTTCGTCGGCTGGGGTCAAAAACAAAATCGGTCGAGATGAAAATGAGTTGTTTGGCCCGTTGGCGAAAGAGTGTTATATCCTGTTCCATGTTGGCGGGCACATAGGCGACATGATCGATAACCGCGTCCCAGTGGGTGTCAGCCTGTTCGATAACCCGCCGGAATTGTTCCTCATCGTTCCGGTCGGCCACCAATACCCGCACACCATCCGGCACGGGCTTTTGACCCCGCGTTATCGCCCAGACTTCAAAGCCGGAGGCCAGGGCCGCCCGAGCCGTGGTCCCGCTGACAAAACCGCTTCCCCCGATCAAAAGCAACTTTCGTACTACCGATGATTTCGCCATTTTTATTCCTTGTTGAGTTTTTAAAAGGTAGATCGTCCACGATCCGCCGTTTTTTCAGTAGGCATTAATCAAGAAACGGTGGATTTAAGAAAATCCACCTTACCAGGTTTTCGACAACGAATAAGCAAAAAATAAGCGATGATACAGGTATCCTGCAAATCCGGGCACTTTTTCAATGTCTCTTCATCGGCATGGGGTTCCGAAAGATGTTCAAGAATAAAGCCAGTATCGATCAGCAGATTCAGCCAACTACTCAGGGTCCGGGGAAAACGCGGAATCCTGAACTTCCTCACTTTCTGTTTAATCTCGAGTGGAGCGGCACCGAACGTCCATTCATCAATTTCGCCATTAGGTTCTCGGAAATAGTCACCGCACTCAACAGCAATCCTCCGGCCACCTTCATCATGGACCCATTTCCACTTCGGGGTTTGAAAGCAGGGATGGGTAATCGAAAATTGCAGAAAGCAACCAGGTTTCAAGACTCGAAACGCCTCTTGCAGAACTTTCTCGTGATCAGGCGCGTCCATGAAGCACATAGTGGAGACGATAAAGTCAAACGACGCATTCGCCAACGGCAATTCCGATGCATTCGCCTGCTGGTATTCAATCCCCAGCGGTTCGTCTTGTTCCATCTCGTGGGCATGGGCAATGAACTTGGTGGAAATATCGATGGCTGTCATCCGAGCACCGCGGCGGGCAATCAGGCGGGTATTGTGGCCTTCTCCGCATCCGATGTCCAATCCGGTCAATCCCGACACATCCGGAAGCATGGTTAGAAAGGCAGGCGTATTGACATAATCTCGATACACATCATAGCCCTTACGGGCCAATGTCGTCCAGACCTCCGCGTTTTCATCCCACATCCTGCCGACTTCTGTATGGTCCAAAACCAATTCCTGTCGCTCGTGTTTTTCTTTTTCCATATACCTACTCACCATGAAACCAAAATTGCACTATTTTGCTACCATTCTTAAATCATAGCTTCAATGCACTTTCTTCGATTATCGTCTTCGCCGCCCCCTGCCCTTCCTGCCGCCCGACGAAGCCTTCTTCTTGCCTTTCCCACCCTTCGCACCTTTCTCACTTTTCTTACCTTTTTTCCCGCGCCCGCCGGCTTCTTCGACCAGACCGAGGTTCATTCTCCGGCTCTGCATGTCCACACTGATTACTTTTACAGTCAGCGGGTCTCCGATTTTAATCCGCCTGCCGCTTCGCCGGCCATAAATGAACCCCCCTTCTTTGTCCACTTCCCACCAATCGTCACCCAATTCTTCCAGCGGAATCAACCCTTCGATCAAGTATCGCTGCAATTGAATGAACGGCCCCAGCGAACAGACGCCGGTGACCAAGCCGTCATAGTGGTCTCCGATATGTTCCGCCATCAGTTGTAAAATTAGCGTTTCTTTGATCTGGCGTTCCGCGTGCTGCGCCCGTTCCTCGGTCAGCGAGCAATGCTCGCCCAGGGCGACAAGCTCCTGCTGGTCCTGCCGCAAACTTGGAGCCAACTGTTTTAACTTGCCCTCGAAATGCAATTCCAGCAATCGATGAACGTCCAAATCCGGATACCGCCGGATGGGCGAGGTAAAGTGACAATAATGCGTACTGGCCAGTGCGTAATGGCCGACTTTTTTCGGCGAGTATTCCGCCCGCTGCAAGGAACGTAAAAGGGCGTAACTGACGGCAAAGCTTTCCGGTTTACCGGCCACCGATTTGATCACATCCTGCAAATCCGTCCGGTCGGCATTTTTGGCGATCCGGTGCCCGAGCATGGTCAGAAACTCCCGCAACTTTTCGACAGCCTCCGGCGCGGGGTCCGGATGCACCCGCCGTAAAAAAGGTATCCCATAAGAATCCAAAAGCCGCGCCACCGCCTCATTGGCCTCGACCATGAACATTTCAATAATCGTATGCGAAAAACTGGTGTCCGCAGGATGCGCGTCGATAAAATCCCCGCTCTCATTATATTCCAACTCCACCTCCGGCAAATCCAGATGCAGCATGCCCGCCTTTTCCCGCCGCGTGTAAATCGCTCGGGCCAGTTTTTCCGCGTACAGCAGCAAATCCACTACCGGCCGGGGTAATTTTCCATAATCCCCCGCCAGTACCGCCGACGCCTGCTCGTAATGCAATCGCTGTGTCGAGCGAATCACGCTGTTGGCAGAACGGCTGGATTGGACATTCCCTTTCCGGTCGTATCGGATAAACGCGCTCTTGGTCAGCCGGTCCTGCCCTTCCTGCAAACTGCAAAGCCCGTTCGATAGCGCCTCCGGGATCATCGGGATCACATGCCGCGGTAAATAAACGCTGTTGCCCCGGTCACGGGCTTCGGTATCAACCGCCGACCCCAGCGGCACAAAAGTGGAAACGTCCGCGATATGCACCCCCAGTTCATACCCGCCGTCCGGCAGCACATCGAGACTGATCGCGTCATCAAAATCGCGGGCGGTGATCGGGTCTATCGTGATAATAATCTTGTTTCGCAGATCGACCCTCCCTTTGGGAACCTCCCCTTCCGCCAAATCCTCACCGATGGTTCGATTGAATCTTTCAATAATTTCTTCCAGGTTGGCTCTCGCGGAATCGGGAAATTCCTGCGGCAGGTCGAATTCACGGATCACGGCCTGAAGTTCCACGCTGCCCACCCCCTGCGGACCCAAAACCTCCAAAATCACTCCACGCGATAATTTTTCTCCGGAGGGATATTCCGTAAGCTGGACCACCACCCGGTCCCCCGTTCTTCCCTGCTTGGCTGAGATATCCTCGACGATAATAGACTGATGCAAAACCTTCCCATCGGTCTGAACCATCCAATGAGTAGCGGACCGAAAGAGCGTTCCGATAAATTTGTTCTTTCCGCGGGCCAGAATTTTCTCAATCCGCCCATATAGCCGCATCTTTCCCTGGACTTTTCGATTCGAAACTTTCGCCTGAACCAAATCACCGGTCAACGCGCCACTGGCCGCCTCGGCGGGAATATACAAATCTTCCACACCGGCCGGATCACTGGGAATGACAAAACCAAACCCGCGAGCGTTTGCCCGATAGACCCCCACCATCATGCCCTCCTGGCTTGTCAGACGAATCGTCCGGTCTTCGCCGATCACGACTCTGCCGCCGCGGTGCAGTTCACCCACTTCCTGCTTGAATCGGTTGAAGTCCGATTTCAGCACTCCCAAGGCCGCCGCCAGACCATGAAGATCCAACGGCTTATATTCACCTTTGGCCACCATCGATAAAATTTTATGTCTGAGTCTCATTGGCATCGTTGCACCCCGCTATAATAAAACAATAAAGAAAACAAGGCGATTTTGTCTTTGGATCGACTTGTATGTTGTTTATAATACCATTAAACGCATATAAAGGAAATTTTTATGGAAAAGATTTTTGAACTGGCCAAGCAATTGGGGGAGTCACTAGCGGAGCATCCCATTGGTAAACGATATCACGGTGCGAAGGATATCCTGGATTCGGACTCCTCAGCCAAAACGCTGATCCAGGAGTACGAACAGGTCGTCGTTAAACTCGGTCAAAAGGAAAAGCAGGGTAAACCGATCGAACCAGAAGACAAGCGAATGCTCGCCGACCTGCAATCCAAGCTCGCCGGCAACGAATCGGTTAAAAAATGGATGGAATCGCAAGTGGAATACATGAACCTCCTTCGGCAGATCAACGATCAGGTCATGAAAGAAGTGCAAGATGCCCCCGCAAAATAAAAAGAGGCACGACCGTGAGGGAGTGATTATTATAAAGATGAGATATTATCTCTTTACCGCCCTTATTGTCGCGGTAACGGTCTCAGGTTTGCAAGCGGAAAGTATTCGTTTCGCGGTTGTCGGAGACACTCGCGGTTGGACTAATGGAACGATCAATGAGACGGTTTTTTCCAAAATCATCCAGGAGGTCATGGCCGTCGATCCACCGGTGCAATTTGTCATCGTTACCGGAGATCTGGTGACAGGGACCGAAGATGATTCAATCATGGCCGGTGGTTTTCAGAATTGGCGGCAAATCGCCAAGCCCTGGTATGACGCAAGCTTTTTGGGAGCCAAGGTCTATGTCCTGCCCGGAAATCATGACGAAGTCAATCCGCTAACCTACGTAAAACTCTGGCAGGACGCATTTCCCGAACTTCCCGACAACGGTCCGGCTGGGGATCAAAAGATGACGTATTCCTTTGATATCGGTCCCGTCCATTTTTCAATGGTCAATACCGACATCCCGACCCCTGACGGCATTCACTCGGTAAACCTCGCCTGGCTCGCCAACGACCTGGACAATTCGACCCAGCCGATCAAATTGGTCTTGGGACACGAACCGGCCTATTCCATCGGACCGCATGTCGGAAGTTCCCTCGACGCCAAACCGGACCTGCGGGACGCCTTCTGGCAAATGCTCGCCGCCAAAAAAGTTTCAGCTTATATCTGCAGTCATGAGCATCTTTACGATCATTGGATCAAGGATAACGTCCATCAGATCATCAGCGGAGGAGGAGGGGGTCCGGGGCTGGATTTTCATTATATGATCCTCGACGCCGACGAGAATGACGTTACGGTTTCGGTGTATGGGCAAGCCACCAACGCGTTATGGGATCAGTATAAACTTTCCGACACCGCAAACGTGCCCAGCGAAGATCGGTCCTCGACGACGGCAAGTCTCGCGGGGTGGCTGAAAATGCTTCCTTGCGCGCCGGTGGCGATTCTACTGCTCGGCGGTATTTTTTTTCTGGACGGATTCGTGAATGAGCCAAATCGTAAATCACGGCATTGACTTGGTCGAGTGCGCTAGAATACGCGAACTGGTCGAACGATACGGTGAGCGGTTTCTACATCGAATTTTTACGGAAAAAGAATTGGCCTATTGCTTACCCCGCCGGCGGAAATGGGAACACCTGGCCGGTCGATTCGCCGCCAAGGAAGCGATTTTGAAAGTCCTGGGAACAGGCTGGCGGGATAAAATCGCCTGGACGGACATGGAAATCACGAACGACCCCACCGGGATGCCTCACGTAACACTGACTGGCGAATCCGCCCAAATCACTCGGAAACTCAATATCGATAAAATCATCCTCTCGATCAGCCACACCGAACACTACGCAACCGCCAGCGCCCTGGGGTTAGGAAAATGACTTCAGCTACCGTAGGGGCACGGCATGCCGTGCCCCTGCTCAAGGTGATTGTCGCCACCGCGAAGACAGAAAAGTAATCACCGTACTCAATGCCACGGCGGCGGTTTCGATGCGCAAGATATTTTGACCAATTTGGATCGGGAGCGCACCGATATTTTGCAAACCTAAAAGTTCATCCTCCGTAAATCCGCCTTCCGGTCCAACCACCAGCAAAATTGTTTCCGATTGTTTTAACCGCTCAGACAAATCGTTACCCATAGTCGATTTTGTGTGTCCGAAAATGGTCAGGTCATACTCACCGACCATCTTGATCAGGTCCTTGAAATCGATTGCCTCTTTAAGCTCAGGCAGGTAATTCATCCCGCATTGTTTGCAGGCTTCGATAGTCCATCGCCGCCATTTTTCGCTGCGAAATTGTTCACGCACACTGCTTCGAGCGAAAATGATCGGACGAAAAACGCTGATGCCCAGTTCCGTTGCCATCCGCACGAGCGTCTCCTGATGGGCAAATTTGGGGATGGCGGTCGCCAGTGTTATTCGCGGTTTGGTAAGCGGCGAGGTCTGGGTTTCGTTGATCCGTAACTGAATTTCCGATTTCAACAGTTGCTCAACAGTCGCCTGAGCGGATTGGCCTCGACCATCAAAAAGCTCGACCGGATCACCCGGTTTCAACCGCAGCACGTCCCGACCGTGATGAACCTCTGGACCGGTGATCTTTGCCCTGCCAATATTAAAATCCTGACAATAAAGCCTTCGCATACCTTGTTTGATCCTCCTTAAGTCGCTTTTATTTATATCCGATAATAGTTACGACGCTAGAAGTTTTTCAGGACAAAACGTATGTCGGACCCAAAAAAAAACGATTCAAATTCTGATCAGGTTTCCGCCGTCAATGTCGATACCCTGCTGGCAGAAGTCCAGGAAATGACCGAACGCGTGGAGAACCTTATCGGAACCAACGAGGGCGAAGGCCCAAAAGCCGCAAATGAAACACAACCCAATGATGAAAAAAAAGAACCCTCCGATTCTTCTCCGATGGAAACGTTAGATCGAGCTCTGGAAAGCGGCAAGCATGTTCCCGTGGATCAACAGACCGACAAACTGGCCGACGATGAGATCAACCAGGTTCTCAACCGGATTGTGCAAAAAAAACAAAGCAAAACCGCCGGCGAGGAAAATTCGGGTCAGGAAGGAACTGTGGGTCTGCCACTCGAAGAATTGCCGGAATCGGCAAAAATGATATTGAACGGTCTTTTGACTTTCGACCGCCCTTTCTTATGGGTTCCAAAATCCGTCAAGGATATTTTGGGCTACGCGGGAATAGCCACGCTGCTTTTCGCCTTAATTTTATGGACATTTTTGGGGATATCTGGTAAATAAAAGGAAAGCACGAAAAGGAGTCTTTGAGGAATGCAACGGCGAAAGTTAGCTAAACTTGCCTGGATTGGTTTTTTGATTTCTCTTCCCCTGTTTGTCTTGCTCTGTGGTTGCGGCGCATCGGTACCGAACTTGTTTCCCATTGCCGCCGGACAAAGCTCTTCCATTACCGATCCGGCCGCCCAGCAGGTCCTTACGTTGACCAACCAGGAGCGGACAAAAATCGGGCTTTCGGCATTAAAGTGGAATAGCCTGCTAGCCGCATCGGGGGCCGACCACTGCCAGGACATGATCGACAAGAATTATTTCGCCCACGTCTCACCGGACGGAACAAGCCCCGGTGATCGAGCCACGGCGGCAGGATACAAGTGGTCGTGGATCGGGGAGAACATCGCCGCGGGATACGCTACTCCGCAAGATGTAATGACCGGATGGATGAACAGTCCGGAACACAAAGAGAACATTTTACGTCCGGAGTTTACGGAACTCGGATTGGGCATAAGGACGGATACTGATGGCAGAATTTACTGGGCGCAGGAATTTGGAACTCCATCCACGACGACGGGATGGCAGTAGGATTTAGGATTTAGTCATTTATTCTTCGGCTTGGTTGTCGGCTGAGTGCTGGCGACAAATTGTGTCCGCATTTTCCTATATTCCTTGCTGTCCGGAACCAGCTTGATCGCCTGATCCATCGTCAGGATCGCCTTTTTGGATTGGCCCAGCTCGTTATAGCCTTTGGCTAGGAGAATGAGGTTCTCCGGTCTTTTCGTATCTGCATCGACCGCTTTAAGGTAAAAATTCAAGGCTAATATTTGCGATTCTTTGAGCTGCAGGGCCGCTTTCTCGCGGGTGATCTGGGCCAGTTGTAAATACGGGGCGGGATCTTTTGGATTCATGGAAATCATGGCAGTATATACATCGGACAGGACATCGTAACACAACAAGGCCTGTCTGAGGTTCTGCCGACCTTCCATGTCATGGTTGATCGCTTTTTTCGCTTCCTGGATGGCATGCTCAAGAATATCGATGGCCTCGAATAAATTGGCCTTCTGTTCGGAGGACTGTGCCTTGCCCAAAACCTTGTTATTGTAGTCCAGGAGCAACTTTCCCAGGCGGAATTTCAATTCCGGTAACTTTTTTTGCATTTCCGGATTTTTTGTTTCCTGGGCCGCCTGAACGGCGCTTTTCATATACCCTACGGCCTGCTTATATAATTCGGGGTCATTGATTTCTCCGGCGCGTCCCCAGCAGGCCAGGGCCAGATTGGTTAATCCTCCGATGTCCTTCGGTTTCAACCGCTCGACGAGATATCGCAAATCCGCGATGGCGAGAGTATAGGATCCGCGGGTCAGGTAACAACTGCCGCGCCCGTAATAAGCGTCGGCATTGCCGGGGTTGACCTCCAGATAACGGCCATAGTAATCCACCGCCCACATGGGATTGGTTTGGCGATAGTAGTCGGCCAGTTTGATAAGGGCATCGGGGTAATCGTCTTTAACCTTTAATATCCGAAGAAAGATGTTTTCGTATGTCTCATACTGCTGCTGTTCACCCGCCGCTATGGCGATCTGAGTCAATTCCCCCAAATATTTATTGGTATCCGAATCATTTCCTTTCAACAAAGCGTCTTTGGCCTTAGTCAGAAGGGATTCCACTTTTTCAGTATCGAGTTTAAATTCGGCGGCCGCTCGCGTGGTCGAACTATCGAGAGTCGTCTTTTTGGGGACCTGCGCCAAACCAGGGGATAACGCGAAAGACAAGAGGAGCAGTCCCGCCGTATAAAATCTCAGACATCGTTTCATCAAAATACCTCATCTGATTAAATGCGTATCGTATTCTATGCTCCATACATGATAAATACCGCATGAAGTAAGAACAAGAAATTAAAAGAGGGTGTAGTTTTCATTTTACGTAGTCCTTATGCAGAATCTTTGAGGCAAAGGTAATGCGACCAAAAGTTTTCCCATCGACCGGATTTGACCGCCGTCCGCAAACGGAGGATGTGATTG
>JBAZZQ010000011.1:0-80688 GCA_041658725.1 Phycisphaerae bacterium | reverse complement strand
GCAATCGCCGAAATCGTTTGTTCCCCGCGATCACATGCCGCCACGATCCGTTCCCGTAAATCCATTGAATATTGTTTCATTCCCCTTTCATCGGACAAATGTACAATAATTCTTGAATTGCTCTAAAGGGTGGTTAGGTATTATTTTTCTTATTCTTTCGAGGAGACTTCTCTGGGGGTTTCACTGCTTTCTTTTCAACCGCTGCCTCCGTCGTAGGCAATCCGAATCCTTCCAACGGCAATTTAAGTTCTTTCAACCGTTCCAGCAGATTCTCCGGACTTTGGTACCGCGCCAGTTCCAATCGACCCTCAGAATATTCTCTTTGTAGCCGCTGGTATTGGTCATAACGCTGGTTGCTCAGATAAGCATAATGCCAATTATTCAATCGTATATGAACCACAACCCCGGCAATCAGTGAAAGAGCAAGAACAATGACCGAAATGCGAAAAACGTTCATCCTATTTTCCTAGTGCGTTTTTTTCATATTTCATTTAACCGAAAAGACCGCAAAGGACGCAATGGGGAAGACTTATAAAAGAATTTCCTTTGCGAACTTTGCGGTCTTTGCGGTTAAAAAATCTTTTGGTCGAGGCCGCGCTGGTTGCTTACATTTAATCAACTTTCGGTCCCGCCGCAAGAGTGCTTGTCGCGATACTGGGTGCCGGAGGCATACGCAGCTTCAGTCCGCTCTTTAAATTTCGGGGATCGGTAATCATCTTCTTGTTAAGCTCATAAATCTTCGTCCATGCACGTTCATTACCGTATACCCGCTTGGCGATCTTGGTCAAAGTATCGTTGCTTTGAACCACATAGCTCTTGCTGACCTGTTTGGCTTTGGCGATTTTAAGGGAACCATCTGCCGTTTTCTGCTTTCCCGCCGAGACAAGCGTCACTTTTGAAGAGTTGGCGTTTGCCAAAATCCCAACGTCTGAATTATCAACAGGTAACAAAAGATCGGACGCCGCAAGACCTGATTTTTCTTCGATGCTCGACGTCGTGTCGGGTTTCTGGGCCATTTGCTTTTCAAGGGTAGGAAGTTTAATAACCTGACCGCACATTAATTTCTCCGGCTTGCTGATTTTGTTCAGTTCTTTGACGAGAGGGAGCATCTGATAAGCCTGACCCGGATAATACTGCCGGCAGATGCTCAGCAGCGTCTCTTTCGATTGGACCGTATGAGTTTTTACGGCCGCGACCTGGATTTTCACTTCCGTTCGGCTGCCGGTGTCTTCGGAAATCTTAGTTTCCTGAACCATCGAGATTAAATCAGAGGCGGTGGCGTTGGACGCGGGGATCTGTGTTAGGCTGCGAGACTGCGAGGGCGGAAGCAATTTCTTAAGATTGGGCGCGACCTCCGCCGATTCCGACTGGGTGGGGTTGACTGGGGCGGAAGTTTCCACCGGTTTAAGAACATTATTGTTGATGGATTCCAAGGGCCCGGTCCGGTCAACAACCTTCAGGTTCGGTTCCGAAATCTTTAGACGATCCGCAACGTCGTCCTTATGATTCCGGGTCAATTGCGCCGAAGGGGGAGAAGTGGGAGGAATCAATTCCACCACGGGCTTATAGGCCGCGATGGGTGGAGTGGACAGTTGGTCGCTCCGACCGGTCCCTTTTTCCGAGAGTATAATCCCGAAAAGAATGATAAATGCCAAACCGACTAACAACCCGATCTTCGTTTCTCTTGTCATGGCCATCTCCTTACGGCAACCCTAATCCTGGATAAACCTCTCGTTTAATTCTGCCAGCTCGTAATAACTTTGAGTTTACTACTCTTATATCGAACATCGCTAACAAAATCATAAAATATTTTGCGCAACTCGTAATTTTCCTGAACGGGATCGGGGATTTCGCAGAATTTCCTCAGGTTTTGCCTCAATCGGCTTGGCCGTTAGAACCCTGTATATCCCTTTTTCCGACTGCGTTCGAAAATCTTCTTTCACCAACCGGTCTTCCAGGCTATGAAAACTAATCACGCCAATTCGCCCCTTCGGGTTAAGGATCGACGGGGCAATCCTGAGAAGCCGCTCCAGATTCCCCAACTCGTCGTTCACCGCGATACGCAATGCCTGGAATGTCCTGGTCGCCGGATGAAGTCGCTGACGCCCGAGACTGCCAGCGTCAACTCCCAACGCCTGACACACGATCCCCGCCAGCTCACCCGTCGAATCAATCCGATGGCTTCGACGGGCCTGGATGATTAAATTGGCGATCTTCTTGCTCCTGCCTTCCTCTCCATACCGGAAAATCAGATCCGCCAGTTCCTGCTCCTTAAGAGAATTAACCAAATCCGCCGCACGCCTGGGAAGGTCCGGGTCCATCCGCATATCCAGAGGCCCGTCATGCTGAAACGAAAATCCCCGCTTCCCTTCCTCCAACTGCATGCTGCTGACCCCAAGGTCCGCGTAAATAAAATCAACCCTCGGAATATCTAATTCGCCCAGAACCCGGCCAATCTGGGCAAAATTGCTCTGAATAAACGTAATCCGCTCGGAAAAATCGGAAAGATTAGCTCGCGCCTGACCAAGTGCCGACGGGTCCATATCCATTCCGATCAGGCGAACCGAACCAACATGTTCCAGAATAGCCCTGGCATGACCGCCAAATCCCAGGGTGCAGTCGATACCCACTTCGTAGGCTGAGGGAACAAGCAGTTCCACCAACGGTTGTGTCAAGACCGGAATATGTAGGCTGTTATCTGATGCCACCGCGAAATGAACCATGTTGTAAATCGAACGTCTATTTTAATATCGAAAGCACGTAATCCGAAATTTCCACATCAGCTAAAATCGAAGTTCTATCTTTTAGCATCCCCAATCGCGATTGTAAAGAGCGAACCGCGGTTTTTGTCGCGATTTTATCCTCTGATTTGCTCTCCAGGCACATACAAACCTGTTCCACGTCCGTCAACGTCTGGACACTACTTTCAAGGACCTGCATAAATAATCTCCGCTGATACCCTTCGTTCATCCCGTTGATGAATTCGAACCAGGAAGCATCCGTGCTAACCTGGCCCGAGTCAACATCTGGTTGTGTTCCGAGAGTCCGTTCTCCACATACCCGTCCCATTCGTCTTTATTCCAAAGCTCCAGATGGTCGCGGACGCCGATAATCACGACTTCCTTGCCTAATCCGGACCGGCTTATCATCCGATCCGGAACCAGAATCCTTCCGGTGCCATCGAGCTCCAACAACCGTGCCAGACCGAACGTAATCTGCTCAAACCGCATGATCTGCTCATCCGGGATCAGTTCCGCCGGATATTGAGAGACCAACTCTTCATAATATTTATCAGGATACAACCAAAGTTTTTTGTTAGGGCCGATCACCAGATACAACTTATCGCCGACAGTCTCCGGAGAAAGAGCTTGCCGGAATCGAGATGGTATCGACACCCGATTCTTAATGTCCAGCGTGTGCTCATACTCTCCGGTAAATAGCAACTTCTTGATTCCATTAAAAAAGTTACGAGATAATGTACACTCTTGGAAATTCCGTAAGTTCCGTCCCTTTGATGGGCATCTATGGGAACCTATGGGTTTTCATGGGTTATTATACCGAAGGATGGATACCTTGCAACATTAAAATTATTTTTCTTTAGAAAAAAATGCAGTTTTTCTAAATATTTTCTTCCGGGTGGCGATCTTCCATCTCCTGCCGCGCTAATTCCGCCGCCCTGGCGTAGATTTTTCGAAAATTGATGCCGGTCCGCTCAGTGATTTTCCGGCAGTCCTCGAATTCCGGGCTGACCTGGACCAGCTTTTTATTAAAATAACCAAGCTTTACCCGCACCTTTCCTTCCGGCAAGACGGCCACGACGAATTCCCTGTTTAGCTTGTAACGCTTTTCCTTGCCCAGCCTTACGCCAAAAGTTGTGCTCTGGGTTAAAATGAATTCGACCAACTCATCCACTTTTTCGGCTGGCGAGAGGACCTGGACCAATGTCGCCGAACGGGATTTTTTCATAAATACCGGAATTTGCGCGACATCCAAAGCTCCCTTTCCCATGATTTGCTCCGCCAGCCAGCCCAAATGCTCGCCCGTGATGTCGTCCACGTTAAAACTGATGATCGTAACTTCATCTGTTTGAAGGTCTTGCGAGTCTTGCCGGCCTAAAAGAACCCGGACCGTGTTCGGGTAGTTCGGGTCGTCCCGTGAACCTGCGCCGTAACCTATTGATTTTAAAGTCAGTTCAGGCAAATCGACTTTTTGGGTTCCCAAAGTAACCATAATCGCCGCTCCGGTCGGGGTGGCTAATTCGCCGGTTCGGTCGCCGGAATATATTTGCTTATCCAGCAATAACTTGGCGGTGGCTGGGGCTGGGACTGGTAAAATACCGTGCGCGTTTTTGACCTGGCCGCCGCCTACGGCGATTTTTGAATAATAAATCTCATCCACGTTCAAAAGTTCCAGGCAAATACACGCGCCGACGATATCGATGATGGCGTCGACGGCGCCGACTTCGTGAAAATGGACGTTGGAAATTTCACAATTGTGTATTTCCGCCTCCACTTGTGCCAGCTTTGTGAATATTTTTACCGCCCTGGATATGACACGATCGTGTAGCTTTGACCCCTGAATTAACTCAATTATGGAATTTAAATCACGGTGGCTGTGATGATGGTGATCGAGGTTGACCTGAAAAAGTTTGGCTTTGATCCCTGCCCGTGAGACTTCGGTCAGGTCGAGGTTATAGCCTTCGATATTCAATGCCGCGATTTGTTGTAAAAATTCGGTCCAGGAAGCGCCGGCATCAAGTAAGCCGGCGACGACCATATCACCTGCCACGCCGTTTGTGCAATCAAAATAAGCGATCATAAATTTTGGACTCCCAAAATGATTAACAAATTCCATAACACTCCCTTACGGTCGTGCCTCTTTGATTGATTATCCATATATTTTAATATAAGTCTAAAAATTTACCGATAGATTCTATAATGGATGACCGGCGTAAGTATTTTCGGTTGTTGGCCAATCTTCCTCTGGATGTGATTCTACCTGCTGATCGTGGAAAAACCCTTCGTCGGGTGAGTTCGAACGTATCGGCGGGCGGAGTCTATTTTCACAGCCACAGCGGGGATGATGTTTGCCCCGGCCAGAAGATCGAGATACGGATCGCCGTGCCGGCTGGGGCGGGCAGGATGTCTGGGGCCGGCGTGCTGGAAGGGGGGGCGACGGTTATACGGGTTGATACGATCAGCCATGCCAGTAAAGAAACGGCTGGAGTTGGCGTGGCGTGCGCGTTTAATGAGCCGCTTCGGTTCGGGGAAGAAAAAGTAGTCAGTAGACAGTAGACAGTAGCCAGTAGGTCAGACAAACCGCTTCGTCCTATCATTTCAAAATGCAAATTGCAAATATCAAAATGCAAAGTTAATATGAAAGACGAAGATGGTGGGTTTTGGAAAACCCGAAAGTGGGTTTATGGCTTCGCGCATGGAAATCACGACAGTCGGTGAGTTGCTTCATTGGTCATACGCGAACCTCGCGATGGCACACGCAGCCGTTACCGCAAAGGCGGAGAAATACGGGCGCATGCACTTCATCATTCGTAGTCGACTCTACTGTGGTCTGCGAAAGCAAACCATGCAAATAGGCCCGCTTGCGGACGATGAACGTTTGAAGATGGTACTTCCCCAGGCATGTTGTTACTGCGGAAGCAGAGAGTTTTTGGCGGCCGACCATCTCATCCCGCGTAAGCGAGGTGGCGCTAATACCGGAGATAACCTAGTTTGGGCTTGCCGCGCCTGCAACAGTTCGAAATGTGCCCGTGACGCACTCGAATGGTTGGCAGAACGAAATCAATTCCCTCCGGTCTTGCTTCTTCGCCGCTACCTGAAGCTCGCAATCGAAATGTGCCAAGAAAGGAAACTCATGGAGGCTCCACTCGGCAATGCACATGAACTTCCGTTCGCATTGTTGGCAATTCCAAAGGTCTTTCCTCAACCCAGTCAATTGAGGCTCTGGATAACAGAACTACCCAATTGCAAGGAGACTCACTATGGATGAGCGGCAAAAGCAACAATCGGATATTAACGCCCAGATTGCTGCGTATATTCCAAGCGACGCGTGGGATAGCACTGTTGCGATCGTCCAAGCTAAAAAGCCATCTGTGTGCCTGTTGGGCACAGGCATCTTGTTTCAGATTTCCGATGTCCGTTTCGTCATTACGGCTGCGCATGTGATCAGATATGCCCATGAATTTGGAAAGACTTTAGGAATCTCTGATGCTTGCGGTTCTTTTGTTTCAGTCCCCGGCAACTGGATTTCTTCCGCACCATTTCAGTTCGACTCCATCGAGGATCCTTTCGATGTGGCGGTTTACAGGCTACCGGATCGTGCGGTCCAGCGACTGTCCGGTAAGCGATTTCTAAGCAAAGACGACTTGGATTTTAGCGATCAGTCACCAACGACTGTCTTTAGCGTATTCGGATACCCTGGCATCTGGACCCTACCAAGTCGTGCCAGTGACGAAAAGCTGGTGCTCAGACCGCTCGAATATACCACGTACGCTTATGATGGGAGCACGGAAGCATTGACCGGATACTGTTCGAAGTACCATCTGTTGCTGGGTGCAAGTCCAGAAGAGAACACAATGGAAGATGGGTCCATGTTAGTTTTCAAAGACCGTCAAGGGGAAACTGGTACACTCCGTCATAGTCTCGCGGGCATTAGCGGGTGTTGTGTCTGGGCGATAGGTGATCTGGATATACCGGCAGATTGTTGGTGTAATCGAAAGCCAAAGGTTGTTGCTGTTGAGACTGGGGTGTATGAGGAAAGCAAAGTCATCCGAGCGACTCGGTGGGTCGCTGTCACGACTCTCATTCATGAAGCATTTCAGGATTTTCGCGATGCAATTGAAAGCTGGACATTTTAATCAAAAAAGTTGTATGGGATGGGCCTTGGCCCACCATCTTCTTCATAAACCACGTCTCTCTTTATCTTGGCGTCATGGCGCCTTGGCGGTTCAAAAATATTCTTTCCCCAAAATTTGCATTTGGCCAAAAATGTGTTATCTTTACTATAGAGTGGCAAATCTCCTGCCGCGTTCTTTAAAAATAAAAAAATCTTTCTCATTCGTGGCCATTCGTGTAATTCGTGGCTAAAAAATCTTTTCTTCTTGGCGGTTAAAAATTCGCCTCCAATTTGTACAATTTGGCAAAAACCGCGTTTCTGGCTCAACAATGAGGCTCCGCACAAACCCGTAACCCTCGTTGGACCCTACAAAATGTACAAAACATATGATTTGAGTAACCGCTCAGACACTGTCATTGCGAGGAGTGCAGCGACGAAGCAATCGCGTTTCTTTGGCGAAGGGACGAGATTGCCGCGCCCGCTTCGCGGTCTCGCAATGACAATTTTCAGTGGGGTCTGAACGGGTACCGATTTGAATTAATTATTTGATTTTTTCCCCAGCCAATTCCAGACTCGCCATTTCCCGACATGACTTAAATCGTCCATTAGGGTATAGACCACTGGCACGACCACGAGAGTCAGCAAGGTTGAGGTTGTCAATCCGCCAATTACCGCCACAGCCATCGGAGCCCGCGACTCGGAACCCGAACCTGTGCCCAGGGCTGTTGGGAGCATACCGAAGATCATGGCGAACGTGGTCATCAAAATCGGCCTTAATCGAATGGGGCCTGCTTTTAAAATCGCCTGGTTACGGTCCATGTTATCCCGGCGGCGAAGGGTGTTTGTAAAATCGACGAGTAAAATTCCGTTCTTGGTCACCAGACCCATGAGCATGATGATTCCGATCATGGTGAAAATGCTCATCGTCATGTGCGAGAGCACCAGCACACCGAGCGCTCCGACGACCGAAAGCGGCAGGGCGAGCATGATCGTAAACGGATGAATGAAACTTTCAAACTGTGAGGCGAGGACGATGTAGACCATAACGACGGCCAGGAACAGGGCAAAAAAGAGGTATCCGAACGATTCTTTCATCGTATCAGCCATGCCGGAAAAACCAAATGTGTAACCCGGCGGGAGATTGGCTTCCTGGATAAAACGAGAGGTTTCCTCGACCGCCTGGCCGAGCACTTTTTTATCCCGCTGGAGGTTGGCGAGAATGGTGATCTGACGAGTCCGGTTGTACCGGTCGATCTGCACCGGGCCGGGTTCTTCCTTGATCCACGATACGTTTTGCAGCCGCACAAGCTGGCCTCGGTTATTTCTCACCGTCAATAATTCGATATCGTCCGGACGATCCCGATAAGGCTCCTGCAGCCGGACGCTTACATCATAACGATCTCCTTCCGCCCGGAATTTGCTCACGTCATCACCGCCGATGAGCGCTTTGACCGTCGAGGCCACCGACATTGGGCTGACCCCCATGTCCGCCGCTCGATCGCGCTTCACATACACATTGATCTGTGGCTTGCCTTTCTCATAAGTGGTATCCAAATCCACGTATCCGCCGGCAGCACGCATTTTGCTCATAATCCCGCCGGCAATAGTTTCCAATCGATCCAGGTTGGACCCGCGGATTTCAATTTGAAGGTCCGACGCCCGATGCCCGCCCCCTGAAACACGGCCGACGACCTCGATACTGATTTTGGCGTCGGGGATGTTTGAAAGCCGCTCCCTCGCCCACTCCATCGCCTGCATCTGGGAAATTTCGCGTTTGTCCTTGTCGATCATTTTTACATACATGCCTCCTTCGTTGACGCGTTGGAGTTCATCGGTCCCGATGGTGGCAAAGGTATAATCAACCCACGGCTGGGTCTGAATCTGCTTATGGACCCGCTGGAGAATTTCATCCGTCGTCGAAAGCGACGCGCCCAGGGGGGCTTTGACCTTAATATTAAATTCGCTCTGATCTTCCAGAGGTATAAATTCCCATTTCAGAAATTTGCCGATAAACCCCGCGGCGATAAACGATCCGACCGCCACGACCACCACGACCCAGCGTCGGCGGAGGGCTACCGCCAGCAATTTTTCGTAGACCCAATCGATTTTACCGAAAAATCGCTCGGAAATGTCGTGGAGCCGGGTTTTCTTTGGTTTTCGCAAAATCCGCGAGGACAGCATCGGGTCGAGGGTAAACGCGACGAACATGGAAATCAGCACGGCGAAAGTTACTGCCATTCCGAACTGGTAAAAGAAACGTCCGATGATCCCTTTCATAAACGCCACCGGCACGAACACCGCCACCACCGATAACGTCGTCGCGAACACGGCCAGGGCGATTTCGCTGGTGGCAAAGGCCGCAGCTTCTTTCGCCGGCATTCCTTCTTCCACGTGGCGCATGATGTTTTCCTGAACGACGATAGAATCGTCGATTAAAAGACCAATCGCCAGCGTCAATGCCAGCAGGGTCATCATGTTCTGGGTAAATCCCAGGGCGTTCATAACAATAAACGTTCCGATAATGGAAGTCGGAATAACCAGAGAACTGATGAACATGCTGCGGAGGTTTCGCAGGAAGAAAAAGACGATTAAAATCGCCAGCCCGCCTCCGTACACCAGGTGAAACTGCACTTCATTAACCGAATTTTCAATGAACCGGGACAAGTCCTGGGCGATTTCGATTTTTATTCCCCGCCCGGACAGCTCTTTTTGAAGCCTGGCAATTTCCGCCTTGACCGCATTAGCCACTTCGACGGTATTGGTCCCGGATTGTCGTCGAACCAACAGCGAGATCGCCCGGTTGCCGTTCAGCTTGGCCATGCTTCGCTCTTCTTCCATCCCGTCTTCCACACGCCCGATATCACGCACGCAAACCGGCATACCGTTGACATACGTCAGCACCATACCGGCAAACTGATCGGCCGACTCGAATTCCGCTTTGGTCTTGACCATGTATTCCCGCGGACCTTGCTCCACCCGTCCGCCGGGATATTCCACATGCTCCGTCTGAAGCGCACGCTCCACGTCCTGAACAGTAAGCCCATATCCTTCCAGGCGGCTACGGTTTAGCCAAAGCCACATCTTGCGGTCCCGCCCACCGACTAATTTGACCTCGCCGACATTGCGGACCCGCTGGAGTCGCTCCTTGATCGTTTTATCCGCCAGGTGCGTCAGATCACGAATCTGCATACTTTCCGACGAAACGACCGCCGCCATGATCGGGGCCGCGTCGATATCGAATTTTTGCACCACCGGGTCTTCCAGGTCCTTCGGTAATTCCGACCGAACCGTTCCGATCTTGGCCAGCACTTCCTGGTAGGCGACATCGACATTTTTTTCCAGCTCGAATTCGATCACCACCTGCGAAACGCTGTCGCTGCTCGTCGAGCGAAGCGTCTTGATCGCGCTGATGTTTGAAACCGCCTCTTCGATAGGGTCCGTAACCGTCGATTCGACTGTGTCCGGGTCGGCTCCCGGTAAAACGGAAACGATGGTAATCACCGGAAATTCCACCCGGGGAAAAAGATCGATCCCGATTTCACGAAAAGAAATGATGCCAAAAACAATGATCGTCATGATCACCATCGTGGTAAAAACCGGCCGTTTGATCGCGATATTTGAAAGAATCATAATCTTCCCGTTCTTTTAATCCAAAATTATTTCAGTTTCCGGACTGAACGAACACTTTACTGCCCAGGGTCAAGCCTTCCTTGATCTCCACCTGCTCCTGGGTCACCAGTCCGACTTTGATATTTTGGGCTGTCGGATGTCCATTATTTGAGACGAGCGCCTGCCAGCCCGTGGCAGTCTGCTGGACCGCCTTTCGCGGAACAATCAGGGTATTCTGAACCTCTTTATCCAGAACGCGAATCTGAGCGAGCAACCCAGGCCGATATTTCGTTCCGGGATTTTCGATATGCGCACGGCAGCGAAACGATCGGCTCGCCTCGTCCACAGCGGGAAAGATCACAGCGATTTTCCCGCTGCCCTTACCCTCGGCGATACCCTCGACTTCGAATTCAAACGGTGTTCCCACCGTGATGCTCGATAGCATATTCTGGGGCAGCGAAAATTCCAGGTTGAGCGTGGCGATTTCCTGAACCAGCAGGATGGACGTCGGCGGCATTGTAGCCACCTGCTCCCCCGTATCCACCAATCGCTTAACGACGACCGCGTCGTACGGCGCCCGAATGACAGTTTCCTTCAGTCGCTGCTCGGCATACCGAAGGGCCTGCTGGGTCAGATTGAATTCCGCCTGGGTCGCGTCGTACTTGAGCTTTGCGTCGTCGTAGAGTTTTCGCGATATTGAAGGCTGATCCGACGACCCAGGTTTCTCCCACAGGTTCTTCATCCGGTTGTAATTCAGCTCGGCGTCCTTGACCGCCACGCGGCTGAATTCCAATTTGGCTTTGGCTTGGGCCAGTTCGATATCAAAAAATGTTGGGTCCAATCGAACGACAGGCTGATCCTTGCGTATCTTGTCGCCAACGTCCACCAGGACCTCCTGCACCCGGCCGGAAACCTGTGAGCCGACCTGCGTTGTCTGTCGGGCCAGAAAACTTCCCACCGCCGGCACGAATTCCTTGATGGAACCCCGTTCGACGGTAATCCACGATCCCGTCGAGACCCCCGCCTGGGTGGTGGCCTGTCTTTCTATCGGCTCCGAAGTGGACGAAGGAATCTTTGATCCGTTCGGCTCCTCTTTTTTACCGCATCCGATAAAGGTCGAAAAACTAAAAAGAATCATCACCATAACGGCTACAAGAAACGAACGAAATTGTAACCGTCCAGACGCTGTCATTGCGAGGAGCGAAGCGACGAAGCAATCTCGTTCCTGGGTGATGGATCGAGATTGCTTCGGCCATAGGAATGGCCTCGCAATGACAGTTCTCGATGGGGCTTGAACAGTTGCACGAAATTTATGAACCCTTGAGCAATTCATTTTTATTTATTCCTCTCTTTATTTTTTACTTTCTTAAGCGGACTGTTCGGAATTTCCGGCGGCTGACCGCCTATCGCGTTGACCAGAACGGCGAAGGATTGATGGTAGGCGTACAAGGCCTGGTAATAATTGGAACGGGTCTGGGACAGAGCGTTTTCCTGCAGCAGAACGTCCTGACTCGTCAGTAGCCCTTGGGCATACTGGTCGCGGGTAATTCTTAAATTTTCGGTGGCCTGTTCGATACTTATTTTGGCCACAGGGATTTGCTCCGCCGCCGCGTTCAGGACTAAATAGGCCTGTTTGACATTCAGGATAATATCTTTTTCGGTTTCGCTCTGGACGTCGATCGCCTCGTTGATCTGCTTGCTCAACCGAGCGAGCTGGGCGTAGGTCAACCCGCCGTCGAAAATGGGCAGATCGACGAAGAATCCGCCGACGGCGGCATCCTTATCCTCTACATTTTTGACGGCGGAGTAATTGTAATTCAGATACCCGTTGATCTGCGGGGCCAGACCTGCGCGGGTCGAACGATACTGCTCTTCGGTAATTTTGATTTGCTTGCGAAGGGCCTCAAGATCGGGGCGATTCCGCACGGCCAGCAAAAAGACCGTCTCGAAATTCCCCCGCCATCGCGGGACTTCCAGAATATCATCCAGTTTCCATTCCCGGGTTACAGATTCATCCATCAGACGGTCCAGCGTGGACATGGCCAACTGGATATTATTTTCTGCCTCGATCAACTGCTGCTTTCGCTGGGCCAACTGCACCTGGACCACGAGCACGTCATTCTTGGCCACCAGACCCTGGGAAAGAAAATCGCGGGCAATTTCCAATTGGCGGGTTACCGTTTGAATCGAATCCATAACGACGTCTCGGATCTTCCGGGCTTCGAGCACCCGGAAATAGGCTTGTTTGACGTTCAAAATCAAATCCTGCCGCGCACGCTCGGACATAAGATCGGAAACGCCGACCCCAATCCTCGCCGCCTCACGCTGGTGATATCCCAGCCCGAAATTATAAATCGGAACCAGCAGCGACGTAGACACCGAGGACACGTCGCGGTCGATCATGGGGATTCGCGGTGTAGTCCCGGTAATGGCCGCGATCTTCTGGGCTGTCGCGGTTGGGCCAGGCGCCCTTGCCTTTTCCTGGATATCGAAACGACCCTGGGCCGTCAACTTCGGCAGATCGATTGCCCAGGCCTCTCGAATCCGGTCTTGCGCGATCAGGATTCGCCGGTCCGTAATGCGAATCCCTCCGTTATGGGCCAGCGCCTTATCAATGCACTCCTGGAGCGTAATCGCCTGTGCCGATTGTGTCGTAGGCACATTCGGTAATCTTTCCGGAATAGCACGCACGTCGGTCCCAGCCTGCGGAGGGACCGCTTTGGACCGGCAGACCGGCGGGGTATCTCGAAATCCCCGGTAAAGCCCACAACCGATGAGGGGTGCCATCAGGATCAAAACCAAAATATATTTTATCATAAGCCGTTTTCCTAAAATCGTGAACTCAGGCGAAATTGTTTTCGAGCTTTCTCGCTCAGGACGCCCTTGAACACCACATCCAATATTTCACTAACCTGCTGTCGGCACGATTTTACCCGGCCGACGAAAAAATTGGTAAACATTGTTCCATAAAGAAGATTGCCTACCACATCCATGATCTGGTCCACCGGAATGTCTCTCATTCGTCCTTCAGCGATCAAGTTTTGCGTCAATTCCCGCCACTGTTTTACGCGTTCATCCCGATGCTCAAAATAAGTCGGTTTTTTCCGGTCCTTGAATTCCGCCCGTTCCTGAATAAGGAGTTCGACGATTTGGGGATGCGAATCGAAAAATAAAAGATAGGAATAAATGCTTTTTTCGATCCGTTCCAAAGGATCGGCGATGTCCAGGATATCCTTTTCGACCTGCTCATGCAACTGGTTCATCCCCCAGTCCGCGGCGGCAAGGAAAAGAGCCCGTTTGCTGGGAAAATACCGATAAATCGTGCCTTTTCCAACTCCCAGCATATCGGCCACCACCTGCAGATCGGTCTTGGAATATCCCCGCCGGGCAAAAATGCTCGTCGCCGCCTCCAAAATCTCCTCACGCCGACGCGACCGAAGTTTCGCGTCAACGGGCCGACCTACTTTTCGATGGTTTGTTTTTCTCACGCCGCGTTTTCCTGCCATAATTAAATGACGGACCAGTCAGTTATATTATTCAATTTTAATTTTGCTGTCAAGTTATTTTCCTGCATTTTGTAAATGAATGGCTTGGGATAGTATTTCACAATGAAGGTTACACAACTTTTTTGGGGGTGGCATGGGCAAGTCTTCTTGCCCGTGTCTTCTGGCATATGCGGGAAAAAGACACGGGCAATAAGAATTGCCCATGCCACCCAGGTGATTTCTTTTAAATATTCTGTAGGTGTGTTTTTTTATTGCTTGAGATAATTTATACCCCACCGTAGCATAAAATATATAAGGGAAAAGGTAATCAGGCATGAAGCATGAAATCATAAAAAGAGACCCTTCATTATCCTTAATCATCTCATGCTTGGGATTCGTTGCTTACACGTTTCTGTGTATGCCGATGATTGCCTTGCGCGGATACCCTGATCCCGACCCTATATTTTACGCCATGCCCTGGTTATGGATTTCTCCCATCCTCCTGTCAGCCATTTTTGATGACGATCAAAAAAGACGAAAAGACCTGGTCCTGCTTTACTCTTTAATAGTCACTTGTGTGATTGCACTGGTAATGGGTAGCGGGATGCGCCCCTGGCACTTTTACTGGATGGAATTTTTTATGAGTTGTTTTTTTATAATTGCTTTCATTTGCCTGATTAATCTTGCCGTGGAAAGAATATTTCAATTTTTCCTGGGAAAAATCCGACGATTTGAACTGACTGGAAACTGCCGATCATGCGGCGCGCTTTATATCAATTCAATCAATGTGGAGTGTCCGGAATGTAAAGCCCCGATTGATGAAATCGTGTCTACTTCGGCATCGTGCCCTCCAAATTTAACTGCCAACCCCTGGCGAATCATTTTTGTAGGCATTGGCATCATTATTCTTACGGTTGCTTTTCCCTTTGTATTTCGCCAGGGGTTTATCTTTGAAACTAAAAGAGGAGGCCAAGTGGCCGCCGAAAGAGATTGGGCCAGTAATCAAGCCGTTTTTTATACCGACAATTCGAGCCTTCATCTCCAAAATAAGTATGAGCCGGTGACGGGACTGTGTTTTAGGCCGATGAGTCATTTTTATGAAACACGGTTACAGCAAAAAGCCTATCAAGAAACGATTAATCGAAAAATATCCGAGTTTGGCCCACGACCAATTGCGAAATATCTTCTAACGTCAACGGAGTTTAAGAAATTAGTCAAGAGCGACAAGCTGAAACAAATCGCTACTTTTCCCTTCAAATTGGGTCCAATTACACTCTCTCGCACGGAAAAAGGGACAATTAGAATAAACTCAGGAGGACCTGCGTGTGATTACGGCACCCCAAAATCGGTCAAATATATGGTCCTGCATGGAAAAGAGAATCTTATCGTTATAGCGTTGGATGATGATGACTATTATACCTTCGGTCCAGACGGGGAATATCTACAAAATTATTGGGAAGAACCTCCATCCGAAAACTAATACGGATTGTCATACGGCTTTGGAGACATAAGGCCGTTATTAACGCGGTGGCGGATATTTTCCGCCGAGCGCATTAATTAAGTACAATCCGTATAACTCTGTGATATCTCTTTAAAATTCACTTTCTCGCTGACGATATACATCGGTCGGCCGAGAACTTCGTTATACGCCCGGCCGAGATAGGCACCGATCAGACTCAGGGTCCAAAGTTCAATCGCCGCCAGCACGAAAATAAAAAACATTATTCCGCTCATTAAACCAACGATCCAGCCCACCAGCCCCACAATCGTCAGTATCGTCCCCGCCGCCGTGCCAAATGCCAAAGGCCGACGGGACAAATCAAAAATCCCCCCCGCCAGCAGATTTACCAACTGGCGAAACGTAAACCGGCTCTGGCCGCCCAGGCGGTTCTGGACCTCGTATTCAATCGTCGTTTGCCTGAACCCCACCCATGCCACCAACCCGCGGAGCGTCGGATTGGCCTCCGGCATTTTTTTAAGTTCGACAAGCACCTGCCGGTCGATTAATCGGAAATCCGCGCACTCCGGCGGGATCGGCCTTTCCGCAAACCAGTTGATCACCCGATAAGCCCACCGAACCAGGCCTCGTCTGGTCCCGCATTCCTGCCGGCGAACCGTCTGGACCACCTCGAACCCCTCTTGCCATAATTCCACAAGCCGCGGAATCAACTCCGGGGGATGTTGCAAATCTCCGTCCATCGTAATCACCGCATCGGCGTCCGAACAATCCAACCCCGCCTTGATCGCCGCCTGATGTCCGAAATTCCGCGACAAACGGAGAATCGTAATCGGCTGGCCCATCGACTGCCGCTGCCGCAACTTTTCCATCGTGCCATCCCTGCTGCCGTCATCAACAAACACAAACTGCCATCGATATTCCGACAAATCCGACGCCACCTTCTCGATCCGCTCGCAAAACGCGTCGATATTGGCCTCTTCATTAAAAACCGGCACCACGACCGCGACCGTTTTTTTAATATTGCCGTTCATTGGATCTGATAATTCTCCGCAAAATCCGTTTCATCCAACATTCGCACTGCTTCCTGGATGTCGTCTTTTCCGTTAAACCTCAATTTATAATCCACGACAAACGTGTCTTTGGTCTTGCTTTTCCTCCAGTCCAAATCCAAAACCACCCACCCTCGGGCTTGGAATTTTTTGCTCAACATCTCCGCCTGATCGCGCGACCCCTTCAGCCGAACGATGACATTCTTGTACCAATCTTTGGAAATCCCCTGTTCCAGTTTGGTGACGACCAGCAACGTAAACAACATCAGCATCGACCCAAAAATTGAAAGCCGATAAAATCCGAACCCAAACCCCATGCCCACACCCGCCACGCACCAAAGCGACGCCGCCGTGGTTAATCCCCGGACTGATTTACCCATTTTGAGAATCGTTCCAGCTCCGAGAAATCCGATTCCCGTGATCATGCCCGAAGCGATCCGGCTGATGTCCACCCTTACGTTCGGACTGGCGCCAAAAACCTGGACAATTTCCGCCAGTTCCAGCGACGCCAGGGACATGATCGCCGCACCCAACGCCACCAGGATATGCGTTCGAAGCCCCGCGGGCCGGCCGTGAAATTCCCGCTCGCTTCCTACAATCGCCCCCGCTCCAACCGCAAGGATTAATCGTAAAATCATTTCAAAGTCTGCCATGTAGTTACTCCCATGAATTGAATTAAAATTTTATTCTAATACCTTTTCGGATAAACTGCAAGAAATCGAATTGCCTGATATTTTTGGGAGGAAAAAAACAATGTTGACTTTAACCTGCGAGCAAATCCGCCGGATCGATCAGCTTGCGGTCGAGCAATACGCCATGCCCTCAATCCTGCTGATGGAAAACGCGGGCCTAAATGCTGCTCATTTTATTATGGCTGAATTTCTCGACTTAACCGACCGTTCGGTGGTCATTTTTTGTGGTCCTGGCAACAACGGCGGGGACGGATTTGTCATTGCCCGTCACCTGCACAATAGTTTTTGGCATGTCAAAATCATCCTGGCTGCACCGGCCGAGAAGCTCAAGGGTGACGCCCTGACCAATTATACCGTCGTCTCCCGAATGGGAATCCCTATTTCCGATCCCGACTCGGCCGACCGTTTGATCGAAAGGTCCGATGTTCTCGTCGATGCCCTGCTGGGAACTGGATTCCAGGGTGAACCGCGGCCACCCATCGACCAATTGATCCGAAAAATCAATGCGTCCGGAAAACCTGTCATCGCCGTCGATGTTCCTTCCGGCCTCGATTGCTTCACCGGCACTCCCGCCCAAAACACTGTCCGCGCTCATATAACCATCACCTTCGCCGCGGCCAAAAATGTTTTTTTCTTGCCTCCCGCTATCGAATACGTCGGTAAGCTTCATCTGGCCGATATCGGCATCCCAAAAGAATTGCTGCTTTCTAATTTATGATTTATGCGTTCTTCAAATCATAAATCAGAAATCATAAATTAGAAATCTTTTGTTGCTATCTTTAGTTCGATAGTTATTATTATGCGTATGCCAAATTTAGGTGTAAATATCGATCATGTGGCCACCATCCGCCAAGCCCGCAAGACGGATGAGCCGGACCCCGTCTGGGCGGCTGTGGAGGCGGAACTCGGCGGAGCCGACGGGATTACCGTTCATTTGCGCGAAGACCGCCGACATATCAACGACCGCGATGTCGTCGTCCTGAAACATACCGTGGCCGTTAAATTGAATCTTGAAATGTCGATCAATCCCAGGATCGTTCAGATCGCCGGTGAAATCGGACCCGAACAGTGCACTCTGGTTCCGGAGCATCGCCAGGAAATCACCACGGAAGGGGGGCTTGACGTCGTCCGGCTTCGGAAAAATGTCGGGCTGGCTGTTAAAAAACTTCACCAGGCTCGCTGCCTCGTCAGCGCCTTTATCGAACCGATTGACGATCAGATCAAAACCTCCGCCGATCTTGGATTCGACGCTATCGAATTGTGGACTGGTGGGTATTCGCATACGGAAAATCCCAAGACCAGGCAAAAAGCTCTTGTGGAATTGCGAAAAGGGGTCGAATTAGGTTTGAAACTTGGCCTGACCGTTCATGGCGGACATGGCCTAACATACCGTAATATCGAACCGGTCGCTCGAATTCCAGGATTTTCCGAGTTCAACATCGGACACACCATTGTTTCGCGGGCCGTCTTCGTGGGCCTCCGCGAAGCGGTTCGACAAATGAAAGAATTATTAAAGGAGTTTAGTTGAAAATGTTCAAAGGCACGTACGTCGCTCTGGTCACGCCTTTTAAAAATGGCGCTGTCGATTACGATACTCTCGATAAACTCGTTGAGTTCCAAGTCAAAGCCGGCATCGCCGGAATCGTTCCATGCGGCACGACCGGTGAATCGCCGACCCTCGATCATGAGGAACATGACGAGGTCATCGCCCGGGTGATCAAACGCGCCCGCGGGCGAATCCACGTGATGGCCGGCACGGGTTCGAATTCCACCGCCGAAGCCATTGACCTGACCCGGCACGCCGAACGAAACGGCGCGGATAGCGCGTTGCTCGTCGCGCCCTATTACAATCGGCCTACACAGGAAGGGTTATATCAGCATTTTAAAGCCATCGCCGAATCCACAAAACTGTCGCTGGTCATCTATAATATCCCAGGCCGATGCGCCGTGGAGATCATGCCGGAGACCATCGCTCGGCTGGCGAAAATCAAAAATATCAATGCCGTCAAACACGCCACCGGCTCGATGGACGGCGCCAGCGCACTTCGCGCCATGTGCGACATCGACATTTTAAGCGGCGACGATTCGATGACCCTGCCCCTGATGTCCGTCGGCGCGACCGGGGTTATCAGTGTCATCGCCAATATCGTTCCGAAGGATATGAAAGCCCTGACCGACACCGCCTTGAGGCACGATTTCAAAAAAGCGGAAAAACTCCACCGCAAAATGTTCCCGTTGGCCAAGGGTATGCTCTCTTTGGCCACCAACCCCATTCCAGTAAAGACCGCTATGGCCATGCTCGGTATGTGCGGCGGGGACCTCCGCCTGCCACTCTGGCCTATGGATGACTCTCTAAAGCAAAAACTCCGCAACACCCTGAAGGACTACGGCCTGCTGAAAAAGTAATTTGCCCCCAAAAAGATTTTTTAAAATTAAACTACTTTCGCTTGACACGTTATATTACGTGTTATAATGAGTGGCGAATTAAACTCCACAGTTCCAGGAAAGGACCAGCGGCAGTAGCTATGAACGAAAATGATAGTGGAAATGAGAATGGAAACAGCAGCAGCAGTAAAAGTTCTTCCGATAAGCCTCCCCAGCGAGGTAAAAACGGCAAACCTCCCCTTACGTTAGGACCAGTCAGCAATCTCGAAGAACATGTCCGGTCCGACTGGTGGCGGGGCATTTTCAATTCCCTTTACCTGAAAACCGATGCCGATGTCGTCGAGGATCAGAAGATCACGCGCGAGGAAGTCGAACTTGTCGTCGGCGCGCTAAAACTTTCCCCGGACGACCGGATTCTCGATCTTTGCTGCGGTCAGGGACGGCATAGCCTGGAAATGGCTCGCCGAGGGTTGAAAAATGTGGACGGTCTGGACCGATCTCACTATCTTATCCAACGGGCCAAGGGCATCGCCCGAAGAGAAGGGTTGAATGTGAAATTCCGGGAAGGAGATGCCCGCAAACTGCCCTATCCTGCCGACACGTTTGACGTGGTGGTGATCCTGGGCAACAGTTTTGGTTATTTTGAGACGGTCCAGGACGACCTTCGCGTGCTCAAGGAAGTGTGCCGGGTGTTAAAACCCTGGGGCCGGTTGCTTATCGACGTGGCCGACGGAGAATATTTACGAGAGCATTTCCAGAGCCGGTCGTGGGAATGGATTGATAAAAAACATTTCGTCTGCCGGGAACGGTCGCTGTCCGTCGACAATCAGCGGTTGATTTCGCGGGAAGTGATCTCGGACGTGGAGAAAGGCGTGATCGCCGACCAGTTTTATGCGGAACGGCTTTATACGGGTCCATCCATTACCAGATTGATGAAGGAAGCGGGATTTACCGATACGACCATCCACAGCAGTATTTCCCCGAATTCCCAGCGAAACCAGGACCTGGGCATGATGGAACAGCGGATTATCATGACGACGGTGGTCCGCAAGGAATGGTCGTTGGTCAAGCGCAAGGCCGGCGACTTGATCCGAAATGTCGCGGTGCTCCTGGGCGACCCATCCAAACCGGATAAACTTAAACCATCCTCGGTCTTTGACGACGATGATTTTTATACCATCGATCAACTCAAGGACGCATTAAGAGAGCTTAAGGACTACGAATTTACCTATATCAACAATCACGACACGCTCTATCAGGACTTGTCAAAATCAACGGGAAAAATTGATTTCATCTTCAATCTCTGTGATGAAGGGTATAACAACGACCCTCGAAAAGAGCTGCATATCGCTTCTTTGCTTGAGATGCTCGACATCCCCTACACGGGGGCCGCCCCGCAGGGTCTGGCTTACTGCTACGATAAGTCGCTCGTTCGCGGGATCGCCAAGGAAATGGGAATCCCGGTTCCCGAAGCGTTTTTCATCAAGCCGGAAGACACGACCTTTGAGATGCCCTTTCCCTTCCCGGTTATCGTCAAGCCGAATTTCGGTGATTCCAGTTTCGGAATCACCCAGCGAAGCGTGGCCAATACGTTGGAAGAATTATTAAACGCGATTTCCGAAATCCGTGAAAAATTCGGGTACGAAAAACCGATCCTGGTCGAGGAATTTCTGACGGGCAAGGACCTGAGCCTCGGCTTGATCGGCAATCCACCGACCGCCTATACGGTTCTGCCGATTACCGAAGAGGATTATTCCGCCGTCCCGGCCCATCTGCCACGGATTTGCGGCTATGAAGCAAAATGGATGCCGGATTCCCCCTACTGGAACATCAAATCCATCCCCGCCAACATTCCCGACGACGCGGAAAAGACCATCGTCGAATGCAGCCTGAAATTATTTGAACGGCTGGAGTGCCGCGATTACGCCCGGATTGACTGGCGATTAAGCGCCGGCGGCGAGCCCAAGATGCTCGAGGTCAACCCGAACCCCGGCTGGTGCTGGGACGGACACTTGTGCAAAATGGCCAAATGGGCGGGTTTGACCTATACGGAAATGCTGGAGGCGATTTTAAAAGCCGCCGAGCAGCGAATCGGCTTGGCCAAACCCGACGACCAGAAAAAAGACGACGAACCCGCCGGGAAAATAATCCTGCCCCCAACCGAGAAAATAACCACCGGCACGGTTTATGCGTAAAACCGGGATAAAACTCTTTTTGATTTATTTTATTTCGTTGGTTTTCTGCTTTGTGTTTGGCATCTTTTGGCATGAGACTGTGGGGCATGGATTGGTCGGATCACTTTTGGGCGGACATCTTACCGCAATTGACGTTTTGGGGGTTTCAGTGTGGCCCAAAGTAGGCTGGGTAGGTTTTTCCGGTATTAATGGTTTTTGCGTAGTGGATGGCTTTCCCACAAAAACAGGGGAATCCTGGTGTTCGCTTGCCGGATCAATCAGCACATGGTGCGGATCTGTCATAGCGATCGTTTTGCTTTGGATGCGGCATTGGCCACATCCGATCCGCGCCATTCTGGTGGGTATAAGCTTATGGTGGTTCGATCTTCTGGCTTATACTTCTGTATCTTGGGGAATCCCTTTCTATATCATGTGGGTATTAAAGACCTCCCTTCCGAACCTTATGAAGCAGCCAGAGAACTTGGAATACCAGGCTTTTTGTTTCAATCCTTTGTTATTGGGACCAGCGTTTGTCTTTTGGCTTGCTTGGTAGGCCGTATCCTTTACGATTACAAAAGAAAGCAAGTTGCAAAATCAGACATGTTTCCAACTGGCGGAAAAATATGATATAATTTAAATAAATCTGGAGAGTGGGTTTTCTGAAACCCCACCTCCATGAGAGGAATTGATTATGTCCATTCGTACATTTACGGCCATCGTGCAGCGGGAAGATGACGGATACGTGGCGGTGTGTCCTGAACTGGATGTCGCCAGCCAGGGCGATACCATTCAGGAAGCACGTGAAAATTTGAAAGAAGCTGTAGAGCTTTTTCTGGAAACCGCCAGTCCCCAGGAAATCCAGGAGCGGCTACACCCGGAAACCTACTTGACCTCCCTGGAGGTCAACGTTGGGTAAACTAAAGATTCTGTCGGGAAAAGAGGTTTGCGATATCCTCCGAATACAGGGGTTTACCCAAGTCCGTTGCCGTGGAAGCCATGTGGTAATGCAGAAAGCGATACCCAATTCGAGCATTACCGTTCCCGTTCCCATGCACAAGGAACTTAAGCGGGGTACTTTATTATCCATCATTCGGCAATCGGGATTGCCTCGGATGCTTTTTGAAAACTAATGGTATTTCTTGCGGAAATTTAAGAACGTGTATGAAAAGCCCCCGGTTGGTCATTGCGAGCGCAGCGAAGCAATCTGGCGTTATGACACCAACCGACATTCGCAGGCCAGATTGCTTCGCTGCGCTCGCAATGACTGCGTCAGAAAGGCTTTTCATACACGTTCTAAAATTTAAAATTCAGGAGACTTTCATGACAGGACAAAATCAAAAAATTGGCGGCGGCGGTTTTCATCATGTGGCGATGCGGGTGAAGGATTTCGATGCCAGTGTCAGATTTTATACGCAGGGATTGGGATTTGTGGAAAAGATGGCCTGGGGCCAGGAGAACCATCGGGCGGTCATGCTTGATACGGGGGATGGAAATTATCTGGAGCTGTTCGCCGGCGGCTCGCCCGATCCGAAACCGGAAGGATGCCTGCTCCATTTCGCCTTGCGGACGACCCAGTGTGATGAGGCTATTGAACAAGCTCGAAAGGCAGGGGCCGAGATAACGATGGAACCCAAAAATGTTGATATCCCAAGTAACCCTACGACTCCCGTTCGGATCGCCTTTTGCAAGGGTCCCGACGGCGAGGTGATCGAGTTTTTTCAGCATCTGGATAAATCTTGAGGGACGAATAACAAAATTCTTTTACCCGATTTGCTTTTACAAAAATATGTGTCATAATTAAATTGGAAGGACTGTCCCGCGGCCATTCTTCCGTTTAGCAGTCGCCGGCACGGCGGCTTTCCAATCAAAAAATTGTACCACGCGAATAAAATTGAATTTGGTAAAAAAACGGTACAATTTCGGTCAAGTTTTAGACCCGTTGTATTTATAGAATTTTCGTTCCAGTGATCGGACGTATTTTGTCCAGTCGGAATCGGTTTCGGATTCCGCGATTTGACGTTTGACCATGTCGAGCTTGGCGTCGAGATTGTCGATGTGATGCAAAGCCAGGGCTTCGGCGGTCATGGGCAACTTAGCGGCTCCGAATTCGTAATCTCCGTGATGGGAAATAATCATGTGTTCGAGGACTTGCAGAAGCCGGGCAGGAAACGGCTCACCGAGTTCTTGCGCGGTCTTCTGAGCCTTCTGCTCGACCATCATCGCCCCGATGACCAGGTGTCCGATCAATTGTCCCGAATCCGTATATTTCAGACTTGTCTCCCAGGCCAGTTCCTGCGTCTTTCCGATATCATGCAAAAACGTTCCCGCCAGCATCAGGTCCATGTTGATTTCCGGATATCGCGAACCTGTCAACACCGCCAGTTCCAGCAGGTTCAGCGTATGTTCCAGCAAGCCGCCGAGGCAGGCGTGATGCACATTGACGGCGGCGGGGGCTTTTTTGAATTTTGCCATCAGGTCCTTGTCGTCGATAAACTGCTTGATCAGGTAGAGCAAATACTTGTCTTTGATCGTTCGTAAAATCTCCAGGGCGCGCTGGAACATCTGCTCGACGTCTTTTTCCGTGCATGGTAAAAAATCTTCGATTGTGATTTTCAGATTGGGAGGGGTCGGCTCGATCCCTTCGATGATAAACTGCATCGCCCCTTTATAATTTTCCGTTCTGCCGCGGACTCGGACGAAACCTTCCTGGGGTAAAAGATTATACAATTCCTGCGTCGCCTGCCACATCCGAGCAGGGACCGATCCGGATTTGTCCGACAGCACGGCATGGATATAAAGCGAACCATTGGTCGAGCTGCGCAAATCCTTTTCGACCAAAAAATAAATTTCATTATCGATATTCGTGCCGGATTGTATCTCCCGGATAAACCTTCTAGCCATCTGCGATCCTTTCGGGTAAAATATTTATATTGTTGTGTATAGGTTATACGTAAAGAGGGTGTTGGTTGCAAGGATCAGTATTTTCATGGCGATAATAACGTTAACAACGGATTTTGGATGGTCCGATTATTTCGTCGGCGCGATGAAGGGGATTATCTATCAGATCGCTCCTGTGACCACCGTGGTCGATATTACGCACGACATTCAGCCGCATGACATTCTGGCCGGGGCATTAGTTCTTCGTGAAATCTGGCGGACGTTTCCACCCAAGACCATTCATGTGGCCGTCGTGGATCCAGGCGTCGGGTCACATCGACCGATCCTGCTGGCCAGATACGCCAATCAATTTTTCCTCGTCCCGGACAACGGAATTATTACGTTTATCCACCAATCGTACAAACCCGATCAGGTAAACCTGGTTGCCAACGATTCGCTTTTTTGCCAGCCTGTTTCACCCACATTTCATGGCCGGGATATTTTCGCTCCCGTAGCGGCACATCTGGCCAAGGGATTAAATCCGGACCAGATCGGTCCGCGCACCGAAATCATCTGTTTGCTGGATATTCCCATTCCCAAGACAACACCGGAAGGCAATATCGCGGGTAGTATCATTCATGTTGATCGCTATGGCAACCTGATTACCAATATTACCCAGGAGCAACTCCGGCGGTTTGCAGGCAAAGAAAAAATTCCGAATATCCACCTTGACGGCACGCTCATCGGTCCTCTTCGCCTGACCTTCAGTGAGGTTCCCGTCAATCATCCTCTGGCGTACATCGGTTCCGCGGGTTTGCTCGAAATTTCCGTGAATCAAGCCAGGGCCGACGTTCTATTAAAACCCACGTCCACGTCTAAAGTCGAAATCAGATAGTGGTCGAACTCATCAAAAAAACTCTTCTTTCCCGTGCTATTTATTACTATAATTATTTCCAGTGACCAACTGTTTTCAGAAAGGATAGTTAGAGAGACGTATGCCTACTACACGAAGTGTAACCCGCGTCGCGCTGGAGGCTCGGCGCCGTGTTATCCGGCGGGAGCGATCCAGTCCGGACGATCAGATTCGACGGCGATTGATCATTCGACCCAACGGTGAGCAACACTGGCAGCCGGGGTTTGGTACATTTCCACCTCCCGCGGAGCTTCCCGTCCCCGCTGAAGTCTGGATTCGGTTTTCCGAGCCGCGGGCGCAAAATTACCCCGAACCGATCAATGGACCCATCCAGTGGGATTTTGTCCGGTGGCTTGATGCTTCCCGGACCCAATGGGCGGACCGGAAAATCGATATTTATTTTCTTTCCTTCGATTTGGTCTCGATCAAGACGGATTTGTTTGAACGCCTCCGTGCGATTCGGGATCGAAATCTTCGCTGGCAGACGAATTTGCTGACCGACGGAAAAAATATCGCCAGTACCGCGATGCTCGACCAGCTTTTACGGTCTACGCTGGATGAAGTTCAGATTTACGTCGCCGGCCTGGGTGAATCCGCGATCAACGTAAAAGTGCTGGGTGCGGTCAAGGATTTAGTTGACTTACGGTCGGCCAGAAGGCAGAATCATCCTAAAATAATTTGCCGGTTATGTTCGCATCTCACTGGTGGAACGAAATCAATTTCGGAAATTTCCCAGTGGGCAAAACAGGTGGGCATTGACCGGTTGGAAGTAGTCGATAACCAGACCGAGGAAAAACGATTATGGGCTTTATAGTACAGAAATTCGGAGGAACCAGTGTCCAGGACGCGGAGCGGATCAATCGTGCCGCCCGCCGCGCGATCCGGGCGAAACTGGCCGGTCATCAGGTGGTTGTGGTGGTCTCTGCCATGGGACATACGACGGACCAATTGGTCGACCTGGCGAATCAGATTACGAAAAATCCGTCCAAGCGTGAGATGGATATGCTTCTGTCGGTGGGCGAGCAGATCAGTATCGCGTTGATGGCAATGGCCATTCAGAGCATGGGGCACGACGCGATCAGCATGACGGGCATTCAGGTCGGACTGTACACCGACAAGTCGCACACCAAGGCGCGGATTCAGCAGATCAAGGCCGATCACATTTTCGATCACTTGAATCGCGGGCAGATCGTCATTGTGGCTGGGTTCCAGGGAGTGAACGAGGAGGGCGATATTACAACTCTTGGCCGGGGCGGTTCCGATACGACGGCGGTGGCTTTGGCGGCGGTGCTCAAGGCGGAGATGTGTGAGATTTATACCGACGTAAACGGCATCTACACGGCCGATCCGCGGATCGTTCCCAAGGCCAGAAAGCTCGATAAAGTTTCTTATGACGAAATACTGGAATTGGCCAGTCTCGGGGCCGGGGTCATGCACAGCCGGTCGATTGAATTCGGGAAAAAGTACGGCGTGCCGATCCATGTGCGTTCGAGTCTGACCGATGAGCCTGGAAGTCTTATTTGTGAGGAGACCAAAGAAATGGAAGAAATAGCCGTTCGCGGCGTAACCGTTAAAAAAGATCTCGCCCGCGTCACATTCCTGAGCGTGCCCGACAAGAAGGGCATTGCCGCGACAATTTTCGGTGTAATCTCGAGTGAGAATATTGTCGTCGACGATATCATCCAAAACCCGCAACCCGACGGGACGGCCAACCTGAGCTTTACCGTTGAAATGAACGATTTTCGTGACGCCAAAAATGTCGCCGAAAAGCTCATTAAGGAGGTCGGAGGAAAAGGGGTTGTCTATGACGACCAGGTGGCCAAGGTCTCCATCGTCGGGATCGGTATGCGCTCGCACACGGGCGTGGCGGCAAAGATGTTTCAAGCCCTTGCCGCCGCCAACGTCAACATCCACAACATTTCCACCAGCGAAATCAAGATCAGCTGCATCATCAACCGCGCCGAAGCCGACGAGGCTCTGCGAAGAATCCATACCGCCTTTGGTCTTGACGCGGAAGACGATAAATAGCTTTTTTTGTAGGGGTGCTGCTTGCTGCACCCTCTTTAAGATTTGATAAAAAAACGGGTATCTATATGAAGCGTGTTCAGACGCTCGTTAAAAAACAGATTCAGCGGATGGTGTTGCGAATTGTCAGAAGGTTCGATCCGGACAAGATAATTCTGTTCGGTTCGCACGCTCGTAATGAGGCTTCACCCGACAGCGACGTGGATTTGCTGATCATTATGCCGGTAACAGGCTCAAGGCGTGAAAAGGCGGTCGAGATCGGAGTGGCTCTGGACGATATTGCCGTCCCCAAAGATCTGCTTGTGGTGACTCCTGCGGAATTTGAATGGCGTAAGGAAGTCATCGGAACGATTGAGCGGCCCGCGGCCAGAGAAGGAAAGGTTCTGTATGCCCGAAAACGAAAACGTCTTCCTGATCATACGCGAGTGGGTGGATAAGGCGGAAAACGACCTTAAGAATGCCGCTCATACACTCAAGTTAGGTCGGGACTGTCCCGCGGATACCGTTTGTTTTCACACCCAGCAATGTGTGGAAAAATACATGAAGGCCTTGCTGGTCTGGTACGGGGTCGATTTTTCAAGAACGCACGACATCGGCATATTGGAAAAGTTATTGGCAGGACACTATCAATCAGGACTTTCCATTGAGGGGCAACGGCGCTTAACGGGATATGCAACGACCATGCGATATCCTGGGATGTATGAAACCATCCGACTGACAGAAGCACGCCAGGCGGTTCGAATCGCCCGGCGAATTCGGAACGAGATTCGAAAGCTTTTGCCAAATGGTGTCTTTGACCAAAGGCGGAAATGATTTATTTGTGTAGGCAGAAGATTCACTTGCCTACGGAACATTATAATCATGTTAGGTGATTCGTACATGTGGTTACTACGCCCAATTCGTCTCGATTATTGTACCGGCATACGGCAATTCATGTTCCGTATCTTAGTGCAGCAGTTTGCCTTGAAAGGGCTGTTGGCGATTTTCATCGTGTCGCTCATTCCTGACGCTGGCGTTGCCGACCACGGACCACTTAATCGGCAACCGCTCCTTGCCTTTTTTGTATTTGTGCTTGTGGCGCCACCATTGGAGACACTGTTATTTCAGGTCGTAACGATTGAGACCATGCGAACCTTTAAACGGTCTCGACTGTTTCAATTTCTGGCGGGTTCTGTCCCCTTTGCAGCATTGCACTTTGTTGGAGGAGTGGCATCAGGTATTGCTGCAGGCATGGTGGGGGGGATATTCTTCAGCCACACATACCTGGAGTGCCGCAACAAGTCATGGTGGACTTCGACATGGGTCACAACTGTTACACACAGTCTGCATAATCTTATTGTTTTTCCTATAGTATGTGCATTTGCCAAATGAGCTAGTTTTTTGAACGGCACTTTCCTTTGGGTTCCATATCCCTTATAATTCCTTCCATATCTCTTAAGCTGACCGCTGAATGCTGATCGCTGAAAGCTTTTTGAAAGGTTTTTATTAAATGTCCAAACGCAATCGTGAAAGTGAATTATCGCAGATGAAATATTTCTGGCGAGTGCTCAGAATGGTTTGGCCTCACCGGAAATATGTCCTCATCGGCTTTATCTCCATGATCGGAGTGGCCGCCGCCTATACGTTCAGCATCGTTACGATGTACTCGATCCTCGGCGTCCTGGTGGACAAGGAAGACGTTCACAACATGGTCCAATTGGCGGTGACGCAAAACCGGCTTGGCGTGGAATTGGCCGGTAGCGACATAGAACGGACGGTGCGACCCATGCTGGGCGAAGAGGGCATTCTCGTCACAGGGATCAGCACGCGCGATCGCTTGTACGAAAAAGCCGGAGTCCGCAAGGGTAATTACATCGCCGCCGTCGTAACCCCTTCCGGTGATCTTCAGGGATGGAAGATGGTTCGCTACCTGGCGACTCTTCCCGATAAACAGGAAACTTCCACCCTCTCCTGGCTCAACAACCTGATCAAATATTTTAAGGAGCGATTTCATAAAAAAAATGTTGTGACGCAACCGATCACGCTGAAAATTTACACCGTCGGAAAAAATGCCACCCGGACCGTTACCGTCGAATACGGACGGTTACGTTTCCGCTATAAAGTTCTGCTTGGCGTGGTCAATTACATTCCCCCGGAACCGCCTAACCTTACGGACAAAGAACGCAATCATCATCGTATGCAAATGCTCATGTATGTCCTGGCCGGTTTTGTGACCCTGTCCATTTTCGGGAATATTTGCCGGTTCCTGGGTGAATACTTTGGAGAAATCGTCGGCGCGCGCACTTTGATTGACGTCCGTCGCGTCATGTATGCCAAGGTGTTGATGCTGCCGATGTCGTTTTTTGTTACCAGCGGCGTCTCCGATACGATGAGCCGGTTCATGCAGGACTCGCAGGACATTCTAAAAGCCCTCCGCACGCTTTTCGGAAAGGTTCTGCGCGAACCCCTGAAGGCGGTGGGCGTTCTTGTCTTCGCCCTGATGCTTGAACCGCGCCTGACTCTCCTGGTGATCTTCATTGCTCCCATCGCCGCTTTTTTATTCCGTAAGTTCGGCAAGTGGATTCGCCGAGCCAACGAAAAGCTCCTTCGCGGCTATGGCAGGCTCATCGGAGCGCTCGAAAGTACCCTGAGCGGCATCCGCGTGGTCAAGGCCTACACGATGGAAAACCGCGAACGGAAGCGTTATTTCCGTCTCGAACGCGATATTCTGAAATACTCCCTGCGGATTCAGAGAATCGACGCCATGAGTTCTCCACTGATGGAAGTGCTGGGCGTTCTGGCCCTGTCGGGGGGAATGGTCTGGGTGGCCGGTCAGATCATGGACGGACAAATCAAAGTCTCCGAACTTCTGACCCTGCTTGCCTGCATGGTGATGATCCTCGACCCGATCCGGAAGCTTTCCAACGTCTACACCGATATCCAAAAGGCCAACGCCGCCGCCAAACGCATCTTTGAACTCATCGATATGCAAACAGAATTCGAGCTCTCCCCTGGCACCAAAGAAACCCAACCGCCGAAGTCGGAAATAAGTTTTACCAACGTTACCTTCACCTATCCGAATTCCGATCATCCCGCCATCGACGCGGTCAGCCTTAACATTCAAGCCGGTAAAATCTATGCCGTGGTCGGGCCTAACGGATCGGGCAAAACCACTTTGGTTTCCCTGCTCCTTCGCCTTTTCGACCCGCAATCAGGTACGATTAGCTGGGACGGCGTCGATCTGCGAGAATATAGTCTCCGTTCGCTTCGCCGAAAAATGTCGTATGTCGCGCAGGACGCCGTGATTTTTGCCGATACCGTTTTTAATAATATCGCCTATGGAAATTATAACGCGAGCATGGACGAAATCATCGCCGCCGCCAAACGGGCACATGCCCATGAATTCGTGGAACGGCTTCCGGAAGGATACCAAACGATCCTCGGAGAGCATGGGACCAGTCTTTCCGGCGGGGAGCGTCAACGGCTCGCCATTGCCCGGGCCATTTTGCGAAACGCCCCGGTTCTCATTTTCGATGAAGCCACCAGCCAGATCGACGCCGACAGCGAACGAAAAATCCAGGAGGCGATAGAGGAATTTCTCCCCGGACGAACCGCCCTGGTCATCGCCCACCGATTCAGCACGATCAAAAAAGCTGATAAAATCGTCGTGATGGATCGGGGCAAAATCACGGCCTGCGGGTCGCACCAGGAGTTAATCGCCGCGTCGCCGCTCTATCAGACCTTGTATCAGACACAATTGAAAGGTTTGCAGCAGGACGAATAATTAAACTTGATTATATAGGAATTTCTCTGTGCTCTCTGCGATCTCTGTGGTTATAGTTCTTTTTAAACCACAGAGAACACGGAGGACACAGAGAAGAGATTTTTAATTTAAGAGGAAAACATGGACTGCATTTTCTGTAAAATTATCTCCGGTCAGATTCCTGCGTTAAAGATTTATGAAAACGATCAAGTTCTTTCGTTTTTGGACATTGGTCCTCTTTCCGACGGCCATACGTTGGTTATTCCCAGGAAGCATTATTCACGATTGGACCAGATGCCCGCCGACGAGGTGGCGGCCGTGGCCAAGGTCTTGCCTGAACTCGCCGACGCCGTTATCTGCGCCACCGGGGCCGAAGGTTATAACATCCTGCAAAACAACGGCAAGGTCGCCGGTCAGCTTGTTGAGCACGTTCATTTCCACATAATCCCGCGCGTCTCCGACGACGGTTTGGGCTACCGGTGGAACGCCAAAAAATATCCTACGGGCAAGGACCAGGAAATTCAGCGGAAAATCATCGCGGAATTGAAATAATATACCCTTCCAATGACTAAATCCTAATGTCTAATGACTAATGTCCAACTGTCTACCGATGAAGCTGGCGCGTATGCCTCTTTTTAGATTTAGACATTAGCCCTTCAACAATTAGTCATTGATTAGACATTAGGATTTCGGATTTAGTAATTCTCAATAATTTCGTCCCAGCAAGCATACGCCGGCAAACAGGCCGGCCAGGGTAAGCATTCCAAAACACGGACACAGTGCGCCGACAACCGCGGCACACGGATTAGTCGTATTGTCATCCGTCGTTTGATTGTCCGACGCCAGAAATACCGCTGTTACGGTTTTATTTCCATCCATCGTTAAATTGACCTGAGCGTCTGAACCGGTAACATCTCCTTCCCAGTGATCGAACGTCCAGCCATCCGCATCCAGGACGGCTGTCAGCGACACGACCGAGTCCAAATCGAAATCGCCGCTTTGCGGCAGCACAGTTCCCTGGCCGGTCACATTGACCGTCAGATGAACTTGTGTCGGACTGTTTCGGAGGTACGTTCCCGGAACGGTGGTCGTTTGACCTGCCTGGACAGTAGGCGTTTGGCCTTGCGGACTGGTATAACCGCTGACCGCGCCAAAACTGACGGTATGCGACCCAACGGCGATGTTTCTGCTCTGCGGAGACGTCCCCCAGCTCACACCGTCCACAATCACTTCCCCGGAGACAGGGGTTGTGCTTACCGTCAAGGTTCCCGTTTGCTGGGCATAAGTTCCGAGAACCACGGTCGTTTCATTTTTAGAAATCGTGATCTGCTGATCCGCCGGTTGGGTATAACCGGTCATCGCCCCGAAACTGACGGTATAAGTTCCCACCGGAAGGTCCCGACTCTGCGGAGCCGTTCCCAAAGTCTGGCCGTCCACCACAATTGCGCCTTTTACGGGGGTCGTATCGGCGGACAGTGTCCCAAACAACATTTCATCCGAACCCATATCCACCCGCACTTGAATCACCCGCGGATCGCCATCGATGTCCGTCTGGTTGTCATAAACGCCATTCGGGTCCCCGGTGTTAATACAGGGCGAAATCCCGGTAAGATGTAAATCGGTAATACTTATAAACTTCGGGTCAGTCTCGATGTTTCCCACGCCCCAGGTTTTTGAACTGGAGGAGACATAAATAAGTCCTTCTCCGCCCTGGACATCGCTGTAGGTAATTGTAACTCCACTATTGTCGATAACACCTATTTCTGGTCCATTTAAATCCGGAATAGTCGCGTTGTCGGTCGGAGTAACGTTATCGCCCCATAAGACGCTGTTCGTGATCGTTACCGCACAATTTGTTTTAGCGTAGATTCCGCCACCCTGGTTAATCGCCGTATTTTTGCTGAACGTGCAATTGCTGATCACGGGGTTGCTGCCGTTGTACATAAACATTCCACCACCGTAATAAGCAGAGTTTTTGGAAAACGTGCAATGGGAAATGACTGGGCTGCTATTTTTGCAGGAGATTCCCCCACCGAATCCTCCGCTAAAGTTGTTGTTATTGTTACTGATAATGCAATTGGTAATAAGCGGATTGCTGCCATTATTGCAATAGATGCCCGCACCATAAATATCCGCCGAATTGCCGTCGATAATACAATTACTGATCGTTGGGCTGCTGGCGTTGTCGCAATAAATCCCTCCGCCGCTTGTCTGATAGCCATTGATAATCGTTACGCCTGCTAAAACCGTTTCTCGGCCTTCACCGGAATGAAAATGAAATCCACGATGCTTGATTGGGCTGCCCTGACAGTCGATCACTGTGGCTGCGACAATGTTGGGATCGTTCGGATTGGTGCTGCGAACGGTAATGGCCTTTCCTTTAAAGTCAATGTCGCGATCCCCGTAAGTGCCCTGAGTCAAGACAATCACATCACCAGGATTGGCACCGTCGATGGCCGACTGAATTGTCGCGCTATCTGCGGGAACGTTGATGGTTATTCCTTCGGCAGAAAGACAGAAAAACCCACAAGTCAATGTTAGTAACACAGTTGAGGTAACGATCTTTTTGAAATTCATACATTTTTCCTTGTCAAAAATTGGCTATGATCCAAAACTCTCTCTCGCCTATCCGTGGCAGTTTCGATAACACCCTTTGAACATTAACAATACACTAATTTACAAAATAAATCAAGAAGAAAGATTTTCAGGGTTCGAAAGAAAACAAAAACTTATAAAATAACAGTAAGGGTTCTTATCAAGAAAAAGCTTGACACGCGTACCTTTTTTATTTATAGTTAAACTTGTAGCTCAAGGCCTTTTTGGGTTACGATTTCAGAGAGAGAGTTTTTAGAGAGTTCAGAGGAGAGAGAGATGAGAGAGAGAAACGTAGAGAGAGTACGTGCGTTTTTGATTTCGTTCCTGGTCCTATTGGGATTCGGGCTTTCCCCGTCTTTTGCTATTTCCACATATCCTGATCATTATGTTTGGGATTTTGGGGACCAATTCAATTCGGATCCCAATACCAGTCCGCAGGCACTGGATGATTTGAGTGAGGTTGCCTGGAAATATCGCGGTGGGACCTATAATACGGATCCATCGTTGGCTGGGGCGTTAGCCGGCTGGAATCCAACGATTAATTCTAATCAAGGCGCATGGTACGGTTCAACTGCCCCCGGCAGTTGGATTGGCGATGGCTTTATGCGAGCCTGTTTTGATGATGATGAATCCGGCAACCGTTTCCCTTATCTGACCTGGGTTGCGAATACATCGGGAACGGTACACGCTGATATCAACGTCACCGATGCCAGCACTAGCTACCGAGCTCGTGTATATCTGAATGATAGTTGGAGTATTCTTCAACATTCCGGTAACGCTTCCGACTACAGCTATTCACAGGATTTTACGGTTAACCCTGGAGATACGCTGACCTTGCGGATTAGTTCTGACTTACCGGGCGAAGATCCGCTGGTGAATGTGGGATTCAAGGTCGAACTGCTTTCGGTTCCCGAACCGGCTACGCTCGTGTTGGTTTTATTTGGCGGCGCGGGTATTATGTCGCGACGGCGAAAGGCTTGTTCTAAAAGTGCCGTGTGTTTTAATATTTAACGGGAAAAGAATTTTCTGATTTTTTCCGTATCAGGTCGATCTATAATTCCGCGATCTGTTACGATGGCGGTGATTAGTTCGGCGGGGGTTACATCGAAGGCGGGGTTCCACACCTTTGCCTGAGGTAGAGTGGTTAAACTCGTCCCAAATTTCCTGACTTCATCGGGATTGCGCTCCTCGATGGGAATATGACTGCCGTCGGGGATATTGAAATCAAATGTAGAAATCGGGGCGGCGACGTAAAAAGGAATCCGATGTTTTTGGGCCAGGACGGCCACGCTGTAGGTTCCGATCTTATTTGCGGTATCGCCATTGGCGGCGATCCGGTCGGCCCCGGTGATTACCATATCGATCATTCCTCGCTGCATTGCATAGCCGGCCATATTATCGCATATAAGCGTAACATCAATTCCCGCCTGAGACAGTTCCCAATGGGTCAATCGCGCCCCCTGAAGGATTGGACGGGTTTCATCGGCATAGACGGAAAACTTTTTACCTTTAACCTTGGCTTCGTAAATGACCGCCAGGGCGGTACCATAAAAGCTGGTTGCCAGCGATCCTGCGTTGCAGTGGGTCAGTACGCCAAAGCTGTCTTTGATCAAATCGGCTCCAAACGAGCCGATGGCCCGGCACATGGCGATATCTTCCTGGTGAATTTTTCGAGCCTCATCCAGCAGGGCGGTAAGAAATTGCTCGCGGGAGAGATTTTGTTTGGCAAGGCCGGCCCCGAAGTTTTTCATTCGATCCAAAGCCCAGAAAAGATTGACGGCGGTCGGCCGTGATTCCGCCAGCCGTCGGCAACCTTCAATCAATCCGTTTAAAACATTATCAAATGAACGAGCGGCAATGAAAGCGCCATAGGCAGCCGTTACCCCAATCGCCGGCGCGCCACGAACAGCCAATTCCTTGATCGCGTCAAAAACATGCGACGTGTCGGCGCATTTGATATAAACAAGATTCCCCGGCAAAAGCCGTTGATCGATCAACTCCAAATAGCCATTCGTCTGGCCGATCCATCTGAGCGTTTCAGGCAGCATAAAAATCCTCACATTTTACTTGGTGATATTCGATCCCAAATTATAGTGATCCTTACCAAATGGGGCAACCGAAAGAAATGGACAAACAAAAAATCCTACTAAACCTCGCAGATATATAACCGCGTATAATTAAAAGGACATAGTGTCATTGCGAGCGAAGCGAAGCAATCTCGTCTTTTCGCCCAACAAATGAGATTGCTTCGCTTCGCTCGCAATGACTTTTTTAAGTGGTTTTGCACAAGGTTCAATCCAAAACCGGTCAATTTGAGTATTTACTTATTTGGCAGTTTCAGGAAATAAAGCCCCGACCCTGGACGTGTATAGCCGGCGGCGAAGAATAGATTCTTCCAAAAGCCGATTTGGCGTACGATCATTCTGTCCCCGCCGTGATTGATCCGCCTAATCCTTGTCGGGTCGGAAATATCATAAACGAGTACCCCGAACATACCGGCCGCCTCAATAAGCTTGTTTCCATGAATGAGCAATTGGTCCGACCCGTGTCCGGCGATATCTTCCAGCGGAGTGGCTTGACGCGATCCCACCAAATCCAAACGGAACTTTCCATCCGGCAGGGAATAAAATCGATAGACGTCAATTCCATATCTATGTGAACAATAAATGTATTCACCCTTCATGGCGGATGTTGTATAAGAATATGGTCTCTGAAAAGATGGGCGAAAAGAGGTCTCAAACAGCACTTTGGGGGAAAGCGGGTTAGCCAGACTGTAAACTACAAAATAACTACCGGATAAACCATAAAGTTGATCTCCCGAGAGTAGCAAATTCCCGAATTGGAAATACCTATTACGAAGGGATAATTCATAAGAGGAGATTTCTTTTGCCAATCCTATCTTTCCCAAGTCATCAACTCGATAAATAGATAGTTTTTCATTTGAAAAGATGTACAGATAATCCTTGTAGACCCCATGACTGGGAAAAAAGTGCCTATAATCGTTCTTAATAGGGAGGTCTTGATCCGAAATGAGTTTCGGATAATTCAAATCAGAAATCTCGAAAACTGCCAGTCGCATATCATGGGTGGTACTTTTTTCAGGGTGTTTCCGGTCATATCCTTTCGCAAGAATCGTTGGATAATAAATTGTATATAACCGGTTGTTTTTAATACAAACCAAATAAGCGTTCTGTGTATAAAAAGGCACGGTTATGAATGAAAAATATCGCGTCGCTGAGAGCCTCTCCACTTTCCCATCGGAATTCATTCGATAAATATTCAGTACCATATCGCAAGGGGAAGGTTCCGGATTCTTCTGGAATTCTTGGCGATTTTGAATGGTCCCGATATTAAACAGCAGATTGTCCTGAATCAGAAAACGATTGTTCAAAAAATCCATATCTCCTAAAACGAAGGGGGTGAAGTTCGGGGGTGTTTTGTTGTCCACCAGATCGTTAAAGTTTTGCGGTTTCATGTTCAGGTTGACGACCGGATCAAAGGGCTTGCCGTTTAGGCTGGTCAGCGGGGGAAGGTTATGGCCGATCTGCGTCAAGGCGATGGTGAAAATTCCTGCCAGGGAAAGGCCGAAGGTCCATACGATGGTCGGTAATCCCGGCTTCCATTGCCAGTTTCGACGAATTCCTACAATGGACAAAACCAGTGCCGGAACTGTAATCAGCACCGGAACGGCGGTCAATCGAAGGGCACTAGGCCAGATAATCCTGATGATATCATAAAAGGATAAAAAATTAGGAGGTAGAGGTACAGGTGGGAGATTCGAAAGGAATGCAAAGAAGCCTTCGCGGTTATCCATCGCATAAAAAATGCTGACCGGCATAAGCCAGCGTACCAGAAGCGGACTAAAATAGAAAATCAATCCAAACCAGACGGCGATAAAGACCGCCTTGGCGGGTTCGCGGAGCAGAACGGTAAGGAAAATGGAAAGGGCAAAAAACATCCCCGCTACCGGAAAGGTCCAGGTCAGGACGGACCAACAAAAAGGAAGATAATAACTTCGTTCATTTTGGAGCGCGGTAATGAAATCAATACTTAGCACGATCAGAAATACCAGCAAAAGCGACATCAGACCGACAAAGTATTTGACGAGGATCAACCGGGTCGGTGAAATGGGCTTTGATTGCCAGAAGCTATCCCTGCCTGGGCGAAAATCGTCGAAGGTGGAATGGATTCCCAAAATGACGGCAAAAAAGACTCCGCCGATAAGCACCGCCACGCTGCCTTCACTGGTATAAAGTATTGGCGACTGATAGCGATTTATATAGATAGTGATCAATCTGATAACCGGCCAGATCAACCCCAGCAGGACGCCAAGCACAACAAAGAGCCGTTGCTGACGAATTTCTTTCCAGATGATTTTCATGGTTCATGCACTCCCTTTACAGTTGCGATAGGACAGGAACATCAGGGTAAGGAAGATCGATAATTGCATGATGGGTAAAGTGAAAAATAACCAAAACTGAAACCTTGGGCCATCAATCAAAGCAATCCAGAATAACGGACTAAATGAACACCCTATCCAACCCAGCAGCCCCAATTCATCGACTTTTCCCCACCTCATGGCTTCGATAAACATTATATGCAGCATCATAGCCACCAAGACGAACACTCCGACCAATCCAACATAGGCTTCACCGGCTCGGCGAGGAGCAAGAGAGCAGGTGAGGGTGTAATACATCGTGGACACAATAATGGCAACGGGAAAAACTTTAAATTCAAACCCTATATCCTTCATAGGAGTCACAAGGAGAGGATAATTTCTCGGATAAACGATAAAAATAATCAAGGAAACAAGAAGCGGAATCACTAATCCCAGCCAGCCGATGAACCATTTAACGAGAGTAACTTTCCAGATATCGACCGGTTTGGAAAGATAAAAAGTCCATGTGTGCTGGGTAGTTTCCGGGGCGAATGGTCCCATGGCCGAGAGAATGGCAAGGACCATTCCACCGGCAAACCACACCATTACGGAGACCTCGGTATCGTTGGCAATTCGTGCCCTTAGAAGGGCGAGCAGAACAAAATTCAGCAGGATCGTTCCGAAGGCGATCCGCCAACGCATCTCTCGCCATTCTTTCCAAACGATGGCTTTAAGCATGGGCCTGTTCCTCCCCGTAGACATGTCCGTTGTGAAAATGTATCTTTTTTTCCACACCGCGGTTTCCGATGACGTAGGCCTCGAAGATTTCGTCGAGATTTAATCCTTGCTCGTGAATCGGTTGGCCGGCCAGTTGAACGATTTGGGCACGTTTTTTCTCATCACAATTTTCGACGGTCAGACTGGCACTGTCGGAATCGCGGGTCAGGTCCAACAGGCCGGTAAGATGGTCGGCGTTAAAGTCGGATTTTGGGATAATGAACCGCCGGACGCTTTCGCGGAGTTCGTCGGTGGAGGCGGATTTGACAATTTGTCCGTGGTCGAGAATGGCGACCCGATCCGCGACGGGTTCAATCTCATAGAGTAGATGGCTGGAGAAAAAGACGGTAACACCGTCACGCTGGAGCAAACCGATGACATATCGGAGAAATTCCTTTCGGGCGATAGGGTCCAGTCCGAGGGTCGGATCGTCGAGAATGACTAGACGAGGGTGATGGCCAAGGGAGAGCAAGAGGGCCAGACGGCTGTTTTGACCCTTTGACAATGTTTTCACCTTGCCCTCTCGGGGAAGTTCTAGAAGATCGAGCAATCCAGCGATGAGTTTATCATCCCAGGAAGGATAGAACGAGCCGACCCAGCGGATGATTTCCTGGACCTTCATCCAGCCGTACATCTGCTGGTCTTCCGCCATGTATCCGATTTTGCTTCGTACCGCCAAAGGGTCAACGGCGGGGTAGATCCCCAATACCCGGCAGGACCCAGCCGATGGGGTCAGTAATCCCAGAAGGGTTTTGATCGTGGTGGTCTTGCCCGCGCCGTTTCGGCCTAAAAATCCGAAAATCGATCCCACCGGCACTTTCATGTTTACGCCGCGGAGGATTTCATTTCGGCCATAGGAAAAATGCAGATTTTCAATTTCAATCGCCCATTCACTCATCTTGTTTACTCCGTAACTGCTGTTGTTTGATTGACTGGTACTCTCTATCCAATAAGTCATGCACCTCTCGGATTTCCACCCCCAGGTGGATCGCCTGGACCGCCGCTTCGCCAAGAATCTTCGTCACAATCTGCCGCCGCTGGCTTATGGGTATCGTTTGCTGACCCACCGCCACAAACGTCCCGGTGCCGCGATCGACCTGCAATATTTTTTCCTGACAAAGCTGATTGTAAACCTTCAAAATCGTATTCTGATTGACCGCCAGTTGATGCGCCAATTCCCGAACGCTCGGCATCTTTTGTTTGACCCGCAATGTGCCCAGAGCGATCTGATACTTGATCTGATCCGCGATCTGCCGGTAAATCGGAACCGCCGAGGATGATTCTATTCGTATATAAATGACAAATACCTCCAAAATCGGTTCTCTGTTATACAGTTATACATTAATATAACACTATATCGGCAATTGTCAAGGTTTATTTAAAAAAAAATATTTTGGGATTGGAAATTAAGGCGCAAAAGGGATTCTCCGGCTGGTGAAAAAGTTTGACTTATCGGTCTATGCTTACTATTATGTGAGCGTGAACAAAACGCCATAAATTGGAGTGCTTATGACGATCAATAGTGAGTTATTGGAAATTTTGGTTTGTCCAGCCTGCAGGGAAAAAGTGGAACTCAAAGACGAATTTATCGTCTGCACCGCTTGCCGACGGCGGTATCCGATTCGAGATGAGATTCCAATCATGTTGATCAATGAAGCATTGCCGCCGGAGGAGGAAAAATAAGTTTCGGGTTTCGAGTTTTGGGTTTCGGGTTAAGAAATCCGCAACTCGAAACGCGAAACCCGAAACTCGAAACCTAAAAATGATCGCCATTATTTCGGACATTCACAGTAACCTCGAAGCCCTCGAATCGGTGCTGAACGATATCGAGCGCCGTAATGTCAAGCGCATCCTTTGCCTGGGGGATGTCGTTGGCTATGGGCCGAATCCGCGGGAATGCATGGACCTGGTCATGCAGCGGTGCGAGATATGCGTTTACGGGAATCACGATGTAGCAGCCTTTTATGAGCCTTATAGTTTCAACGTCGGGGCTGAAAAGGCCGCTTTTTGGACTCGCCGCCAACTGGAGGAAGAACCCAACAAGCACCTTCGAGACCTTCGGTGGCATTTTCTGGGATCGCTTAACGTCAAATATCACGGTGACAGTTTTTTGTGCGTTCACGGCTCACCTAGAAAACCGATCAACGAATATCTTTTCCCAGATGACGTGGTCAGCAATCCCAACAAGCTGCTGGATAACTTCCGCCGGTTTGAAGACCAGATATGTTTCGTCGGCCACACGCATGTTCCGGGGGTGCTTCTGGACGACCCTTATTTCGATCCCCCCGATGAACTGGCCGAGCCTCACCATTTTGAATTGGGTGAACATGCTATCATTAACGTCGGTTCCGTGGGTCAGCCTCGGGACCGCGACTGGCGGGCCAGCTACGTCGTGATGAACGCTGACAGTCTCGAATTTGTCCGCGTCAAGTACGACATTGAAAAGACCATCAATAAAATCAAGGCCATTCCCGAAATCGACGATTTCCTCGCCGAACGACTTCGGGAGGGGCGTTAATTGACCGCCAAACGATCATTTTGGGAAATCATTTTCGTTTTTGCATTTTTGTTGATCCCGTATATTATTCGTCACTTTATCTTCGGGTACAGCTCCCACGACTTGGCGGACAAGGCGGGGACGAACCTTTATTGGATGGTTATCGCAAACGGGTTTGTGGTTACGGCGGCCGTTTTCGTCGTTTTATATCTCGACCGCCGTCCTCTTCGTTCTGTGGGACTTCACCTAAAGAACTGGCGTGGCGAAATTCTAGCCGCCATACTGACCCTGATTGCCATCTATGCCCTTCAAGCGTTGATCGGGAAAATCGTGGATTTCAAATGGCCTCAATTTTCCGACCAGGCTGTTCGCCAGCGGATCGAGGTGGCCAAAATGTTTCCGAAAATTTCCCCTTTATACCTTCTGGCCTTTACTTTATGTGTCGGATTCTATGAGGAGCTTCTTTTCCGCGGTTTTTTAATGACGCGGCTGGCAAATATCTTCAAAAACGTCTGGTTGGCTTTGGCGGTGTCGAGCCTCCTGTTCGGGGCCGTCCATTTCTACGAGGGTCCTTTAGCAATGTTCCAGATTTTCACCATCGCCATTATCCTCGGTGGCCTGTTCATCCTTCGTAAAAGTCTGATTTCCCCTATCCTTGTCCATACCGCCTTCAATTTCATCAATCTCATCACGGTCATCTATTTTATTCAAAGATTTGTCCGATAAATATGTAAGCATTCAGCGATCAGCTTTCAGCCGTCAGCCAGAACAAAAAATGTCATTCTGAGCGCAGCGAAGAATCTGGTATTTCAATTTGATAATTTCATTTCCAAAGACAATTCACCCTTGCCTTTTCGATAAACTTTCACATTGACGCTTTTTTGATCTTTATATTTGTTGAGAGTTCGTTCGTAGTCGAAATTTGTAAGGATGTTGTGTCCGTTCATTTGGATAATATAATCACCCTTTTGAATTCCCGCTTTACCGGCCAAGCCGTTTGGATCAAGGAACATGACATACAACCCCTCTCGAAAAGGTCCAACTCGTTCCTCTGTTAGGTCCGGTTGTATATAAAAAGTTCCCATCCCTGCATAAGGGAAGTGAAAATTGGCAGCCATTTTGACGATGTCCGTATTTAGGGTTTTATTGACCAACTTAACTATAGATGGCCCATCAGCCTTTTTCAACGACTCTAAACCGAGTATAATCTTTTTTATGCCTTCGTCGCCATATTGATCGCGAATATTTAAAAATAGACACAGAGCGGCTCGATAATAATCAATTATGTTCTTGGCGGAACCTGGATAATCAGAACATTTTTCGAGGCAATCAATCCTTCCCGTTATCGGTGTTATCGGTAAAGTTGGAACATAGTCAAATTGAATCCATGTAAATAAATCGCGTCCGATCTTCCTTAGAGAAGAATACGGATGGTCCCATCGTTCTTTTTGATTAGAGAATACGAATAACGGGTAGTGCTTTGATTTGAATTCAGATAACAGTGAATCATAAACAAGAAATGAAACATATTCGGAAAAGCCTTCCCGGAACCATCGAGTATAGCGGTATTTTCTGCAAGGAATACAACCATAGGCTACCCACGCAAGATCATTTAGGACCCTTACCCTTGGACCTGTTTGAGGCCACAGCAGAGAATCTTCCATTATCTCATGAAATGTTACAATATATGGAACATAATTATTGGCAAGGATTTCTTCGTATTTTTCTTTTCCAGGTACGACATACAATATAATTCCTATTTTATTCCCCCTTTCACGAAACATATCTAGCGCCATGCTAGCATTTCGTGTACTTCGTACCAAATAAAGGTGGATATGGTCATATGACACTTGAAAACCAGTAACTTGATGAATGTAAGCCCAGTCATTATTATAACGTGAAGCAATACGCTCTGCCTGATTTTTAAGCCCTCTTTCATAAAATACTTTGATATTATTTATTTGAAAACTGTTCTCAAACTGTACACCCTTTAATAAAGTTTGTTTGAGATGTTCTCCTTGAGAGCCATTGCTAAGGTCGAAATTCTTCGGCTCTAATCGTGATGGAATAGTGCAACAGCTCGAGACTAATATTCCCAAAAAAGTAAACAATACAAATAAGATTTTCATCAGGCGAATATTTAATAACATAGTAAGCTCCTGGACCATATCATAACAAAGTGGTATTTTGACAAAGATATTTTCGGATCGCAAGGCTTATTCACTCAACATTTTCATCAATTCCAAAAAAGGAACCCGAATTCTTCAAGACTTTCGTTTCTTAGCCATATCTCAAAGAATTCAGGCGCGTTGAAAAAAAATTGTTTCAGACAAAACTAAAATTACCTAGTCGGGCGGTCCAGGCACCAAGTAGGGTATCGAAACATTATCCCAGTAATCCGTGCAGGGGGGAATCTTTATATGTTTACCAACTACCTTGTAGTGAAAGTGCCAAGAGGTATTGGGCGGAACTGTTATTGGTGGTTTTGGTTGGGATTGGCATCCAATTTCACTTAAAGACAAAGACAACATGATGGCAATCAAAGCAAAAAACCGGATAAATTTACATACATGCTTTCTGAAAATCATAAATCACCTCTTTGTTATAAATTGATAGGAACTAGTTATTGTTGGGGCTCATCGATGACAAAGATGGAATCGCTTAAGGATTCGTTAATATCGATGTCGCTTATGGTCCAGGTAATAGAATATTGTTCGGTGGCGCCAACATAAAGTGTAGCAAAGATTGTCCCGGGGAGTTGTGCGGTATTTTCCACATTTGTGTAGTCGCTATAGTCAAGAATCCACGTGACAGGACCATCACCTCCATCTATCCATTTTGAGCGAATGACTTTTGTCCTCGTCGCCTCATCGATCCATACCTCATAATTATCGCTCTCCTTTGACGTATACACACGATAGCAGGAAACATTATTGACGGTAACGGTATCATTATCTTTCGACCAAGTTTCGGCGGCGAGAATTTGCTCCATATTGAACATGTCGGCGGCAGTTTGTCCACGGATAATGGGTGCATAGGCACTTACGGTGATATAATAGAATGCATTGGGGTCGCTGGCATTGTCATAAATATTGTATCCGGTGCCATTGCAAATGGACTTATTATATGTATATGGCGATCCCCCCAGAATTTTTGTTTTCCATGTCCCACTATTTCGTTTCCATTTGATCGTTCCGCCGGTCATATCATCAATAACCGCTGGAGAGAAATCTGCATCCACCGTAGCCTGATAATCGGCAACATTATCAAGTTCATCAATGACGGAATTAACAATCTCCTGGGCTGTGTATGCGTTTGATTGATTTACCCAGGAAAACAAAAACAAAAAACCGATGCAAGCAAAATAACCTTTTTTAAATTTCATTGTATAGCTCCTCTCTAAAAAATAACGACTCAAATTGTGATACTTCCTACGACAAAAATTTTTGTTTTTCTTCACACCTCCTTTTTGAATTGCATCTTTTTTCGATAAATGCGAAAACCAATACCGCCAAGAACAATAATCAGCAATCCACAAATCACTCGTGTTAAAACATAACGTAAGGTCGATACCGGCATTTCAAGGGTTCGAGCAATCTCTCGTTCGTTTTGGCTGAAGAACTTTTCTTTTTGCGATGTATTTGTTTTTGAGCTTTGTATCGTAGAACTCTCCTGTTTATATTTTTTTTGAGTTCGTGCGATAAGTTCTTGTCCTTTATCATCGGATAAAGGAGTTTTGGCCGCCATTTCGTTAATCGCTTGTAATGTTGCGGTTTCCTGCATTTTTTGCTCTTCGCCAAAGTTAATCCCCAGCGTATTGTCTTGTATCACCTTGGCGCCGGGCGGAAAGGCTAAAACAAAATCAGATGGTGCTACCCGAATAAACTTTGGATCAAGGATATCCAATTTGCTCGTTTGCATGGTATTCCCTCGATAATCGTCGTAGACATATTTCTTTTGGAGAATAGTTTGGGGTAACCATATTTCAGAGGAATCATTTTTAACCGGCCTGAAATTGTCCGAGACAATAACAGTCAAAATACGTTTGTTCTTGTCGTATTCAATGATATTCGTAATGGCATAGTTATATTTTGGTGTAACGGTAACCTCAAAATACCGCTGGGGATCTGAATTTTTGTATTCCCCTTCGAGTTTGATGGAATCGTCCTGATTGGTTTCGTTCAAAATTATGGCGGTTTTTAATTTTTGCAAAAAAGTTGGTTTTCCACGGGATAGAAACCGGCTTTTCGCCGTTCCAATGTCCGGGCTAAGAATATGGGACAAGTAATTTATATTCTTTGCGGAATTTCTTGAGGTTATGCCTACCTTATTTTTGCTATCATAGCTTCGACTTCCATTTTCATTGCATGAAAGATGAAATGTGCCTTCTTTTAGCAATCCCATGGCTTTTCGTGAGGCACGGACAGATTCCTTTATTCCCCGGTTATTAACCAACACTTCATTTATTATTGTTTGATCAGGACTAAGTTGCGTATCGGCAGATGGATTTTTTAGGCTTTGAGCCGGATATTCTGTTCGCACAAAGGTAGCCGATAAACCGAGGTCATTAATAGACGGCGTCATGGACTTAAACACTTTTTGCAAAGTTGGATTTTCAGCCATTGTTTCTGCAAATACTGGGCGGGAATTAAATACACCTGTAAGCATTAATCCGATAATGAACAGCTTGCTTTTCATCGTTTTGCTTTCTTTTAAACATACTTCTTGGCAGTTCAGGGCAAAAAATATCATGTCCAGAGTAAAGGCGATAAGAATAGCCATTATGTTAATGGGAAATTTTCTTTTTTTGCAAATCATTGCAAGCCATTGAAATTACCAGTCTTATGGAGAATAAATTTCTTTATTGAAATTAATGCCTATGGAGAAGACGCTCAGGATAACATTGTCGAAAAGGGCGACCCACGCAAGGGCCGCCCCTACGAAAAAATAGTCTGAACGGTTACCACAAACGTCTAAACGTCTGATAATCCTGGGGAGAATTATTAACTTACCTTGCCTGGTGGAACGTCCGATTTAGAGGGTACGTCCGGCTCTCTGGGGCGTATTGGCTGTTCAAATGACATTGGAAACAGAGGCGGAGAAAGACTATGTTGTATACAAAGGGTAGTGCGCTTTTTTGGCTGTGTTTTTTCCTGCCGGTGCTTATCGGTTTGTTTTGCGAGCCGGCGCGGGGTGAATATTCCACCGTCCAGAATAATGGTCCGGTTTTGAATCGGGTGAATATGGTTTTTCTGGGTGATGGTTATACGCAGCAGGAACTTGAGAGCACCTATCGCGAGCATATCCAAACCGCGTTGAAGCATTTTTTCCAGGACGGTCAGGACCCATATCCGCGGTATCGTAATTTTTTTAACGTTCATCAAGTGAACGTCGTTTCCAGCGAATCGGGGGTCGATGTCCCGCCTCAAGGCATTTATCGCAATACCGCATTGGATGCCAGCTATTACTACGATGGAGTCAATCGTAATTCTCTTTACGTCGATAGCGACAAAACGACCCAGCAGTTGGATCAGGGTTTGGGGGATGCTTCGTTCAATCCGGACATTGTTCTTGTGACGGTCAATTCGGCCATCGCCGGCGGCGGGACGGGGACCTATTCCGTTTATTCGGGCGGTTATTCCAACGGCGCGGAGATTGCCTTGCATGAAATGGGTCATTCCTTCAACAATTTGGCCGATGAATATGGCGGGAACGATGAGACCTATTACGGACCGGAACCGAATGAAGTGAATGTAACATCATCGCCTTCGGGGGAAAAATGGTCGCAATGGCTGGGTTATGATCAACCCGGAGTCGGTGTGATCGGGGTGTATGAAGGGGCTTATTATTGCGATCGTGGAATATACAGCCCTTCGAATAATTCCAAGATGCGCTATTTGGGCGAACCGTTCGACGCGGTCTGCCGGGAAAAAATCATTCTGGATATTTATGCTCGTGTAAGGCCGATGGACGGGTGGCTGGATAACGCTAGTTTGCTGGTCGATCCTGATTCGCTTTGGGTGAAGGTGGTCGATTCGAACGTCATCAAGATCGAATGGCTGATCGGTGGGATTCCGATTCCGGATGCCGAGGGAGAAACGTTTCGACTAAGCGATGTGAATCTGGGTCCCGGCACTTACACCGTCACCGCGCGGGCGTATGATCCTACAGACTGGGTTCGTCGAAATCGTGAGGTTCTGGAACAATCTATTGACTGGACGGTTCAATTGACTGTCGGGACTCCGGAGCAAGCTTTTAAATCGCCCGATGTGTTGAACGATAACGGCACGGTCGGCGACAACATTTCCCTGGCCGACGATTACCGGGTTCCTCTATCGGCCACGGTTTCCGAAGAGTTGGCTGGCGCATCGGAGGCTAAGAGTATCAGTGATGTTATTGGCAAGGGCGCTCCGTGCGGATTGCTCGCTATCATTCCCATCGGGCTCATTTTGCTTGGTTTTAGCCTTATCGCCGGATCGAGTCTGAAAGGCGATTAACCACCCGGAGCATGCCGTCTCAAGGGGATTGCTTCGCCGCTTCGCTCCTCGCAATGACCGTGTTATAACGCCTTTTGAGATAGTTTCTTCCCGGTAGCATGTTTAGCGTCTCCACCTCTTTTAACTTCTCTGATAATTTCGACCTTTAAATCTGTCAAAATGTCAGAATTGACTTTGACAAAATTTACCCATTGCAAGAAGATAGGGGGGATATATTCATTTCTGGAGTTTGTGAGATTATGAAGGTTTCATTTAATTGGTTGAAGGATTACGTGGAAATTGATTTGCCGGCTATGGAGTTGGCGGAGAAATTGATTCATACGGGATTTAATATCGAGTCGATCAAAGACCTGCCCGCAGATATCCTGCTGGATTTGGAAGTAACCTCGAACCGTCCCGATTGCCTCGGGCATATCGGCATCGCGCGGGAAACGGCGGCGATTTTGGGAAAAGAATTGAAACTTCCATCGGTGGAATATGCTGCCGCCGGCCGGCCTGTCACAGCGCAGACGGTGGTCGAGGTGGTTGCACCGAAGTTATGCCCGCGGTACGTCGCCCGTGTGATTAACAATGTTAAGATCGGTCCTTCGCCCAAATGGATCGTGGATCGCCTGGAGGCCATCGGGATAAGAAGCATCAACAATGTCGTCGATATCACGAATTATGTGCTGATGGAAACCGGCCAGCCACTTCATGCGTTCGATCTGGATAAGCTCAGCGGTCGAAAAATCATCGTTCGTCCGGCCAAGCCCGGGGAACGCTTCGTCGCCATCGATCACTCTGCGCACGAGCTGGATTCCGAAACGCTCGTCATCGCCGACGCAGAACGGGCGGTTGCGCTGGCTGGAATCATGGGCGGGATTAATAGCGAAGTCTCAGAATCGACAAAAGACATTTTACTCGAAAGCGCGGAATTCGACCCCGTTTGCATCCGCCGGACTGCTCGCAAATTTAATTTGCATTCAGATTCCTCCTATCGCTTCGAGCGGAGGATCGATCCGGTTAATGTGGATTGGGCGTCGCGTCGGGCGGTCGATCTGATTGTTAGACTCTGCGGCGGTGAGGCGGCCCAGGGCGAGATTGACGTCTGGACTAAACCAGTTACGCCAACGAAGATCGAATTGAAATTCAAAAAAATAAAGGACGTTCTGGGCATTGAGGTTGAAATTCCGGTGGTGCTGCGGATTTTAAAATCGCTTGGTTTTGCGATTGAGGGGCATGACAGCGAAAAAATGACAGTCCTTTCCCTGCCGTTTCGGGCGGAAGTTTCACGTCCCATCGACCTTGTCGAGGAAATCGGGCGCATTGTAGGTTTGAACAAAATTCCTACGGTCGATTCGATAAGCATTACCGCCGTCTCCTCGTCCAGGATGGAAAAAATGACCCGGCTCGTTCACCAGGCATTAAATCAATGCGGGTTCAGCGAAGCCGTTACCGTTACCCTGGTCGAACCGAAGTTCGCAGCCCTTTTTACAGACGTGCCGTCCGACAACGTTCTTCGTGTCGCCAGCACCCGCCGACAGGTCAACGACGCCCTTCGTTGTTCGCTGATCCCGTCATTGCTCTCGGTTCGTGTTCTGAACCAGGACGCGGGAAATGCCGTCTCGGATGTTTATGAAATCGCCCGGACCTATCGGCCTAACCCTGCGGGCAAGTTGCCTCTGGAGGAAAAGCATCTGGCGATCTTATCTTCCCTGGCCGATGTGCGGAGTGTCCGTGGGACGCTGGAATTGATGTTCCGGCTGATTAACAGTCCTGAGAAGATTCGGCTCGTTTCCAAACCGATGCCGTGGTTCCTGCCCGATCAGTCGGCCCAGGTTTTTCTTGGCTCCAGACCTATCGGCATTATCGGGACGATTAATCCCGAAACGCAAAAAATATTCGATCTGAAAAAACCGTCGGCGGTGGCCGAGATCAACTTTGACGTGATGACCGATCTGCCGTTTGAGCCGGCGGTCTTTTCGCCTCTTCCGAAATTCCCCGCCATCGAACGGGACCTTTCCATTATTGTTGATGAACAGGTTTCCTGGGAAACAATCGAACGCGTCATACTGGGATTGCGGATTTCCGATCTGGAATCCATTGACTTCGGTGAACTTTTCCGAGGCAAGCAAATTCCGAAGGGGCAAAAGAGTTTGTTCTTCACTTTGCGATATCGCAATCTGGACCGCAGCCTGACGCACGAAGAGGTTGACGCTGATCAGCAGCGGGTGATCCAGGCTTTGGCGGAATCATGCAAAGCTCAATTACGAACGATTTAATTGGAGGGTATGTGCGATGGTAAAAAAATGGTGGAAACAGGTTACGGATCGAATTGGGAATAAAGATTTCGAACCGGAACTCAGCGATTCCGCGAACGAACTGAATGTGGAGAGCGAATTGAAAATCCATACCGAGGAACCGCAGGAAGATACCGATACCGACCCCGGCACTCCCGGCGCTATCGGCCGATGGATGCAGCGCCGGCAGCTTTCTCTGCTGACTGAGTCTTCGATTGAGCAAATGACGCAAACCAATGAAAAACTCGTCAGTACGCTGGACAAATTGAGCCAGGGCTTCGACAACCAGAGTCAGAATCTTCTGCAAATGGCGCAAAACCAGGATAAACATGTCACCCTCATGGACCGGCACGGAAAAATTCTCGAGCAGATGCTCTCCGAGGTCCAGCGGTTGACATCAACCACGGATCGCCTCAGCGGAGCTTTGGAGGCGGTTCCCAAGTCTTCGCGTGAGCAATCGGAAAAATTGTCTGCCATCGAGGATCAGCTCCAATCCGACAATCAGACCGACCGGGCGCTGCTTCGGACTATGGATACATTAGGACGGCATGTGGCCTCGTTGGCTCGTTACGCGGAAATCCAGCAGGCCAATCGCGAGGAATTCGCCAAAGGATTGGCGTTACAAATCCAGCCGATTATCGACCTGGTTCGGCAGCAAAGCAACTACGCAAAAATCAACTTCGCTCTGACGGTGATTATCGCCCTGACCCTTCTGGGTATTGCGGTGATTGGCATTGTAAAGGCTTTCTGAAAACTATAACCAAAATGAATTTTAACTGTAATGAAATCGCCAAAATGATCGATCATTCTCTGCTGTCGCCGACGATGACGGATGAGGAAATCCGACAGGGTGCCGAACTGGCCAGAGAGCACAACGTGGCCGGTGTCTGCGTAAAACCTTATGCCGTCAAAATGGTCGCTGAAATTCTGAAAGGCTCCACTGTCAAACCAGGGGTTACTATTGGATTTCCTCACGGCTCGCACCCCACGTCCGTCAAAGCCGCCGAATCGCAGCAGACCATCGAACAGGGCGCCGTGGAACTTGATATGGTGGTCAACATCGGAAAGGTCTTAAGCGGAGACTGGGATTATGTCCGACGGGATATCGAAGCGGTGGTAACGATCGCGCATGTGGCGGGGGCCATCGTCAAAGTCATCTTTGAAAATTGTTACCTGCGTGAGGAGCACAAAATAAAGTTATGTGAAATCTGCGGCGAATTGAAGGTGGATTTTGTGAAAACATCCACTGGTTTCGGCTCTTCGGGAGCCGCCGTTGAGGACGTAAAGCTGATGCGTACATTTTCCCCGCCGCAGGTCCAGGTCAAAGCCGCCGGTGGCATTCGCAGTCTGGAAAAACTTCTGGAATTTCAATCCGCCGGTGCGACTCGCATCGGGGCCACCGCCACCACCGTCATTCTCGACGAATGTCGAAAAAGATTTGGATCAAAATAAAAATATCACTCTAAAAACCTCTGGCCGGAGGACTCCCGTCACCCCCAGTCCAATGATCACCGGCAGGATCATCCACAGGATTTCCCATTTCGGATCAATCCCAGCGTAACTGTAGGCCCGCACGATCGCCGGCCGTGTTTCTAACCGCTCGTGGCCCAGGGAAACGTTTTCCTCACCTAACTCTTTTTCGATCTGGGCCATTTGAATCTCATTTTTCCGAATCGACTCTTGCGTCCGCTGCAATGCCGGCCAGCGTTTGCTGATATCCACCCACTGCCGCTGGTCGCCCGAAAATTGCCGATATAACTCAATCAGCTTCCCACTCGTTTGCTCAAATTCTTTCTGAAGCAGGACCAGGTTGTTTTGCGTTTCTCGTTTTTGAATTGCCAACTGTTGCTCTTCGATCATCTGCCTGAGTTGCTTTTCACGAAAATTCAGCCGCCATTGCAGCGATCGGCACACCCGTCCCAACGTCAGCAAATTAACGTTCCCGTCGGGAAATAGCCGATTTAAATGAAACGTTATTTTTCGCCACGTGTCCAAAACCTGTCCCAGATCACCGGAAATGCCGGAACTGGCCACATTTCGGGCCGTCAGACCGGATAATTTACCCGGTTGCCCCGAACCCTGGCGTAATTGATTAAACAGTCCTTCCATGCGAGTGGGCAGCCGAGAGCATCTTTGCAGCAAATCCTGCCGTAACTGCGAAAGCAAGGTGCCGATCCCGTCGAAATCCGCCTCCGCCGGGCTGGAAAGCAATTCAACGAGTTTCGCCTGGTACCGCTCCCAACGCTCGCCAAATCGAACCACCTGACCGTCATACTTTTCCACCGCCAGGTTCATTTCCAGTAGATCGTCAGAAAGATCCTCCGGAAGTTGTATTTGAAGCTGTTGGCTGATCTTAGCGGAAATCGTTTTAAGCAGATTGTGAAGCTGGTTCAGCGAACTTGTCAGCTCCTTCATGTCCGATTCCAGGTTGGACATATAATCGGCGTGTTTGCCTCGGAGAGCATTTAAGTCTCCTGAATACATCCGGTCCGAGTGCCTGATCTGGTTCCACCGCTGGGGGTCCAGTTTTAATGTCGGGTGCGCCAACTGGTCGCGAAGTGCGGAAATGTCCTTATTGACCTTGTCCAGCCGGCTGATCAACCCGTCCGCCTCTGTGCCCCGGTCCTGTATCCTCCGCGACACCGTGTTCAGAACCTGGTCGATTTTCTCATGCGGCAAATCTTGCGTCAGATTGCTGATCTGGAGCCTCATTCGCCCATGCTGGAGCTGAAGCTCTTTATACTCTTTTAGAATTTCTGGACTCTGCGGACCCTGATTTTCATTCATATAAGCCACATATGACAAAGCGATATCCTCAACCAACTTGCGTGTGCTTTCCCTGTCCGATCCGCTGACGAGCAACGAAATCGTCTGCTTGTCGGAAGGAAAAATACTAAGCTGTCCCTGGCGAATTAATTTCTGAATCGATGTTTGCTCATCAGTCCCGATAGGTAAATTACAGCTTAGCATTCCCACCAGGTGCTTGCGAACCGCGGATGGATAAACTTCCTGGCTGATTCCCTTGATGACGATGCGTCCCTCCGCCCGATAGTATCGCATAAATGAAAAGTAAACATGACTCAAAATCCCCAATCCTGCTCCAACCGCCAGGACGAAGGCAAGAATCTTCCAATCACCTTCGGATCGTCCGTGGGGTTTGTTTTTTTCCACCGGTTCTTCCGTGGGGGCTGGATGCAGTCGAAGTTTTCTGGCCATTTCACCACTCATCGTGTCTCCAATATACCCATTTTTAACCTATTTGATCAAGGATGGAATTTGTTTGGTTGTAATCCCTCAGTCTTTTCTGGCCGTGGGAAGAACACTCCCTTACGGTCGTGCCTCTTAAAGAAGCGGCCAGAAAAGACTGAGGGATTACGTTTGGTTAACAAACCCCCTACTATTTTTCAATCCGGCACATTATAATATGAACAACGGAGTGCTTCAGGTGGTCGCTCTGTACGGTGGGCCAACGCCTACCTTACAGGGAGGAAAGTCCGAACTGGGAAGGGTACGGTGGTGGCTAATGACCACCAGGGGTGACCCTCGGGAAAGTGCCACAGAAAATATACCGCCGAGTTATTTCTTTACGGAAATGACCCGGTAAGGGTGAAATGGTGAGGTAAGAGCTCACCGCGGGACTGGTGACAGTTCCGGCAGGGCAAACCCCACCGCCAGCAAGGCCAAATAAGGGACCAGAGTCGGTGAAAACCGGCTGCGAGTTGACCCGACTCGTCCCCTCCAGAAGAGTCCCGGGTAGGCCGCTTGAGCCTGTCGGTAACGGCAGGCCTAGATAAATGACCACCTCCGCCATTGCTGCGGAAACAGAATTCGGCTTATGAAGCACTCCGCTTTATTTTTGGTTTCGAGTTTCAGGTTTCGCGTTTCGAGTTTTTAAGAAGATGACAAATTTTGATCCGGATGAATATTTCATGCGCCAGGCCCTTCGGCTGGCGGAGGATGCCTTTGCCGCCAATGAGGTTCCGGTCGGTGCGGTCGTGGTCCATGAAGAGAAAGTGATCGGTAAAGGTTTTAATCAGCGTCAGATGCTCCACGATCCGACGGCCCATGCGGAAATTCTGGCCATTACCGCCGCCGCTTCGGCAATGGGCGACTGGCGGCTTTCCAATTGCACACTTTATGTTACGCTTGAACCCTGCGTCATGTGCGCCGGTGCCATTGTCCTGGCCCGGATTGACCGAGTTGTCTACGGGGCGCCCGACCCCAAGGCAGGGGCGGTGGAGAGCTTATATAATCTATTATCCGATTCCCGGCTTAACCATCGGCCGCAAATCCGTCGTGGTGTGCTGGCGGAGGAGGCGAGTTCCTTGCTGACGGAATTTTTCCGCCAACAACGCGCGATTGGGAAAAAGTAACCTCATGTCTTTAACTAGCCCCCTACGGCTGTCGGGCAGTCTTCAAGAACCCTCGATTTCCATCTGGAGCTAGCCTGGTTGAGCGGTTAAAATATTTTTCAAATTATACGGAAATGGATTAGTTAGTTCCTGTTGCGGAAAGGTAAAAACCGAAAATGTCATACCCGCGAAAGCGGGTATCCAGACCCAAAAACTGGATTCCCGCTTTCGCGGGAATGACAAAAGTCTGTTTCCGCAACAGGAACTAGTTAATGCGCTCGGAGGCAAATATCCGCTACTGCGTTCATAACAGCTTGTATGTCCATGTCCCTATCCATATCCGTATGATACAATTTGACGTCATACGTAGAGTATTGTTCCAGTCGAAGCAAGTCAGTGATTGGACCAAGTCCGGTTGGGCTGCCAGTTGCCGGAATCCTTGACAAAGGCGGTCAGCCACCTCCGTCAGGCTACGGAAGGTCTTTAGCCCGATGCCAACTCGCTCCGTCCAGAAACATCAGATTCCAGTCATCCGCGAATTCCCGCGAAACTTGGGCCAGGAACATCGACATCGTCTCGGTGTCCACGCAGGGCAAGATCAAGCAGGAGATTTGACCGTCAAACGGACAGGCCGCGGCCCAAGTTTTCGCCAATCGTGCCGATGGAGCAGGCGGTAAACATACGCCACAGAGACCTCCCGACCCACCGCACGATTCGCCTGGGCATGAAGTTGCCGGGCCGTCAGCACCTTTCCGGATTGGGCGATGTATAAAAGGGCATGTTCTACCATCGAGAGTATTTGTCGTCTTGGTTCTTGGCAAATAATTCCGGAATTCATCCAGTCACATGATAAGTCAATTTTCTACCCAATACCTCCTCGTAGATAGCCAAAACATTTTCTAAGGGGGTATCGGGCTGAATGCAGTGGGCAGGAGAGAAGATGTAACCCCCCCCGGGAGCAATAACGTCGAGGCGATGCCGGGCCTCTTTTCGACAATCTTCCACCGTGCCGAAGGGTAACGTTTGTTGCGTGCTGATCAACCCACAAAAGGCCAGTTTGCCCTTGCACTGGTTTCGAATGGTTTCCGGGTGCATTCCCGCCGGTTCCGGCTGCATGGCGTCGAGGATATCCAGGCCCATGTCGATGAACGTCGGTTGAATTTCGTGGGTATCGCCGCAGGAGTGCATCATGGCCTTGGCCCCGAACTCGTGGGCCAGGTCATAGAATTTTTTCAATCGTGGGCGGAAGACTTCATCGAAGTCCTTCGGAGAAAACATTCTTCCGTTTTGGTTTCCGCAGTCTTCACCGAGGCAAAGGATATCGACTTTCCCTTTGGCGGCCTGAAGGCTTCGGCGGAGAAACTCATACCAGAAGTTGACACGTTTGTCGATGATGGCCAGGCCGACCTCGTCGCGCAGAGCGATGTCCATCACCACCTGCTCCATTCCCCGTCCGCGGGAGACCCCGTTGACGATATCAGGCATCCCCGCCCCACCGAGGCAGACGGCATAATTTTTTACCTGATCGCATTTTTCGGCTAGACTGGAATAGTCGTAATCGTCGGGACTGGGCCAGGGGTATTTTTCGACGTCGTCCATCGTTGTCAGTTCGGCCAAGGGTAACACGACTGCTTCATCATAGGTTCCCGCCTGGCCGTGTTCGACTTTTCTGTATCCGGCGCCCCAAATGTCATAATGGATACCATCGTGGGGTTCTTTGATTTTCCCCATATAATCCGGTCCGACCGCACGAAAATCGATTCCGAGACATTCGAGGACATTCCTACCCGCGAAGTGACTTTGCAGTTTTCGGCTCATCTCCGGGGTCAGGTAAATTTGAAGGGGAACCCGGTCCGGCTCCCGCCAGTTCAAGGACCACATTACACGTTCTTTTGAAGTCATTGTTCTTTACTCCGAAACATACGTTACTGAATAATTTACCGCAGCGATGGCGGTAAAAAGGGTTTGTTCGCTGCAAACAGTTCCGCTGCCAAGGCTCGGATTTCGTGCGGCTTTAAGTGGGCGCACTGCGGATCGCGATACAGAGCCTGGAAAAGGAGGTCTTTCTTTCCTTCGATCATACCCTGGGTGATCCATTTCTGGCACACGGCTTGTGGGCGCATGATTTCCAGCAGATGTTCGGGAACATTGGGAACCATCAATGGCCGAACGCCCAGGCCATCGACCACTCCCAAAGTTTCCACGCAGCACCCGAGCGGCAATCCGGAAATTTGGCCGATGTTGAGGGTATTGACTGATTCGGTAAATGGCTGATTGCGTAAATAGGCCAGGAGCATTTCCGAGACGGTTTCCCGGCTCTTGGCGGGCATGGGGGCTTTTCCGCTGATCATATCCAGCATTCGCTTATTACGTTCCGGCATCCACCATCGGCGCTGTTCGATGGTGGTTCGCTTGATATTGCAGTATTTGAAGGTTTCGTAGGAAAGCCCGTTTCCATCCCTGGCGGTAAATTTCGGGACCGATCCCGGCTTTCCGGTCAAAGTAAATGAGACAAATTCACTGGTGTGCCGGTCGGCGGGATAGGGCAGATATCCGAAGGCGTCGTAAAATTCGACGCACAAAGCATGTCTGGACGAATAGCCGATTTCGTCTTTGCTTTCTTTGGGAAGCACGTTGTGAAGCGAGCCTTTGCCGACTTTTTTCCGCAGGAGTTTATAACCATCATCCTTGCCGACGTTGAAATCAACGACCCAGGTAAAGTGATTCATTCCGGCGATGGAAAGAGACAGCTTACTCCAATCCTTCAAGCCGAAAATCTTTTGGATCACGTCCTTGGTTTCAAAATAGGCATGACACAGACCTACCACCGGGTTTGGGCATCCCAACGCCAAGGTGGCCGTCAACGACGACATTGGGTTGGTATAATTGGCGATAAATGCTGTCGGACAGAGCTTGGCGAAATCCTTAGCGAATTCCATAAAAATGGGAATATTTCGGATCGACCGGGACCATCCTCCCGGACCGCTGGTGTCGCCCACCGTGCCGTAGATTCCATATTTTTCGGGAATGGCCAAATCATTTTTCATGGCATTCAAGCCGCCCGTGGACAGAGTGATAATCACCACGTCCGCGCCCTTGAGGGCCTTTCGACGATCTGAAAAGGCAATGGCCTTATCTTTTCGGCCATGATGCTTACTGGCGACGTCGCACCATTCTTTGCACAGTATCGCGTTCTTAGGATTGATATCGATCAGACGGATTTCCATCGGCTCATCGAAGACACACATCAAATCGGTCACCAGACCAGGGGTCCAGCCCGTGCTGGAACCCAGAACGCAAATATTGATCATTGGTTTAGCTCCAAAAGAGTTTTATTTTAACCATAAAGGTTTTCCCAATTCTATTTATTTCGCAAATTTTGTTATCGGAAATAACCATCATCCATAACCAATTGAGTGGACGAGAAGGTCACCGCGTTTTCCAAGTGCCCGACAGTGCCAATCGCCACCACCTTTGTTAAGACAATCAAAGACTTGGACCAGCCAAGGACTATGCAGAGGACATTCAGCTCACGGGGTTCCGTCGGTGTTTTCTGGACAAATTTTGTTTATTCTGTTAAACTTCTTTCCCAAGCCACCGGCTGGTTGTGAAACGCCCGGTGACACATATTGAATCGTTGAAAGGTTTGTATGACAAAACGCGAGCGTTTTCTTAAAGCGTTGCGAAACGAAAAAGTCGATGAACTGGTCTGGGCTCCCAACTTCGATTATTGGCTGACGGTTAATCGAGCCGAAGGAACCGTGCCGGAACAATTCAAAGAGATGTCGCGAAATTCTATCGTTCGGGCCATTGGCGGGTATATCTGGAACCGCGTTTCCGGATTTAAGCAGGTACTGGATTCCTCAGTTCGTGAAATTCGGACAGATGTCAAGGGCGACCAGGTTCATGAATATCATACGCCTCTCGGCTCTGTGCGCGAGGTCTACCAGCAAACCGAGGGCGAACATCGATCCCAATTTCTTGCCGAGCATTTTATAAAGAACCTGGAAGACCTGAGGGTCTTGACGTACGTGGTGAACGCTACTCATTACGAGCCGGATTATGAGCCGACGGTAAAGGCCTTGGCCGAGACGGGCGATGATGGGGTGGTGCTTACCCAGACCTTCTGTGTTCCGTTTATCCAATTCTGCAAGACTGATGCGGGCTATATGAACGGTTTTTATCTGTGGGCAGATCATCGTAAGGACGTCGATACGCTGATCAAGGCCTATTTTGAAAGTTTCCTGCAGGGTTATCGTGTTCTGGCGGACGGTCCTGTGGATATCATCTCCACTGGCGACAACATGGACGGGACAACCATCTCGCCGGACATTTTCAAGGAATATGCCATTCCTTTTTATCGGGAAGCCAAAAAGATTACCTCGGCCAAAGGAAAAATCTTCGAAGGACATTGGTGCGGACGGACGCAAAATCTTTTGTCGCTGGTCCCCGGCTGCGGATTGGATGTCGTTGAGGCCATCGTCAGTAAACCGATGGCCGATATCGAGCTTTCCGAGGCCATTGATCGTCTGAAGGGCCAAGTGGTCCTCCAGGGCGGACTTCCCGCCGTGCTTGTCTGCCGCGAAGGTGGAAGTTATGAAAAATTTGAGCAATACATGAAGGAAGTTATCCTACCCTTAAAAGGCCGACGAGGTTTTATCCTGGGCATGGCCGACAATGTTCCTCCCAACGCCGATTTTTCCAGAGTGGAAGCCGTGACCGGAATCATTAATCGGTAAAGGTGCTTTGATCAGAGGGCGGTTGTTTGCGAATGGTAGGGCTTTTGTGCGGGTTCCCGTTGTGGCAACGAAGGTGATGGGCCTGCTTTGCTAGGCACATGGACCTGCCGCATGAGTAGCTTCGGAAGGCACAGTAACCCGCTGGGCCTCACCGTTCCTCCGGTTCGATTAATGGACGTATTGCTGACCCGGATGGCCAATGTATTGGTTCCGGGGTGAATTTTATCAGTGATGTCCAGTCGGCAAGGTGTCCAGGCACCAGTCCCGGCTTCCACATTGTTAATCAGGATTTGAAAGCTATCAGTCAAAAGAGCCGGGAACTCCAGGCACCAAGCCCCCGACCGATCCTCCACCGCAAAGGAGGCACTATAGGTCATGGTGCCGGAATAGTGCGGGAAACCCAGGCATGTCCAGTCCTGCGGACTCGAAATCCTTAGCGACCGATCGATCCGGCGGACTCGTGGCAGACTCTTATCGTCGTCGCAAAGGGTCTTATACCACTCAGGCCGCACATCGGCCGCCTCGTCGCCTGGAATCTCATGATCGGTTCGCAGGACACCGAACCACCCCACCAAACGCAGGGGATCAAGCACAGCCGGATGACCCTGCAGAATCGGGCCAACCTGCACTTCGATGCGATTGATCCCAATCTTTAGAAGTCCACCGACGGCGATCCGCCGTTCATGTAAATCGTGCCGTTGGATGGCTTCGGCCGGTCCGACCTGGATGCCGTTGACCTTTAGCTCGTATGGACCGCTAAAGGTCGATCGATCAAACCAGAGTTCCGCCTCCGGCAAGGGATCGTCCACGATCAGTTCGGTCCAGAGGGTCACAATCTGGTGGTCCAAGTCCCAGAGGGGTGCTTGTGTTCGCGTGGGCAATCGCACGAGACAAACCGATCCATCCGCAGTCTGTAGTTGCCATCTGCCTAAGACCAGGGTATTGGGTTCTTCCGGCATAAGCGACCAGTCGCCGCAGAACGCCGCGCTTATGTCGATGGCGGGGGTCGGCGGGTTGATCTGGATGCTCTTTTTTCCAAGAATCACTGTCTGCCAGGGCTCAAGGGTTACGGTTCCATCTGGCACGTTAAGACGGAGGGGTTCATCGGAGGGGTTCCATACCCGCCGTTCCAGCTTTCCGTCAATCCGACGGGACTGCACGTAAAGCTTACGATCGGCGGGAAAACGAACCCAGTCGCGGAACTTGCGGATCAGTTTAGCCCGAAGGGATTCCATGCTTGTTTCAGGGAAAGCTGCGGCTGGGCCGCCCGGCTCGATAGCCGAAATGCCTGCCGTCAGGGATTCGATGGGAATGGCGGCCTTTTGAAGCCGCTCCAAGGCATTTATACTTTCAGCATCCAGGACGGTAACGGCAGGAAGAATCAGGGTCTGATAGGTCGCCTGACCGACGGTAAATTCCTTTTGACTCTCGCGTACGGCGGCCCCGGTCAAATCCTGGTCGGTCACAAACTCAAAATCCAATCCCGCCCCCATCAGAGTTCCGCACAGGTGGCCAAGGTGTTGGGCCAGATGAATCGCCTTGACGTTTTCAACAGGCGACCATGCCATGAATGCCGAGATCGGGTACAGCACGGCAATCGGGCGAACAGGGTCTCCGGAGGCGTTCCATTCGCTGATGGTGCGGATGTGGTCACTCAAGACCCCAAAGTGCTGCCAGTAGGGAGCCTGGTAAAAGATTGAGGGCGGGGCTTCTCGCTTGCGCTGACCGTCGAGACTGTAAAATTGGCCGTGGATAACATACCGGTCAAAACCGAAGATGGCCAGCCAGTCGATCATTCTCTTCATGGCTCCAATCGTCAAATCCTCTCCGCAGCATCCCAGGCATTCGGTCATCAGGTTCGTTTTGCCGTGCTGGTGGGCGAGTGAAGCGACCAGCTTGGGACCGAGCATCTTGGCCGCCTCGCCCGGACCAAACGGGGAAAGCACCAAATCGTAACCAGGCCAATCCAGGTGCGACATCACCCTTGGCCAACCCGGAACCTGAAGGGTCATCAAAATGGGATCCTCTTCCGGAGAGATATGCCCTGTCAAGGGCAATCCGTGCTTTTGGCACCAGTGGGAGAGGGGTTGGATGAAGTTCTCTTCCCAGAGCAAACCCAGGAGTCTTCGGTAGCGATACCGGACTAACGGGCTTTGGTCGCTGATATTCATCGCCAGGTGCGGCAGCAGGTCCAGGATATCCTCCTGATACGTCCGCTGATATTCGTGGGGCAAAATCTCACTCCAGGGAAACGGGCCGGTCAGGTGTGGTTCGTCGGTAAAGGCGGCGGCAAAGTGCCCAAAACGCTCCGGTCCCAACCGCTGCCGCGTCCGCTCATACGTCAATTCCAAGAAATGTTGCGTAGTCTCGGGATGCAGAAGGTCCACGTAATCGCCGTGATGGGAGTCTCCCGCCTTTATGATTTGGACGACTAAAAGTTGCCTTTCCCCGTGGCCTTCGACGGGCCAGTCCAGCGTCCAGCATTCCTGATCGTGCCATGCGCGCCAGTGCGGATGACAGGGATAGTCGGCAAAGGGCGGCCCGTACGCCTGGGTTCGATTTCCCTGGACGTACCAGCGGTCGGCAACCAGGCCGGCGTAGGGAGTGACATCTTCAACCTCGCCGTTATTGTCCTTTGGGAGGGCGAAAACCCTAAGCAACCGCCCGGTCCCAGGCAGTGCGGTACGAATCCATCCCTCCTCGGCCTGAGCGGTCAGGGTCGTAAAGCTCAGCCGCTGGGCGACCAGATGGGGAAAACGGTTCAGGAGCATGCCCCCTGCCGATCCGCTGGGAAAGGGGTTTTCATCATAGAACCACGGCCGAAGGCCACGGATTCGGCATCCTTGAATAATATATTCAACAGATCGGAACCACGATTCGGACAGGTACGGGGTGGCCAGACCATCCCGGGGGTGCAGCACCACACTGGAAAATCCCTGTTTCTTGAATTCATCCAGTTGGAAATCAATCGCCGAAGGTTCGAGCCGATCGTTCAAAAACCAGAAACCCACTGGTCCATATTCAAAATTGCCGCTTAGGGTGGTCATAGAGGCTCCGGTAGATTACAGGTCGTAAAAGGGATATTAATGGCTGTGGAATAGGGAGTGGGATTTTGATAAAGACGGTACAGGTTTTCTATTGAAACTCTTCCCATAAGGATATGATCGGCACAAATGGCCGGATAGCTTTCAAGATGATATTTTACGGCAACGTCCGGCACACCGCCCAGGATAATTGATTCGCGGGGTATGGATATTCCCCTGCTTTGCATCTCATTAATAAAGGAGGCTCCGATTCGAAAATCCGGAACAAGATAAGCCGTTGGCGGATTCGCCATGGAACTGAAATGCCTTGCGGCGGGAATACCACCGACAAAGGTTTCTCCCGCAACATGGATCAACCCGGGGTCTAAACCCAAGTTCGCGTCAAGGTGGGCCAACTGATAACCGGCCAGCCAATTATGCATCCAAAGGCCATGATAAATTTTTTCACAGATAAATCCAATCCGCCGATGCCCGCAAGCGATTAGACGCCCCGTTCCAAGATATCCCATGGCACGATTATCTTCGCTTATGAAGTGTCCGAAATTCGGGGGAACTTCACCGGGTTTCGTGATGATATTTCCCTGAACCAAGTACGGAATATTTGTTTTTTCTATAAAACTCAATAACTCCTTATCTATAAGACCCTCAATGAGCAGGCCGTCTAGTTCATGAACAAAGTCAGACACTTGCCGCTGGACGTTGACGGAGTTTCCAACATTTTCAATCGAGGAAACCTCCAACCGAACATTCAGCTCCTTGGCATAAATGGTCATCGAATGCAGAAGCGAGGCAAATACATCATCACTTGGGCGATTGCCGACGATCAAAAAACCAAACCGTATGGATTTCTGTCCGTTGGTGGTTTTCTTTAACAGGCTGTTTCGGTCCCCGGGACGTAGATAGCCGAACTTCTTGCTCAAACGCTGAACAAGCTTTTTGGTTTCCGAGTTAATCCGAGGGTGATCGGAAAGGGCCATCGACGCGGTGGACAACGAAATGTCAGCCGCTTGGGCGATATCCGAAAGACGAACCTTCTTGGGCGTTATAGTAATCATGCTCTCTATTATAAATTGAAATATTCAACAAATCAACAAAATTATTTCGAATTTTACAGTTTTTTGAAAAATATGTTACCCTTTATATTTTAAGTGGATATGCGATATTTTAGTTATTTCATATTGTTCAGTAAAAGAAATATTCGTTTTTTTGTTGACTCATAATAAAATTTCGATTAAACTGTAAAATGTGGTTAAGCTTGTAGCTTACGCCGCAACGGCTGATATTTACAAGATGATGTCGGCGGTCTTGTGACATGAATCGAAAATCTGCCGACAAGTGTGGTGAGTTTGGCCATTGGCCAAAAGGAGATGATTCATGAAGACGAAAGAAGTTGGAAAAATTTGTTTAATGGTTCTGGCTGTGGTCCTTGTGCTTGGAATTCCTGGTTTTGGAACTTTAGTGGACATCGCCCCGCATAATGTACCACTGGGTGGTCCTATCGTGGATGTCAACAGTAATACCTGGACCGTAACCTACTCGTCAATTTTTGGCGGGGCCTATGCTTTGTGGGACGGGTACTACGGCGATCAGCAGGTTCTTGACCTTATTGGAACTCCTCCCCCAGAAGGTACTGGACCTGTGGGAGGCGGGTGGCTGTCGGGAAATGTGGCAGGTCCCGCTGACATCTGGATCGACATGGGCGTTTCCTACAATGTTCAGCAGATTAAACTTTGGAATTCCGGCGGGGTCAATGCCGCTATCAGTGGCTTCAAAAACGTAAAAATTTACTTGGACAATACTTCCCATCCAACGACCGAAGTTGGCTCAGTGCTCCTCCCGGCAGGACATACGGCCAATGCTCAACCTTATGCGAATTATACTCCCGAAGGCACGATCAATCTGACATCGGGTGCCTCAGGCCGGTACCTGACGATTAGCGGTTTGGATGGTTACGGGTGGGCCGACTTGAAAGGTTTGTCCGAAATCGCGGTTATGGTTCTTGACACCTCGGTGGACGTCGCCCCGCATAATGTACCACTGGGCGGCCCTATCGTGGATGGCTATGGTCATACCTGGTCGGTTACCTATTCGTCGATCTTTGGCGGGGCCTATGCGTTGTGGGACGGGTACTACGGTGATGCGCAGGTGCTTGACCCCGTCGGTCCTCCACCTTGTGGAGGCGGGTGGTTGTCGGGAAATGTGGAGGAGACGGCTAAAATCTTCATCGACATGGGCGTTTCCTACAACGTTCAGCGGATCAAGCTCTGGAATATAGGTGGGACTAGTCCGGATAACACAGTATGGGGTTTCAAGGATGTCAAAATCTATTTGGGTGCTGACCCCAATCCGACCACCGAAGTTGGCTCAGGTATCCTCCCACGCGGGCATGAAGTCAGTGGTCAACCTTATGCGAATTACCCTATTCCTGACGGCACGATCAATTTGACGTCCGGCGCATCAGGCCGTTACCTGACCGTTGCCGGTTTAAGCAACCAATGGACCACGGGCGATCCCACCTACCTTAAGGGTCTGTCCGAAATTGGGGTTTATGTCATTCCGCCGGAGTCAGTGGATGCATCCACGTTTGGTTATGATCCTAACGACGCCACGAACGCCCTTCAGGCTGCTATTAATACTCACGCGAAATTCGTTCATGTCCCAAATATGGGAACCGATTGGATCGTTAGGCCGATAACCCTGGTATCTGATCAGGAGATCATTTTCGCGTCGGGAGTGAACATCGTAGCCAAACGCGGGGAATTCCTGCCGGGAAACTCTTGTCTGTTTACCGGGACCGATCTGACGGGTGTGAAATTGACCGGCGATAATACGACATTCAAGATGTGGAAGAGCGACTATGTTTCTCTGATTGGTGAGGGAGGCGGATGGTTGTCGGCAAATGTGGCAGGTCCTGCCAACATCTACATCGACATGGGAACCACCTACACTGTTGAGCAGATCAAGCTCTGGAATTTCGGCGGGCTTAGCCCGGACAACACAGTGTGGGGTTTCAAAGATGTTAAAATCTACTTAGGGGGTACCCCCAACCCAACCACCGAGGTCGGCTCCGGCACGCTCGCAACCGGCCAGATGGTCACTGCTAAACCTTATACGGATTACGATCCCGAGGGTGTTATCGATCTGACGACCGGTGCATCGGGCCGTTACCTGACCATTTCCGGTTTGAACAACCAGAGCAGCGGTACCACCGACTTTAAGGGTCTGTCCGAAATCGGGGTCGTGGTTGCAGGAATGGATATTGCTCCTCATAATGTCGTTCCCCCGGATGGTCCCATCGTGGACAACAATAGTCAGGTATGGACGGTTACCTACTCCTCCATCTGGGACGGATTCACCGATACGTCTCTGTGGGACGGATACTACGGCGACCAGCAGCATGCGGTACCCGCCCAATGGCGTCACGGTATCAATTTGAATGGTTGCACGGATGTTACGATTTCCGGAATAACTATCAAGGAAACCGGCGGAGACGGAATCTATCTGGGAGCAACGGCCGAGCATTCGGCGGGATCAAATATCATTATCCGGAATGTCATCTGCGACAGTAATTATCGGCAGGGAATGACCGTGATCAGTGTGGATAACCTAACGGTGGACAATTGCACCTTCCGGGCTACGTCGTCGGGAGCAGCTTTATTGCCCCAGTGCGGGATTGACTTCGAGCCGAATACCGGCACTCAAACACTGTCGGACATCACCGTGAAGAACTGCATCTTTGAATCTAACGGTGGAACCGGGCTTTTATTCGAGACGACAAACCTAACGGACCCGAGGAATTATAGTGTTTTGGTGGAAAATTGTACGTCTTATGGAAACACGGGCAACGGTATTCGTGTTATGTATGCATCGAATCAGTTGGTGATCAAGGATTGTCTATTTGTCGATAACCAGGGGGTTGGTGTTTTCAATAACGACCCGACTGACAACGTAACCGTAACCTACAGCGGATTTTGGAACAACACCCTGAATCCTACATACGGACGGGTTACGCTGGGAACGGATTGTCTGACGGCGGTTCAGCCGCTTTTCGCCTCCACGAATATCGGTTCCCATGCTTACATGTACCTTGCGAGCAACTGTCCCGCAGCAATCCTGACCGGAGCCTCGGATGCTGGCTTCATGGGAGCTCGGGCTGTGCGCAAGGCTGGTGACGTAAACAATGACGGAGCGGTAAATGCCACGGATTTGGCGGCGGTGCTGGCGGCGATGGACGCTAAACCTGAGAATTTAAATTGGAATGTGGATGCGGACCTCGACGCCGATAATGAAGTAACGTCAAGCGACCTGGCGACCGTCTTGGCGAACTTTGAGTAAGAGTTTTAATAGAGAAATGTATTAACCGTGGCGGCCCGCTCGACCGTGGGTCGCCGCAATAACTAAACTTGTTGTGAATAATCGAGGCGATAACATGAAAAAGAAGAACGGATTTACCTTGATCGAGCTTTTGGTGGTGGTGGCCATCATCGCGGTGCTGGTTTCCATTTTACTGCCGGCCTTGTCCCTGGCTCGGGAACAATCCAGAAATATAGTCTGCCTCAATCATGAGAAGCAATTCGCTTTGGCCTGGCAAATGTATGAACAGGATTTCGGAACTCTTGTTCCGAATTGGCGAGGTAAGCAGGGCTATGAGGTTTACTGGCCGCAAATCCTTGTTGAAAATAAATATATGCCTTTAGACTGGCGTCGGAGTAAAATTTGGCTGTGTCCGACACTTAATCAAGAGGCGAATTCTAATACGTGGAATGTGAATTATGGGTATAGCGCCTTTCATCTGGGGAGCAGCTATTACTATGGTGATAATATGAATTGGTTCACCTATCCTCCACGCCCGGCAAGACTTTCCCAAATTCAGGATCCGACCAATACCCTGCTCTTGGTTGATAGCTACCGTGACCTCTGGTATCAATCCGGTTATTATTTTGTAATGGATATCCCTTGTTATATTCTTACGGACCCTTTCCCTCATGCCCGGCACGCAGGAGGATTGAATATTCTCTGGCTGGATGGCCACGCTACTCGCCTTAAAATATCTAACCCCTCCTATCCCTGGTTTGAATTGGGACAGGGGAATTTAATCGGCACCGGTGGTAATTACTGGGACAGAAACTGATCCTTGTGTTCTAATATTAACCTCCCTTCATGTAACACTTGATACGAAAGGATAAAATGATGACTTTATTTTCAATGTGGAAGGTATGTTTGTCTCTAACCCTGATTCTTTTGTTATCCGCAACGGTATCCGGATTTGAAATCGTCAGCGGTTCTACGGCCAAGGCGATTCTGGTAGTTCCCAAAGACAATCCACCCGTCGCCGCCCTGGCGGCAGTGGAAATGCAAAAACATATCGAGAAGGCGACCGGAGTAACGTTGCGGGTGGTAGCCGAAGGTTCAGATTCCGATTCGTCTCTTGGAAAGATTTACATCGGTTCCTGCGCCGCGGCCGCTCATGCCGGTCTGGATACAGGAAAGATGAAGAAAAATCAATATGTGATTATGGTTACCGATCAAGCTATGTTTTTAGCGGGAAGCGATGATCGGGAGGGCGATCCCGTATATAAGGATTTAATGTCCATGGGAACGTTACTCGCGGTTTATGAATGGCTTGATGCTGATTTGGGTGTGCGATGGGTTTGGCCTGGGGAATTAGGAACGTATGTTCCTCGTAAAGAATCTATCGCCGTTTCGCCCGGTAAACGAAACGGTCAACCCCGGTTTATCCATACCCGGCTTCGTTTCCCGCCCGGGGATTTTCGCGGTTCTGATTGGAACGGCGTGTGTTCAGCGAAAGTCTACGGCGATTTCCTGCAGGAAACGACGCGGTGGCTCCGAAGGCATCGTTTTGTGCGCACGGTAACGATGGAATATGGACACGCCTTCATGGACTACTGGGCACGTTTCGGCAAGACTCATCCTGAGTATTTCGCTCTTACTCCCGAAGGAGCACGTCGTCCTGTAGGTCATCCGGCGCACGTGCAATTGTGCGTTTCCAATCCGGACTTGCACAAACAGATCATTTCCGACTGGCTGGAAACCCGCAAAACTCATCCTGATATCTGGGTCAACGGCAATTTGAACGATTACACACCGAAGGATGCGGCGTGCACCTGTGAAAAGTGCAAGCAGTGGGACGGCGCTTTCCGTCAGGCCAGCGGATGGCCCAAGGGAACGCCCTCGTTATCCAATCGAGCGGCGAAATTTCTCCTGGCACTTCAGCAGGAAGCCAAGAAGCACGACCCCGACGCGACAGTAATCGGACTGGCGTATGGAGTCTATGCCGGTGCGCCGGATAAAAGCATTAAACTCAACGATCATATTGTCCTGAGAGATGTTCCGCCCTACAAATTCCCTTTGAAAAGCAATCCCGAAGGAAAAGAAGGAATTGATATTCTGCAAAAGGACTGGGACGGCTGGGCGCAAACAGGGGCAAAAATGGTCTTACGCCCGAATTATTTCTATGTTGGCGCAGGTTTCACCGTACCGTATATTTTTTCCCATGAATTTGGTATGGAATTTCAACATGCCGTAGCCAACGGATTGATCGCCACAGATTTTGATTCCCTGACCGGCCAATGGGGTATCCAGGGACCCATGCTCTATTTACTCGGACGCATCCACGTGCGGCCGGACATGAAGGTGGATGCTATTCTGGATGAATACTATTCCAGTTTCGGATCTGCCAAAAAGACGATAAAACAATATTTTGATTACTGGGAAGCCGTAACGCTTTCTCATTCCGCAAAGGATATGCCCTGGTCGTCCAATTTTATCCGTCGGGCGCATGAATTCATCCCGCCGCAATGTTACCCCAAGGCAGAACAATTATTACAGACGGCCCAGCGATTGACGAAAGACGATAAAACTGCATCCCAACGTATTGAATTCCTGCAAAAAGGTCTTAATCACTCAAAGCTTTTTGTGATGACCTGCCAAGCGTGGGCGCAATGGAACAAGACCGACCCCGCAAGCCCCGAACGAAAGAAACTGCACGAGTCCTTCACACAGGCGATAGCGCAATTGGACGCGTACCGAAATAAAATCGCCGGTGATCTTGTCGTGGATCCTGTCGGGCCGACACACGCGGAAGAAAGAATTTGGAAACGTAAGGAAATGCAACACCCATAACAAATGAACCCCGGTGGAAATTGAAAAAAAAGGAAAATAAAAGTTTGAAATTTTCCGGAACTTTCCTCGACGAAATAAGTGTCGATATTGTTAGCCAGAACTGGGGCCGGCAGGAATGGGACGAAGACTTCCGAACTATGAAATCTATCGGCATCGATACTGTAATTTTGATTCGGTGCGGGTGGCGCAAATGGTTGACCTATCCATCTCTTATTCTTATGAAACGCGAAAAGTGCTATAAACCACCCGTTGACCTGGTTCAGTTATTTCTGGAACTGTCCGATAAATATGGTATGGACTTTTACTTCGGGTTGTACGACTCACATAAGTATTGGCTGGACGGACAGGTTAATGAAGAACTTGATTTGAGCCTACACGTGGCGGAGGAGGCCTGGAGCCGTTATGGGAAGTATAAATCATTCAAGGGATGGTATTTGCCATGGGAAATTTCACGTAATTCAGGAGAAATGACGTCCGTTTTTCATCGCACCGGCCGACTATGCAAAGATCTTTCTGGTGGTGGTAAGGTACTCATTTCTCCCTACATCGCAGGCACGAAGGAACTACCCAGGCACATAGAGGGCAATATCACCGCTCATCAGCATGAAAAAGAATGGAATGAAATCATGGCCGGTATCGCGGGAGCAGTGGACATTGTCGCATTTCAGGATGGACAGATTGATTTTCCTTTGTTGCCGGAGTTTCTCCAGATCAATAAAACCCTTGCTGAAAAGCATGGTTTAACCTGCTGGACAAACACGGAGACTTTTGACAGAGATTTACCTGCCACCAGATTTTTACCCATACGCTGGGAAAAGCTTCTGCTGAAATTAAATGCCGCCGCCGAGGCCGGTGTGGAAAAAGCTATCACATTTGAGTTTTCGCATTTTTTGAGTCCGCATTCCGCTTTTCCTCAGGCGCATGGCCTGTTCAGGAGATATTGCGAGCACTTCCAGATCAACCCTGACATTTAAGTTTTTTTCAACTTGGCATAAGTTACAATGAAGAATAAAATCGATCATATTGGTTTGTGGACCTGGGGCGGTCGGGTGTTTAACTGGAAACGGTACCTGGACCACATGCGTCTTTCCGGAATGGACAGCGTGGTTCTCTGGCATCAGAAGGTTCCGTTTGACGCACGGACGATTCAGGATTACGCTCATCAGTTGGGAATACGAGTGTTGTGGGGCTTTAACTGGAGCTGGAACTCGCCCGTATGCCTGAATAGTGAACACGACGCCGCTGAGTGGCGGGATAAGGTTCTTAAAATTGTGAATGACGAATACGCGCCCCTGTCGCCCGATGGCATTTGTTTTCAGGTGGGGGGCACGGAATTCGGAGGGAGCTGCCGTTTGAATTGCCCGACATGTCAACAAGCGGGCAAGGATGGAGTGGGGCCTCTGTTTGTTAAGTTTGCCGGACATATTATCGAGGCTGTTAAGAAGGTGTATCCTGATTTATATGTGAGTGCGGGAATACATCTAGGTGGAGTTCATAAAAGTTTTGAAACGTTAAAGACGTTTGATCCATCGATCAATCTCATGTGGGAGGATTTGCCCGGTCCCGGACGGCATATCGAGGTTCCATTCGCTTATGAGTGGGATACGGACGATACTGCCGTAACGCCAACCACGCTGGATATGGTCAAACGCATGTGCGAACTCCGCGGTGAACAGGAGGATGTCGCGTTCGTTATCAAAGGGTTCCCTTGCCACTGGGGCGGACACGATCCGATGCTGTTGGAAGAATTTGATTTAAAGGCTTTGGCAACTGTATATCAAAACAAATGGGATCAGGCGTCGCTATACTGCGAAAAAAGACTTTCCGATGCATTAACGGTCTTTCGGATCATCGCTCAGTCCCCGGCGCAAAACAAAACAGTCCTGCTTTTGGTGGAACACGGTTTATGGGAGTACAAACGATACTACCCGGCCATGCTGATTGTCGAGGCTCTACTTGATCCTTTTCGGGAGCCGAACGAGATTATTTCTGTAACCAGGAAAAAGATTGTATCATTATGGTAGATACGCTCACCGAACAGAAATCCCGCGGTCCGTCAAGCACGGAGGCTCTTTCCCTTCCCGAAGATGCCGACCGCTATCGTGCCGGGACGCTCACATACACCAGAATGGGGTTGATTACCCTTTTTCTTTGGCTCTTGTGGGGGGATTTTTGCTTTACGTTGATGGAGACGGTCATTCCCACCGTTCTGCCCTTGAAACTCAGAAGTCTGGGGGCTCCCAACTGGTTGTTGGGATTGTTCATCACCACAATCCCAAGTTCGATGAACTTCATGATCAATCCGATTGTCAGTTTCAAGTCCGACCGTTACCGCAGCAAATGGGGCCGGCGGATTCCGTTCCTGCTTTTCGCCACACCGATGTTGACGCTCATGCTGATCCTGATGGCCTTTAGCGACAATCTGGGCCGAGGTCTGCATCGGATACTGTCGATCTGGTCGGGAGGTCTGAATCCGACGACGGTGATCCTGGTATTGATCGGTATCCTCCTGATAGGCTTTCAATTCTTCAACATGTTCGTGTCCTCGGTCTACTACTACTTGTTTAACGACGTGGTGCCCAAGGCTTACCTAGCCCGGTGCATGGCCTTATTTCGAGTCATCGGCGTGGGGGCCAGCTCCTTGTATAGCTTGTTCATCTACCGATATGCCGAGACGCACATGCGGGAAATCTTCCTGGGAGCCGCGGTGTTGTACTTTGCTGCCTTCATGCTGATGTGCTGGAAAGTCCGGGAGGGAAGTTACCCTCCGCCTCCGGAGAATGTGGGAGGTCAAACAGGCTTTTTGGCCTCGGCACGAACGTACATGACCGAGTGCTTCACCTGCCGGTTTTTCTGGTATTTTTTTCTTTCCAATGCTTTCTGGCAGGTGGCCACTTGCATCGGAATCTTCAACGTCTTTTTATACCGGGATTCGCTGGGTCTGACACTGAACCAGTTGGGCAAAATCGGAGGTATCGCGGGCATCGTCAGTACGATCCTCTTGTTTCCGGCTGGAATGTTGTCGGACAAGATACATCCGCTGCGGGTGATGGTCGGAGCCAAGTTCCTGATCACATTGATGGCTCCCGCGGCGCTTATTTATCTCTTTTTCGATTTTACCCCCCCGCAAGTCCTGAAGATTGCCATTGTGCTAGCCTGCATTACCCTGCCGATGAACGTCATGTACACAGCGGCAGCTCTGCCCATGTACATGTCCCTGCTGCCCAAGGAGCGATATGGACAGTTTTGTTCGGCTGACGCGATGGTTCGCTCCATTTCCGCCATCCTGGGCGGCGTATTCGCCGGAGGCTTCATGGACCTGATGAAAACGATCTATCACGGTGACATCTTTTACTATCGATATATTCCTCTCTGGACCGTCTCGTTTGAGGCCATATCACTGGTATTCCTGCTGTTGCTCTACCGCGGATGGAAACAGCACGGTGGAATGAAGAACTACGTTCCACCGACCGGAAGGGAGCCATCATGACGAAAAGGGTGCAAAATTTACACGATCTAACCATTTCACCATTTCCTCAATTTGATGTCTTGTTAGATGTGCTATGGCGGCGGCGCATACCTGAGTATGTTCCCTTTTATGAACTCTTTGTCAATTATCCGGTAATGAGTATGGCCTTGGGCAAGGAAGTGAAAACCACTGTCGATACCGTGGAATTTTATTGCCAGGCAGGGTATGACTACGTACCGGTTTGGCCAAATGTCCCAATCAAACTGGGAAGTCTGGTAGATACCAGCCATGATTATCCAATCACAAATCGTGAGAGTTTTGAGGCGTTCACTTGGCCAACTCCGGAACAGATCACATTCCCCGAGTTTGAAAAAGTTGGTCTCATTCTTCCGGAAGGAATGAAGATCATAGGCCAGACCGGAGGGATATTTGAAATGGCTGAAGGTTTATGCGGGTATGCCGGTCTGTGCTATCTCCTGGCGGATGACCGCGGATTGGTTTTTGACATCTTTGAACGGATCGGACAAATTTATGAAGTGATATATTCCGGGATGGCACGCGATCCCAACGTGGGGGCGATAGTTATTAGTGATGATCTGGGTTACAAAACTCAAACACTGATTTCTCCCTCGGATATCCGGGAATTTGTTTTTCCCTGGTATCGGAGACTGGTCCGAATCATTCACGACCAAAACAAACCCTGTATTTTACACTCCTGCGGAAATCTTTCTGCCGTTATGGACGAATTGATCGACAAAGTGGAAATAGATGCCAAGCATTCCTATGAGGACGCCATTCTTCCCGTTACCGAAGCGAAAAAGAAATACGGCGACCGGATTGCCGTTTTGGGTGGTTTCGACGTCGATCGTCTGTGCCGAGGCACGGAAGAAGAAGTTCGGGAATATACCCGGTTTCTGGTGTACAATTTAGGCCGAACAGGTGGTTATGCTCTTGGCTCGGGCAACAGCATCGCACCGTATATACCGATAGAAAATTATCTTACTTTGCTGGACGAAGGATGGAAGTTGAGGAATGAGAGTCGATAATAATCTTCATGAAATATTTCCTTCTGCCCGGTGGATTGGTATGCCGGAGGTTTTTCGAGGCCGGTCATCCCCTTTATTGCGCCGGGAATTCAAGGTGGAGGCTACAGTTACCTCCGCGACATTAACCATCTGTGGATTAGGGTATTACGAGGCCTATCTCAATGGCTGCCGAGTTGGCGACCACGTTCTTGATCCAGCGCAAACCGATTACGATTTGCGTTGCCTGTACGTTACGTACGATGTTACGAGTCAGTTGCAGCCCGGATACAATGTTCTCGGTGTGATGTTGGGGGATGGTTGGTTCAATCAGGATTGTGTCTGGTGCGACGGAAAGGGGCTACCCTATGGTCCTCCCCGTCTGTTGGCGCAATTAACGATTGATCAATCCAACGGCACGTGCCTTGTAGTTTCCACCGATGAAAATTGGTTTTGCGCAATCGGGCCTATCACCCGCAGCAACGTCTATGCCGGGGAAAGCTACGATGCTCGTTTGGAAATCCCAGGTTGGAATATACCTGGTTTTGACGCCGTTGGCTGGAAATCCGTAGAGATTCTGTCACCACCGGGCGGGCGACTTGAACCCCAGCTAATACCTCCAATCAAGGTAATCGAAGAGATTGTTCCCGTATCGATCACTGAACCGTGTGTTGGGTGTTGGGTCGTGGACATGGGACAAAATTTCGCGGGTTGGGCGCGTATCCGTGTGAATGCTCCGGCGGGCACGCTCATTCGACTGCGGTTCTCCGAGACCATCGCGCCCGACGGAATGGTCGATATGGCCAGTACAGGTGTTTTTGCCATTCGGGTGGAGCAAACCGATACCTATATCTGTAAAGGGGGTGGCCTGGAAACGTGGGAACCTCGCTTTACCTATCATGGATTTCGCTATGTGGAAATCACGGGCTGGCCTGGCCGTCCAACTCACGAAGAAATCACGGGTATCGTTGTCCACACCGCCTTGTTGCCAGCGGGATCCTTCAAATGCTCTGACGAACGGCTTAATCAACTTCACCAAATGGTCCTTTGGACCCATCGAAGCAACCTCCACGGAATCCCCGAAGATTGCCCGGTCCGCGAACGTTGCGGCTGGCTCGGGGACGCTCACCTCGTCTGTGAATACTCAATTTACAACTTTCAAGGCCAGGCCTTCTGGGAAAAATATTTGGATGACATCGAGACCACGCGAGTCAGGAACGGTGGGCTTCCTTTTTATATTGCCCCCGGTAAAAGGACATGCGGAACCGCCTCGCCCGACTGGATGGCCGCATTAATCCTCATTCCCTGGTATCTGTATGTCTATTATGGAAATCGATACGTTCTTGAACAACACTGGGAGGGCATGCGCGCAGTTTTGGAGCACTTTAGACACAAAGCGGACAACTGGCTGGTGGAAGGCGGTCTCGGCGATTGGTGTGATCCCAAAAACAGCACCGCTCCCACGTACACGCCCCCGATTCTCACCACAACGATTTGGTTTTACGAATGCGCACGCATAATGTCAAAAGTGGCTAATCAGCTTGGTCATTCAGATGATGCATGCCGATATGACGAATGGATATGTCACATCCGCCAGTCATTTATTGTAAACCTCTACGATTCAAAATGCTGCACCTTCGGTTCACAGACGGCAGACGCCATGGCCTTACACTTTGGCCTGGTACCCTCCGGTAGCGAATCAGGCGTTTTTCGCAGCCTCGTCAGGGACGTGCGGGAAACCCATAACTTACACTCCAGCGTCGGTATCATGGGGATTCGATATCTGTTTGAGGTGTTGATCCGTTTTGGCCAAGGCCATACGGCACTGGACCTGATGCACCAGAACACATATCCCAGTTTCGGCGACCTTATTAGCCGTGGGGCCACCACTCTTTGGGAGTATTGGGGCGAGCCGGAAGTCGATCAATCCAACGGCCCGCGGTCGCTCAATCATCCCATGATGGGCGGGTTTGACAATTTGTTTTATAACACTCTGGCCGGAATACGTCCTGATTGCGACCACCCCGGCTTTAAACACTTTTTCCTGGAACCTTATCCCATTCGGGGATTGACGTGGGTCAAGGCGTATCATGACAGCCCGCACGGTCGGATTGTGAGCGAATGGCGGCAAGAAAATGGATACTTTGAGTGGAAGATCGAAGTGCCAACCGATACTACCGCAACGGCCAGGATGCCCTACGGACAGGACATACGTAAATTGGAACCCGGAAACTATCTCCTTACAAACCAATGCGATGAAAACGCCCAAATGGGAAGGAAAACCCAATGAGCGGTAAAATTGGTCATAATCTCTCGGAACTTAAATGGACTCTGACCGGTTGGCAACCGTTTCTATGGCGATTAGGGCAACCCGTGGAACTGGGCACATCTCCCGCAGCCGAGGTCTATCCGATTACGATTAGCGTGCCGGGGTCGGTACAGGAATCGCTTCGAGACGCTAAGCTTATTCCCGACTGGAACCTTGGCCTTGGACATCGACAATGCGAGTGGGTGGAAAACTTGCACTGGGTATATGAAACGAGATTACCCGATGATTGGATTGCTCCCGGGAAAACAATTCGATTAAAGTGTCTCGGCTTGGATGGCAGCGGATGGATACGTCTTAATGGTGTGGATGTTGGTGAATTTAATGTCTCACACCGTCCCTGGAATTACGAGCTGACGAGTCATTTAAAAGATAAGGGCAACATCCTTCAGATTATCTTCGACTGTCCTCCCCGCTGGCTGGGACAGTTTGGCTACACCTCGAAAATGACACAGTGGAAGGTACGATTCAATTATTTTTGGGACTGGACCTGTCGATTGGTGCAGATTGGCGTATGGGACGACATTTTGCTCGAAATCACCGATGGACAGGAGATACGCGAATTTCGCGCCATCGCGGATGTCCGAAATGATTTGAACGATTGCTTTGTTCAGATATGGGGGCAAATTGATTATGTAAACGACTGCCGGGTTCAGTTGATCCTGGAGAATGATAATCGAATCATTCGTGAGCAAATTATTTCTGCCGAGGAATTCAACGCCCAAAATATTATCTGGTCCGGGCTGCAGGTTGAATTGTGGTGGCCGAATTTGCAGGGTCCTCAACCACTCTATACTTTACGATGCGTTCTTTTGGACGCCCAAGGAATGCGTCTTGGCGAGAAGATTCACAGGGTCGGTTTTCGCAATGTCTCCTGGAAGCCATGTAAAGACGCTCCCGAAAACGCCGATCCGTGGGTCTGTGTGGTCAACAATAAACCAATCTTTTTGCAGGGAGCCAACTGGGTTCCCATACGTCCGAACTTTGCCGATGTAACCGAAGACGATTATCAAAAACGTCTCATGCTTTACCGCGATTTGGGCTTTAATATTCTTCGCGTCTGGGGTGGAGCTATTTTGGAAAAAGAAATCTTTTACAATCTTTGTGACGAATTGGGAATCATGGTCTGGCAGGAATTTCCGTTGAGTTCCTCAGGATGCGAGGACTACCCGCCCGACGATGAACCCTTTATTCGTGAAATGAAGCTTGTGGCCGAATCTTATATCCAGCGCCGTCAACATCATCCTTCGTTAATTCTATGGTGTGGTGGAAACGAATTAATCACGCGCGACGGCAGTTACGTTCCGGTAGGAATTGAGCATCCCTTACTTACCATGCTTGAGGATATTGTAAAAAGAGAAGATTCCACCCGCCGTTTTTTGCCCGCTTCACCCAGCGGACCTCGGGTTCACGGGCGAAAGGAAAATTTGGGAAAAGGGGTACATTGGGACGTACATGGCCCGTGGAATCTTCCAGGCAGTATGTCGGAGTGGGAGGACTATTGGCGAAACGATGACGCATTGTTTCGTTCTGAAGTAGGTACTCCCGGTTCCTCATCGGCTGATCTGATTCGACGTTACAGCGGAGAATATGATCCCATGCCGCCAACATCAGAAAATCCCCTTTGGCGACGGCATACCAATTGGTGGGTGGATTATCCGACTCTGGTTAAGGAACACGGACGAACTCCCAAAGATATCGAAGAATATGTCGCATGGAGTCAGGACCGTCAAAAACAGGCCCTTGCTTTCGTTGTCAAAATATGCAAAGAACGATTTCCAGGCTGTGGAGGAATAATTCTTTGGATGGGACACGACTGTTTTCCTTGCAATTCCAATACCTCGATTATCGATTTCGAGGGCAAACCCAAACCGGCGGCCTTGGCTGTCGCGGAAACTTTTAGGACACCGTTATGAAATCAGAGACAATTAAAAAATACCTGGCCATTTACCGCGACGGGTTATTAAACGACACCGTTCCCTTTTGGCAGAATCATGCCGTGGATCAGGAATGCGGAGGCTTTCTGACCTTTCTGGACGCCGATGGCTCGGTGGTCGGCACCGACAAGCCCATCTGGATACAGGGACGCTTTACCTGGTTGCTGTCGCGGCTGTACAATACCGTTGAGCCGCGTAAGGAATGGTTGGCTTTGGCCAAACACGGTATCGATTTTCTTACTCGGCACGCCTTTGACACAGACGGACGAATGTTCTACAGCGTGACCCGTGTCGGTAACCCACTGCGCAAACGCCGGTACGTGTTTTCTGAAATTTTTGGAGCCATCGCTTTCGCCGAATATGCCAAGGCGAGCGACGACCAACGAGCGCAAGCAAAGGCCTTGGAGATATACCGGCTGTTGATCCGATATAGCAACACCGCAGGTCTGCTTGAGCCGAAATTGATTCCGTCCACCCGCCAGTTAAAATCCCACGCCATGCCCATGATCCTGCTGGCAACGACTCAGATTCTGCGGCAGATCGACAACGATCCTCTCTATAAAAAAGTGGCTGACGATGCAATCCACGAGATCGAGCGTCATTTTCTCAAATCGGACTTTAAGTGCGTACTGGAAAACGTCGGACCGAACGGGGAGTTTCTCGACGAGCCGATGGGTCGAGTGATTAACCCAGGCCATGCCATCGAAACAGCCTGGTTCATCATGCACGAGGCCCGTGAACGCGGGGATAAATTACTACTTGCGTTAGCCCTGAAGATACTGGATTGGTCGCTGGATTGGGGCTGGGACCCCGAATTCGGAGGGATACTGTATTTTCGTGACTGTAAAAATCTTCCCTGCGAGCAGTACGAGCACGATATGAAACTCTGGTGGCCGCATAATGAGGCTATTTACGCCACGCTTCTGGCCCACCATTTGACGGGCGACGCGAAATACGAAAAATGGCACGAGCGGATTCACGACTGGGCCTATGCCCACTTTCCGGATAAGAAACACGGCGAGTGGTTCGGCTACCTGCACCGTGACGGGACAGTTTCATGTACGCTCAAAGGCAACATGTGGAAAGGGCCGTTCCATTTACCACGAATGCAACTGTATTGCTGGAAACTCCTGGAAAAGATGTAAAGGAACGAGATTATGTTTCTGGATCGTTTAAGGCAAAACGAACAATGCCGCGTTGTAACCTACGGAACCAGCCTGACTGCAAATGGGGAGTGGGTAGAAGGGCTGCGCCGATTTTTAGATGACCGGTTTCCCGGGTTGGTCACAGTGATAAATCGCGGTGAGGCGGCGCAATGGTCTGGATGGGGAGTGGGACATCTGGAGGAACGAGTACTCCGCGAAAAGCCCGATGTGGTTTTTATAGAATTCGCAATAAACGATGCGTATGTACCATTCAGGACATCCATTCAACTGTGCCGATTAAATCTGGAAAATATATGTGATCGGATTTGCGATCAAAATCCCAAATGCCAAATTATCCTCATGACGATGAATCCGCCGATTCGGGAACATTTACAAATTCGCCCGGATATTGAGCAATATTATCAGGTATATCGTGATGTCGCTATTGAGTGGAACTATTTATTGATCGATCATTATCTGGCCTGGAAAGAGATTCTGATTTGTGATCCCCGATTGTTTGATACCTATGTTCCTGATGGGATTCATCCGAATGGACTCGGATGTCAAAAAGTAATTTTGCCGGGAATACAAAGAATACTGGATTGTGAAAAATAACAAATAATACGGAAATGGATTAATTCATGCGCTCGGAGGCAATCCGCTACTGCGTTCATCACGGCTTGTATGTCCATATCGGTATGTCACCCACCATAGACGAACATCGAATACTTACCGCTGATCGCATTAATTAGTTTCTGTTGCGGAAAGCGATGCCATGGAAAATAGTTTCGTCCCTAATCCGTTGTCCATCTGCTTAAACGTGGTTCCTTATTATTCCTCGCGATCTTTTTTCCGGGCTTTTTTTCACAAAATCACAAAATCCCGCGCAAACCCTCTTCCTGAAAATCCTTCCCTTCACCTTTTACTCCGACGTTTACAAGAGTTTCTTGCGTTTACGGGCCATTAACTCTCGTCCATCGTTTCTAAAACTTTTGGCTCAAAAAGGTTATCTCCATCGGCCAGCCTTAATTTGAACCGTAACTTCTACCGGTCTTTTGTATTCTATGAAACCGGACACCCAATCGTCAAGCCCTTTTCAATTTGAGCTTTTTGCGATGTTGATTTTTTTCGATCGGCTTTGGGGTTTCCTAATATATGTTTAAGCCCTGCAGGTTGCATAACGACAAGGTTTCGCAGCGTCTAAACTGTTAGCTGCCTATTTTTCA
>JBAZZQ010000010.1:0-80789 GCA_041658725.1 Phycisphaerae bacterium | reverse complement strand
ATATTCCCAACCTCGCAGCCATGGATCCTGACATACCAGCGTATCGGGCGGGATAATTTCTCTCCAGCAACCGACCGGCCTACAGTAAACAGGTGCCCTATCGGGCTTTCGCAGCGCATTAACATCCCGCCATCGCTTTTGAATTGTCGCGTTTTCAGAACCTAGTGCAATTTCCGCGACCTTCCTTGCTAGCTCCCGCACCACATCCCGTTCATTTATCACCATAATAACCTTCCTCCAGATTTTAGGACTATCTTTTCATTCTGCCACCAAACGTATTTACCATCAATAGACAAAACGGTCCAAGTATTGTATAATTCGAAACTATGGGTAAAAATTACACCACAGCAAATCGAACGTGCCCGGGTGCTGGTTAAAATAACCGACGTGAGCGTCAAGGCCGTCTCCGATCAGTGCGGGTTTCGGGACATCCATTTCTTCTACCGGATTTTTCGAAAGGTGACACAGTCCACACCTCTGGCCTATCGACAATTGTCGTCAAAATTGGTTTATGGTCTATCCGACTATTCCACTGTAGGTGGTCCGAGGATTTACTCCCGGGGAAGCATATCTGCGTTTTTTTCGCATGCCTCATTTATGCCCGTATTCCTGCAGGGCCTCCCACATGGCCACAATATTTTCGGGCGGGATTTCACTCTGAATGTTGTGCACAGTGTTGAATACAAAACCGCCGCCCGGAGCCAGAGCCTCGATATTCCGCCGCACGTTATCGCGGACCTCCTGCGGCGTGCCATAGGGCAAAACGGACTGCGTTTCCACACCGCCGCCCCAGAAGATCAGCTCGCTTCCGAAGTCACGCTTGAGTGCTGCCGGTTCCATACCCACGGCGGTGATGTGGACGGGGTTGAGAATATCCACGCCCATCGCAATGAAATCGGGCAGAAAAGGACGCACATTGCCACAGGAATGGAAGAAGAATTTCACGTGTGGCGAACGGGATTTGATGAAGGCGATCACACGACGCCAGTGAGGCAGAAGTATAGCACGAAACTGCTCCACCGAAATCAACTGTGATTGCTGTGTGCCGTAGTCGTCACTTTCGACCACGATGTCCACGAGATCGCCGATCTGGGCCAGGGCCGCATCCCAGTAGGCGATTTTCAAATCGGCGATTTTTCCGTAGAGCCGATCGGTTTCCTCCGGAAAAAGGGCCGAGTCTATGAGGGCGTTTTCCATGCCCCGAAGCCTCTGACTCATCTCGAACAGGCCCGCACACAGGCTCTTGATCAAGACGGCCTTCCCCTTCGCGCGAAGTTCTTGCGCCCGCTGGCGTAGCCCTGCAAAACGCTGTGGATCATTCGCAACAGGCCATCGGTAGTTGTCTATCGCCGCATTTTCCAGGATTTCCGACGGAAGTGGATGTTGTGTGATGGAAAACCAGTGGCCGTTCGTCTTGGGAAAATCATGCACGCACCCCCACTCGTCGCGGTACTTCCAGTTCGTTCCGCTATCCACCAATTTGTTCATGACGTCCCAGTTGTGCGCGCAGAGCGGATACAACCCGCGGGTGTCTACCTTGAAGTGATCGAGCAAGTCCTCGCCGGGGATAACCACCTGCTGGATCGCGTCGAGCCAGCGAGGTTCCTCCTTTGGCAAACCGACGTATGATCGCAGTTTCTGGTACGCCCCGTTGGTAATGCCAGTCACGTGCGTTCCAGCCAAATCATACGGTATGTGGTCCGGTTCCCGGTGATTTAGTGCAGCCAGAATACGTTCGCGGGAAGTCATTTCGCCCATGATTGGACCTTTCTTACTTGGTTTTCCTGGATTTCGGACGCAGTGCCGGAGGCAGATAAGGTGCGTTGGCGGCAAACAATTCCTCCGCCATGTTTCGCACTTCGCCGGGCTTGAGCATGGCACAGGCTGGATCGCGATAAAGGGCCTGAACCAGCATTTCCCGATCGCACCGCAACATGCCTTCGGTAATCCACTTCTGGCAGACCGCGATCGGGCGGATCAGTTCCAGCAAAGGTGTCGGCACATTGTCCACCACCAGCGGGCGGACACCAAGACCATCCACGCAGCCGAGTGTTTCGACGCACGCCCCTTCGGGCAATCCGGCGATCTGGCCGCGATTCAGGCAGTTCACCGCATCGGTAAAGGGCTTGTTGCAGAGATAGGCACGGATCATATCCGCCCCGGTTTCGCGAGATCGGGGCAGGTGCATTTTTACTTTTCCAGATAGCATTCCTGCAATCTGATCATCATAACCGGCGTAGTTACACCGTCGCCACTCGATGGACGTGCGTCGCAGCTTGCAATAGTCCAGCATTTCCGTTTTGAGTTTGGGGAAATGCTTGTCTGTTATGGACGAGTGTAAAGGGTTTCCCGAAAGGGTAAACGACACAAATTCGCTGGTATGCCGATCCGCGGGGTAAGGCAGATACCCGAAGGCATCATACAGTTCGACAAAAAGGTTGTGCCCGGAGTACATGCCGATTTCATCGGCGCTTTCTTCCGGAAGCAAAACGCTGAGCGACCGACCGTTGAGTTTCTTCCGCAGGAGAGGATAACCATTTTCCCGCCCGATCTTGAAGTCCGTGATCCACGTAAAGTGGTTCATACCGGCGATGGCGATGGAAATGGGCGACCAGTCCGCCAGGCCGAACATCTTCTGGATCACGTCCTTGGTCTCGAAATAGGCGTGGCAAAGACCCACGGAAGGATTCGGACATTCCAATTGCAGGGTGGCGGTAAGGGCCGCCATCGGATTCGTGTAGTTGGCGATGAACGCCGTGGGACAGATATCTGCGAAATCCAAGGCAAATTGCTGGAAAACCGGAATATTTCGGATCGCGCGGGACCATCCGCCCGGTCCGGCGGTGTCGCCGACCGTCGCCCGAATACCATACTTTTCCGGAATAATCAGGTCATTCTCCATGCTTGCCAAACCGCCAGTGGAAATGGTAATCACCACCGCGTCAACGCCGCGCAGCGCCTTCTTGCGGTCCGGTGCGGCCATGATGCGGTCCTTTTTGCGTTTGAGTTTTCTCGCCGCCAGTTCTAGTAAGGGCAGGGTCTTCTCTTTCACCGCTTTCATGTTGATGTCATGCAGTCGCACTTCCAACGGCTCATTAAAAACATACATAAGGTCTTTGACCAGTCCGAGGGTCCAACCGGTGCTACCACCGCCTATCACACATATACAAGCCATACGCATATCCTTTTTGTTTAACTCTTGGATTAATGTGTCTTGTCTTGAATTCGCTATTTCATTATAATACCTAATTAAATGGCATAATACTCGATTATGGTGATTAATCTTGGATTCTGGTGACAAAAATCAATGGCAAGGTTGGTGGCGACCGTCGAAGGCCCCCTCCGTATCCATTCCTTTCGGCGTCCGATCGGTCGGGTACGCCGAGATCCAGCCGGGGTGGGTCCACGCGACCGGAGCGATCTATTGGACCAACCTCTATTGGGGAATCTCAGGTGAAGTTGGACTGGTGGTTAATTCAAAGCGTTGTTTGCTTCCGGCAAATCATCTTGTTATTCATCCCCCTGAAACTCGAATCGAGGGATACCCCAATGAAAAGGCGGGAGCCTATCGATGGCTGACCCTGGATGGCTTACTCGCCGGCAACATCATCAAGGCATTCGGCTTTGTCTCGTTTGAGCCACGATACGTCGGCCGTTGCCCGGTGGAATTATTCGATCAACTCAAAAAGGAAATCAAGGATGGCTCCACCGCAGGGGAATACCGGGCAGGAACCACCGCCTATGAAATTCTTACCCTTGGGGCCTGGGGGCAGCGACTCGAGCCTATGCCCGATAAATCCCAACAGCTCATTGCCCAATGCCTGCGACTGATTCAAGATCAATACCATCAGCCCGAATTGACCGTCGATCGACTGGCCCGTGAATTTCGAATCCATCGGTCTGTCTTGACCCGTCTCTTCTCGCGATCAGTAGGGTTGCCCCTGAGCCGGTACATCCACAGCCTACGAATACGCCGAGCATTGTCTTTGCTCAAGGATCAGCATAAAACAATTCGCCAGATCGCCTTTGCCTGCGGTTTTTCCGATCCCGCCTACTTTTCCCGATGTCTGTCAAAGGAAATGGGAATCAACCCAAAACAAATCCGCAAAAAACTAACGTAGTCTTTCATTCGTATAGTCTGATGCCGAGAACATTATCAATTTGTGTGGATAATACAAAAATCATTCTCCTTTGGTCATAGAGCAAAGGTTTGCCAGACCCACACTCGAAGATGTCAATCACTAAAACTTTCTCCGTTGGGTGTTGAGCAGGTGCTTTCTAATCCTCCGTTCCTTGCAGTTCAATGAACCGACCAGCCAAACGCCGAACCGTCGGTCGGGCGAAGTTTCAGACGTTGGATATTCCGCTCACAAACCCAGAGTTGCTGATGCAGGGCCGGGATTTCCGCCAATGAGGCCGCACGGGTGGAAGCCAGACCACAGATTATCCGAAACTCGCTTTCGGGAAGCACTTCCTTATTCGAGCAGTTGTCCCATGGGGATGGCCCAGAGGCGATCGTCCAGTCTCACAGCCTCCTTGCCATTGTAAGCAAGCACTGCAGCAACGCAGGCTGACGTCCGGTCCAGAAATGCCCGCAAACCAGACAAATCGCTCTCGCGCCATCTTGTGGCCGCCTTCACTTCGACAGCGAAAACTTTGCGGCCGGCCTCGATCACGAAGTCCACTTCGTGCCGGCCCTGCTCGTGCCAATAAGCCAGTCGCGCGTCAGGCAGATGAGCTTCAAGCAGCGCCGCCAGGTTTTGCGCAATGTAGGTCTCGAACAAGGCACCGCGGAGCAGGTCATCACGGCCCGGTTCGAGGGTAGTCACACCGGCCATCTGTGCGGCCAGCCCGCTGTCGCTGAAACACAGCTTGGGCGATTTGATCAGACGGGAACTGCGATTCTTCAGGAACGGCGGCAAACGGTGGATGAGAAACGAAGCCTCCAACAAATCGAGATAGCGTCCTGCCGTAACGGCATTAAGCTTGGCATCACGCGCCAACGTGCTGATGACCAGCACTTGTCCGGTCCGCAATGCGGCCAGTTGCGCCAGAGTGCGAAAAGCGACTAAGTCCGTAATCAGGGACAATTGCCGCACGTCGCGCTCGACGTAAGTCTGCACATAACCCCGGAACCACTCGTCCAGGTTGATCTTAGGGCCCAGGCACGCCAGCGGCAGACCGCCCGTCAACACCTCCCGCTCGGTAACCGGTTCAGCTTTACCCGATGGCAGCACGGGAGAACTCAAGAACTTCATGAGGAAGGGCTGTCGGTCGGTCGTTCTTCGCAGTTCCCGCCGGGTCATCGGATGCAGGGTGAAGTAACCGGCGCGTCCCGCCAGAGTTTCGGAGACGTGGCCGAGAAGAGCAAGGTTGGCCGATCCGGAAAGAATGAACCGTCCCGGCCTCCGCTGCTCATCAATGCTCTTTTTGATCGCAACGAGCAGTTCCGGACATCGCTGCACCTCATCGAGGATGGCAGGGCCTTCCAACAGCGATTCGGGATTCGCCCGAGCCGCCGCCAGTGTGGCGAAGTCATCGAGCGTGCGGTAAGCGTGGCCTCGGGCGAGGACCGGTTCGTTCTGGAGCAGCGTGCTCTTGCCGGACTGACGCAGACCGGAGAGCACCACTACCGGCAATTGCCGCATGGCCCGCTCCAGGCGCGGTGTGATTTCACGTAAAAGGTAATCTGTCATAATACAATATACCATAGCGTCATTATGACGATATGTCAATACCCAAAGATGGTTGACGATAGTCGCGGTTCGGTACCGGTCGCGGGCTGTCTGGGAAAGTGACAGCCGAGGAAACGGGGTTGGCGGCGAACCTTTCCGTATTTTACGCCATTTTTTCGCGACAGACAGAATTCTCCCCGGCCTGACCGCCACATGAGTTGCTATTGTGAGGAAAACGTCTTCTTTATGTCTTTGTCTTGTCCGGTAAGGGCGGGACGTAACCGTGCAGTCCGCCGTAACGTTTCCATCCGCGATAGACGTTGACCAGGCAGAGAAAGGCGAGGAATTCAAAGATCCACTGCCAGGCGGGGACCCAGCGGTAGGCAAAGTCGCTTCCGTGGTAATACCATTTGATGAAATCGAAGACCCCTCCGGCCATCAAGCCTCCGAGGATCGTGCCCACGGAGCGGATCATGGCCTGGGCGGAACAGAACTGGCCGAACCGCTCCTTGGGAAAGAGCCGCATATCCGAGGGTAGCTGGGAGGCCCCATAAAGAGCAGACGCGGGCAAGCTGGCCAGAGCGGTGATGAGCCAGTAGTTGTAGACGGTCTGAGGAGACATCTTGACAACAAGGAAGATCAGGTTCAGGGGAATGAAGAACAGCAGGACCAGCTTCATGGTTACCAAGACCCGCAGGGGATGGTACTTATCGGCGACAATCCCGGCTGGATACGTCAGGATCATACTTACGATCCCGGTATAAAAGCCGACATTCCCAATTTGTTCGAGGCTCAATCCGACGTTTCGGCAGAAAAAGAGGCTGGCCCCGAACGCACTGGCGCTACCGGCAATGGCGGAAAAGGTGGTCATGCCGAACATGAACCAGTAGAAGCGGAGACTGAAACATTCGACGAAAAAGGTCTTGATGCCGGCGAACAATCCCGGTTGACCGTCCAGGTACTCCGGGGGCGGAGGGTATTCGCCTTCCTTCACCCGCAGGCACATGGCGAGAAAGCCCACGGCGTAGAGCACGGCCGCCCCGACAAAAATCGCGGTCATGTGGGTTTCGGCATGTTTAAAGACAAATTTGCTGAACAAGATGCCGGCCAGGCTGCTGACGACGCGAAAGAGGCCTAGGAACTGGCCGATCAAATGCTGCGGGACCACATCGTTAAAGAGATACCAGTATACGCTGCCCACGAACATGTTGAAGAACTGAAATCCCACCATGAACAGACCGATCATAAAGACGGTTACCGTGGTGGCGGAAAACATCCCATTGTCGTTAAAGGCCACACGATGGACCCAGGTCCCGATTTGCTCGGAAAAACCCAGCAGGACCAGAAACAGGGTCAGAAAGGGCAAGGTGGTTATGATGAAGGGGATTCGGCGTCCCCACCGGCTGCGGTAACGATCGGACCAGAAACTCACCCACGGACAGATGGTTGTATTTAAAATTCCCGGCAGGGTGGTCATGATCAGGGCCATGATGGTATTGGGCGCACCCAAAGCCTTGAGCTTGATGGGCAGGATGCTCGGGACCACGGTTTCCATAAGGGAAAAGCAAAAATCGCCCCACAGCATCCAGGCAAACAGGACGATCAGACCTTTCATGGTATAGTTCAGAGTGCCGACATGGTAAAGTTTTTCGTTTTTATTCATTGTTCCCTGCTACCAGTATCCACTGGACAGCTTGCATAGTTTGTTTACAGAAATGTTTGATTTACATAAATCCACAATAGGGCCGTTGTACCATAGCGCTATGAATCCAATTGATCATCGTAATGAAATCAAACACCGGCAGACCAGTGGCCCTTTGGATGCTCCAGGAAAAGGGAGGCATATCGCTGCATTCCAGTAAAAGGGCGCCAATGTCCGGATGCTCTAAAGCAAGATTCTTAGCGAATTCGACCAATTCCCGCTCCAGTGCGGCGGGATTGAAATGGCCTGTGCAGTAGAGGATATTTTTGAATTCCGGCAGATACTGGACGCCGGCAATGATCAGATCGGAAATATCCTCGATCCCACAGGCCTGGAGAACCTCGCCGGACAAGCCTTTTTGGTCGGCACAAAGGACACCGATTTTCAATCCGGGTTTCAGCGATTGTCGGATCATTGAAAGTTGAAGAAGGCTGGAGAGAAAGACGGGAACATTCAATTGGGAAACGGTTTGTTTCTGGTAATATCCGAAATAGCCGCACGCCCCCACGATGGCCCGTACGCCGTCTTTTTCCAGTTCCCGCCCCCCTTCCAGGATCATCTCCAGCAGGGCGGGATCGTGACTGATAATTTGCCAGGTGGTGGTCCCTTTGAGAATTCGATATCGGACGGGGAACGAAAACGTGCTCGCATTGGCCACGTTTCCCGGGAGCAGGGGATAACCGAGATCCAAAACCAGGATGCCGATGGAATGTCCCGAGACGGCCTGTCCCTTGGGAATGGAAATATCCCTATCCGGCTGGCTAAAAGAATACATATATCCCGTGTTCAAAGAGGGACGGTCCATAAAGCTCCTTTCTTACGAATACGTGTTGACCGCTTCGTACATGGCCAGAATGTTCTCGACCGGAACATCGGCTTGAATATTGTGAACCTGGGAAAAGACGAATCCGCCTCCGGGGGCTAAATCATCGATCCGTTTTTTAACTTCGTCTTTCACCTCCCGGACAGAACCGCGCGCAAGCACTTTTTGCGTATCACAACCTCCCCCCCAAAAAGTTATCTCTTTCCCAAATTCTTTTTTGAGGATTTTGGTGTCCATTTTGGCGGCGGAAACCTGAACGGGGTTCAGGGCATCCACTCCCATCTCAATCAAATCGGGGATCAGATCATAGATGGACCCGCAAGAATGAAGCAGTAAGGGTTTTCCGCTTTTCGCTTTGATATATCCCCACAGTTGTTTATGGTAAGGTTTTATCATTTCCCGATACAGTTGAGGGGATATCTGAGTGCCGGTTTGGGTTCCCAGATCGTCGTTAACGAGAATAACTTGAACATACGGACCGACGGCTTGAACATAGCGATCGATCCGGGGTAAGTAAGCTTCGACCTGTTTTTCAAGGAGACGACGGGCCAACCGTTTATCGGCAACCAGGTCCATGAGAAAATTTTCAAACCCACGAAGACTCTGTCCGGCCGCAAACAAATGGACACAAAGATTGCCCACAACGGCATACGATGTTTCAGTATAAAGTGTTTGTGCCTTCCGGCTCAAATCGTCAAAAGTCTCATCGACGTGACCGGCCCAGTCAAATGATTTGAAGAAGGGTTCACCGGCATCAATGTCCTTCAACGTTTTTGCGTTCTCAAGGGGGTGCCAGACGGGTTCAATGTACAACCCGCCCGCCGGACATCGTCCAACCACGGTTCCATCGTCCGCCAACTGAAGAATTTCACCATTATCACAATGTTTGAGGATGACCCGTTCGGGAATTTCCACCACCGACCCATCCCGGAGTGTCCAGGGCTTCCACTGCCTGGGTTCCAATAAGACCGGAACGGTATCGGCGCCCACGGCCCGCAGGACGGAAGGCTCGACCTTGGCAATCATTTGCATGATGTCAAATATCTGGGTTGGCGTTGAAATGCCCAAGTGATTTTTCAGGCGATTATAGACCATCCCCATGATACCCGAAGAATCGGTCCCCCCAAGGTCTACCGGAATGTGATCCGGTTCCTTATGGCTTAAGGCGCTGACTACTCTTTCACGCGGGGTCATCTTTAATCCTCCAAGAGATGAATTGCTCGCTCATGGGCCAGAGTGAGCAAGTCTTTTCCTTGTTCTTTCTCATGGTGTTCCCGACTGAACAGGGAAGGATACCATGTATTGTTCCGAAAATGATCCAGAGTATGCTGCTCCTCCAAAAAGTTTCCCCCCGGCCCTACCCGATGAATGACCTCCAAGGCCAAGGCGGTTTCATCGATCTCAAACCCATGTAAAACTCGCTTTACCATTCCGACCAGCTCATCGCAAATCACCAAGGCCTCCAGCGACCCCATCATTCCGGAGGCTAAATATCCAACGTCGTGGATTAGATTGGTACCGGCCAGGGCACAAGTGAGCAGCGAGTAGGCCCACTCCGCTCCCGCCTGGGCATCGACGGCCTTGGCATCGGTGGCTCCGGCGGTACCGAAAACCGGCAGCTTGTACCGCCGAGAAAGCTGGGAAAGCACCACATCCGCGATCCGCCATTCGGGTGAGTTATAGGCAAACACCGTTGTACTCATGTCCAGGGGGCTGACGCACCCGCCATAAATGAAAGGCGCCCCAGGTGAGCGCAACTGATGTATCACCAATCCCGCCAGGCATTCGGCATTGGCCAGGGCCAAAGCACCCGCCAACGTTACCGGGCCGGAGGCCCCCATCATGATCGTCGGGACATAGATCAGCGGTATGCCGTGATCGGCACAAAAGACGAGTCGTTCCAAGGCACCCGAGTCATGTTGGAGCGGAGAAACAAACTGACCATACATGATGTAATTGGGTTTACCACGAAATGTGCGTTCACCACCTCCGTACCTACAGGCCAGTTGGTGGATTTTTTCAAAGGTTGTTCTTCCCGAAAACAAAGTCATGATAATGGGTTTTGTGGTATTTTCCAGCATAACCCGAAACTGTTCCACTTCGCACTCCGAGGTGGTAACATCCCGCGGTAGGGCATACGACATCACAAAATCAATATTCGGAAGCTTATCGCACAGCTTCGCCGCATTCTTCACATCGTTCAAGGTACTTCGGCGTCGCTCACATGTTAACCCGTCCATCGTGTATTCCAGATCACTCCCTGTACCAAAATAACACTGTGCGTTTTCCAGGATCATCGCGGACTTTCCGTTCCTGTCATAAAGTTCTACCCGGGGGGGGGCGGTGGCAAGGGCGCGAGTAACCAAGTCCGAGGGAATGTGCACGCGCAATTCATCTTTTACCACGGCTCCGACGCTTTTCAGCATGGACCGCAATTCGGGGCAATGCACATTAACACCCGTTTGGGCTAAAATCTTTAACGAAGCGTCGTGAAGAGTATCCAATGAATGGTTGGCCAAAGGTGAAATAGATAACACATTACCAATTGCAGGCTTCATCTCGTTATTCCTCATATAAAGAACATTAGGTTGAAATTCAAAGGGGCCGAGGAACCGCCTTCAAGGCGGCCTCAAAGGCTTTTTGTACGGTCGTCCCAGTTCCGCTTTGCTCCATCAACTTTTCAGAAAGTAAGTCATTCGCCTCATGGGAAGAGGCATAATAGGTTTCGTGTTTTTCTGCCAGAGTTCTGACTTTAATTTCAATTAAACCTTTTGCGGGCTGAAAAGGAACGACAGTGCCAGTGGAGCAGCAGGCTTCTTTGGCCCTTTCCCGGATTAAATCCCGAGCTGCGAGCAACGGTAGGCACCGGGCACTTTGCCAGCCTAAGCCTTTCTTGACCGGGGCCTGGATAACGTTGGGAATTAAACTTACCATTTCCATGCAGGCTTTATCATCCCCGCTCACCAGTACACAAGGTACTCCCACATCCCCCGCCCCGGCGGCGATCAGTCCGACTTCCCCTAAGGTAATACCATTAATCTGCAGGTCCACCCAACTGTTGGGATCCCAGGTATGCCGAAGATTGGCCTCCGCTGTACCCACCTTGGCATGGGCGCCGATCTGAAACAAAACGTCAAACGACCCATCCAATTCCGCCCAACTACTTATTCCGCTACCCATAATGTACTCAACGCGGGGATCAAGAAGGTCCAAATCCAGGTTATGTTCCGCCAGATGGGCATCATGCACCAAGACCAGGGTTGCCCCGGCGGCGAAGGCACCCTCCGCCGCAGCGTTGATCTCCAAGGTCATCCACTTTCGAGCTGACTGGTACTTTGGATGACCACTATCTACCTGGTCCCAGATCGTCACCCCGGCCGTTCCCTCCATGTCGCTTAATATATATACTTTCATATCACTCCTTCGGGTGTTTTTCACCCAGTTCCACGTGGAAGCCATCGGAAAGATTTACCGTGGGTGGGGAACTGTTTTCCGATAAGCCTTACTGAATATGCTCGCTGTTTCACGATTACCAGAAGTAATAAACTCTGCCCCCCGCGTATCCAACACATTTTCATCGGTTAAGTTCCTAAAGTCTCTGATTTCACAAACATGTTAAGTCTATGCCTCGAACGGCATCCACCATGGCCCGAACGTTTTCTTCCGGAATTTGATAGAACAAATAATCGCTGGCGGCCACGATGTGCTTTCGATTCCGGGTAGCTTCCATGATCTCGAGCGTTTTTTGTCGGACAATCTCGGGCGTGCTGTTCAGCAGGACATCGAGTCCCAGGTTGCCCCGGGTACAGATCGCCGGATCAATTTTTTCCAGTGCGTCCGTCAGCGAGGAGATGTTGCCGACCGGCGGCGGACTTAAAGTTTCAAACAAATCTATCCCCATGCGGTTATAGAACCCCATGGTCAAAAACGGTTCAATGGGCGAGCAGATGTGCGAGTAGACCTTTAATCCACACCCGTGCGCCATGGCGGTGACTCGTTGCGAATAGGGGATAATGAAGTCTTCGTAGTATTTCGGGGAAATCATTTCCACGCCGGGACCGCCTAAAAATATGAAATCCGCCCCCCCTTCGGCCACCGCCCGGAGCAGCTTTTCATCCAGTAGGACAATTTGCTCCATCAGCTTACGAAAAAGCGACGGACAATCATGGGCCAACATGACCGTGTTGACGGTATTGGGAAAACACAAAAGCTCGTAGGGCTGAACCGCCCATTGGATGCATAAGGCACCGGCATCACCGACCCGCCGGGAAATATCCCTTGTAAAATCCGCCACTATTGAAAAATCACCTTCAAGGGCCCTCTCGAGGTAATATTCCAGCGTCTTTAAATCGGGTTCCCCCTCGACGGGGTATTTTACCATAATCGGCGGCGCGAATTTTTCCTCGACCGTTTTCCGGTGAAGCGTTCCTTGCGGCGTTTTCAGTTGGTAGTCGCGTTCAACTCGATTTCCTTTCACCTCCACGGTTTCGTCCCACCGTAAATCGGGATTACCGTCTCCCAAGTCGCACAGTCCGACATTGATCAGGGGAACCATATCAAATCGCTCCACCGCGGCCAACGTGTCTTCTAAAGAGGTCTCGGTAATCCATTCCTTTCCCGTCAGCTTGGTATCAAACCCCGCCCCACCGCCGATTTGGGGAGAACAGAACGCTTGTCCGCCCGTGGATACATAGTCGATAAATTGTTTTCGCTTGTTCATATCAAACCCGTATTCCTTCCGTTTCCGCGCGGGCAATCTTTACCCAGGTGGAAAGCAGGTCTTTTTTTCCGTAGACCGTCTCCACGTCCTGAAGGACCACCTCCATCGGACAGTCGCCCGTGATTTTCAACCCTTCGGCTATCTCCTCCCGCATCTTCCGGGGTGAGGATTCCGTAACGACTTTCATATTATTCACCCGCCAGTTGAGTACGACCCGGTTTCCCATTTCCTTCACGGCCTCGGCCAGACTTGTCCATGGAGAAACGGACACCCGGGCCAGATTAGGAATTCGCCGGATCAGGTGCCATTTTCGATGGTGCGATTCGCAACACCCAAAGGATACTCGCCCAAACAACGCCAGTATGGGCAAATGGTAATTCAGGAAAAACTCTTCGACCATGGCCGGCGATGCCGAACCGAGTTCCTGGGTGTCGGAGAACATCCACAGATCGCGCAATCGGACGTGATCTTCATTAAAGTCAGCCTTGGGCAGTTGATCGGTAAACAGGGGTATTCGATTGGAATTTCCTCCGCCATGGCTATTGGTTTGCAGATGGTTTGCCTTCTCGGCAGTTCGATAATAATCCAGATAAGCGTCGCGCAGCCGGGCCATCAGAGCATGGATCAATTGCGGTTCTTCCACCAACGCGATCAGAAAATTGCCCATGCCTAGAAAACTTTCCGCATGGTAAGCCAGGTTCACGAAGGGAAGCCTCAGCCGATTGATGCGAACATCCAGAATACCGTCCAACATTTCCTCGGCCCTTTCTTTAAGTTCTCGAGTGTGTGGTTCATCAATCCGGACGTCCGGGGTCGTGATCTTCTCGACGTCCTGAAGGACATGAATCAACCGATGATGCACATACGCCCCGCCGGAAGGTGCAAACTGGTACTCGGGCGCCAGCCCAAAGAGCGGTTCCCGTTCAAACACGGCGGGCAGAGCGATCCAGGGTTCAAACACATGGTCGTCATCCAAATCAATATTGAAGCAGGTCCATTTTAAATGGTTTTCAATCTGCCGCTGAAGCGGATCCGCGGCGGTGGACCAACCGATTAACTCAAAGGCCGCAACCCAAACCCGAACCAGAACCGGAGGCACGGTTTTCTGCAAATCATTATGCCGCCGCCATCGTTCCCTGCGTTCCCGATTTTCCACCGAAGCGGCTTTTTGCACTACCCGAAGGGCCATTTGGCGGATTTTTTGAATAGTGGAATCTACCATTAGCTATTACCCCTAAACTGAGGCAGCCAATCTTTGTTTTTTTCGTACATTTCCTTCACGCACAGCTCCATGTCGTCCAGATCGCGGTTGCAGGGATGGGACAGGGCCGCTTGCATTACCAGCTTTCTGTCGCCCCTCTGTGCGGCCGTTACCGCGAGTCTGCAATGCAAATGGACCATTTGCACCACGCCCACCACCGAATCGGGCAACGGCCCCATGCTCAGGGGCAGGGCTCCCTGCCGGCATAGGATCGCCGGCACCTCAACCACCGCATCCTCCGGAAGATTGCTGATGATGCCATTATTTTTGACATTGACTATTTCCATCCGCCGGGTATCACAAGCGAGACCCTGAATCGTGCCGATCGCCTGATCTCCGTGGGCGGCGTGTTCGGGATCGTAGGGCAGGAAATCCGCATCGAGTTTTCCGATCTGGCTGCGGCAATGGGCACGAATGGCCTGGGCGTCTTTTTTCAAATACTGACTGCGATATTCATAACCCGGATCACTGAACATTTTAATTCGTTTTCGCAGGCAGTAATAATAACCGGTGTAGGAGAGTGATCCGGGAAGCAACCCATAGTAATTGTAAAGCCGGATCGCGTCGGCAAACGAATAATTCTCCGTTTCCATCGCCGCTAAATCGATTTTCGAGATCAGTTCCGGAACACGGGGATAAAGATCGGTGCCCTGATACCGCAAGGTCAAGGCCCAGGTGCAATGGTTGACTCCCGCGACACCGGCTTCGATCGTCATGGCCTCCTGCCAGGAAAGTCCCAGCAACCGCCCCATCAGAGCTTTGACCGCCACCACCCCGTCACACAGGCCGAAGGTTTTAACCGCGGAGACACGCCTGCTCAGATCACTGATCATGCCCGTCGGGTTGGTGTAGTTGATCAAAAACGCCTCGGGGCAAACCTGATCCATCGTTCGGGCTAACTTTTCGGCCGCGGGCGCGTTTCGGCAGATCATGAATAACCCGCCCACCCCCGTGGTTTCCTGGCCCAGGATTCCGTATTTGAGTGGTATCGTTTCATCCAGATAACGCTGATCGAGACCACCCACCCGAAACGACGAAAGCACGAAGTTGGCTCCTTCAAGGCCCTGTTCCAGGGTTTGGGCCCTTTCCACTTGGAGATCCAACTTTTTGGCTCTGGCCACACTGCTTCCAAAGGAAGCCATCAAATCGGTATTCTCTCTATCAATATCATAAAGAGAAATCCGCGATCCAGCCAAATCGCCGCTGATGACGTGTTTGGCAAAAGTATTCAGCATGTGATGGGTATAACTGCTCCCGCCGCCAAAAATACAAAGTTTAATACCAGGCATAATTTACCTTTCCTTTATTAAGACAACGAACTAACGCATTACAGATACCAGCATTCCGTTTGAACGGTGTCAAACAACTTTAATACATTTTCCACGGGAACCTCCGGCATGATACCATGCGGGGCAATGATATATCCGCCGTCTTTGCCCAACGTTCGAAATGCATAGAGAACCCATTGCCGGACGTCCTCCACTGTCCCCTGTGCCAAGGTCCCTTGCGCATCCACCCCTCCTCGAAACGCCAGCCGGTTGCCCCAGTCGGCCTTGAGGTTTTCAAACTTCATTCCCGCACATCCGGGTTGAACTGGATGCAGGACTTCCACCCCCGCACGAACTAACGAAGGCAGAAAAGGAGCTGCCGAACCACAACAATGAAATTCAAAGAAAGCATTTGGAAAAAGCTTCTTTAAAGCGATTACCTCGCGCCGAACAAAACTTTCGTAATCGCGTTCAAATAATTTAGGATCAATCAATGGCCTATCCTGCATGCCAAAATCGCCTCCGGCGTAAATATAATCAATTTCCCCCGTCCGCGAGCCCAACTCTTGCGCGAACGCTTCATAGAGGGGCATATACAATTGATAGGCAATTTCAAAAAGGGTGACGATAAATTCAGGATCGGTCAGCCAATCCGTCAACAACTGCGAAAAATCACGCCAGGTCCGAACCATCTCAAACAGGCAGGGCCCTGTGATTTGGATGGCATAGTGCTGATCCATATCGAGAATATGTTGCATATCTTCACGCAAATAACGGCAATCCCATAAAAGATTCCACGTGGGCCACCGCATTTGGCGAAGATCCTCGACCGTCTGGGCCAGGCGGACCTGTTCCAGAAATTTGAGCCATGTTTTGTCCGGGTCCGGCTCCGGGGATCGTGGCGCCAGCACTCGAACGTCAATCCCCAACCGTCGCAGAACTTTTTCATAATCATCCACGTTAAGGTAATTCATTATTTTCTGTTTCGCGCTGATCCCTTCCAGGTTAAGCGGACCGCCTTTCGTCTCCGTATTAAAGGATACCGCACAGGGAAGGCGATCCGGTTTCTTTCTGGACATTGCGGCTCTTACTCGTTCTTTGGGTGTCATAGAGGTTCCTTTTCAAGTCGATTTCATTTCCGATTCAAAACGGTCTAAAAGTTTTTCGGGCGATTGTGGGGTGATGTAAATCTTTCCCGCCATCGTGACCGATTGGCCGGGGTTAATATCGCCCAGATAAGGATCGGCATGGATGCACCCGTGGGCCAACTCACTGTTGCAGGCCGCCATAGACAAATCCTCCCAGCCAAAACCCACTGTCCATTTTCTGTCCACCGACTGGGTCATGACGATATTCCGCGCCAGTTCTTCCGGCGTAATGATCCAGAATGTGTTTGGGGGTCCAAAAAAATGCATCGAGTCGCTGGTTCGTCCGGCCTTTCGAAACACGGGACGTTCCGGACTGGCGATGAACTCCGCAACCGGGCTTAAGCCTTTGTGCGTTATCACAAACGTCCGGGTATAATCCGGGTCGTAAAAGTGCCCAGCGCGAACCCCCATCAGGCATAGATCAACCATGACTTCTTTCAATGGTTGGTTTTCAAGGTTGGTCAGGGTCAGTGTAATATCGATAACGTCATCACCAGCCGCCATTAAGAAACGATATTGAACCGATCCGCGGTTTTCCATCGGCTGATTTATTGCCTCGTAGAAAATTTGCCCGTTTGGACCGTTTTGCCAGAGGGCGACATATTCCTGCCGGGACAGGATTCTCCCGGGACAAAACACCCCTTCCGGCGAGAGCAACGACCACTGGTCTTCCGGGAACTCCGAATGAGCGATTACCACTCCCGGATACAACATGAACGGATACAATCGAATCATTTTTTTCTAAGCTCCTTGAACCAGTTCCAGGGCCTTTTTTCGAGTCAGGGCTTCGGCGCCGCGGGCGATGCACCCGCACCAGTAGTGGTATCCTCCCTCGTTGTATTGCTCGGTCGTGGTCTGGTAGACGCAATACCCATTCACCTGGTCGATCATAATCAATTTAGAACCGATCGTCTGGGCCCGCAGCCATTGGCAGGTCTCGGTCATGCTTTCACCCGGCAGGCCGCCAAGGATCAGGTCGTTCAATCGCACGGCCTCCAATTCCACCGTCATCGTTCTTTTCTGCAATTCCTCCTCCGATAAAGCCACCCATCGATCCAGGATATTCCGGATCACGACCTGATGTTGGTGCTCATCCAGACGTCGTTTGATGGAAGCCGGAGGCGCTCCCTGCGGTATCAGCACGGAATGTATCTCCTGCCAGTCGTTATCCTGCCACTTCTTGAATTCCTCCTCCGGAATTAATTCCTTACGACTCCGAGGGATCGAATCCCGCAGGGGCAGATCGGCATGAGTACTGGCGGGATGGCCCATTTGGATCGGCTCCCAGGAAGACGGCGCTTTCCGCCATGCGTCCAAACAGGCGTTGGCGATACCCTCTCCTATCCTTCGGGCCTCGGCGTCGGCATGATCGTAGCCGACCTTCGTGACGTTCTTGGGATTGATGTTGCCGCAAGGTCCGCACACGCACATTCCAATCCCGCCGAGATGAGCTTCCATCGTTCGACGGACGTAACCCGGCCAGCAGAAATGATACCGATAATGCTCCATGCGATTTCCCAGATCGGCCCCGGACCCGGCGATCGCCGCGTGGGCGGCAAAACGGGTCAACGTACCCAACACGTCTCCCTTTACGGACCGAAAGACCAGCAAGGCCCCTTGCGGATCCGCCGGACGATCAAAGTAAATCGGACTTTTAAAGGCGGGCAGGTCCGGTTTCCAGTTTCCGAGCAGCAGGATGGACGGATCCTGGGTATAGGCCCGGCCATCGGTCGAATCATACTGCATCCCCTGCCAGACGGTCACCGTTCCCAACTCCGGAATATATTGCTCGCGATTGTAACTGAACCGGTCCCCAAGATCGGCGATCACATAGCTTAGCTCCGCCTCCTGGGCCCGATGGATCATGTCCCGGATCACCGGCAGGGAAATTTCGACGAGTTTTTCACATGGTTGACCGTCCAGGGCGAGCGCCCCCGGGGCGGAATGGTTTTGAAGTTCATGAACCCAAATGTTAGAGACGGGGATTCCCGTCGCCTCCGATATCCGGGTCCGCCACGCCCGGCTGGTGTGTCGGAACATATAGGAAAAATCGAAGGCCGCCAGGAGCCAGCGGTTCGGACCGTCCTCCAGGTACAGAAATCGCCCCTCCAGGTCCGTACCGAAAGGATATTTTGGCTGAAAGACCTCATTGACCACGACGTTTCCGAAACTGCATTTGCCCATTATTTTTTGTCCTTTTCCAAATAATTCTTCGTCAACTCATACAACACAATCCCCATACCGGCGTAGGAATTCATATAACCATTGTATCGTCTTTTATACGAATAGTTCGGTACGTCAATATTGCATATATACAAACCTCCGTTGGATTTGAAATTATCGGTAAAGGTGCTTTGTGTGCAGAGACAGGCGACGTATTCCCCGAAATCATCGTCCAACCATTTTTTCAGGAAGAGTCCGGCCTCGTTTCCTGTCTTGTCCGTCATATCCCCTCTTCCCGGCAATCCCAGGGGCAGATCGTTATAGAAGGACATGTGAGGGGTAGGAGGATACATATACGTCTGGGGAAATTCCAGGCGATGGTCGCGGTAACAGAAGCTCATCTTGAAGGCGTCCTGGGCGTACTTTTTGTATTTTTCGTCCCGCGTCAGCAGGTACTTGATCGTCAGATTAGCCGATAGCGTCGCCAGGTCGTCCGGGTAGTTGGCGGGTCCTTCGTCGGCCCCCCCCGTCACTTTCAATTGCGAGGGTTCTTTCTTGAAAAGCGTAAAGTCGATATATTTTTCCAGCAGTTCCTTAAAGCGTTTCGCCAATACCGAATCGTACCGCCGACACTCCTCGGCCAGGTTCCAGATTTGAATGGTCCAGTTGTTCACGGTTCCCACCATTTGGGAAGTCGGTTTTGCGTCAGGGAAGGAATATCGGGAATAAAAAGCCCCGTCTTCCCGCTGCATTCGAAAGAGCGTCCGGGCATAGCGGACGGCGTAATTCAGGCATTCTCTGCTTTTCTTTTCCTGTTTTATCTCCCGATAAGTTTTAGAGACATACAGGAAACCCCGCACCATGATGCCCAGATCCGATGGTCGGCAGGCATCGAGGAGCATAGGCTGGCCCTTGCGGTCCAGCCAGATGGTCAGCAGCAGATCACCGTTCTCGAAGGCATGGGATTTTTTCACCAGGGCCTTGAGGCATTTGTACGCCCCGTCCACGTATTTCCGATCCCCCAAAAGCCGCGTGGCCAGGGCGAGTAGAGTCAAGGCCCGCACCGCGTGAGAGCAATAACCGCAACCTTCCCGATAGGTGGGTTCCAACGTGGTCAGATCGAAGGTGTAAGGAATGATGTCCTTCTTGTCTTTATCCTTCCAGAAGGTTCTCAGGATTGCGTTGCCCATTGTTTCGATTTTCTTTTTCGAAACCTCGATCGCGTAGATTTTTCGGCGGGCAAACCCGGATTTGCTTTTCACAAGCAATTCATGGGGGCCTTCCGCCAAGACCACGGATACCTCATAGCCGTTCTTGGTTGTTTTCGTGATCTTTTTTTCCGTCTCGTCGATGGTGCAGGAAAGGAGATTACTCCCGTCAATTTGTATCTTGGTTTTCTTACCCGCCGGTACCAAAGGAGGGACTTTTACCAAGAGGGGATTCTTATCTAGTCGGACCCGTATTTCTTCCTCCTGACTGGTGGTTTCCAGGGTGACCTGGAGCCGAAAGGCCCCGAACCGCTCCTGATCCGTTTGAGAGACCATGCGACACTGGCCCGTTCGGCTCGTAATCGTCAGCCGCGGCAGCCGACAAAATTCATCCTCCAAATCAATCGTCTTGCCCAGAACCCGATCAAAATGGGGCCAGGAGTTTTCCTCAAATCCCGACTGGAAGTATTCCACGATATGCTTTTCTTTATCTTCCCCCGCATAGTGGGTATACAACGGATAAAGGTTCAGATGCAACATTCCCTTCTCCATGCTCGGGGGATATTTTACCTTGACCGTAAGCTCATTGTCTTCCAGGTGAACGGCAAAATCAATCGGCGGACGACGGTGCTCCTTGATGTTATAATCCTTCATGGCGTCTTTGGACCAGATCAGATCATTCAGGTTTCCGGGCGTGAAACAATCGATGCTTTCGATGTGCACGGAATTACTTTTTTCATCAAATCGGACGTTTCCTTTGCTGAAATCCTCGAAATGGTAGGCGTGGGGAATAAACGGGGTGGCCGTTTCGCCTTTGATTTTGTACGACGGCACGATTCCGCACAAGCCCGTCAATTCCCGCCAGGCATTGCTGTCGTAAAGCAGATTTTGGAAGTCGCCGAATTTTCCATGGGTATAAATCCGGAACACCCGGGGACGGATGGTATCCACGACCACGGTCAAGTTTTTATTGTGCAGGCAATACCAGGCCTCGAGCCACTTTTCTGTTTTCATAAAATCGGATGGATCAAGGTCGGAGACTTTCTTATCCAAAATTTCACCCAGTGTCGGTTTCATTATCTTATTCCTTTTATTAACAAGTTGTGATCAGCTCGTTTACTTCCTCGAAACGAAGTCGCAGTTCCATGTCAAGAGATACTTCTAGAATCGTTTTACCTAAAACTTTTTGGTATTCGGCAGATAGCCCCTCTATTTCATTTAAAATTTTATTAAACCCGCGGCGGGGTAGTTTACGATTCTGAACCAATTCGATAAGCGTCACAACCCTATCCGCCTTGTGTTTTAATGTTTTTGCCATAAGTAACCAATGTTGATACATAGTGCGATTCCGAATTACTTTATCATAAAGCTTTTGTAATTTATTCAGACCCAAATCATACGACTTTTTGATTTGGGAAAGATTTTGCGCCACAAATCGGCATGATTCTGAATGAGGATCTTTATAAAGAGTATGAATATAATTATGAACGATATCCGGGGGATAGGGATTCGCATGGTGGGCCTGCAAATCAGGCAGGGTGGGGCTTAACAAGTCAAAAATATTAAACAGCTCCGTACAATCCAACCCAAAAAAGTGAAATGCAAATCGTTCGCTTATTTGTTCCAACTCCAATTGAGGTTCACGATAACTCCATGCCCCTGCGGCAATCGAAGGCCAATTGGTTTCAAGGGGGTTGAATCGAACTGCCCAAGAGGTAATGATCAAACCCTCCAGACCCAATTCGGCCGCCTTTTGCCCCGCTGCGCAAGCGTTTCGCGCGTGAAGCCAGGTTCGCGGCGTACAATAATTATCACCCATACACCGGGCGGAAGGCATTAAAACCACATCGAAACCCTCGTCCTTTAAAAAAGTGGCATAAGGAAACGATGCCAGAGTGTCATCAGGGCTGGTAAAATATTTTCGAAATCTATTGAACTGAGGGGGGAAATGTTTCAGCTCCGCTACCTTGGAAATCCCTTGATAACCCCAGACATTACGGCCAGGCCCTGTCCCGGACCAGTAGTCCCAATCACAGATGACAAGGGACCGAGGCAGATTGTCCATAATTTCCGGATGGCCTAAAATCATATCGCCATAAATCATGGGCCGTCTTCCTGCGGCTTGGACTTGTTGGATAAGAGGCAAATAGTGGTCTAGGTAAATTCTGCTCTTTGTCTTCCCTGTATCCAAACACCTTTGACAAGTACCCAGCGAGAAGGATTCATCACCGCCGAGATGTATGCAGGGCGCATCCGGAAATATCTGTAACACCTCTTTGAGCAGCTTGCTCACAAAGATTGGGACCTCCGGGTGCGTGGGGCATATTTCTCGCCGGTCTGCATTTTCCTGCAAATGAGACCACCAGGGCCATTGCAAAAGCCATTCCATATGACCCAACAAAGGAACTTTCGGTATAACGGTAATATGATGGTTGCGACAAAGTTGCAGAAACCACTTCAAATCGTTAATGGACCATGCATCGGGGTGAATTGCCGATTTAAATCGTTCCATAAAAATTTTATTTTCGAATTCCAACAGAATGGTATCCATTCCCAGGTCCGAAGCGTGGCGGACTATCTCCCGAAAATACTTTTTTGTATACATGGACCATTTCATATCCAGATGCATTCCGATCATAACGGCGTCATCCTTTCAATTTCTTGGTTTTCAGGGACATCGGGCAATATCCAGAATATGCAGCTCATCAATCACGCCGTCCAAAGAATATTCGTATGTTTCCGCACGACACCCAACGGCCATTTCCTCAGGCAATTTAAAGGGAACGGCCTTGTTGGCGGATTTACCGACCAGCTTGGAGTCCACGTAGGCACAAAACATAAGTTTATCAAAATCAAACGTATAAATCAGATGGTGCCAGGTGCCCGCTTTCCAGTCAAGGCCCTTCGCATTGACGCAAACCGAGATATCGTTGATGACACCCTGATTCCGCAGGAGAAACAAAAGCTGTCCTCGGGGACCGTCATGGTAAATACTCATCCGGTTACTTTCATCAATTTTCATATCGAAAAGATAGTGAAGGTGAGAATCTTGTCCGTTCCAGTTGGGTTTGATCCAGCAATCAATGGTTCCTCGATCCGAACGTAGGTTCCCGGAGGTAAAGAAGCTGAGCTCAAAGCCTGGTCTCGCCATCAATCCTCTGCCGTATCGGGCATCCACGATCTCGGCTTGTTTTCCTATATTCCTTATATGACGCTGCGTGGGGATATACGCAATGTCGGGTTGAAAACCATCGGAGGTATTTCCCTCAAAGGAAGCCAAAAATAAGGTGTGTTTTGGATCGTAACCCCGAGGATACTCCGGTTTAAATTGTGGTATCCGCGGGGTATTCGCACTGGATTTACTCAAGTCTCCAATAACATAAACGTGAGAGGCATAAGGTTCAAAATCATCAATTAGCCTACTGCCGGAAAGCTGAATGTTTCTTCCCTCGAACCATTCACGGACTTGAGTCGGTTGATCTTTGATGTCAATCACAAATACCGCCGTCTGTTTTCGTGGGTCATTATTGACGGCCAAGACCCACAGATTTCCATCGTATTCCTTGGCCAGAAATTCAATTTTTCGGTTATTTTCTGGAGCAAGGGTCACTTTTGTCGAAGTTTCTGCCACGATGACCGGAGTAAGAGCTTTGATTTCGAGTGTCAACCGTTTCGTCACGGCCGCCAGGGTCGGAGTTTGACGAATGCCTGCGCCTCCGTGACGTTCCGATCCGGCCTCTACGGGCCACCATCCGTAGTTGTACGAGAAAAATGATATTCCCGCGGTAGCTCCGTTAACCAGGCTAAGATAGGTCATACTCCTCAGTTCCGCCGCTGTGGGTCGTCGCCAGACCTTGTCCTCATAGAATGCCTGCATGATCATCAACACCGGCACTTGGCTTTTGGTCAACCGCACCAGCTCGCGGGTCCGTTCGCCCACCGCTTCGACCGTGCCCCCGTTTACCTCCAGCGGGTACGGGTCTGTCCCGGCCACGTCGTAGGTCCCTTCGTATCCGATCACGGCCCCCGGGAAATTAAAGTTGATGTACATCGGCCGATAGGGATCAACCGCGTGGGCCATCTCGCGGGCCAGACGAGCCCGTTTCGCGGAAATACCGAAAACGAGCGGCTCGTCGAAATAGTAAAAGAGCAGGGCGTTATGCTTCCGGTAATCTGCAAAAAACGCGGCTGCCTCGTTCCGGGTCGTATTCTCCCGGATCACTCCCCTCAATTCTGAAAAAAACATGCCCAGGGCGGCGAATTTGTCGTAGGTGGCCTCCAGATTCTTGCTGGGCCATTCCGTGAAGGTGCCGAATGTGTTGAAGCCATAGTGGGAAAGTTCCTCGAATTGGGTCGATTGTCCATAACGCCCCGGACTGTCGTAGATTTCATGTACCCCGACCACAAAATACGGCTTCCCGTTGACCTGGAGGTAGCGGCGATCGCGGATCTTCACTTCCATCGGGGCCGGGGTGAGTTTCCGCAAGGGGGCCGAACGGGTTTCTATCTTCTTCCTTCCGGAACCGATTCCTTGATAAAAATCCAGAACCGCTTTGGACTCACCTAGTGGCACGTGTTCCAAAAGAAGCGGAATATCCAGGGTAGCCGCGGTTATGGGTTTTTCCCAGGTACCCAGGTCCTGGCCTTTGGGTCCGGCCAGTTTGAGGGACAGGGTCAGGTCCGGGTGATTGAGGAGGTTTCGGCCGTTTTCCATTGATACTCTAAGCTCGGCGGTTTTTTCATGAGTGTAATAGGACAATCGAAAGTAGGCATCGAAGCAGGAAAACCGGTATGGCAATACCGTAGAAAAGAGTCTCCCGAACTCATCGTTGACCTGTAACGTCAGCTTGCCTTCGGGCCTTGCCGCGGAAAGCATGATGGGAAGACGATACGGTTTTTCCTCCTTCGCAGTCAAAATTCCCTTGCCGACCGGACGGTCGTTTTCCAGAACGGCATACGTCAGAGGTCGCGACTTCCTTTTCGAATCCACTCGCCGAACAAGGATCTCCTGGGTATCCAGGGGATTTGTCCGAGCCTGCATCTCCGGAAATGAGACATCAAATCGATCATAGTTAAGATCAATTCCGTCCAGATAGCCGAACCGCGGAGGCAGATGAAAAGCGCCCCCCGTGGGGGCCCAGGCGGTCAGTTCTTCCCCGGCCACCCGGCGTCCCCGGCACAAATTAAGACGCCACCGGGGTTCCGTGCCGTTGAGTCCCGATTGTATCCCCAGACACCCCAAATCAATGGCGAATTCGGCCGTCCAATTGTCCGACTGAAGGGAAGCGGCCGTCTCCCAAACCCCCGGCCAGGAGGAATCCCTTCCCTGGGCACTGTAGCGGGCGCCGCGGGGGTTCACGGCGAAATGGTAGTAGGGTGTTCCACCCTGCGACGGGGCCAGAAACACTTCCACGCACTCCTCGGTGAAAACCCCGCCTCCCGAATCGGGCAAGTGGGAACTCCGGATTTTTTCAATTTGAGGTTCCTTACAGATAAAACCAATGTACATTTTTTCCCGATCATAACACACCAAGCCGTAGGTCTCCGTAGACGCTTGCCCGCCGGTTTGAACCCGACAAAACGGCCCCGCCTTTGCGGCTTGGGTCCAGCAGGGATCGTTGAGTTTTCCGTCAATAACGGGCGGACGATCGGCCAGAGGCGATGCCTTCAGAATGGGTTTGCGGCCGGGAATTGCCGGCTGGCAAATTGGAGTAAAAATAAACGTCAGTTCATTGCCGTTGAAATAATGCATTTTCCCCGGCGGCCCCTTAACCTCCAAGCGACAGTATACAGTCTTTGTTCCCGCTGGGCCGAAGTCTTTTTCACCGGACAAGTATTTATATCGATTGACCGGTCCGGCGCACTGGGCGGCCGGAAAACCCCAGTCATGATCATCCTTCGCCAGGAACAAGGAAAAGCTGCAATCCTTTTGGATCAGGTTCAAATACCACGGCGAGGTTTCGGCGATTTCCGCCAGGCGGACCGGTTCAGGTAAATCCAGCCGGATCGTGAGGGTTGCATCCGAATTTCCATTTGAGGATTCAATTTTATACTGGTCGAAACTTACCCCCTGGCTGGACCAGCAGAATACATTGCCGGAAACCAGCCGCAAATCGAGGCGATGGATCCAAAACCCATTGTCCGTTCTCGGCGGTATAAAGTAGGCTTTGTTTGGTATGCCCTGTGCGGAGAACACATACGGAATACCCACGGAAAAGAAAAGAACTTTAAAAATGAAGATATATAACTTCCTGCGTTTATCCACGTTACGTTCCTTCATGTTTAAACTGCGGCAACCATTTTTTGTTTTGTTCAAATAATTCCTCAACGCATCTTTCCATCAAGTCGATATCAACGTTGCTGGGAAAGGCCATGGCCGCCTGCATGACTTTCTTCTTGTCGCCGGAGAGGGCGGCATCGACAGCAAGGCTATAGTGAACGGCCGTGGCATAAACGTGACCAACTACCGAACGGGGCAAAGGACCCATGGACAATGAAAATGCCCCCTGTCGGTTCATGAGGGCGGGAACCTCCACCACCGTGTCGTCCGGCAGATTGGAAATCCCACCATTATTACGGACATTGACGATCTCCAGATCTCCGGTATCGCAGGCCATCTTATACAAGGCACCCATGGCCTGATCGCCGTGGGCCGATTCTCCGCCCGCGTCCACAAAGTTCGCATCGGCTTTTCCGACTTGATCGCGTACATAAGAATAAATTCGCCTAGTCTCCTCTCTCAAGTCGATGGAAGCCCGATAGTGCTCCGGTTTTTCACACTCCGCCATAAATCTTTTAACATACAAATGATAGTTGATATACGACGTCGAGCCGGGCAGAAGACCATAGTGCCGGTAGATGTGATAACATTGGTCCAATTGTTGATGCCAATTAAACTTTTCATCTTTCCAATGCATTTTCTCAAATAATTCTCCCACCTGCGGATAAAGATCCTGTCCCTGATACCTTAATCCGAGGGTCCAGGTACAGTGATTAACTCCCGCCACATAGGCCTCAATATTTCTGGCCTCAGACCGCGGCAAACCCATCAAAATACACATCAACCACTTGACCGTGTACACTCCGTCACACAGACCGAGGCAATTTAACTTCGTAACTCTCTGGGTCAATTCGGTAACCATTCCGGAAGGATTGGAATAGTTAATCACGATGGCGTGGGGACAAATCTTCTCGATGGCTTTAGCGTATTCGATGATCGCCGGGGCTTGGCGACACAACATGAACACCCCGGAAACCCCGGTCGTTTCCTGACCCAACAGGCCATATTTTAAGGGTAACTCTTCATCCAAGGCCAACTGATCCAATCCGCCGACTCGAATCGAAGAAAAAACAAAGTCGCAGCCTTCCAGCGCTTTTTCCAAAAAGCATTCGGCTTCCATCCGAAAATCTAATTTCTTAGATCGGGCTACGCTGTTACCGAAATCCGACATTAACCGGGCCGTTTCCTGGTTAATGTCGTAAAGACAAATTGTCGAACCCGCCAGGTCACCCGTGGCGACGTAGTCGGCTAACGTCTTGAGCATGTGGTGGGTATAATGACTTCCCCCACCGATAATACAAAGTTTAATCGCAGGCATAAACGTCTTCCTTCTATTCCCTATCCAAAGCAGTTCAACAGGCCTCTTGTATAACTTCCAATGCCTTATTCCGGGTGATTCTTTCCGAGTTACGGGCTAGGCAACTGCCCCAGTAACTATACCCGCCCTGATCGTATTGCTCCGCCGTCGTCTGGTAAAGGCAATATCCGTTGACCTGATCGAGAACGATCAATTTGTTTCCAAGGGACTGGGCTCGAAGCCACTGGCACGTCTCCGTCATGCTCTCCCCCGGCAAACCCGCGAGCACAAGATCGTTCAGCCGCAGGGCCTCCAGTTCCACCGTCATGATCTGATCGTGCAGTTCCCGGTCCGACAATGCCGCCCAACGGTCCACGATCTGATTCATGCACGACCAGTGATAATACTCATCCACTCTCTGCTTGATCCGGTACGCGGGTTCTCCATTTTTTATGGCGTTTAAAAAGGCCTCGAGCTTTTCTTTGGTAATAGTTTCGGTTCCTTTTAATTCCTCCCGGCGGCGGGGAAGGGTATCCCGCAAAGGAAGATTGACATTAGTCCCGGCCTGAATTCCCAGGTGCAAGGGTTCCCACCGAGGCTTGACTTTTTTCCACTCCGAGAGCAGTTCATCCGCAACCGCGGTCCCGATCTCGCGGGCCTGCCGGTCCCCGGATTCATAGCCGGGAATGCGGCGTTTCTTCGTGGAAAGGTTACCGCATGGGCCGCACACGCAGACATTGATCCCGCCCAGTTGCGAATCCACGGCTTGGCGGGTATATCCCGGCCAGTCGAAATGGTAATGCGTATCGGTCGTTTCCCGGCGACCCAGGTCCCAGGTGCAGCCTCCCACCACATCGGAATGAGCGCTGAACCGCGCCAGGGTACCCAGAATGTCTCCCCGCGGAGTGCGGAAGACCAGGAGTGCTCCCTGGGGATCGGCCGGGGCGTCAAAGTAAATCCGCTCTTTGAATGCCGGCACATCGGGAACCCACCCCCCCAGGTTCATTGCCGAAGGATCCTGGCAATAGGCCCGCCCGGACTCGTCGAACTCGCAACCGAGAAAGACCGTGACAGATCCCAATCCCGGAATGTACTTCTCCCGGTTTATATTGTGCCGATCCCCCAAATCGACCAGGACGTATGCCAATTCTGCCTCTTGGGCTTCCTTCATTATTCTTCGAATTACCGGCAGTGACGCCTCGACCAGTTTTTCACAGGGCTTGCCGTCCAGTTCCAGAGCAATGGGAGCGCTGTGATTCTGAAGCTCATGAACCCAGATATTCTGGACGGGAATCCCCGTTTCTTGTGAAACAGCCTTTCGCCAGGCCAAACTGGTGCGGCGAAACATATAGGAGACGTCAAAGGTCGCCAGGAGCCATTGACGATCGGCCTCCTGAGCATATAAAAACCGGCCTTCAATATCGGTACCGAAAGGATATTTGGCCTCCCAGACATCATTTATCACAACCTTGCCAAAACCACATTTTGCCATCGTCGAACTTCCTTATACCATGTATCTTTCAGTTTCTTCACGGGCAATTCTGACCCAGGTATGAAGAATATCATCGTGACCTAAAACGGTTTCTGCGTCCTGCAAAAAGACCTCAATCGGGCAACCCTGGGCAACCTTTAAACCCTGACGGATTTCTTTTCGTATGTTCTGGGGCGAGGCTTGAGTAACCACATTGGATACATTGACCCGCCAGTTGAGGATCACCCGTCCACCCATTTCCCTTACGGCCTCACCAAGGTCGGTCCAGGGCGAGACCGACACCCGTCTCAGATTTGGAATTTGACGGATCAGATGCCATTTATTATGGTGAGACTCGCAACAGCCGAAATTTACCAATCCGAACCATTTCATCAGCGGAAGATGATATCGGAAAAAGAATTCTTCACACATGGCGGGCGAGACCAATCCCAGCTCCTGCGTATCGGAATACACCCACAAGTCACGAAGGCGCACTTTCCCACCGTCAAAATCCGGTTGAGGTAGATTCTCGGTACAAAGGGGGTTGCCATTGAAAATTCCCCCATCGCCACGACAATTAAGATGAAGCATACCCTCGCGTTCAGCCGTGAGCAAATAATCGTGGTGGATATCCTGAAACCGACGCATCAAGGCATGCATCAATTCCGGTTCCTCCGCCAGGGCGGTCAGCAGACCATCCATGCCCAGGTAATTCGCGGCGAAATAAGCGTAATTCAGAATCCGGAATCGGCGCATCCGATCGATTTTTATGGTGAGAATTCCGTCGAGCAGATCTTCGGCCCGTTCTTTCATTTCTTTTGTCGCTCTTTCATCGATCTGATTATCCGGCGTTTGTATCCGCTTAACGTCCTCCAGGGTCTTGAGAACGCGTTTGTAGCGATACGCCCCCCCAGAGGGTGATGACTCCGGCTCCCAGAGCAGACCGAAAAGAGATTTCTCTTTAAACACCGCAGGCAACCAGAGACAAGGCTCAAACACCTGATCGTCAGCCAAATCAATCTTGAAATTGAGAACTTTCAGCATATCCTCAATTTGTCTTTCCAATTCGTTCTCGGCGGTGGATCGACCGAGGAGACTGAAAACCACCTCCCACACGCGACAAAGTACGGGAGGACGGGTTTTATGAAGACTATTATGATCGGTCCACTGTTGGCGAGCCAATTGATTTTCTCTTGTGGCGGACTTTTCCGCCAGTCGCCGAGCTAAGCCTTGAATTGTCTCTCTCGAGCACGAAACCATTTTACTCATTTTTTTCCTTATGAACGAAAACGAAGACCTATCGGTCTTATTCATCACAAATTGTTACGCCATGTTGAGCAAAGCGAAACATCTTGCTTCGCGGGCAACAAATACAAGATTTTTCGTTGCGACTATAATGATATGGACGACTCCCTCAAAAGTCCGACTGGCGAGCTAAAGACGCGGTTTCGGACTTAAAAACAAGGGTGTATTTCGCAATTTCCTCCTTTTGAGGGTGGTGTCATTATGGAGTTTTCCAGCTATCTTGCGCTGTAGTTCTAATTTACTGTTTGGTAAAATCCCATTGAATAACACCATTCCATCCATACGGATCCCATTTCTGGGAATGCCCATCAGCACAGAGCACCTGCGTATATTGGCCGGAACCATGCGGAAAAGGTAATGACCCTTTCGCGTCAAGAACCATCAAGGCCCGGCTCGGTTCGCTGACTTCGCTCACCCGGTGATAACAGAAATTCCTCCAAAAATAGATATTGAGTTTGGGATCTCCCGACCACCCGATCCATTCGGACATATAAATATAACTGGACCCGTAATCTCTGTAATAGTACAGATTCAAATTATCATTGGGACAGTTCCAGGCCGTGGAACGCTTAAACGGGGTCCTGATGGTTGATTCTCCGTTCCACATGCCAGGGCGATTGCCACAAATAAAATTCTCACCCCGGGGCAACGTATTCTCCAAGAGCATCTGCAGATTGGGCCCCCACCAGGGGTGGTTGGGTGCACCTTGATAGGGAGCTTGGCAGGCATAAGGAAAGCGGTCGTCATTTTCCGTTTCATAATTGAAAAAGGCAAAACCAATCTGTCGCAGATTGGCCAAACAAATTATGTCTCTCGCCGTTTCACGAGCTTTTTGCAAGGCGGGCAGAAGGATTGCGATGAGCACCGCGATGATCGCCACGACCACTAAAAGCTCTATTAAAGTAAAACCGTGTATGGGTTGTGGGCGACAGGTCTGATGGTATGTGTGTGTTCGTTTCATATCGTGTTTCTTTTTTTTATATAGCATCTATTCTGTCCGAAATTTAAAATTCCTCTATTCGCCTATTGCGTCCATGTTGGTCAACACGATCGACAGGTCCGTGCTGGTGATCTGGTTGTCGCCGTCGTTGTCACCGCCGATCAAGTCGATGACGCCCAAGTCCTTAAATCCGTCTACAACCACGCCACTGATGACCTTCTGCAACCAGCCGGGACTCTTAATCGCTATGCTGTAGGTGTCCTGGGCCACATCGTTGATTTGGAATCTGCCGGTGGAACTCAGCAGGAATCGCTCGGTCCGCACCGGGCCGATGCTCGGCCGCAGTTCGATACGAACCCCCACGTCCCGTACGTCGCCGCCGGGGGGATTATAACCCCCCAAGTGCACCGTGCCTACCAGCCCGGTAAGAGGCTTAAAGCCCATATGAAGTGGGGTGTTTATGCCCGAAACGAAAGCCCCAACGAACGCGCCGGTCACGCCGCTATACTCGAGAATTTGCTCCGTACCGCCGTTGGCGACCAGCAGATTACCATTCGTCGGGCGGACCGTAATCGGACCCGGCCCGGTCAGTTCCGCGGAACTGATACTGCGGATCAATGTGCCGTCCGGTTGAAACTCCTTCACCGTGTTGCTGCCCAGATCGCTGGCCCACACCTTTCCCGCTTGATTGACCATCAGCCCTTCGCACCGGCCAATGGAGGCAAAGGTCCCAAGGTTGGCTCCTGTTGTATAATCAAACTTGATCACTCCGGAGGTCTTGGTTCCCACCAGGATATTCCCGGTAACGGGATGCAGAACCAGGCAGAGGGGATTGTCCATTCCCGCGGCCGCGTTTCGTATCCAGACCCCGGTCGTTCCATTGAACTCCTCGACCTGTCCGGTGCCTCGATTGACGACCAACAGCGTATTACCCGTCGGTCCCCATACCATATCGTAGGGATTATTCAGCGCCGTGGTTACAAAATCGCGCACCTTGCTCCCGTCTTGACCATTGAGTTCGACCACTTGGCCCGTCGGCGATGTAACGAGCAACCCCGTTCCATCCGGCCGCCAGAGCAGCCCTACGCTTCCATCGCCATGACCGGTTGCGCCAAAGCTATTGCTCCCCGTGTTACTGTTCGGTACCAGAACGCCCGTTGTCTGGTCAAACTGTTGTACGGCTCCAGCCCAATACCTTGCGACGTAAAGGTCGCCCCTCGCACCGGTCTCGGCGGCCGCCGTCAAAAAAGTATATATCTCCACCTCATGATTGGTCAGGGTGTCCGTCAGACGATAGTGACCGCTTCCCAGGTCGGTCAGGGTCAGTCCTTCACCATCCAGCGTTTCGACATTTAATCCGTTCAGATCGGCAGGCAGGTTGGAAAGGGTCACTTCGACGGTCCGAGAATTGGGACCATTGTTGGTGACGATCAGGAAATACTTCCTTTGCACCTCGTCATAAATTAGCAATTGAGATATCCGGTCGAATCGCAGGGTCCAGTACGGCGGGTAATCCTGGGATTTACCGTTCCAATCGACGCTGACGGTCCCGACGTTGTAACCCTTTTCCAGGGCAGGCTGCAGGGTCTTTAGTTCATTGAACACGGGCTTGACGGTGTTCGCAAGGAACTGGGCATAAACCGCGGGATTGGAATACCAGCTCTCGTCGTCGACGAATGTCCAATTCAGAACGCCGCGGGTGCCGGCGGAGGCGAGTGAGGAATAGATGTTCCAACGGTACTCGTTGGCGGTCGGAAGTCGGAACTCGGGCAGGGGACCGGTGTCGGGACCGAACCCCTGCGGTACATTGACGTAGCTCATGCCGGACGGCGCGGCGTTTTGAACACTATAGAGCATCTTGTCGAGGTATTCATCCGCGCCGCCAAACTCAGGGGTAATGTCATACTGAGTATAACAGTCCGTAGCGACCACGTTTGTTCCGGTGGTGTAGGGCAAAGCGCGCTCGCCCAGGGAAGGACCGAAAACCTGCCACACCTGGCGGTGAGGGTCAAGAGTGTGGACGACCGTGGCGCTGTTAAGCACGTCCTGCGTGCTGAGGAATTCGTAGATGTCGTTTTCATCGCCCAACACCCACCCGAGGACGGCAGGATGATTCTTGAAGGAATTGACGATCTCCGCCAGACCGGTGTAGGTGGCCGGATCATTCGGATCCACTCCGTCCAGGCGCGACCGCTCAATTCCAATCACCACCTTCATCCCGTAGGTCTGAGCCTTGTTTAGATTCGCCAGTACGCCCGATACGGGCCGCGAAGGATCCCCGATGTCCGAGAAAAGGATGGTATTGCCGCCCGTGGCGGAAGCGATGTCGTCGATCGTGGCTGTAACGTTTGGCCACCAGAACCATCCCACCGGAAAGAAAGGACTCGTTTGTCCCGTGCTCGGGTTGTAATAGTTCACCGGCGGCAGACTGCCTTCATCCAGGGCGTAGCACATCACCGCGGGCAGAACCACGCAGCCAACCAGAACTTTCGTCAAAATGCTTTGTCGCGCGTACATGATTATGGTTTCCTCCATCTACGGCCTGCATCTTTAATGCAGCGGTCCGCTTCGCGGCGAACCGCCACGCTTTTTCTTCCACTTCGAAACGTCGGCCTCCCGATTCATCGGGATCGAGATTCAAAATGGTCTTTACCTTCTTCGGATCAAGCCCACCACGCCCAAGACCAGCAGTCCCAGTGTCGACGGCTCGGGAACAGGCTTAAACCCCATATGAAGCGGGGTGTTTATGCCCGAGACGAAAACCCCAACGAACGCGCCGGTCGAGCCGTTATACTCGAGAATTTGCTCCGTACCGCCGTTGGCGACCAGCAGATTACCATTCGTCGGGCGAACCGTAATCGGACCCGGCCCGGTCAGTCCCACGGAACCGATGTCACGGACATACGTGCCGTCCGGTTGAAACTCCTTCACCGTGTTGCTGCCCAGATCGCTGGCCCACAGATTTCCCGCTTGATTGACCATCAGCCCTTCGCACCGGCCAATGGAGGCAAAGGACCCGAGGTTGTTTCCTGTTGTATAATCAAACTTGATCACTCCGGAGGTTGTGGTGCCCACCAGAATATTCCCAGTAATGGGATTTAAAACCAGGCTGAGGGGATTGTTCACTCCCGCTGCCGCCGTTCGTATCCAGGCCCCGGTCGTTCCATTGAACTCCTGGACGCTTCCGGAGCTTCGGTTGACGACCAAAACGGTAGCACCGGTCGGTCCCCACACCATGTCGTAGGCGTTATTCAACTCGGTGGTAAACAAATCTCCGACCGTGCTTCCATTTTGACCATTGATCTCGACCACTGGGCCGGTCCCTGATGAATTGACGAGCAATCCGGACCCATCAGGCCGCCAGAGCAGCCCAATGCTTCCATCGCCATGACCGGTTACACCAAAGCTATTGCTCGTCGTGTAACTGTTCGGCACCAAAGCGCCCGTCGTCTGGTCAAACTGGTATACGCCGCCAGACCAATACCTTGCGACGTAAAGGTCGCCGACCGCACCGGTCATCGTACCCAACACGGTACCGCACGACAATAAACTGAAAACCAAAAGACACAGAACCATTTTTTTCCCATTTTCTTTCAACATGTTTGCTCCTTTTAAAAAAGCTAAATCATTTCCTGCCGGAGCCACACGCACCGGCATACCTGCCAAAATCCACAAAACCATTTTCTTGCCACTTTTCAACATGTGTTCATGTTTTCTCCTTTCAAAAAAGCCAAACTACTCTTGCCGGAGCCACACGCACCGGTATATATTTCCGGGAAAATCCAATCTCCAATTCATCCCTTCACAAGGACATATTACGGGTTGACTATTGCGTCCATGTTGGTCAACACGATTGACAGGTCCGTGCTGGTGATCTGGTTGTCGCCGTCGTTGTCGCCGCCGATCAACTCGATGGTACCCAAGTCCTTATCTCCGTCCACAACTACGCCACTGATGACCTTCTGCAACCAGGCTGGACTCTTAATCGCGATGCTGTAGGTGTCCTGGGTCACATTGTCGATTTGGAATCCGCCGGTGGAACTCAGCAGGAAGTAATCGGTCCGCACCGGGCCGCTGCTCGGCCGCAGTTCAATACGGACCCCCACGTCTTGTACGTCGCCGTCGGTAGGATTATAATCCTCCAAGTGCACCGTGCCCACCAGGAGCACCGGTCCGGTAAGAGGCTTAAACCCCATATGAAGCGGGGTGTTTATGCCCGAGACGAAAACCCCAACGAACGCGCCGGTCGTGCCGTTATACTCGAGAATTTGCTCCGTGGCTGCGTTGGCGACCAGCAGATTACCATTCGTAGGGCGAACCGTAATCGGACCCGGTCCGGTCAGTTCCGCGGAACTGATACTGCGGATCAATGTGCCGTCCGGTTGAAACTCCTTCACCGTGTTGCTGCCCAAATCGCTGGCCCACACATTTCCCGCTTGATTGACCATCAGCCCTTCGCACCGACCCGTGGAGGCAAAGGTCCCAAGATAGTCTCCTGTTGTATAATCAAACTTGATCACTCCGGCGGTCTTGGTTCCCACCAGGATATTCCCGGTGACGGGATTCAGAACCAGACTGAGGGGATTGTCCAGTCCCGCGGCCGCGTTTCGTATCCAGGCCCCGGTCGTTCCATTGAACTCCTCGACCTGTCCGGTGCCTCGATTGACGACCAACAGCGTATCGCCCGTCGGTCCCCACACCATATCGTAGGGATTATTCATCGCCGTGGTTACAAGATCGCGCACCGTGCTCCCGTCTCGACCATTGAGTTCGACCACTCGGTCAGCCGGCGATGCCGCCGTGACGAGCAACCCCGTTCCATCCGGCCGCCAGAGCAGCCCAATGCTTCCATCGCCATGACCGGTTACGCCAAAGCTATTGCTCCCCGTGTTACTGTTTGGTACCAGAACGCCCGTTGTCTGGTCAAACTGTTGTACGGCTCCAGCCCAATACCTTGCGACGTAAAGGTCGCCCCTCGCACCGGTCGTTGAACCCAACACGGTACCGCACGTCAACAAACCGAAAACCAAAAGACACAGAACAATTTTCATTCTACTTTTCAACATGTTTGCTCCTTTTAAATAATCGCCACATTTCTGCAAAATACGCAACACACGTTGCTTTCTTATTTTGCATTAAACACAATTTCATCGAATTTTTTACCCTTTCGGCAAAATCCCATTATTTTCACTCATGCCGACTCGCGAATGATCAGTTCCATTGGTAAATGAATGTAAATCGGGGGTTGAACCTTTTTTTCGATGATCTGATGCAAAAGTCGAGCGGTCTCATATCCAAGTTCCTCAATCGAAGCTCGAAAGGTGGTCAGCGCGGGCTTGAGGAGCTTGGCCAATGGGAGATCATCTGTCCCGACCACGGCCAGGTCCTTACCGATGACTAAGTTTTCTTTTTCCGCCGCTTTGTAAACCCCTCGAGCTGTAAAATCATTTACGCAAAAAATACTCGCGGGAAATTCAACCTTTTTAAGGAGCCGTTCGGCAGCCAAAAAACCCAGCATCCAGTTTTTCCCCAGACCCCAATACTGAGTATCCGTATCTGACCTTTCCATTTGAAAGGTATTGGGTACGATCAAATCTTCAAACCCCGCGTCCTTCATGGCATTGATGTAACCCATGTGACGATCGGTGGCGGCTTCTGCCTCAGGCGGCTCACAAATATAATACACCGGCCGCGCGTACTTCTCGATCAGATAGTGTGTCGCTTGGTAGGCTCCCATGCAGTCATTGGACATAACCGTGCTCAAAGGGATGTCTTCGATGGATCGGGTGAGCACGACGGGGATTTTCTTTTCAATCAGGTTGTTCAAGACGGCCCTGTAGGCGTCGGTGCGATAGGGGTAGACAATGACACCATCCGCCGAATAATCTTCGACTCGGTTGAGGAGATCGAGGATATCTTCATGACTTCGAGTAACGTAACTTTTGAAATTGATCCCTTGAGATTCCGTGTACCGTTTTATTCCTTCCAGCCGCTTGGTAGTCCCGAAGTTGGGTTCCCCGGCCCAAATTGCGGCCATCGTTAGTTTGGAAGTGCCTTTAGTAGCTCGAAGTCCAAATCGATCACCCGTCTGTTCCGGAATTTGCACTCCGCGTTGAGGCAGTTTCGTCAAATGTTTTTCTTCGGAAAGAATATCCACTGCCCGGCGGACAGTTTCGCGGGCCACTCGATATCGCTGGGCCAGGTCCTTTTCCGGTGGCAAGAAAGAACCCCGTTCGTAACACCCGCATCTAATGTCCTCAAAAATCTGCTGACTCAATCGGGTTGACTTACTGTTGTAGCTTCTCTTTAACTCTTGTACCATTGGGGGCTCCATATTATTATCACCTACCACTATATATAAAAAAATTACGAAAAAATGTCAAGATAATTTTTAAAATTATATAGACACAAATTTTTAAATTATAGACGTATTGTACATATTTTCTCCAAATCTAAAAGCAATGGTAATGTTTTATAATAATAGATCGTATGAGGACTCTTTGCAGTGTAGAAATTTGAAAAGGCCTTCCAAGCTGGAGCGTTGGACCGAAACGCGAAATGACCCGGGCAACGACAGGTTATCTAAAACGTCTTTTTATTATGTTTCAGATCGCCCTACGTTTGTGGGGCGAAGGTTATCTTGACCCCGGCAATGCCGTGGGCCGGGAGTTTTACCGTCAAGCCGTCTTTCACTATTCTGGCGGAGGATTTTTCGACGGCCCGTTCGAGGAAATCGACTTCGACCGCTTCTATGGGGGTTCCCAGGAGGCGGTGGATTTTTATCCTGGCGGTGGTCGGGCGCCCCAGGGTCTCCAAGAGACGCAGGATGATCGCGTCTTGGTCCTCCGCCTTTTTGAGGGTGGTGATCAGTACGTTTTCGGTGTCGCTGACGGCCAGGGCGGAGACTTGGGACGGCAAGGTACCCTTATGAACGTCCGTGCTTACGATTTGCAGAGGATGATTGAAGGCTTCGCCGAGTCGGGTGAGTTGGGCGACGGACAAGGCCTTGCCGTGGGGGACCAGGGCCAGGCGAACGGTGTGTTCTCCGATTTCGGGAAGGATATCGGGTTCGTAGCTGGAACGGATCAAGGTTAATCCCAAGGCGGAACCATCGAGGGAATGGCCATGCTTAGAGTCATTGAGTAAAGCGCAACCGACCGGGGCGCTTGCGCCGGGGACTTTACCGGTAACGTCTGCCCAGCGCAAGGCGGGGACTTCCTCCCCGTGGTTCAGGTCCCGCCGGATGGACCCGAAGGGAATTTCGTATTGAGCCTTGGCGTCGGTCAGGGCAAAGGGGAACCGAATGCGAAGGGTTGGGGTGCCGATCTGGGGACCGCCGCGCTCGACCCAAACGGCGGCGACCGCGATTTCGAGCCAGGGTTGGCCTGCTTTGAGCGTATAGGTGACGGTGGCGGTGGAATCTTTGATTTTCATCTTGGCCGTTACGTCCGCCACGTGCGGTCCGCGAAGACCCTTCTCGAAGGATTCGACTTCGATCGGGTAGAGACGCTGCTGGGGGGTGTGGATCACCCAGGAGGACATGGGACCCGGACGCTCAAGGAGGTATTCGAGCAAGCCAAGCGGTTTTTCGGGACAAGCGAGATTTTTGCCCGTGGTCTTGTCGATCAATTTGGTGATGCCGCCGGTAACGCGATCGAAGTCCACGGCGAGATATTCGTTTTCCATAGCGTGGGAAGTAATGATGATCTTTTCCCATTCGAGTTTGTCATCGCAGATTACCCCATCCCGGTCGTCTTTGTCCGCCTGACCTTCTTCCAGAAGGCGGGGGGAGTATGACAAGGAACCAACGGAAACCGGGAAGGCCAAGTCGATAAACTTGTGGCCCCAGTAATCGCCGGTCTTAATTTTTTGGGCGGAGACGGTTTTTCCGTCAGGGGCTCGGACGACGAAGGATTTTTTGCGGAGGTCGCCGGGGTTGACACCGATGTCGGAGTCCCAGACGCTGACGGTGACGACTTCGCCGCGGTCCTGGGCGGTGGGATTGAACACGACGAAAGCCCGCGGCCCATCGCCGGCATGGACGGCGGAGGAGATATCACCGAGCATACTCCCCCGTCCGACACCCGCGCCGAGGGCGATGGTCTCCCGCTCGGGGGGAAGGGATGGGATCTCGACGGTCCCGGCGAAGGAGGTATCGATCCGGGCGGCCAACGCACGGAGGGCATTGGTTTTGATCATGCCGGTCGTCGCGGCGATCTTCTGAAACGTTCCCTGGTTGTAGTCGCGGGTGGCCCGCACCCCGGAACCGGGAAGGATGTCGTGGAAATGGGTGAACAACGTGTCGGTCCAGGCCTGATGAATTTTTTCGGTCGGATACGGACGGCCGAGAAGGTAATGGGCGAGGGTGGCGATTGCTTCGGTTTCGACCAAGTAGTTTTCGGCCAGGCGGTTGGATTTTTTGATCAGGGTCTGCGTTGTATAGCAGCCGGTAAACTCGAAATTCAAGTCGGCGTCCCACGTGGGCCACTTGTCGGCGTTCTTTTCGAGAAGTGCGTAATATTTTTTCGTGGTGGTAAAGACGAAGTTGGGATAGATCGGCCAGGAATTCATGTCCAGGGCTCGCAGGATATCGCGCCGGGTCGGTCCGCCGCCGTGATCGCCCACCCCGTAGACGTTCATCCAGTCGCGGATCCCGGTCTTTTCACAGAAGGCGAGCAGGGCGGTGGTATTGTGGGAACCCATTTGATTTAAGTACCAGGTGGTTTCCAGATTGACCAGGATTCGCGACCCGTCGGGACCCCGCCACCAGAAGACGGGCGGTTTGGGCGATCGACCGCCGCGGCACAGATAATAATATTTGACTCCGCCGCGGGAATCGATGGAAGGGATCGTCCAAGCATGGCCGAAGGTGTCGGGGGACCAGTCGATGGCGACATCCTCCGGTTTCAGGTTGAAATTCTTTTCCATGAACCGCCGGGTGTAAAGCAGGTGGCGGGTGAGGCTTTCCCCGGAGGCGAGGTTTTTATCGCCTTCGACCCAGTGGGAGGCGACGACTTCCCATCGGCCCTGGGCGATCCGCTTTTTGATCTGTTCGAAGATTTCCGGATGGAAGTCGCGCATGAGGGCGTAGACGGAGGCCTGACTCTGGGAGAAACAAAAGCCGGGAAACTCGTCCATGAGCTTCAAGACGGTGATGAAGGTGTCGTTGGTGACGGCGACGGTTTCGGGCCAGGACCACATCCAGTTCATGTCAATATGAGCGTGGCCGACGCAGTGGATGGTGTAGGTCTTGGCGACCTTGCCGATGGGGTCCAGGATTTTTTCCGCCCGCGCAAGGGCCTGGTCGCACGTACCAGCGGTTAGTCCGTCGCGGACGGTTTTGACCGCGTGATCGATGAGTTTATTCCAGGCCGCGGCTTTTTGAGGGTGAAGTTTAATCAACCCGCGGGCGAATTCGACTTCGGCCAGGAAGCGATCCGTCACATGCTGACGGTCGAAAGAGAGAAAGAGCATATCCTGCTTTAATTGTTCGATCCGCGGCTGAGACATTACGAGAGCTCCTTTTCAAGCACCAGGGTAACCTTAAAACCAAAGTAGTATAACAAGTTCCTTTTCGAATAGAAAGGGCCTGCGTACGGATGTCAGGGCAATTGCATCTAATTTAAAACGCGGTTTTTGAACGTTAAACGCGGTTACAGAAAAAATATTGCCTTAAGAAACGAAGTCAACCGCTTTTTCAGGGTCGCTAGTGCAGGTTTAGCAATTTAGATGCGTTTGCCCTGGGGGGATATTCCCTCCGAGCGCATTAATTAATCCATATCGGCATAATGCCCTATTTTCCCGTTGCCCGTCGGACGATGGCGTCGATTTCCCGAACTTGCGGATCGGACAAAACCATGTGGGTCGGTTTTTGCCAGAGTTCGCGGGCAAGGGCTTTGGCCTTTTTCGCCGTATCGTACAGTTGGGGGGCTGTGTGGGCCTGTTGCCAAGGCTGGGATGGAAAAAGCGGGGAAAGGAGCAATTCTTCCCGAAAGTGTTCCAGCGTATGTTCTTCATTCAGAAAATTTCCTCCCGGTCCGACCGAGTCGATCACACTGGTAGCCAAGGTATCGGAGTTGACAAGGATGGATTTTCGAATGGCGCGACGGACGAACCGGGCAATTTCGTTGTCGATGACCAACTGCATCGGAGAAAAGGTCACCGCGTTTTCGATGTGCCCGACCGTTCCGATCCCGACCGCTCCGGCCAGGATCGGCAGAAGCATCGAAGCCATTTTTTCCGCTCCGGTTTGTTCGTTGTAAAAGCAACTGTCGGTCTTTCCGCCGTGAACACTGGGCGGACAGCCGTAATACTCGGCAAACAGTTGAATGCGGGCCATCAACAGGTTACATCGATCGGCACCGGAATATTTGTACAAACCACTGCTCATATCAGTATACGAGGGAGTCACATCCATGGCCACCGTGGCGTCGTCGCGGATCGCATACGCCAGAACCATCGGAGCGATGGTTTCGGCGGCGCCGAGTGCCAGGATTCCCGCAGCCGTCATCGGGGCTGTTGAACCGCCCGCGGGCATGGTGTCTACCGTCTGAGGCACGCCCAGCTTGATGTACTCCATGAAAATATCGATCATATTTCGGTCAAAGCACAAGGGGGAACGCACCTCGGCGTAACCAACCAGGGCGGGATGCTTTTGGAAGTTTTCCTTCGAGCCCGCTACGACCTGCGCAATCTCGTAAATAGATCGGACATCCTCTTTACGGAAAGTTTCAATACCGCCGATTTTCTGAGTGTATTTGGCCAGTTCAGAGGCCATGATCACTGGGCGATGAACGGCGGGAATGGTTTGGTCGGAAACGGGCAGACCGGTGGTGGCGATTTGATCCAGGTGGTTGACCATGTTGATGGCGCAAAGGACATCGTCGTGATTGGCGGGACGACGATTGCCTTCCAGATCGTGAATAAAGCAGCAAAACCCCCCGGCGCTGACCGTAAAATCCTCATGCACCTGGTGTTGCAGGGACTGGAATCGAACATGCGAGAATCGTACCGGCATTCGATCCGGACGATCTGGTTTTAAAAAATCACTTTTCATTTTTCGGATCACTTGTTGAGTGATTGTGTGTGGAAATTTTACACGAAATGTACCGTGGTCAACCTGACAACCGAACTTTTTCAGATAATCAAGAGCTTCTTCGGATTGAAAGACCATACCGGTCTGCTCCAGGATTGTCAGTGCCGCTTGGCCGATCATTTCCAAGTCTCTGGGGGCTAAAATTCTAATAGGCTCCATAATTAATTTTCCTTGAAAAGAAATTTACCGCCATCGATTATAGATGGATGCAAATAATTATGTCTAAGAAGAATTAGAACACCTTGTTCAAAGTGATTGTACATTTGGCTGTTTGCACGATAGGATCGATTCCCACAGGTACGATACCCTTCTTCCCCGCTCAATGTGAAGCTTGTATCGATCCTGGTAAGGAATGAGTCCGTGATTTTTCATGACAAAATTCGAGAAAGAGATAGAAATGCAGGGCAATCGCATCTAATTTTTGAAAGGTTTTTCTCCCATCGTCATGGTCCGGCTTGACCGGACCATCCAGAAACGGCTTCCGCTGTTGGAAAAAGACTTTTATTAACGCCCTGCAGGGCGTTCTGGATCCTTGCCTGCGCGGGGATGACAGAAAAAGAGGGCGACTGAGGATGGCGGGAGAGATTCCAGCATGCTTTGTCCCGCTACAATCGATGCCCGTTATCAAAAATAACTGATATTGAATTTTAGATGCGTTTGCCCTGGTACGGCTGTCCTTCCGAAAAAATCCATACCCGCTCAATTGAACGTTTTTGTCGATCGTGTTAACGGATTGAAATCCGTCGTTACCGGAGGAAGAAGGAGGGGAGAAGCGGTGGTAGGAGAGTCCTCATGAATTCAAATCCTTCAATGGATAGAAAAAGCAGAACCTTGATCGAATCTATTTACGCCGCCACTTGTTGAAGGCGAGGGTGAAGTCCTGTTCCTACTTCTATGGAAGCGGGCATGTCAAGTGAATTTGCAGCTACATATCTTCAAATTCCTCTGATGTTTCGGTTCGTGGATTGGCTCATACCTCTATCCGGACTGCTGCAATGGTTAATCCATCGAGGGAATGGTCACAGGCCCATTCAACAGTTCGACGAGACCCATTCCGAAAAGCGAGTGTATAAGCCCATAGAGACAACGGGTTCTTGTCGTGCCGATCCTGGTCGAACGTCAATGGTATATTCGTTCCTTCTACAGATATCACCGATTGGCGATTATCTGAGAATGAGCGGAGGCCTTCCAGACCTCCGCTCTGAAGACGGCACACGTAAAAATCATCATCTTTGGGTTGAAGAGCGAATATTTTCAGGCCAACGCTCTACCGACGGCAGGCACAAAACCACTCTCCTTTTGGAAAAGAGTGCCTGCTTTCTAATCCCCCGCTCCGTACGGCAAGTGGCTCTTCAATTGGAGTGGATGCCTCTAATCCCACACTCACCCGCCGGGTCCTGGAACGGACGCGGGCCAAGCTGACGCGGTTGGGTATGATTGAGCATGTCAGCCGATTCTGTTCCCGGTAACGGTCGATTCTACAAGATAAGTCATTCCCAGATTTCAGGGAGAGTACATAACCTGCACTGCTCCTCAAAATCTGGGATGACGTTGTTTCCCTCTTATTTGACGATGGAAATTACCTGCTTTGGCTGGGATACCCCTTGCCCCCACGGTGCATCTGCTTTGTCTGCTTAAGATGGTTCCACTGGGTCAACTGATCCGGTGTTAAAACTTTGGCAATTTGTGTCTGCATGTCTTGATGAATCTGCTGACGAGTGACATTATCGCCCGGAGCGACGGCAGCGAGTTTCGTTCGCATGTCCTGCTTGATCGTCTTAATCTGTGCCTGCTGATCTGCCGACAGGTTCAATTGCTTTAAGTCTCCTTCGAATCTGCCACCTCTCTGATGAACATCGCCAGGTCTGCCACATTCCCGGTTAGCATCGCAACAGCCTTTTTTCATCCAACCAGCCCGTTTCTGCATAAGGTTCTTGAACTTGCCTTGCTGGTCGGGTGTAAGGATGCCGTTCACCTGAGTCTCAAACCGTTCCTTTTCTGCCTTCATCGCGGCAACATGCTGTTGAAACATCCGCTCGAACTGTGTAGTCTGGTCTGCCGTCAGTCCCAACGCCTTGATGAGAAATTGACCATGGGGTTTGGTTGTGTTGTCCGTGGTGGTTGAAAGGGCAGTATTCGCCACCAACAAACCCATTGGTGCCATCAACAATACGAAAATCCCGATCATTACTTTTTTCCAATTCATCGTGTTTCCTCTTATAAAATTGTTTACCGTGACCGTTGGGACATTCCCTCGGTCCTACATCAAATAAACGGTGTATGTGCCGTTTTTTTGCTGAGAAATTATTTCATGGGGTTGGGTCAGTGGTTATAGATGCGTTAATCCCAATGACAATCAAATAACTGCTAAAGGTCTCTTTAATGTTCACCCTGCCTTTTTATTCCCCCATACCGGAAAGGCAAAAGAAACCTGAAGATAAAGCGTATTATTTTACTCTATCTTCAGGGTCTTTCGACTATATATCATCAATGCCTACAACCCCCCCAGTTTTCAGCACTGTCAACCATATAGCCTGTCCCCTCCATTGAACATAAGATAGGATATAACAAAACGTTAATCTTTGCAATCGGGGGAATCCCTATTTTTTCTATAGGGGAAGGTACCATTACAAGGGAACGCAATTGACGGCGATGAACAGGATTATGTCCTCAAATAAAGAACTTTAGGTTTGGTAAGGGCTCGTTGCATACATTTTATCCGAGGTGTGTGTAAAGATGGTATCAACCACCCTGTTTAGCCATAGCTGCTGATAGAAACCCGTAATACCATGCGGAACGAACCTGGTAATTCGCTAATGATAATGATAAGTAGAAAAAAAAGAATCCTTTTGCATTTTCCATTCCGTGTTATATATTTTAAGTATGAACGAAGTCTTAATTGACTTCAATTGATATTTGTATCCAAGTCGTCGGATGACTGGATGAAGGGCAACCCGGTAAGTGCCGAGGGGCTCGTTGAAGAGTAAGCCGACGTGGTCGAATACTTCAGGGTGTTCCGCCACGTCGGTTTTTTTTTGTTTTTGGGAGTGCGGGATAGCCGCAACCCCGGGAGAAAACCAATGGATACGTCCAAGTTAACGATGGCGCAGCAATTCGCCCAGGCAGCCAGCGCTTTCCAGGAGCAGAGAACCGGCCACGCTCCCAAATTGGTTACTGTGGTCTTAAGTGAGGGAACGCTGGTGATCACACTGCATAGGGGCCTTGCCCGGTATTTGGATGATCTGACAAAATTGGTGGCAGTGGTTAATTTCTTCCAAGATCGGAAATGCCTGTCACCTGTCCCTCGGAGAGATTCTCCGAGAACTGCAAGATACTTTAACTTCCAAACAACTGTGGTATAATCAGGCGACGTACAACATTGGGACCTGACCGGGTCTGAGAGGCAAAAAGGAAACATGATGAACACGGGGCCTTTAATGGCGATACAAGATTTGGCTCGGCAATTACTTGCTCTCGAGGCGGCGCGCGCCGAATCCTCCGATGGCCACGTTGATGAAACGGTTTGCGTCTGCGAGAAGTTGCGAGTTACGCTCTCGAAATTCATGGGAATTGCCGGATTTGCATCTCTTTTGTCCTGGGCTTTGGCAAGGACAAAGGCCCAGATTCCTTCATTGTCGGGGGTGAAGGTCCGGACAGACGGCACGTTGGAAGGATTCGATCGGGTCCAGGATAAGCCGGCAGCAGGAAAGGCGGGAGCAGTTCTCGTGTCCCATTTGCTGGGACTGTTGGTTACCCTCGTAGGCAAACCTCTAACGCTTCGGCTGGTGCGTGACGCATGGCCGGACACGGACATAAATAGTATGGATTTTTTAAATGGGGTAAAGTCATGAGCAGGCAAGATAAGGTAATTATTCGGAAAATTCCGACCGGTGTGCCGGGTCTGGATGAAATTTTGGGCGGCGGTCTGCCGGAGTTTTCTTTTAATATCATCGCGGGCGCTCCCGGATGCGGAAAGACCACACTCGCCCATCAAATAATATTCGCCAATGCCACCCCCGAGAGGCCTGTCCTTTATTTCACCGTCCTGGGGGAACCGGCCCTCAAGATGCTGCGATATCAGCAGCAGTTTGAATTCTTCGACCCGGACAAATTGGAAACCTGTATCCGCTTCATCAACCTGAGCCAACTTGTGTTGGAGAATAACTTGAACGCGGTTCTGGAGGCGATAGTCAAAGAGGTCGAGGCCGTCAATCCTGGCATCGTCGTGGTGGATTCTTTCCGCACGGTGGTGCGTAAGGCCAAGGCCGGCGGCGACGAAATGGAACTCCAAGGCTTCGTTCAGGGGTTGGCCCTTCACCTAACGAGTTGGCAGGCGACGACGTTTCTCCTCGGGGAATACGTCGAAGGCGAGCTTCGTGACAACCCCGTTTTCACAGTCGCGGACGGGCTTTTTTGGCTCTACCAGCAGGTGGAGCGAAACTCCATTGTGCGGAAATTACAGATTGTGAAGCTTCGCGGTCAAGCCTGCGTGCCCGGGCTGCACACGTTCCGCATCACCCAAGCCGGTCTGCAAACCTTCCCCCGCACCTTCGGCCTTACCGGAAGGACCGCCAAGACGTCCGATCGACGGCGTTTGTCGTGCGGAATTGTCGAACTGGACGCCATGATGGGCGGCGGGATTCCCGCCGGAGACAGCGTTCTGGTAGCCGGCCCGTCGGGAACGGGAAAATCGGTCTTCGCGACTCAATTTATCGCCGAGGGCCTCCGCACGGGCGAGTCGGCCATTGTCGCCGTTTTTGAAGAACGGCCTCAGGAATACGCGCAACGGGCCTCCACGTTTGGCCTGGATTTGGAAACGCCCCAACGCGAGGGCAAGCTCCATATTCTCTACCTCCGCCCCCTCGACTTGTCGGTCGATGAAACGGTTCGGGAAATACTCGATGTCGTCGAGAAGGAAAATGTCAAGCGGGTGGTGATCGATTCGCTGGCGGGATTTGAAATGGCTCTGTCTCCCGGATTTCGCACCGACTTTCGTGAATCCCTGTACCGGATGATCGGCACGTTGACCCGAAAGGGAGTGACGATCTTAAGCACCGTTGAAGTGACGGAGTCCTTCACCGATCTTCCGATCAGCGGCTACTCCATCTCGTTTCTCTGCGACGATATTCTCCGCCTGCGTTACGTGGAGATCGACGGTAGGCTCCGCAAAATGCTGGTCGTCGTCAAGATGCGGGGCGGGGAACACAGCAAAGATATCCGCGAATACGAAATTACGCCCAAGGGCTTTGTCATCGGCGATAGACTCACGGGCTATCGCGGCCTGATCACCGGGGTTCCCGGACCGTGGAACACTATCGTCGAGAAAAACAAAGAAATCCCGGGAAAAACGGAAATAAAATGAAATTAAATATCCAAATGGACCGGTTTTTCTCTGTCACTTCCGCCCCCGCCTGCGCGGGAATGACAGCAAGAGCGCAATGCGTAATGTTGGATATTAAAATGAATAAGCAGGAGGAGTGAGCAATGGGCTCGAAACTGAAATCAGACGGGGGACTCAGCGGGTTGGACCTTACCAACCTCGGCCGGTACTTTTCCGAGCAGTCCCCCCACGCCATGGTCATCGTGGAGGGAACAACCCACATCGTGCGCGGCGTCAATAGCGCATTCCTACGGCTCGTTAAGGAAGACCGAGAGAAACTGATCGGCCAACCCTTCACCGAGGCCGTGCCTGAAGGGGAAAAAAATGGATGCCTCGCCCTTCTCGACCGGGTCTATCGCACGGGCCAGCCGGAAATCTTGCCCGAGCAGGAACATGCGCAAACGTCGCCCGCCTACTGGTCGTATTCGATGTGGGTTATCCTCGGGGCGGACGACCGCCCGGCGGGGGTCATGATCCAGGTGACGAATGCGACCGAGATTGCGACCTTCCGAAGAGAATTGGTGGCGATGAACGAAGAGCTTACTCTCTCTTCAATTCAGCAACACAATCTGGCCGAAACGCTGGAGCGGACCGTCGACGAACTGAAAAAGGCCAAAGCGGAACTGGAGATACGGGTCCGTGATAGGACGGCGGAACTAACGGAGGCGGTGGAGGAATTAAAGCGGTCCAACCGCGACCTGGAGCAATTCGCCTACGTCTGCTCGCACGATCTGCAGGAACCCCTGCGGATGGTGACCAGCTTCGTTCAGCTTTTGGAGGATCGCTACAATGACAAAGTGGATGAACAAGGAAAGCAGTATATCAACTTCGCCGTGGAGGGGTCCAAGCGGATGGGGACTTTGATCCATGACCTGTTGGAGTTTTCACGGTTGAATTCCCAGGCCCAGCCCTTTGTACCCACGGATTGTGAGGCTCTGTTACGGCAGGTCCTCCACAGTTTTACCCTCCTGATTAAGGAAACCGGTACCCAGGTGACGCACGATCCGCTGCCGACGGTCCTGGGCGATCGAACGCAACTGGCCCAGGTCTTTCAAAATCTGATCGGCAATGCCATCAAGTTCCAAAGTGAGAAACCTCCCCTCGTGCACATCGGGGTCGAAAAACGGGACACGGATTGGCTATTCCATGTCCGAGATAACGGCATCGGCATTTGCCAGGAATACCAGGATCGGATATTCGTCATCTTCCAGCGTCTGCATACCCGGCAGAAATACATCGGCAACGGAATCGGCCTGGCCATTGTAAAAAAAATCCTGGAACGCCACGGCGGTGCGATCTACTTCGAATCGAAGCCCGACGAAGGCTCTACCTTCTATTTTACAATTCCTATTAATGGGGGGGGGTAGAAGGAGAAATTGAATCATATCCAAAGAAAAACACGGCAAGTAAATATCTTTTAATTTAACGGAGCGAAGCGGCAATGAGCATAAAACCGGCGGAAATTCTATTGGTGGAAGACAACCATGCAGATGCGGTTTTGAGCAAAACCTGCATTCAAAGCTCACAGATTCCGAGCAATGTGTCTGTGGTCGAGGACGGGTCAGAGGTCATGGCGTATCTGCGGAACGAGGGTGCCTACAAGGACGCCCCGCGACCCGATTTGATCCTGCTGGATTTGAACCTTCCCCGAAAAGACGGCCGGGAAGTGCTGGCGGAAATAAAGGCCGATGAAACCTTGAGAAAAATTCCAGTGATTATCTTTACGTCTTCGCATGCGGACAAGGATATCGCCCACGCTTATGACCTGCATGCCAACGGCTACATCCGTAAGCCGGAGAATTACCCGCAATTCTGCGCGGCCATGGAGGCCATATTGCAATACTGGTTCGCACTCGCCAGTTTACCCGCTCGATAAACAAATCTGCCGCCGTCAGCAAGATTTATGCCACAATGGACCTGAATAAGGCTTCGAAGATCGATGCCTCGCATCGAATGAACCGCATCGATGTAAACCCACAAGACCATGCGGAACGAACTTGGTAATTCGCTCATGATAATGATACCTGATAATATAATTAGACCTAAGAAAAGTTGAAAAAAAACAAAAAGAATCTTCTTGCATTCCTCATTTCGTGTTATATGCTTTAACTGTAAACGAAGCCTTAATGGACTTCATTTGACATTTGTATCCAAGTCGTCGGAGGACTGGATGAAGGGCAACTCGGTAAGTGCCGGGTGGCTTGTTGAAGAGTAAGCCGACGTGGTCGAATACCTTTGGGTGTTCCGCCACGTCGGCTTTTTTTTTTGGGAGTGCGGAACAGCCGCAACCCCGGGGGAGAAACCAATGGCTGGAACACAGCGAAATCAGAGCAATGAAAAAATCGAAGAGGCGTTGAATCTACTTGCCGAAGCCGCCAGGAAAAAGAAACAGGACCTGCGGAGTCTCGTCGGCGAAAAGTACTCCGATCTCAAGGACGCTCTTTTTGACGGCCGATCGGGCCTTAGTGGGGCTTTTTCCGACACGGTCCATCATGTTGCCGACAGTGCCCGCCAGTATAGTGAGATGGGGCAGGAGCAGGTCCGGGACGTAGCGTCTCGTGTTGATAAGAACGTGCACGCCAGCCCCTGGTCGTACCTCGGCAGTGTTGCCTTGGGCGCATTGATTTTAGGGTACCTTTTGGGAAGAAAGTCCGATTAGTAGCGGGAATTCTGGCTGCCTGATATCCCGGCTCGGGTATATCGGCCTGGCCCTCGACAAACGGATCACCGAGCGCCGCCACGGGCGGGGCTGCGCGGACTCCAAGCTCGGCGAGGGCCCGACGTTTTGCTTTACCCGGCCGGATCAGGGAAAGGTGGAGAGGTGACTTGAAGAACGCAGCCTTGCCGCCCCAGTTGGGAAGGATGTTTATTACAATGACGATTACGAAACGGAATATTGCCCCACATAAGGGCATTCTAATGGGCCTGTTCGTTGCCGGAGCTTCTGCCGTTGTCGGCTGCTCCCACCCCAAGTCCCACGTTATGATCGAGGGTGAAGACCGGGTTTCCCTGCCGAACCGGGAGGTGCGCGTGACCGCCAAGGTTCAGAAAAGTAACATTTTTTTCAAAGTCATCGAACAACAGCCGATTGACATTACCCTTACCTCGGCTCCGGCCCCGACACAACTGCGCCTGATTAAAAATGGTCGCACGGACGAGGAAGGCGATGCTTTCGCGGAATTGGTACCCCAGCGGGAAGGATTGTACGAGGTGACGGCCCGATTTTTGGGCAACGCACGGAATCTACCGGGCGAGGATAAAATTATCGTCCTGGTCGTCGATCCGAAAAAGCCCGTCCTCGTCTTGGACGTGGATAATACCCTGAAGGTGCCACAGTTGTCCACTCGTGGGCGGAAATTGAAAATATCTTGGTGAAATAGATAATGGCGAGCAGTGGGGAATCCAACAATTTTGATGCCGATTTGGATGGGCTTCCCGAAGATGTCAGCGGCTGGAGCGTTCCGTCGCGATTCGGGGGGTAACAGGCCGTCCAAGAGGCTCACTTAGGAGATTGATCATGGGTAAAAAAAAGACGACGAGGAATTCTGGAAAACGCAAACAGGAAAAGGGCTCGGCTCACCACGGAGACTTCCAACGGGCGGCCGGTGGCAAACTGCACCAGATCGAGGGTGGAGAGCACCCAGCGATTACCACGAACCAGGGCGTCGCGCTTTCCGATAATCAAAATTCGCTCCGGGCCAATCCGCGCGGCCCGACGCTTCTGGAGGATTTCATCCTTCGCGAAAAAATCACGCATTTCGATCACGAGCGTATTCCCGAGCGTATCGTTCACGCGCGGGCGACGGGTGTGCATGGATTCTTCGAGTTGACCGCCTCGTTGAAACAATACACCACCGCCCGGATACTCACCGAGGTTGGTGAGAAGACACCCGTGTTTACTCGTATATCGACCGTCGCCGGAGGCGCGGGTTCCGTGGATACCCCGCGTGACGTACGCGGATTTGCCGTCAAGTTTTACACGAAGGAAGGCAACTGGGATTTGGTCGGCAACAACATCCCGGTTTTCTTCATCCAGGATGCCATCAAATTCCCCGACCTTATCCATGCCGTCAAGATGGAACCCGACCGCGGCTTTCCTCAATCGGCCACCGCGCACGACACCTTCTGGGATTTCATTTCACTCACGCCCGAATCCATGCATACGGTGATGTGGATCATGTCGGATCGTACCCTGCCGCGTTCGTTGCGGATGATCGAAGGCTTTGGCGTGCATAGTTTCCGGCTGATTAACGACGCCGGCGAATCAACCTTCGTCAAATTTCACTGGCGTCCCAAGCTCGGCTTACAGTCCACCCTTTGGGATGAGACCGTAAAGATTTGCGGCGCGGATCAAGACTTCCACCGCCGCGATATGTTCGAGGCCGTCGCGGCGGGTAATTTCCCCGAATGGGAATTCGCGGTTCAGCTTTTCACGCAGGAGGAAGCGGACAGATTCCCGTTCGATCATCTGGACGCGACCAAGCTGATTCCCGAAGAGCTGGTGCCTTTGAAAGTGATCGGCCGCATGGTACTGGATCGCTGGCCGGATAATTTCTTCGCTGAAACCGAACAGGTGGCTTACTGTCCTTCTCATGTCGTGCCAGGAATCGATTTCTCGAATGATCCACTGTTGCAGGGCCGATTGCTATCCTATCACGACACGCAGCTTTCCCGCCTGGGTTCTGTCAATTTCCACCAGATCCCGATCAACGCGCCCAAGTGCCCGTTCGCCAACCAGCAACGCGACGGGCACATGCAGATGGCGCAACCGACTGGGCGCGTTGCGTATGAGCCCAACTCCTTGTCTGAAAACTCGCCCCGCGAAACGCCGGCCAAGGGCTTTCATAGCGCTGGGGTACCTGAAACTGGCGTGAAAAGCCGCATTCGTGTCGAGAGCTTCGCCGACCACTACAGTCAGGCGAGGCAGTTCTATCTCAGCCAAACCGCGTATGAGCAGGCGCACATCGCCTCGGCGCTAGTGTTTGAGCTTTCCAAGGTCGAGCATATGCACGTGCGTCAGGCGATGGTCGGTCACCTACGACATATCGAAGAAGACCTCGCCAACCGGGTCGCCGCGGGCCTTGCGTTCGACAAAATGCCCGATGCGCCGGTGGCCGCAGCGCCCGTGCAGGAGATGGAGCCTTCGCCCGCATTGCGGATCATCGGCAAGATGAAAGACACGCTCATGGGGCGCGCGGTTGGCATCCTGATCGCGGATGGTTCAGACGGCGCCGTCATCAAGAAGATCAAGAAGGCTGTGACCGATGCCGGTGCTTCCGTGAAGATCGTCGCACCCAAAGTGGGCGGCGCGAAGCTTGCCGATGGCTCGATGCTTGCAGCGGACGGTCAACTGGCGGGTACGCCTTCGGTGCTATTCGACGCCGTCGCCGTCATCCTCTCTGACGAAGGCTCAAGGGCACTGTCGATGGAAAGCGCCGCGATCGATTTCGTGCGCGATGCTTTCGGTCATCTCAAGGCCATCGCCGTCGACAAGGGCGGCCAATCGCTTTTGAAAATAGCGAATGTCGGAAAAGACGCGGGCGTCGTGGATACCAACGACAAAGACGCATTTATTGCCGCGGCAAAGACACGGCAATGGGACCGGGAAAAGTCGGTGCGGACATTGGCATAGCATGCGATTGCTCAACCGCTGAACGCGGGCGTTCGACAGGCACGAGAAGTCGCACCCCGCCGATAAAACAAGATGACAAACAATGAGTACAATTACAACGAAAGATGGTACTCATATCTATTACAAGACTTGGGGCCATTACAGCCTGTGGTGTTCAGCCACGGCTGTCTCCTCGGTCATCGCAGGCTTGCGCATAGCGCCATAGGGTTAGGGGATTATCAAGCGTCATGAATCTCACTTCGAATCATCCATTTTGGGCGGTCAACAATGGCCTCCCGGCGAACTACCCTTCACCACAACGCAATGTTTCCTGTGACGCGGTTGTCATCGGGGGAGGGATAGGCATGTCTTGAGAATGTTAGAATGAATTTCATTATGATTAGGCGTTGGGAATAAAAGGTGTTCTTGTTGTGGGGAGGAAAAAATCTTACTCAAAGGTATATATTAAGTTCACGGCGGCGCATGCCACCCTGAATGTATATTAAATCAAAAATATAGCCGGGGGTGGAATAATATGCCCAACACAATTATAATGGTTTTCAACTATTTAGAAATTGAACGGACTTAATGCGACGTATAGCGATCATTAATCAAAAAGGCGGCGTGGGCAAAACGACGACGACGGCCAACCTGGGCAGCGGATTGGCCCGGTCGGGTCAACGCGTGGTCTTGCTCGATCTTGATCCTCAGGCGCATCTGACGATGCACTTTGGTCTGGAGCCCCGGGCGGACGTTCCGAACATTTACCAGGTTTTGACGAGTTCCGCTTCCCTGGAAGAAATCGTTAAGCCGGTGGGTGAAAATTTGCTGGTGGCTCCGTCGAACATCGATCTGGCGGCGGCGGAGGTGGAGCTGGCCAGTGTGGTCGGGCGGGAAGTCATCTTGCGCGACGCACTGGATGAATATCCGGGAAAATATGATTTCATGCTGATGGATTGCCCCCCCTCGCTGGGAATTTTGACCATTAACGCCCTTTGCGCCGCCAATGAAATATTTATCACCTTGCAGCCGCATTTTCTGGCGTTGCAGGGAATGGGAAAATTACTGGAAACGATCAACCTGGTGGCCAAGCGGATCAATCGCGACCTTAAAGTTTCCGGGGTGATTTTGTGCATGTATGAGACGGGAACCAAACTGGCCAACGAAGTCTTTGCCGATATGGAGCATTTTTTCACCGACGCCCGGAATCGAAATCTTCCGTGGTCGGCGACGACCATTTTTAAAACTCGCATTCGTCGAAATATCAAACTCGCCGAGGCACCGAGTTTCGGACTCGACATTTTTTCCTACGCCTCCGGCAGCAACGGGGCGGAAGACTATGCCGCCTTGGCCCGGGAAGTGGCGGCGATGACCGGGCAGCCCGCACCGGTACAAATTCCCTCACCTGCCCAGACCGAAACCGGAGAAAGCTATCATGGACAATCTGATCAAAATCAAATGGCGAATCCCGCTGAAAATAATTGCGATGGTGTATCTGATGGTGTTATTGACCCTGACCCACTGGCCTCACCTGGATTCCATGCCGGATATTCCGGGCAAGGATAAAACTCTCCACGTTCTGGCCTATTTTACCGCGGCCATTCTGATCCTCCTGGGATTCCTGCGAAGGGTCCGATTTACCGAAATTCTGATTTTGGTTCTGTGGCTATTGATTTTAGGCATTGTCGATGAATGGACGCAGCCCTATTTCAACCGAACATGCGATTTTTTTGATTGGCTCAGCGATATGGGCGGGGTGGCCGCGGGCACAGCCGTGGTGGTCACCTTATGTCTTGTCAAGCGGCGTGCCCTCTTTCAATATTAGGGATTGTAAGGCCTCAGTTAATCAGTGAAATCTTAGGGCGTCATGTTGAGCGCAGCGAAACATCTGGCTCTTACGACGACGAATCCAGATGTTTCGCTGCGCTCAACATGACGATTCGGCGAACTTTCTTGGAAAACTGAGGCATTACTAGGGATTATGCATTTTCCTTGCCGGGTGGTAGATCACCAGGAAATACACCGCCGCCGCGATGAGGCTCAAAACGATCAACCCGATCAGCCAGATAATCTTGTCGTATTCCGCACCGCGGCTTAGAGGGGCAATTCGCTGGAATGAGTCGGTCGGGCGGCGAATGCAATCAACGAGCATCCATATCCAGAACGCAAAGAGCAACAATGAAATGATACCGTGACCGGCGGTCAGGACACCCAGGCCGATACCCATTGTCGGAATCGCCGGTAAAGTCGGAAGATTGTTCAGGTTCGGAAATTGCAGCCGGGCCCGGGGAATCGCGATCGCCAGCAATTGGAACAGCACGGGCAGGATGACGAATAGAAGCAGGACAATTCCCGCGATAATGAGAAACCAATTGGTGTTCATTTTGGACTGCTGGAGCAGCCCCTGGCCCTGGGCGATGATCCCTTTTTGCTCGAGGGCTGCCAACAATCGTTCGCCGTCTTCCGGACTGACCTGCCCCCCGGCGACCATATCCAAAATTCGCCTGCGCTCCTGAAGATATTCGTTCAGATTGCCGTTGGTGAGCGGCTTGACCTCGTCCGAACCCGGCGGCGCGGAGGATTTCCCGCCACTCACTGCTTTGGTAATCAATACGATCCCCGCCACCACCAATGCCACCGGCCCAAGGATGATAATTGCCAGAGCAAGCAGCACGAACAAAAACACGATTCCGACAATAAGGACTTCCATAATCAACTCCCTATAAAAATCTATGACCATGAACTTTTAACTAGCCCCCGACGGCAGTCGGGCGGTTCTTTAAGAACCCGCTCCCTTACGGTCGCGGCTCGTTACGAGTGGTGAAAATTATGTTTGTAATTTCGGCATAACGGTATAAGGATTTCGATAAACAACAAAGTAGTAAACAATCGTCGGGATAATATGAAAAAAGAAAATCAGAAAGAGCCAAAATATTTTTACCCCTGTGCCCGGCGGCGAGGAGGAAAAGAGTCCGGGAAACATCTCAACCGGACGGCGGATACAGTCGATGAGCATCCAAAACCAAAAAATCATTATGGCAACCGCAACGGGAATCATCATGAACAGTATTGAAGGGGCAATAATTGTCTGTCTGCCCGTTTTATGAATGCTTTGGGATTGAAAAACGGGCATCGTGGTTCCCCACGGATGTACATACGAGGAAGAAAGTCCCGGTTTAAATGGCTGAGAATGTCCGGCGGCCACGATTATATTATCATGACTAACAGACCTCCTGTAGTAGACCAAAAACGGGAAAAGAAGCAGACCAAACCCCAAAAGAAGCAAAACAAACCCCGCGACCCATCGAGGCCAATTGACACCGCGGCGATAATGCAGTGAGGACGTTTTTTCCCTTGCAGTGTTTTCCGCGGAGGACTCCGAAAGCAATCGATCAGCGTCGGCGTTGGTGATTTTTCCCTCCGCCAACATTTCCAGAATCCGTTTGCGCTCATCCACATTGTCCGGCCGAGATTCTTCGGTCGGCAAGGGTTCCGAGGAAACCCGCGATCTCTTAAAGAGCATAATCAGTCCGATGATAAATAAGATAAATCCCACGGCCACGGCCACGATCAACAAGATACCTAAGATCGTCATTGTCATACTCCTCTCAAAGCATTATGATTTTTTCAGCAGTTTCGCCGCGTCATCGGCGGTGATTCGTTTTTCTTCGACGGCGTCGAGGATGGCCGACCTCCGGTCGGCATCGGCGCTCTTTTCGCTGCGAAGAATTTCCATCAATCGGTCGATTCGTCCCCGGATCGTCGGATAGCTGACCCCTTCCTGGATGGCAAGCTCCTTAAGGTTGCCCGAGGCAAGAATGAATTTGACGGCCAGCTCCTGCTGTTCGGGGCTTAACCGAAGCAGAGCTGTCGGTTCGAAGCGAGACTCCACCTTCGTCCGGCAGTGCGTGCAATGCATCGCCGCTACTTCCATCTGACCGAAACAATACGGACATCGGGTACTCAAGATCGGCATAATCCACCATGAGTAACATATCCGAAGATTTGAATATTGTCAAGGCTAAATCTCAACAAAGTGAAAGATTTTTGTATTAAAATTCAATATTGTTCAAACAGAAGGATGTGAAAGCACAGGGGGGGCGCATAAGTTCATGGTGTTGGGTGGCATGGGCAATTCTTATTGCCCGTGTTTTTCCTCGCATATACCAAAGGACACGGGCAAGAATACTTGCCCATGCCACCCCAAAATTTGGTTCCTACTCCTCATCCAGAGGCGTGCTGTTTTCCAGCATTAAAGTATCGTTTTCGACCAGTTCTTCCGGCGGACGATACTCAATTTCAGGAGCGTGCCTACCGCTTTTTTGCTCCTCATGTCTGGGGCGAACGTGCGAGGATCTCAATTCGACGATTTTTGCGTCTTTGATTCCTGGAAGATGGCCTATATGTTCCAACGGAATTTCCTGATCCCTGACGTCGAAACATTTGATCCCAACCGCTTCGGGCGAAAGGTCCTTTCCCAGATACAGACGAATCTTTTTCTTCGTATCTTCTTCCAGCCGAAGCAATTCGCGATTTCGGCGATTGTGGAGATATTCAAAAACGCTGGAAGGTAAAGTGACTTCGAGCAGTTCGACATTTTGCTGATACAGGGCAAGCTGGATCAGCCTCATAATGTCGAGGCTGATGGATTCAGGAGTTTTAATCTGCCCTGCTCCGCCGCAGTACGAGCAATCGACATAGAGAGATCGTTCGCGCGAAGGCCTGACCCGCTGACGGGTCAGTTCAATAATCCCGAACTGACTCATTTTCAGGACTTTGGTCTTGGCACGATCGTTTTTCAGGGCCTCGCGGACCGTGCGCTCGACTTCCCGGCGGTGATTTTCCATTCGCATATCGATAAAATCGATCACGATCACTCCGCCCATGTCGCGCAGTTTTAGTTGGCGCATAATTTCGTCGGCGGCTTCGAGGTTGATCTCCAGCGCCGTACGCTCGGCGTCGGAAGACAACTTGAATTTCCCGCTGTTGACGTCGATGGCCACCAGGGCTTCGGCCTGATCGATAACGATAAATCCACCGCTAGCCAAATCCACCCGGCGGGAAGTGATCTGGATGAGTTGATCCTCGACGGTGTATTTGTAAAACAGGGGAATCTTATCCTCATACAATTCCACGCGTTCCTGATAGCGGGGCATCACGATTCCGAGAAAATCCCTGGCCTTTTGGGCGATTTGTGGGTCATCCACGATGATCCTCTCAATTTCGGGAGTAAAAATATCGCGTATCGTGCGCGTCACCAGATCGGATTCCTGGTACACTTCGACCGGGCTTTTGGACGTGTTGATCCGATGCTGGACCACTTTCCACAGCCGCTTGAGATAATTCAAGTCCCTCTGTAATTCCCGCTTGCTGCGGTCGATCCCGGCGGTGCGAACGATAAACCCGATATTGTCGGGCAACTCCAGTTCGGAAACCACCTGCCGCAATTTTGTCCGAACCTCCTCGTCCTCGATTTTTCGTGATATGCCCAACCGGCTCATTCCCGGCATCATGACCAGATACCGGCCTGGAATACTGATATAGGTGGTCAGCGTCGGTCCTTTGCTTCCGATCCCTTCCTTGGTCATCTGCACCACCACTTCCTGCCCTCGTCGAAGACAGTGCTGAATGGGAGGACGTTCGCGACGAGGAGTTTTTTGACCCACCCGCTCCTTGACGCTCTCATTGCGACGACGTTGCTGCTGCGGGCGGGAAAAATACTGCGGATGCACGTCGGAAATATGCAAAAAACCATTTTTCTCAAAGCCGAAATCGATAAAGGCCGCCTGAATGCTCGGCTCCACGTTGGTGATCCGCCCCTTGTAAATGTTTCCAACATGCGATTCCGCCGAGGCCCGCTCGGAGAACAATTCATCGAGCTTGCCATTATTGACGATGGCGATTCGGCATTCCTCGCTCCGAACATCATTGATCAACATTAACTTTTCCAAGTTCTGTTACCTCTTCAATTCCAATAAGTTTTTATTCGGGTCATTCTGCCTAAAAATTCCTTTTTAGGCAAGTGCAGAATTTCCAGTAATTCTCCCGGCCTAATGCTTCCCTGCGGAGTATAGGCGATTTTCGCCCGCAGAAAATTCTCCTGCCGGGACATTTCCAGGATCAGCGGTCGAAAATCGACCGAATATTCTTTATCCGTTTTTTTGGCTCGTCGGGTCATGTTGACCGGTCCGGCCAGGATTTCGCCGATCCTCGATGAAATCGTTTCGGGGTCCAACCCGTCAAGGTCGATCTGCCATTCAATCGCGTTGACACGCTCCAATCGCCCAGGCTCGGTCATCCACGCGCGTTTGAACTCCAGCTCGAAGGGCACGAAACCGCGAAGCTTTTCCATCGCCTCGGCGGGATCGATATTTTCTTCCATCTCGATTCTCGCCCGGTCATCCCAGGAACCGATCCCCACCGAGCGAGGAACGGGAAGGCTGATGCGGGGACGCGGATTAAACCCCTGCGTGAAATAAACCGGCAAGTTCGCTCGCAACGCCAACCTGGAGAAAAAATGCTGCAACTCCAGATGCGAAAGGAATCGAAGCATACCTTCAATCGAAAATTCCAACTCTAATATTTGTCTCAAAATCATAAATCATAAATCATTTAATGCAACCCCAGGGACGTGCCCGAACTTACAAATCCCGGGAGAACCTTGCGTGTTTCTTCAAACAGAAAGCTCAGAACCTGCCGGTCCGTATCCAGTTTCAGAACCTGCCGAGCCACCGACCGGGCTTGGTCCATGGTCACGGATCGGATCATCCGTTTAATCTCCGGTATGGCATGAGGATTCATGGAAAAGGTCTTCAACCCCAGTCCAAGCAGAAGGAGGGTGAATTCGGGTTGTCCCGCCATTTCACCGCACAACGACACGTTAATCTCCGCCCGACCGGCATGACGAATCACATCGCGCATCAGCCGTATTACGGCAGGATCCGTGGCCGTATACATACTGGCGACCCGTTCATTCCCACGATCAACGGCCAGGGTGTATTGAATTAAATCGTTGGTTCCGATACTGAAGAAATCGGCTTCCCGCGCCAAGGACGTGGCCTTAATCGCCGCCGCAGGGGTCTCGATCATCACCCCGACCGGAATATCCCGACGAAATTCCTGCCCCTCTTCTTCCAAATCTTCCATCACGTCGTTGATGATCATTTTGGTCTGCCGCAACTCCGTCAACTGGGTGATCAGAGGGAGCATGATCTTGAGATTCCCCTTCACCGAAGCCCGCAGAATAGCCCGAAGCTGACGCTTGAAGATATTCAAATGCCTCAGGCAATATCGAATCGACCGGCACCCCAGGAACGGGTTTCGCTCCGGCTCGCTGGTCCGGGCCTGAGTGAATTTGTCGGCTCCAAGATCGAGAGTGCGGATAATCACCGGCTTGTCTCCGGCCGCTTCCAACACGGTCACGTAGGCTTCGTAATGCTCTTCTTCCGTCGGTTCGCGCTCGCTGCTTAAGTATAAAAATTCCGTCCGATACAACCCGATCCCTTCCGCTCCGGTCTTGATGCAATCGTCGGCCTCGTGGGGAAATTCGATATTCCCCAAAAGCGTTATCCGGTGATCGTCTTTCGTGACGGCCGGCAGCGACCGCAATTCCGCCAGATTCGCCACCACCAGGATGTGCTCTTCCTGCTGCTGGCGAATTTCTTCCAGAGTATGCTCGTCGGGATCGATAATCACAATCCCGCGATTACCATCGATAATGATCAGGTCTCCCGGACTGGTGTCGGCTGTGATGTCGTTGAGTCCCACCACCGCTGGAATTCCCTGGGCACGGGCCACGATTGCCGTGTGACTGGTCAGACCACCGGCATCGGTGGCAAAACCAAGAACATGCTTGCGATCCAGGCTCGCGGTCTGGGAGGGGGTCAAATCGTGCGCGATGACAATCGCGTCGCTCAAAAGATGAGCCAACCCTTCCTTGCGCCCACCGACCAGGTGTCGCAGCAATCGCCGCTCCACATCGTACACGTCCTTGACGCGCTCGCTGAAATACTGGTCGTTAATTTCCAAAAAATCACGCACGTGACGCCGCATTTCCAGGGACACGGCGTAAGCGGCGGAATAATTCTCTTCCACCACGGACTGTTCCATTCGTCGGCAAACCTGGGGATCGTCCAAAATCGCCAGGTGAAAGTCAAAAATCCTCGCCGTCTCCTGACCATGCTTGTCCGCCACCTGTACGCGAAGCTGGTTGATCTCGCCGATCGATCCGGTGATCGCCTTTTGCATCAATTCCAACTCGTGAGGCACATCCGAAGGGTTCACCCGGCGCTGAGAGATGCGGAATTCCTGGGCATCAAGCACCATGGCCGGCGCTATCGCCAATCCCGGAGAAACCGCGATCCCTTTCTTAATTTCCATGAAATTTAACGCCCTTTAATTCTTTATTCTTCACCGAATTTGCCGTCAACCAACTTAATCAGGGCTTCAACCGCCTCGTCGGCATCGGACCCCTCGGCTTTTATGCTTAATACAGTACCCGCTCCCGCCGCCAGCAGTAGGAGCTCCATAATGCTCTTGGCGTTTACGCACTGCGTATTTTTGCATACACTAATCTGACTGGTAAACTTATTCGCCAAATCCACAAATTGCATAGCCGGTCTGGCATGCAGACCCATTTTATTGGATATCTCCACCTGTCTTACAATCATGTTGCCGTCATTGGTCGGCGATTCTGTCATTTTTTTATTTGCCTTGCATTCATTAATAGCAGGGTCTGCCTTGACAGACCACGACATATCATCGTTTTCTCGATAGAGAGGAAGTTGTCCATTTACCTGGCTCACGTTGCTTTCCTTTCCCTGGAGAGGTTGCCTTTGCAGACTTTCTTGTAATCGCCTAGGCAGGTATCTCCTCGGCCTCATTGATCAGCTCGATAATCTGACCCACATTCTGGGCCTGCCTCAAAAACTTCCTGAAGTTGTCTCGCTGGAGATGCCGGAAGATCGTTTCCATGGCCTGTAAATGTTCCTCCGGGTTATCAGGCGAGGACAAAAGCAGGACCACGATATAAACCGGAGCACGATCCAGCGCAGCGAAATCCACCCCGCCGCTGCTTCTTCCGATCGTGGCCACCAGGGACTTTGATCCCGTATGTTTCACGTGCGGAACGGCAACTCCCTTGCCGAAACCCGTGCTGCCCTGCTTCTCACGTTTAATGATCGACTTGATTATTTCCGGTGCTTCCTTGGCGCCCAACCGCCCGACCTCGACAAGCTTATCAACCATTTCCTTGACCACACCATCGCGATCCTTTGCCTGCAAATCCGCAATAATGGCCTCTTTAACAATGATGTCCGCCAGTTTCATTTAGAAACCCTCAAAAGTTTATAATATAACAAATTCAACAATCGATTACCACTCTTCTCTTCTACGCACGCGACCGTGATGGAACGGGTGACAAAAAATAATCACCCGTTCCATCACGGTCGCGGCTCGTATATTGCCCAAAGATATTGGCACGCCCATACTAGGCCTCTGTCTCTTCCTGGCCGGTTCGGACACGATGCTTTTTATCTCGGATGCGATCTTTAAACCGCGTTAACTGTTTTTCAATATGGCCAATACAGATATCAAAACAGGCAAAAATATCGTCCCCTTTTTCCTGCGCGACAAAATTCTCATGACCGGCAACTGTTACCACCAGCTCCACCCGTTTGGCGGAGTGTTCTCCTTCGACCAAAACTTCGACCGCCATAACCCGATCATAGTAATGAGGAAGCTTTTGGGCCTTTTCTTCAATATACCGTTTTAAATCCTGTGGAACGTCCATGTGTCTTCCGATAATCGTTACTTGCATGTGTCTCTCCTTTCGAAACAAGGTTTAAAGTTAATTGTAACCGCTATACACCGTCCTTGCCACTATTCGCTTCTTTATTTTCATTATCGGCAGATAATAGGGTAATCTCCGGGCTGACGACTCCTCCACTGATAAGAAATCTAAAAACCTGGTCGATGGTCAGGGGTAAATCCAGAACGTCTTGCTTGAGTGCCGTTATCACAAACCCCGTAAAAGGGGTCGGACTCGTTGGAATAAAGACGGTAACATACTCCCTCCCTTCACTATCCATCTCCTGAAAGGAGCTGATCGCGGGTCCTGTAACGAATCCAAGAGACCAAACCCCCAGCCGAGGATACTGAACCGCCACAACACGGGAAAAATCGAGTTTTTTCTGACCAAAAACATAATCCGTTACCTGTTTAACGTAAGGATAAATCTGTTTAACGATGGGAATTCGAATAATCGTCGATTCCAGGGTCTGCCACAATGTTCTGCCAATAAAACTCGCCAGGAATAATCCCAGAAAAGTTACCAAAAATAAAGCCAGGACAAATCCTACCAGGACCATAACCCAGCTTCGGCCCACTTCATCCAATTTTTTTGCGCGAAGATCATGGCGAGCTTGAATGAAGAGTTTTTGATAACTTTTTTCCCCCATCGAAGTAACAGTCACCCCACGTGATTTAAGATAATTTTCCACCTCTTCCCCACTCGGAGTATGCAAGTCAGGCCAAATCCACCCAGCTCCTTTAGTTATCCCCAAACCAATATATCTGCCAAAGTTATCATTTATAAACGAAATCAAATACATCAAAATTGCCAACGTTATTAAAGTTGGCAGCAAGGCCGCCAGTCCCTTAAAAAACCACTTTTTGTAGCCGATTAACAAGCTTTCTTCTCCAACGCTGTATGCTATACGATGAGTGTATTCATGGAAGGAAAGTCCGTCAATGGAAAATTGTCTTGTAGAAGTTTATTTCCGGGGATACAATCTTGGTTTATAAATTGTCCACGGTAAAAGAAAAAATTGGAATCATTTAATGAAGGAGATGCCGGCTTAATGATCAAGGTAAAGTCCCGAAGCAACGAATCCGTCGAGCAGATGCTCAAACGTTTTAAGAAACTGTGCGAAAAAGAAGGTCTGGTCAAGGAAATGAAGCGAGTGATGTATTACGAAAAACCGTCGGATAAGAAACGACGAAGCGCCCGAAAGGCCCAGCGCAAAGACGTTCGCGAAGGAGTATTCGTTCGGCACTAATTATACAGGGTTCGGGTTTCGAGGTAACTCGAAACCGTATCGGAGGATACCAAGCTGGCAAAGCGTGACGCGGTGCGACAGTTGGCCATAGAGTTGGCTCGGAGTTGCGCCGATGATAAATGCGACGATCTGATCGTTCTCGACATGAAGACTGTTTCGGGGGTAACGGATTATTTTGTGATTGCCACCGGAACGTCCGACCGCCAGATACGAAACGCGGGCGACCATTTAATTGAGTTGGTCAGGGACAATGGGATCAGGCCCATCGGGGTGGATGGTTACGAGCATGCTCATTGGATTTTGCTCGATTTCTTCGATATTGTCGTCCATGTCTTTTCCCCAAGCTATCGGCGGCTGTACGACCTGGAGCTTCTCTGGGGCGACGCCCCCAAAATCAGGTGGCAACGACGAATAACAAAAAAAAGAAAAGATGGCCAAACCACAGAGGACACAAAGATCGCAGAGAAAAAATAATAAAAATGCTTCTCTGTGTCCTTTGTGATCTCTGCGGTAAAAAATATCTTTATTAACACACATGAAATCCATTATTCGAGAATTGACGGACCATTTCCAAAACGCAATCACCGAGGCCTTCGGACCCGACCTGGGCGATACCGATCCTTTGATCCGACCTTCACAAGATTCGAAGTTCGGCGACTATCAATCCAACGTGGCTATGAGTCTCGCCAAAAAAGTCGGCGATAAACCTCGAACGGTGGCGGAAAAAATCGTCAAAACTCTTCGAATTTCCGACGTATGCGATGAGCCGGAGATTGCCGGGCCGGGATTTATCAACCTGCGAGTAAAGTCGCAATGGCTGGAAAAACAACTTGCCAAAAATCTGCCCGATCCGCAACTTGGCATCGAGCCGGCCTCACCGTCACAAACAGTAGTCGTGGATTATTCCGGTCCGAATATCGCCAAGCAGATGCACGTCGGCCATCTGCGTAGCACGATCATCGGCGACACCATCGCCCGGGTGCTGGAATTTCTCGGCCACCGTGTCATTCGTCAGAATCACATCGGCGATTGGGGCACCCAATTTGGAATGCTGATCGCCTATATGTTCGAGACCTTCGGCCAGGAGGCTGTCGAAGAAGGTCGATTGCATATTTCCGACATGGAGGAATTTTATCGCCAGGCCCAGAGCAAATTTCGGTCGGATGAAAGTTTCGCTCAGCGGGCCCGGCAGCAGGTGGTGGAATTGCAGGCCGGCGATCCAAAAACCGTGCAGGCATGGAAAGTCTTTCGCGGCGAATCGCTGGCTCATTGCCAGGAAATCTATAACCGGCTTGGTGTGAGCTTGACCGCGGCGGACGTTCGGGGCGAAAGTGACTATAATGAATTTTTACCAGGGGTGGTGGATGAACTGTTAAATCAGAAAAAGCTGGCCGTCGAAGACGCCGGCGCCGTCTGCATCTTCCTGGAAGGCTATACAGCCAAGGATGGAACCCCCCTGCCGATGATCATCCGAAAAACCGACGGCGGGTTTTTATACGCCACCACTGATTTGGCAGCCCTGAAGTTTCGCGTTCGGGAGTTAGCCGCGGAAAGAATTATCTATGTAACCGATGCCCGGCAAATCCTTCATTTCCAGCAACTTTTCGCCGTCGCCCACACTGCCGGCTTCGACATTAACCCTCAAACCCACCAACCGGTTTCCCTGGAACATGTAACGTTCGGTTCGGTTATGGGCGAAGATGGAACACCGCTTAAAACCCGAAGCGGCGAGAATGTCAAACTGAGCGAACTCTTGGACGAGTCCGTTACCCAAGCCCGCACCATTGCCGATCAAAAGAATCCCGATTTCTCCGACGACCAGCGAGCCAAAATCGCGCATGCCGTCGGAATCGCCGCAGTCAAATATTCCGACCTCGCTCAAAATCGCACCAGCAATTACATCTTCAGCTACGAAAAAATGCTGGCCATGGACGGAAACACCGCCCCCTACCTGATGTACGCCTACGCAAGGATCAAATCCATCGAACGAAAAGGAAACATTAAGAGGCACGACCGTGAGGGAGTGAATATTATCCTAGCCCACCCCGCCGAGATAAACTTAGCCAAAAAACTCCTACAATTCGCCGACGCCATCTACGACGTCTCCCAGAACCTCAGGCCGAACATCATTACCGGCTATCTCTACGACCTAAGCCAGATATTCAGCGGATTCTACGAAAACTGTCCAGTCCTGAAAGCCCCCGACGAGCCGACAAAACAATCACGCCTAATGCTCTGCGACCTGACCGCCCGAACCCTAAACTTCGGCCTGAATTTGCTCGGCATCAAAACCCTCGAACAAATGTAAATTCCGATGGTATAGCTTAGTTCTTGTACGGGTCATTTCAGCCTGCCTGCGGCCTTCAATACGGCCAGCGCATCGACGGTAACCCATTCGTTCATTCGTTTCCGGCTTACCTGTCCCCAGGTAACAAGATCGACTCCACTCTTCGCTTTGACAGATGTCTGATAGAATCGCTCCTCCGCAGGCCAACCGCCATCCGATAGGCGCTTGGACTCCAGCAGATAAAGCGCAGCCCGGCAACGAGGATCGGAAATGAGGCCGGATTCCGTCATGATTTTCAGCGAGAAAAGAATATCGTATCTCCAATAGCACGGGTAATGAAGTCGGACAAACTGCGGGTTCATGATATTACCGTCGCTCTGGCAACGATAGAGATGTCTCCGCAAGAAGACTTCTGCCGCTCGTTTGACCGCTCGTTTAGCTCTAACATCTCCAGTGAGCTTCACATAGATGGCAAGACCACGTAGCGGAGTGAGGGACTCCCAAAAGGACGAATGTGTCGCTTCCGGTCTTCGGTCACAGTTCCAGCCACCGTCCGGCCACTGCCAACGGACCAGAAGTTCCGCAAGTTGATGAACCCTCTCATCCACCAACCCTAACGTGACTGCCGAGAAAAGCGCGTTGCCTTGCTGCGAGGCGCATCGCCGCGCCCGCCCGTTGATGATAGGGATTCCTGAGCGATGAGGCCCGGTCGGAACTTGTTCACAGACCCATTCACAAATTGCTTCGGGGTTCAGCCAACACATTAGAACCTGGTCCAACGCATGCCGTAAAGACCGATCTCCAGCCGGATAACCGATGTCGGCAAGTGTAGCCAGAATCCAATGGCTCCCCGTCCACTTACGATATACTTGATGGACTGGCTCGATTCGACCATCCTCCCTGCGGTTGGAGAGAAGCTGTTTGACGCGAGGTGAAGTTTTAATCGCATTCCGCAACACTTTGATGGAACGGCTGTTGGTATCTTCGCCAAGAACACCGACCCGCACTTTGTACTGCACTGATGGCTCGTTGCTAGCCAATAGTCTTGTGATTATCGCATCCATTCTCATTCCTGGGCATAGGACTTCATTTCTTCACTTCCGTCAAATATCCGACTCTTTTTCTTTTTGGTTCAGGCTCCGGCAGCATCAATTGCCGGATGGCATCAAAAACCGCTCTGAACTGAGAGTCGTATTTCTTTTCGAGTTGTTCCAATTTCCGAGCTAAATCGGCATGCGAAGACAGAATTTGACGCAATCGGACAAAGGCCCGCATGATCTCAACATTCACCTGAACGGCGCGTTTGCTGTGTAAAACGCTGGAAAGCATGGCTACGCCCTGTTCGGTAAATGCAAAGGGCGGATATCGCCGACCTCCCCACAAACTTGAGGTGCCAAAGTGGGACTTCAAATTTTCGAACTCTTCATTGGAAAGCTGAAACATAAAATCCGAAGGAAACCGATCCAGATTCCGTTTGACAGCCTGAACAAGTATCCCGGTATTAACGTTATACAAATTAGCAAGATCAACGTCGAGCATAACTTTTTCACCTCGAATTACCAAAATCGCTTGCTCAATTCTTTCAGTAGGGATAATTGAATTTATAGTTGTCATCGCGTTGCTCCGCTGATGTTTTATAATTAATCTTGAGAACACAATTTGTGATCTCAAGATTATTAATTATCTATTTCTTTTTGTCAAACATTATTTGGTCATCTCCAAAAACTCATCTTCCGTAATCGTCTTGACGCCGAGTTCCTTTGCTTTTTCGAGTTTTGATCCGGCGTCCTCGCCGACGATTAGAAAGTCGGTGTTCGAACTTACGCTGGAACCGACCTTTCCGCCGTGCTTTTTGATCAGGTCTTCAATTTCACGCCGGCTGAATTGGCTGAGTGTGCCGGTAACTACTAAAGTTTTGTCGGCAAGTTTTTGCGGACCTGCCGGAGCCGCTTTTTGGAGCTTCATATTCACCCCTGCTTTTTCCAATTGCTCAACGATTTTTCGGTTGATCGGACTATGGAAATAGTCGTACACGCTCCGGGCCACCACCGGACCAATTTCCGGCACATTCTGCAATTCTTCCACCGACGTATTCATTAATTGGTCCATCGTTTTGAAGTGGTCGGCCAATTCTTCCGCCGTTCGCAAACCCACGTGTTGAATGTTCAGAGCGGCAATGACGCGGGGAAGATCACGGGTTTTGCTTTCTTCGATCCCTTTTACAAGATTGTCGGCGGATTTTGGACCCATCCGCTCCAGGCCCGTGAGTTCTTCTTTTTTGAGCTTGTACAGGTCGGCGTATTCCCTGACCAATCCTTTATCGACAAGTTGTTCGACGATGGCCGGCCCAAGATTTTCGATGTTCATCAAATCGCGTTTGCCGTAAAATTCCAATTGTTCCTTAAACTGGGCTGGGCAGGAGGGATTGATGCACCGCAAAGCCACCCCGCCTTCGTCTTTTTTCACCGGTCCCTCGCAGACCGGGCATTTTTTCGGAGGCTCGATGGCTTCTTTACCTCTGGGCCGTTCCTTCACGACGGCGACGACTTGCGGGATAATTTCACCCGCCTTTTCGATAATCACCGAGTCGCCGACCCGGACTCCAAGTTCCTGGATGATATCAAAATTATGCAGACTCGCCCGGCTGACCGTCGTGCCCGCCACCCACACCGGATCAAGATCGGCCACCGGCGTGAGCGTGCCGAGCTTGCCCACCTGCCAGCGGACTTGGCGGATGACCGTGGGGGCCTGTTCCGCTTCGTATTTATACGCGATCACCCATCGCGGCGACCTGGCCGTCGTACCGAGTTTGTCCCGGTAATCAAACCGGTCTATCTTGACGACCATTCCGTCCGTCTGGTATTCCAGTTCGGAGCGTTTTTGTGCCCATTCTTCGATGATTTTGATCACTTCTTCAATCGAACCGACTTTCTGCAAATACTTACTAATCGGAATCCCCCACGTTGCGACCATTTGAGAAAGTTCATAATGCGAATTAGCCGGCATCGGATCGACCAGACCGAAACTATGGCAGATAAACGACAATTTTCGCTGAGCCACCATACGTGAATCGAGCAATTTTAACGCTCCGGCGGTAGCATTTCGCGGATTAGCCAGAACAGCTTCACCCGCCTTTTCTCGCTGCCGGTTAAACTCGACGAAACTTTTCCTGGGCCAATACACCTCTCCCCGGACTTCCAAAACTTTTGGCCAATCCTTACCGCCGAGGACCAACGGAATGGTTTTGATAGTTTTGATATTCTGGGTAATGTCGTCGCCGTATTCGCCGTCACCACGCGTCGATCCCAGCGCCAGCTTGCCGTTTTCGTATCGAAGCGACGCGCTCACCCCGTCGATTTTCGGGTCAATGATATAATCCAGTTTTACCGCCCCCAAGCCGCGAAGGACTCGATTGTGAAATTCCTTCACTTCCTCAATGTTGTACGTGTTATCAATCGACAGCATAGCGATGGAATGGCGAACTCGACGGAAAGCCTCGAGCGGCCGTTCACCCACCCGCTGCGTCGGAGAATCGGAAGTGATCAGGTCAGGCCGCTGGGTTTCCAGCTCTTTCAATCGCTGCAAAAGCTTGTCATACTCCCGGTCGGAAATTTCGGGCTGGTTCTGCGCGTAGTACAAATGATCGTGCCGGTGAATTTCCGCCCGTAATTTGGAAATCTCCTTGTCCGTAGAACTTTTGTCCGTTTTGGATTCCATAATAACCTCCGAAAAATCATCCTGGAGTTATTATAGCGTGCGAAGCTGATTTGACACCAGTGGAGTTTGCGGAAAGGTGGATTCTACCAAATGGATGCCGTCATATGCGTGATGAAACTCGAATGAATGTGCCACACTTGCATCGCCGCCAGCCCCAAAATGCTGGTAACGAAAGCGCCGTATTCCGTGTTGCGGACCCACTGCGAAAAAGACCATGATGAAGAAGTTTTTACGGGGATCGACTTTGGATAGAAAGCGCCGACCCTGCCGGCATATGCGGTCCACTCGGAGCCGAATTTGCCAAGCAGCTTTCTTTCTTCCCGCCTCGCCTTTCGCACGTGCAAAGGAAGCAGCAAAAGCAGAACCAGCAGGAAATTCTCATAATCACCGATCACTGTGCAGAAACCAATCCCGATCAAGAACGATCCGATATATAAGGGATGCCGCATCAACGCATAAGGTCCGGTCATCGTCAAAATTTCCGATTTATGAAGAATACCCGCCGACCAGGACCGCAAGAAAACACCGATCACGACAAGTGCTAAACCTATAATTCCCCAGTGATCATTGATGTTGAATGTCTGATGCGGTTGAATGCCCTCCAACAGATCTTCCGTAATGAAAGCGATCCCAAAAATAAATCCAAACCATGTCGTCATCGGTTCATCCTCATAACAAAAATGCGATACAATACAAGGAATCTACCAGCGGTAACGTTGTTTTACAACAAAATTTTCAAGGCGAAGGTAAGGCGTAAGGCCTATATTTCCACTAGACTTGCTTTCCTATTTTCCGATTATTATAATCATATATTCTTTCAAACGGTTAATTTTTAATTTTGAATTTTTCCGGAGTAATGCGATGACACAAACGTTGGCGGAGAAGATTTCCGCGAAAAAGGCAGTGGTTGGAATTATGGGGCTGGGGTATGTCGGTCTGCCTCTGGTGCGGGAATTTTGCGCCGGAGGATTAAAGGTCGTCGGGTTCGACGTGGATCCGATGAAGATCAAAATGATCCAGGCCGGCAAGAGTTATATTGAGCATTTTCCTTCGGCGCTGATCAAAAAACTTGTTACGAGCAAACAATTCCGCGCGACGGCCAACATGAAGGAATTAAAGCAGGTTGACGCGATCATTATTTGCGTTCCCACCCCGCTGACCAAGACCCGCGATCCGGACATGAAATACGTGGTCAGCACTGCCAAGTCCATTTCGGAAAATATCCGCAAGGATCAATTGGTGATTCTGGAAAGCACCACGTATCCGGGCACGACCAGCGACCTGGTCAAACCGATCCTGGAAAAGTCCGGATTAAAGGCAGGCAAGGATTTTTACCTGGCGTTTTCCCCGGAACGCGAGGACCCTGGCCGAAAGGATTTTTCCACAGCCACAATTCCAAAAGTTGTCGGTGCAGACGATTCGGTCAGCCGGGACTTGGCGGTCAAATTATACAACACGGCCATCAAGACGGTTATCCCTGTTTCCAGTTCCTCGGTGGCCGAGTCCGCCAAGCTGCTGGAGAATATTTATCGCTGCATCAACATCGCCATGGTCAATGAACTCAAGATGCTGTTCGACCGGATGGGAATCGATATCTGGGAAGTGATTTCCGCCGCCAAGACAAAACCGTTCGGTTTCCAGGCGTTTTATCCCGGTCCGGGATTGGGCGGGCACTGCATTCCCATCGATCCATTTTACCTGACGTGGCGGGCGAAGGAATTCGGCATGGCCACTCGATTCATCGAATTGGCCGGAGAGATCAATACGTCCATGCCGCATTATGTGATCAGGCGAACGATGGAGGCGTTGAACGACCTGGGCAAAGCCCTGAAGGGTTCAAGGGTCCTGGTGCTCGGACTAGCCTACAAAAAAGACGTGGACGATTTGCGGGAATCGCCCTCGATCGAACTTATCGAACTCCTCCGCGAGCACGGGGCGAAGGTGGATTATAACGATCCGCACATTCCGCATACGCACAAGCAGCGAGAGCACGACCTGCAGATGCGGTCGAAACCCCTCTCACCAAAAATGCTCGCCGGTTACGATTGCGTTTTGATCGCCACGGACCACAGCAGTTACGATTATAAGATGATCGTGAAAAACGCCAAGTTGATTATCGACACCCGAAACGCGACCGGCAACGTCAAGCAAGGGCGAAACAAAATCGTCAAGGCATAAGGTGTGTGTCCAAACGCACCTTACTTTCTATTCTATATTATTCAATACGATGGCAAGATCGGTTGAGGTAATTGACCCATCGCTGTCCAGGTCGGCCTTGCCCCAGTATCCTGCCTGGCCAAATGAAAGGTCCATGCTTCCCATTATAATCGCCAAATCCGCCGCCGTAACCTGACCGTTCCGGTCGCAATCGGCCAGAATCGTAAACGGATATTCATCTGCCCCGATGTCCAAATGGGGTCCGGCAATCCGGGTCTGGTTGTCCATATCCACCCAACTCGTCTGCGTGTCGTTGTCGCTTCCCTGATCGATGCATGGGGAATTCGCGGTAAGATGGAAGTTTCCAGTGGCATTATCCACAAACAGCGGATCAAGGGAAATATCCCCCGTTCCCGCCGACAGATTCGTGTAATTATCTCCACCCGGATTGAAGACACAATTGTTGCGAAACACAGGTGTATCGATACCGGGAACCTTATAAATTCCCGTGTCATTAAAGGCGATGATGTTGTTGGCGACGGAAGGGGAAGAGTTAGAACAATAAATCCCACCGCCGAAGGCGTCGTAAATGTGGTTTTCGCTGATCGTATTGTTGATGATGGCTGGCGAAGAAAAAAAACAGTAAATCCCACCGCCGTTGTAGTAGGCGATGTTTCCGCTAATCGTATTATTGGCGACGGAAGGGGAAGATTGATAGCAGTAAATCCCACCGCCCTGTGAGTCGGCGTAGTTTCCGCTGATTATGTTATTGGTGATAGTCGAGAAAGACGTAACGCAGGAAATCCCACCACCGGAGGTGGCAGTGTTTTCGTTGATCGTGTTGTTGATGATAATCGGGGAAGAAGACGAAGAACAGTAAATCCCACCGCCGTAGGTAGCAGTGTTCCCGTTGATCGTGTTGTTGATTATGATTGGGGAAGAAGACGACAAACAATAAATCCCGCCGCCGTAGAAGTCGCCACCAGAATCCGTACCTTCTCCATTTTTGATGGTAAACCCGTCGATGCGGGTGGTGTTGTCAGCCTCGGAAGGAGAAGTCACTACGCTGCCGCCATTCTGACCGTCGAGGATGGTTAGATTAGTGCGGAAATCCCGTTGAGACAGAGTCGTTTCATTACCGATAAATCCACCATACAGGGCAACGCCGGCTTGAAGTGTAATACACCCATTATACGTCCCCATCGCAACCCAGACCTGATCATTGACATCTGCGGTAAGCAATCCCTCCTGAACTGTCAGCTTGGCTTGGTCCCAGGAAAGTCCGGTGTGGAAATCATCACCGTCGGTTTTGACATAGACCACCTTTGCCTCAACCGTAGCGGAAAGGGATAAAACTACCGACGCCAGGAACCACAGAACGATGCGGGTCAACATTCGCTTCACGGCCAGCCTCCTTTGCTGATTAACGGTATTGCACTAAGCTGTCTTTGTAGCAAGCGACACCCTATTTTGCAAACCAATTCTCACCGCCCGTTCACTGCGGGCGTGCCAGGATTGTCGGGCGAGACGAGCCGCGACCGTGAGGGAGCGGGTATTAATTTTGCATTCCGCTACTAACCACGATCACCCCAATCAGGATGAGCGCCACTCCGACGAGTTGTGTCCAGTCCAATCGTTCCTGCAGGCCGGAAAAACCCGCGACCAGAACGATAATGCCAAACCCGCAACCGGTCATGATCGGATAGGCCAGAGAGACCTTGAATTTTCCCAGGGCAAAGGCGTACAGCGGCACGTTCAGAGCAAAAAATACCAATCCCAGCAAAATCAGCGGTGAAAAAATCATGCTTTTAAATGTATGCGCTGCGCCTTCCCCAGCCGCCGCAATCGGCTGGGCTTGAATCGCCCGCATACCGAACTTTAGCAGCAAATTCGCTGAGGCATTTAACACCACCGCCGCAGTCAACGCCAAAACATGCCACATTGGTCATCTCCTCTCATTTGTAATGGAAGAACACTCCCTCTCTTAAAGAGGCACGACCGTGAGGGAGTGTTCTTCCCTAATTTACAATGTTCACTTGAGTCTTTCATGTCTTTACAGTTATAATATTCCAAGTGAAACGCAAAATGATACATACAGGTACATTATGTCATTGCGAGCGCAGTGAAGCAATCTCGATCTTATTCCAAAGACGATGGAACCAGATTGCTTCGTCGCTGCGATCCTCGCAATGACGGATTTTTGAACGAAGGTAAATGGAAGTGACTAAATTAGTATTATCTGACGGCAGGGAAATTGACATCCCGGACAATAAAAAAATATATGAAATTTTTAAGGAGCACTTGGGCGATCAGGTCAAAAATATTATCGCCGCCCGGGCTGATGGGAAACTCGTTGACCTTGGCGCAGGCATTGACGGAGCCGCCAAAATCGAGCCGGTTTTCCTCAGCGACGAGAATCGTGAAATCCTGCAAATTCTACGGCACAGTTGCGCCCACCTTCTGGCTCAGGCGATGAGGCGCCTTTATGGCGAAACGGTTCAATACACCATCGGGCCGGCTCTCGTAGACGATTTCAAATATGGTTTTTATTATGACTTCGATCTGCCCGAACCCATCCGCCTGGAAGACCTGCCGAAAATCGAAAAACAAATGTCCAAACTGGCCAAGGAACGCCAATTCTTCGAACGGACCGAAGTTACCTTCGACAACGCCCGGCAGGAATTTCGTCAACTGGGCCAGCAATACAAAATAGAACTCATCGACGAAATTGCCAAAGTGGAACCCTCCGGAAAGGTCAGCATCTATCGGCACGGCGATTTTCTGGACCTGTGCCGAGGCCCGCATGTTCCGCATACCAACTTTATCAAAACCTTTAAACTTCAAACCGTCGCCGGAGCCTACTGGCGGGGCGATGCCAAAAATAAAATGCTCACACGAATCTACGGTATCGCGTTCTACGATCCGGAAAATCTCAAAAAGCACTTGGAAAAAGTCGAAGAAGCCGAACGTCGCGACCATCGAATCCTCGGCAAGCAGCTTGATATCTATTCCGTCAGCGATCTGATCGGTCCGGGCCTGATCCTCTGGCATCCCAAGGGATCGACCATCCGCCAGATCATCGAACGATTTTGGCTTGATGAGCATTTCAAACGCGGCTATCAGCAGGTCTACACACCGCACATCGCCAACGAGAAAACTTACCAGATTTCCGGCCATCTCGAAGCCTACAGCGAAATGATGTACTCGCCGATGGACATCGACGGCCAGAATTTCCGCGTCAAACCCATGAATTGCCCCGGCCATATCCAAATTTACAAATCACAGTTGCGAAGCTATCGCGATCTTCCCATCCGCTATTGCGAAATGGGAACGGTCTACCGCTACGAACCGACCGGAACCCTTCACGGCATGCTTCGCGTCCGAGGATTTACCCAGGACGATGCCCATATCTTCTGCACGATCGAGCAACTGTACGCCGAAATCGATTCCACGGTCGAGCTTGTCGATTTCATGCTTAAAATTTTTGGTTATGAATACAAAACATCCCTGGCCACCCGCCCGCAAAAAAGCATTGGGACCAACGAGGAATGGGAATGGTCCACCAACGCCCTTCGCCAGGTTTTAAATAACCGCAACCTGAAATATGAGGTGGAAGAGGGCGGCGGGGTATTTTATGGTCCCAAAATTCAAATGATGCTGGTTGACAGCCTCGGCCGGGAATGGCAGGGACCGACCATCCAGGTCGATCTTAATCTACCCCAAAGATTTAACTGTACTTATATTGGTTCAGACAACACCGAACACAAAGCCGTCATGGTCCACCGGGCAGTCCTGGGTTCCATGGAACGTTTCATTGGCGGGCTGGTGGAGCATTATGCCGGGGCGTTTCCGGTTTGGCTGGCACCCGTTCAGGCAATTATTCTGACCGTGAGTGAAAAATTCAATAATTATGGTACAATGGTCTGCGAGAAACTACGTCAATCCGGCTTTCGGGTTGAAATTGACTTGGCCGATGATAAAGTAGGAGCAAAAATACGCCGCGCGACGATGGCCAAGATTCCCTACATGCTGGTCGTGGGTCAACAAGAGCAAGACACCGGTCAGGTAGCGGTGCGAATTAGAAAAGGCGATCAACTGGGCAGTTTGAGCTTAGACGAATTTATCGCAAGGTTGCGTCAGGAAGTTGAAAGTCGTATAATAGCATAATGTGAGAAGTTTTTTTCTCGCGGTAACATCTCATATTTATTTAGCGGCCGGGCTTGCCCGGCCTGGGATATTTTAAAGTCTTTATAGGAGGTAAAAAACTATTCAGCCAAAAATGCGAATGAACGAGCAAATCCGTGTGCCGAAGATCAGGGTCATTTCTGAAACGGGGGAACAATTGGGAGTAATACCAACGCGGGAAGCGATTGAGCGAGCGCGATCTATCGGGCTGGACCTGATGGAGGTTGCACCCAACGAAAATCCACCTGTATGCAAAATCATGGACTACGGTAAATATAAGTACCAGCAGCAGAAAAAAGAGCATCTGGCCCGCAAAAAACAACACGTGCACGAACAAAAGGAATTACGAATCCGCCCCAAAACGGATGACCACGATATCGAAATCAAACTGGATCGCGCTCGGGAATTTCTGGAAGAAGGTTCTAAAGTGCAGTTTACGATGATCTTCCGCGGGCGGGAGAATCTGCATCAGGACATCGGCCGGGAGACGTTCAAAGAAATTATCGTCAAACTTGACGACGTAGCCAAAATTGAACGGGAAACCCGCTCCGAGGGCAGGCGGATGATCATGATCCTGGCCCCAAAGGTCAAAAAACTGCCCGTGTCCGTTAAACCGCAGAAAAAAATCGAACCCCCGAAACCCGACCAGCAAACCCCTGGGCCGCAGACTCAACTGAGTGACCCCCAACCGGCAGGAAAGGAAAATGGCTCCACACCCATTCAGGTTTAAAATCGGTTTTGTCGGGGCGGGAAATATGGCAGAAGCCATCTGCCAAAACCTGTATTCTTTCCGATCCACGCAATGGACAATTTGTGACCCCTCTGAGGAGAGGACAAAGTTCTTTGACGGCAAATTCGGGATGTATGTTTATCAAGACAATCTTTCCCTGGCTGAAAACTCTGAAAATATTGTTTTAGCCGTCAAACCCCAGCAGATTCCCCAAGTCCTCGACCAGATCAAACCCGCACTCGGGCAAGATCAATTGATCATCTCCATCGCAGCTGGAATTTCCACCCGCTTCATCGAAACCAGTATCGGAAAATCCATACCCGTCATCCGCGTCATGCCGAATACCCCGTTGATGATCGGAGCCGGCACCACCGCCCTGTGTCGCGGAAAATTCGCTACCGAACAACACCTGGAATTCGCCAAAAGCCTCTTCGCTTCGTCCGGTGTAACCCTCACCGAGGAAGAAGAATTCATGGACCCCGTGACCGCCCTATCGGGTTCCGGGCCGGCATATTTTTTCTACCTGATTGAAGCCATGGTCGAGGCGGGAGTGACTCTGGGTTTATCGCGAAACGATGCCTTGAAACTATCCGCCAATACCGCCCTCGGTGCCGCAAAAATGGTCCTGGAAAACCAGGCAGAACCCCAGGAGCTTCGACGAAAGGTTACGTCCCCCGGCGGAACCACCGAAGCCGCCATCAACGTTCTTGAATCTCACAAGGTCAAACAAGCGTTTATCGAAGCCATCACCGCCGCCGCCGACCGAAGCCGGCAATTGGGAAAATAAGTTTAACCGCAAAGACCGCAAAGGACGCAAAGATAATTCTTTTATAAATTCTTAACTTTGCGTCCCTTGCGGTCTTTGCGGTTTCATTCTCTTGGGCAAGTATAAGGATTCAATGAAATGCCGACCCATAACGACTGGCAAAAAATTATTTCGGCGTGCGAAAACGGTGTCCGTCTCCAGGTAAAAATCTCCCCCGGCGCGTCCCGGACAAAAATCTTAGGTCCGCACGGCGAGTGCCTGAAAATCGCCGTCGGCGCTCCTCCTGAAAAAGGAAAGGCCAACCAGGCTTTGATCCAATTCCTCTCCAAACTTCTGGCGGTTCCAAAACAAAACATCACCATCGAATCAGGCATGACCAGCCCCCGAAAAACCCTTGTCATCCAAAACCTCACCCCAGAGCAATGCCGAAGTTTGCTCATAGGTTCGTAAGTTGATTTTTACAAAATTGGAAACTTTCAAATCGCCGATTTCGATTCCCTCTTCGGCTCTTAAATTTCAACTAAAAATAACATTGACCCCTGCCACTCGTTCGTATCTTGTTTTTAATTTGACAACTTCATTTCCAAAGACAATTCACCCTTGCCTTTTCGATAAACTTTCACCTTGACACTTTTTTGATCTTTATATTTATTGAGAGTTCGTTCGTAGTCGAAATTTGTAAGGATGTTATGTCCGTTTATTTGGATTATATAATCGCCCACTTGGATTCCCGCTTTAGCTCCCAAACCTTTTGGGTCAAGAAAATCGACATGTAACCCCTCTCGATCAAGTGTATGACTATCATCGTTGAGGTTCGGTTGAATATATATCATTCCCATACCGGCATACGGAAAGCGAAAATCAGCAGCCAGTTTCACGATATCCGTTTTCAATGTTTGATTGATGAGTCTAATCAGAGAGGGTCCGTCGGCCTGCTCCAAGTTCCTTATGCCCATGACAATAAGTTTGATACCTTCATCGCTATATCGATCATGAATGGTTAGAAATAAACCTAGCGCAGCACGATAATAGCCCCCATATTCCTTGGGAGAATTTGGATTACTACTACATTGCTCGATGGAACGCACTACGTTAATGGTAGGTGGACCGTATAAAAATTGATCCCAGCTAAATAAATCTCCTCGAACCTTACTTAAAGCGGAGAAGGGAAAATCATAATTTTCTTTAATGTTAAATATTAAAGAGGAAGAATTCGTTTTTGAAGGAATCTCAGATAGAATCGATTCAGAAATAAGACAGGAGGCGTACTCAGCCAACCCCTCACGGAACCATCGTGTGTAATAATATCTTCGGCAAGGAATGCAACCGTATGCCGTCCAAGAGTAATCGTTTAATAATCCTGAACCCTCTCTGGGATTCATGAGTGAAGTTTCAACGATTTCATGGAACGTTGCAAGATAATTGGAAAAATTGGATGCAAGGATTTCTTCAAATTTTTCTTGTCCTGGCTGGACATATAGTATCGAACCAAATTTATTATCTTTTTCAATAAAAAAAGGTGTCCTTAGGAGATCATACATTTCCTTTTGTCGCACTATATAAAGACGGATACAATCAAAAGGTATTTGGATATAAGTTGACTGACGAATATAGTTTATGTCTTTATCGAAGCGATGTGCAATACGCTCGGCTTGTAACTTTAGGCCTTTGGCATAAATCACCTCGCAACTTCCAACCAGAATATTGCCTTCAGGTTGAAAGTCTTTGAGCAACTTTTGTTTTCGACGTTCTCCCATCTCGCCATAGTTGCGATAGTTGTCACTATCCCAAAGGGACTTTTCTGTTTTTTTGTCGAGTGAACAACATCCAGATATACAAAATATCAGAAGAAGAATTACCCAAGTATTTTTCATATGTATATTTAACCTTATTTTTTAAAACAACGCCGTACGAAACCACTATCGGTTAAAGCCAGTAGGATGAATTGCCACTAAAAGCCGCTAAAGCGGCCTTAATGCCTCCACGATATTAAACTCTTCCCGCCGTCCTCACTCCATTTTTGCTTCTCGATGTATCTCTTGATCATCTCATCGGTCATCGTGCCAACTGTGGCACAGAAATAGCATCGATTCCACAGGTGCTAGCCCCAGTACCGGCGGAATCGAGATCAGCATGTGCGCATTATCTGGGGCAATCGCTCCACGATGACCGTGATTTCTCGATATATTCCAATCGGCCGGAGCAAGTCACGGCAACCCTAGCCGATCTCACCACGCTAAATCGCATACCGATATTTTTTGTTTTAGTATATGATACTGAATGTCATGGACCGAGTAAATACCATATTTATATTCCTTGACTATCAGATGGACCTCCTTTGGAGGTCCATCTGATACTGATCTTTTGTCGGCCTGAAATTGGCACATCCATATATATCATTGAACATTCATTAATTATGGGTGTAGTTTTCATTTTACGTAGTCCTTATGCAGAATCTTTGAGGCAAAGGTAATGCGACCAAAAGTTTTCCCATCGACCGGATTTGACCGCCGTCCGCAAACGGAGGATGTGATTGCCACCCG
>JBAZZQ010000009.1:0-84436 GCA_041658725.1 Phycisphaerae bacterium | reverse complement strand
AGTCGAGCAAGTGGACGGCCTGACGGAGTGACGAAGCGATTTTGTGGTGAAGACCTTTGGGTAAAAAACCGCATTGCCGACCACGCCAGCGGGGTCAGAGAGGCCAAAGTGCGAAGGTTGGGTTAGGCAGAATATTCAAAAAATCCTGCCATATAATTCCGTAATTCTAGAAATGTGAGACAGCCACCAATTTTCTATGCTGATTCTGTGAGACTAAAAAAAATGGGAGCGAATCTTGCGTATCGATGGTCCAACAGTTAAAGATTCGCTCCCTGTAAAACACCAACCCGCCGTGGGCACTTCCTGCAAAAGATAAAGGCGTTGGTGCTTTTTTCGTTATTCATCTTCTTCAAAGAGCTTTTTTTGGCCCGGCGACTCGCGCGACTGCGAGTCTATGATTCCGCGGGCTTCTTCGATAAATTCGCCGACGTCGCGAAACTCCCGATAAACGCTGGCGAACCGGACATAAGCGATTTCATCGAGATCCTTCAAGGCTCCCGCTGCCTGCTCACCGAGAAATTTACCAGGAACCTCGCGATCGAAGGTCGTTAGTATTTTTTCCTCGATGCGGTCGACCAGAGCTTCCAGCTGACCTTCGCTGACCGGCCGTTTATAGCACGCTTTTTGCAGGCCCGTCAGGATTTTACCGCGTTCATAAGGAACTCGGGAACCGTCCTTTTTGACCACCATCAACCTGACCGAAGTTTCAGGTTTTTCATACGTGGTGAACCGTTTGCTGCATTTGACGCATTCGCGCCTACGGCGAACCGTACTTCCGCCGTCGGTTACCCGTGTGTCGATGACCCGCGAATCGTCCATCTTGCAAAAAGGACATTGCATAAGCTACCTGAAAGAACCACCGCAAAAATCCATCGAACCACAACCTGTGCTATTAATTGTGATTTTAACCACAATATATTGGGGTGTCAAGGAAGATTTGCTTTTTATTGGTTTTTAACCATATAATTAAATATGAATGGAAATCAGTTTGGCCAGATATCGACATAAGGAAATTTTCACATGAAAATGCTCGTTGTCCATGTTTTTGTTCACGTCAAGCCCGATCAGGTGGAAGCCTTCAAATCTGCCTCGGTTGAAAACGCCCGCCAGAGTATTCAGGAATCGGGGATTGCCCGGTTTGATGTGATCCAGCAGCAGGATGACCCGACCCGCTTTGTGCTGGTCGAAGCCTATCGGACCAATGAAGCCGCCGCCCGGCACAAGGAAACCGCCCATTATCAAAAATGGCGGGACACCGTCGCCGACATGATGGCGGAACCGCGAACCAGCACCAAATTCGTCAACATATTTCCTGACGATCAAGATTGGCGATAAGCCGGGATTCTATTTTTCCAGACAAAGTTTGGCGTACTCTTCCAGTACATGATAATTGGATACAGAAAGCTGGGGGGTAGCCGACAATTCAGGGCCTGTGGTAGTAAGACTGACCGAATAGTTATACCGGGCTACCAGGATTCGCCAGTCGATTCTCGGACCGAATTTAGCGCCTTCGTCGGTCAGGTCCTTGATCGGCATAGCCATTTCGCCAGTCCAGTAGCAATCTTTGTCCCGCCAGTTATTCAGCGTTCCTGTCACCTGGGCCGCGACTTTCAGACCACAGGTATATTCAAAACAACTCGGCAGACCCAGTCGGCCCCGGGTGGGAAACCAGAAGGAAGTTTTCTTTCCCATCGGGGTCACATAAAGCTCCCAGTACCACGGATGATCGTTCGGCTTTAAAAATAATTCACAAAGATCACCCATCCGGTAATGATGGAGTTGATCCTGTTTGCCCTCCGCGACAATATCGGAATCATAGAATTTCACACCGACATAAAAATAGTTCTCATCCCAGGCCAAACGGACCTCGCCTGCTTCCTGAAGATCCTTGCCTTCGCCCACCTTATCCTTCGACAAATTCATTGTATAGACTCGAGCGGTTTTCCAGACCGGCTCATCCAATTTTCCGTCGATCGTGATGGGCGTGGAGCTATACTTGGCCGCCATGATTGGGAGAGGTTTCACTTGTTCAGTGAGAAAATGCTTTGGAGGCGTAGAGGCACATCCACACGCCAGGAGTGCTGCAATCAGGGCTACGCTTAAATAACGTATTTGTCTCATGCGTCGTTCCTTTCATTTATGGTTGACGTTGAAATTGAACGTGCCATTATAACCATCGCCGTGCCTGCCGGAAAACGAAGAATTTCCTATTTTACATTTTAAATTACTTCCACACCGAATATAATGCTTTAAAGAAATGGATTACGTTGAATGGAGATGCCTCTATGAGCAAACGAGAAAAGCGGACGTTGCTGTTTAGTAAATTAGGATTTACGAGTTCGATCCTCGCCGCCGGAGCCGGGTCGGCGGCATTGGTGATGATGCTTCAGCGATGGCATTTTCAGGACAACATGATTGTGATGACCGGAAAGCTTCGCCCCCTCGCTGTCATGGCTGGCTTATTTTTAGCGGTTGTTTTAGGGTTTATGGGTTTCCTCGGTAGTCTGGAAGGAGCCGCCAACGGACAGGGGAAAATAAAATCCCTGGGCTGGCTGGGATTCCTGATCGGCGCCATTAGTGCCATGATGGGAATTATTCTGGGATTGTGTTTTCATTTCTATCGCATGTAAACTCTATTAAGAGCCGCGCACGTAAGTAAGCGGGGCTTTCTCAAGGCGAAGTTCGCTGCAAATAACTCTCCAAAATCACCGCCGCTGCTACCGCGTCGAGCGGTTTTTTCGGTTTGATTTTTTTTGGCGGGCGTTTTCCCATTTTGGCTTTGAGCGGGCTGTGGAACAAATTTTCGGCGGTGAAAGAGCTTAGTCGCTCATCCTGAAAATTTACCGGCAAGCCGGATTGTTCCGCCAGTATTTTTCCGAAGGTGCGGACGAGCTGGGCTTGAGGGCCTTCCGTGTCATCCATATTTTGCGGCAGACCGACAACGAAGAATTCTACTTTTTCATGACAGGCCGTTATTTTTTTTAAAATTTGATCGACGTCCTTCGCCGGATCGTTCTGGCCGGCCAATACCAACCACGGCATGGCGATCCGCCGGACGGTATCGCCGACCGCCAATCCGATTCGCTTGGCACCATAATCTATCGCAACCATTCTTCCCATGCTTTAACCTGAAACTTGAAACTATGGGTGCGCCGAAAAATAGTGGCATGTCTCTTCATCTGTCATCATCCGGCTTGACCGGATGATCCAGAATCTGAATTCCCGCCTGCGCGGGAATGACAAAAAACATTTTGCCACAAAATATCGGTACATCCGAAACTATTATCTTTAAATATTATCATAGAACCGGAAAAATTTAATGATAAAATTATTCTATCCGCTCAGCCCTTGTCATTGCGAGGAGCGCAGCGACGAAGCAATCTGGGTTTGTGTCGCCAATTTGCAGTCCCAGGCCAGATTGCTTCGTCGCTGCGCTCCTCGCAATGACCGTGTTTGAACGATTACCAAAATGGGTGAACAAATATGAAACAAAAAAACTTAAATTCAAATCGCATAGCGTGTCTTTTTGCAAACAAAGCACTTGTGCGCGCACCGGCGGTCCTGCTCACCACTCAACCGAACATTTTTTATTTCACCAACTTCACCGGCCACGATAGTTGGGCGATCCTGACCCCCGAAAAAACTATCATTCTTACCGACGGCAGATACACCCTCCAAGCCAAACAGGAATCTCCCCTCGCCAGAGTCTTTGTCCGTAAGGGACCGATGGTTCCGTTTTTCAACGAAGCGCTAGCCAAAACGGCGATCAAAAAAGTCGCCTTTCTCGGGGATGAAATTTCTTTGGGATTAATGGACAAACTTACCAATACCTGTAAAAAAACTAAATGGCTTAAAATGTCTTCCCGGTCCATTCTCGACCTGCGGGTAATCAAGTCGCCGGATGAAATCGTTCGGATTTGCCGAGCCATCGCCATTGCCCAGGAGGCTTATACCGGACTGCTCTCCGACCTGAAACCCGGCATGACGGAAAACGAAGCGGCCGCCGAACTGGAATACCGGCTTCGGATGTGGGGTGCGGAAAAAGCATCTTTTGAAACCATCATCGCCTGCGGCCCAAACGCCGCCAAACCCCATGCCCGCACATCGAATAGTAAGTTGGTCGCCGGCAAACCCATCGTCATTGATTTCGGCGCATTGGCAAATGGTTATTGCTCAGACTTGACGCGGACTATCTGCCTGGGTAAAATGCCGCCTGCCTTGAAGGATATCTACAAGATATGCCTGGAGGCCCAGCTTGCCGGCATCGAGGCCATCAAACCGGGCGTTCGTGCCGACACCGTAGATGCGGCGGCCCGAAAGGTCATTACGCTGGCAGGGTATGGAAAATTCTTTAACCACGGTCTGGGACACGGGTTAGGATTAGAAGTCCATGAAGGGCCGACACTGAATCGTATCTCCAGGGATACCTTGCAGCCGGGAATGATAGTAACCGTCGAACCGGGAATTTATATCCCCGGAAAGGGCGGAGTCAGGATCGAAGACGATGTGCTGGTAACCGAAACAGGATTTAAGGTTCTTTCCTCTCTACCGAAAGAACCGGATTGTATTCTGCTGTAAGAGGTTAATAATAAAGGAAATAGAAAATTTATGGAACTGGAACAAATTCGTGAGTTAATCGGGCTGATGAAGGAAAACGATCTGACCGAGGTTCGCATTAATGAGGGCGAGAAACGGCTTCTCTTAAAGCGGGGATCATCTGAACCTGTCCAAGTGATGACCGTTTCTCCCGCCGCACCCCCGGCCATGATGCCCACGACTGCCGGCCAAACTGCGGCTCCGAAGGCGGTGCCGGAACCTGAATCGGTAACAACGATCAATTCGCCCATGGTCGGGACGCTCTATGCCGCTCCCGCTCCGGACGCGGAATCCTTCGTTCGCGTCGGTGATCATGTTCATTCCGATACGGTGGTGTGTATTATTGAGGCGATGAAGGTTATGAACGAAATTAAGGCCGAGATGGCAGGGACTATTGAAAGAATCCTGGCGAAAAATGCCGATCCCGTTGAATTCGGTCAACCATTGTTCCAGATAAAACCGGATTAAAAATCAGTTTCGGGTTTCGAGTTTCGGGTTTGGAATTAACCTGAAACCCGAAACTCGAAACCAGCGAAGAAAAGGAGTTAATTTGTTTAGTCGAATTCTCATCGCCAACCGTGGAGAGATTGCTTTACGTATCATACGTGCTTGCAAGGAGTTAGAGATCGAGACGGTGGTGGTTTATAGTGAAGCCGACCGAAAGGCCTCCTATCTGCACCTGGCTAATAAAGCTATCTGTATTGGTCCCGCCAGCCCTGGTGAAAGCTATTTGAATATTCCCCGAATAATCTCGGCCGCTGAAGTCGCCAACGTCGAAGCCATCCACCCCGGTTACGGATTCCTGGCGGAAAATGCCCATTTTGCCGAAATCTGCCGTTCCTGCAAAATCGAGTTTATCGGACCTACCGTGGAAAGCATGAGATTGCTTGGCGATAAAGTCGCTGCTCGAAAAATGGCCAAGAAGACCGGCATTCCCTGCGTTCCGGGTAGCGAAGATGGAGTAGCGGACGAAGACGAAGCCGTAGAAATAGCCTCAAAAATTGGTTATCCCGTGATTATAAAAGCCGCCGCCGGCGGAGGTGGGCGAGGGATGCGAGTTGCCCACAACGAAGCAAATTTGCGCTCCAGTTTTAAATCCGCTCAGACGGAAGCGGATGTTGCATTTAAAAATTCTACAGTTTATGTAGAGAAATTTATAGAACAGCCACGGCACGTGGAAGTTCAAGTCCTTGCCGATCATCATGGAAACATCGTGCACCTTTGGGAACGTGACTGTACCCTTCAGCGACGACATCAAAAGCTAATTGAGGAATCCCCCTGCCCTGCTATCGATGATAAACTCCGAATGGAGATTTGCGGCTGTGCTATCAAGTTGGCCAAGGCGGCCAAATATACCAATGCCGGCACTTTTGAATTTTTGGTTGATAAGAAAAAACATTTTTACTTTATCGAAGCCAACACCCGCATCCAGGTCGAACATCCCGTCACTGAAATGATCACCGGAGTCGATCTTCTCAAATGGCAACTGCGGATCGCCGCCAACGAAAAGTTGGATTTAAGGCAAAAAGATGTTCCCCGTCGGGGCGTGGCCATCGAATGCCGCATCAATGCCGAAGATCCAGCCAAGAATTTTACCCCCTGCCCTGGAAAAATCGAATATTTTATCCAGCCCGGAGGATTCGGCGTTCGACTCGATACTCATGTTTATACCGGATATACAATTTCTCCCTATTATGATTCGCTGATCGCTAAACTCATCGTTCATCAACCCACACGCGAAGAGGCCATCGCCACAATGAAGCGGGCATTGAAAGAATTTCAAATCGGGCCCATCAAAACCACCATACCGCTACACCTGCAAGTCCTTGTAAATCCTGACTTTATGAGAAACAAGACTGATACCGGCTTTATAGAACGGCTGTAAATGCCTCTTTGTTCCACGTGGAACAAATTATTTTAAGGCCGTTATAAGATCGTTTGGCGAGTAAATTCCTGGTAAGAGTATTTTTTTTCCGTTGGGTTTCAGGACAACTGTGAAGGGGATGCCGGTTTGGCCCGTCCATTCTTTTAAGGCTTTGTCGATATACAACTTCTCTTCGGTTTTATCCGCACGCAAAAGAACGACGTTACCATGTAAAATAGATTCTTTTACCGCTTTATTCTCAAATATCAAATATTCGACGGTTCGGCAGTTCAGACACCAATCAGCGGTAAAATCTATCACGATATCTCTACCGGAAGATTTGGCTTCAGCCAGGGTCTGAGAATTAAATATTTTCCAATCCAAAGATTTTTCGACAGGCCTTAACATTCGCCAGCCGATTAGAATAATGGCCAGAAAAATAATAAGTCTGCCGCATTTTGCACGCCATCCCATGCGGTATGCCAGGGCTTTGCCCCAAAACCATATAGTGAATGAAAAGAATATAAAATATAAAATTACCGGGAGGATTCTTTCTTTAGGAAGGGCTGTAACCAGGAAAGCCACGACTGCCAGAAGCACAAAACCCATGGATTCTTTGAAAAGTTCAGCCCATTTTCCGGTATGGGGAATTTTGTCGATCAGGTTGGGAAATCCGCTTAGACCAACATAAGGGCTGGCCATTCCTATCCCAATTGTAAGGAAACAAAGAATAGTTACGTAAGATGTCTGTAATTGGGCCCAAGCGATGGCGGCTCCTAGAATGCCGAAACTGCAGGGAGTTGACAATATTCCTGCCAAAAGGCCCATCGAGAAGGCACCCAGGTAGCCTTTTTTGATAATTTCCCTGTTGGCAATAACGGCAGGCACGTTAATCTGATAAATATCGAACATTCCAAGCGTAAGCACGATCAGGACTAGGCATATTCCGATTATAAAGGAAGGATTCTGAAATGATTGCCCCCACGCAAATCCACCTTTTAAGATAATGGCGACAATTCCAATGGCGGCAAAGAAGGTTACGATCCCCATCGCGAATACCAATGCCAATTTTATGGGTGAATGATTTTCCTGATGTGCCTGTTTGGTCAACTGAAGAATTTTAATAGGAATTACGGGAAGAACGCACGGCATGATATTAAGGAGCAGTCCTGCAATAAACGCTACAACCAGCGGCAGCCACAAGCCCGCCTTATTAAGGTCGATTCGATGGTTAAAGATGGAAATGGAAGTTCCAAAACCATCCGTCGGAGAAATTTGTTTTAGTGATTGATCTAATAATTTATCTCCTGTGCTTTTGTAGCCAGTATTTTCTACTATTACCATAGCAGACAGCGACTTGCCTATAACGGGCTGCAAGCACTGTGTTTGCGAACACATCTGATAGGTTAACGATGCCGTTATTTTATGCCTGCCTAGTTTCGCATTTGATTTTACCTTACCCTTCAGGGTTAGGACGACAGAGTTATTTTTGTGGTCCGGCTCAATAACAGAAAAAGTTTCACCGCCTGTATCGAGTGTGGATATTTTGGGATACAGTGGGGCATCCTCCCAGATTATCGGACCTTGCTCGATTACAACCAACTTTGTCGCAAAAAATGGTTTTGCGACATTTGGGCCATAGACATGCATTCCCGGTTTTACGGGGATACTGACCAGGAGAGTTATATTCTGACCTGCTGTTACTGAGGCGGGTTCAATTTTAAGAGTTGCCGAAGATTGCGTTTCAATGGTTTTTGCCGGCTGGGCGAGGGTGAGATTGGACGCGAGCAGCACCAAGAACAGCATTTTGCAAATAAGGTATTTATTGTTCATGTAAATTCTCCGGATAAATTCGCTACTCTCCTGATATTTATAGAAAAATCCTAGAAAGCGAATACTTATGATTGTATATATTATATTCAACTATGGCGGGAAATTCAAAAAAGAATGATTCTTCGTTAAGCGAGGTCCACAGCTCGGTGGTTATCCCGCGGGGTCCGGGTTTTTGGAGGCGGCTGATGGCCTTTGCGGGTCCGGCGTACCTGGTGAGTGTGGGTTACATGGACCCTGGCAATTGGGCGACGGATTTGGAGGGCGGAGCACGATTTGGATATCAGTTGATCTGGGTGCTTTTGATGTCGAATCTGATGGCGGTTTTGCTCCAGAGTCTGAGCGTCCGGTTGGGATTGGTGGCGGGCAGAGATTTGGCCCAGGCGTGCCGAGAGCATTACCCGCGACCGGTGGTTTATTGTTTATGGGTTCTGGGTGAACTGGCGATTGCCGCGACGGACTTGGCGGAAGTGCTGGGGACGGCCATCGGTCTTAATCTGCTTTTTGGGATACCCATACTGATGGGTGTGATTATTACCGGTTTTGATGTCATTTTGCTTTTGGTGATTCAGCGATTTGGGATTCGGCGGATGGAGGCATTGATCGTGTCGCTGGTGGGGTTGATCGGTTTGGCGTTTGTGGTGGAATTATTTTTAGCCAAGCCAGTCTGGGGTCAGGTGATGACCGGATTTGTGCCTCGTTTGAGTAAAGAAAGTTTATATGTGGCGATCGGAATTATCGGGGCGACGGTGATGCCGCATAATTTATATCTGCATTCGGCGTTGGTTCAGACGCGCGACGTTCGGCGAACGTTTAATTCTATTCGGGCGGCGCTCCGTTTTAATCTGATCGATTCGATTGTGGCGTTGAACGGCGCATTTTTTATCAACGCCGCCATTTTGATTTTGGCAGGGGCTGTCTTTTATAAGCGGGGTTTGGTGGTGACGACTTTGGGTCAGGCGCATGAATTGCTGGCTCCCTTGCTTGGTAGTACGGTGGCGGGGATTGCTTTTGCCGTTGGGTTACTCGCGGCTGGTCAGAGTTCGACGCTGACGGGAACGCTGGCGGGGCAGGTGGTGATGGAGGGATTTTTGCAATTCAAAATGCGCCCGTGGCTGCGAAGACTGGTAACGCGTTTGATGGCGATTATCCCAGCCGTGATTACCATTTCGATCATGAAGAACGCGGGAAGTTACAAACTACTGATTTTGAGTCAGGTCATTTTGAGTCTTCAACTGCCGTTCGCCGTCGTTCCGTTGATCTGGTTCACGAGCAGCCGGCGAATGATGGGCGAATTTGTCATTAAGCTATGGGTTAAAATTCTGGCGGGAATGGCGGCCGTCATTATCATCGGTCTGAATGCGATATTGGTATGGAACACGGTCGGTGAGTGGTTTATGGCCGGAGGATTCATTGCGTGGGTGACGATTTTGCCGGTGCTGGTTTTTCTGATCGGACTTTTGCTTTGGCTCATTATCTGGCCGATGGTGGGCAAGGATCGTGTCCGCGAGATTTACATCCATGAGCCGACGAGTTTGGACATTACGCTTCATCCGCAAAAGTTTGAACGGATCGGAGTGGCTTTGGAATTAAGCAACGCTGACAGACCGGTTTTGGAGACAGCCGTCTTGCTCGCCCAGGGACACGGCGCGGCCCTATCCCTGATTCATGTTGTGGAAAACATCGGCGGAAAGGTTTACGGAAAAGAAGCGTTCGATCTCGAAGCCCGGCGAGATGAAGCCTACGTAAGTAGTCTGACGGAAAAATTGAAAAACGATTATGCGCTCACCGTTGAGCCGGTCATGGGTTATGGAAATCCGATAAAGGAGTTGGTTCGTCTGGTGGAGCTGTACGACCTTGATCTATTAATCATGGGTTCGCACCGGCATGGAATATTGATGGATATTTTGCTGGGACAAACCGTTTCCTCTGTCCGCCACGCCGTCAAAATCCCCGTTCTGGTCGTCCCAAGAAGCTGGAGGATGGAATGAGGAAAGAGTAGCCCGACAATCTATCTTTACCTGCCAGAACCCATTGCCTGCTGCCCACTGCCTTCTTTGGCTTTAATTACGACAAACCCACCGAACGTTAACATCATAATCGCCGTCGAAAACAGTGTGCAGCTCGTGAGCAGGTTCGATATCTGAAAATCCGAATTCTTTCGCGTCGCGTCAGAAATTTTCGCCGTGTACGCGGGAGGAATGTTGACACGAATACTACTCGCGATTGATCGGGGAGCGGAAACGGCGTGGAGGGTTCCGCTCAGAAATAAAAGGATGACCACCATAAAAATAAACAACCTATTAAATGTTTGAACTGGATGAACGATATGAGATTTGGAGGCCGGTCTTGACATAGCAAATTACTCCTAATGGGTATTAAATTACCCTTGCGGGAAGGAACTTTCAATAATTTTTTATTTCTTTCCCAGTTTCGCGCGCAGGCGTTTGGCGACCAGTTCCGGGACCAGTCTGCCGACGTCTCCGCCCATGGAGGCCACCTGTTTGATCAGCGTGCTGCTCGTCAGGGCATGCACATCGGTCGCGAGCATGAAAAGGGTCTCAATTCCACCCGCCAACCGGTTGGTATTGGCCTGCTGCAATTCGTAACGCAAGTCCACGGTATCTCGAATTCCCTTCAAAATCACACTGCCACCGACGGCCTTGACGAAATCAAACGTCAATCCTTCATACGAGTCAATTTCAACGTTCGGCAGGTCTTGTGTTAATTCCTGAATCAGTTCTACTCGTTCCTGTTTATTAAAGAGTTCCATTTTTTCCGGATTCGTCCCCACCGCCACAATCAATCTATGAAAAATGGCAGACCCTCGACGAATGATGTCCAAATGTCCCGCCGTCACCGGATCAAAGACGCCGGAGAAAACGGCGACTAATGGATTTGTGCGGTTTTTTAAGTTTTCAACCATTTTTGATCCTCCAAAAGGATTAATTAAATGACTAAATCCTAATGACTAATGTCTAATCAATGACTAAACCCCAATGTCTAAACACGCATCTCCATTAGTCATTTAGTCATTAGACATTAGGATTTAGTCATTTTTATTTAATTATTCTATAGAGCATTTCCGGAGTAATCAGCCCAACAATATGGTCCTCGTCGATGACCAGGACGCAGGACAGGTTTTGTCTGTCCATTAAATGCAATACTGTAGCTAAATTATCGAATGAGCGGCAGCAGATCAACTGTTTCGTCATAAAATCTCGGACCGGATGATCGAATTTTTCCTCACGAATGGCTAGCAAAAGCTCCTGGCGGGTCAGGACGCCTGCCGGTTGATGGGTGTTGTCGACGACGGGAAAATTATCCTGGCCGGTGTTGGCCATCAAAAGGGCGGTCTCTTTGACAGTGGCGTCTGGTTGAATCGTTTTCAGGTTGGTCTGCATCGTCTGGCCGACGGTCAGGACGGAAAACTTATCCACCCAGACCGCGGCTTTTCCTTCCGCTTCCGCGCCGAAATAAATGAAGATCGCGATAAGAACCAGCATTGTATTGGAATACATCATCGCCAGGAGAAAACAACCCACCGCTAGAATTTGTCCGATTTTCGCGGCGATGACCGTTGCCCGCATAAACCCCTTCCTGGACCACAGGATCGCCCGAAGAACCCGCCCGCCATCCATAGGAAACGCGGGGATCAGATTAAAAGCGGCCAGGAAAAAATTAATCACCGCCAGTTCCGCTAGTAGGGGAAGATCATAATTATCTGGGATAAACGCCTGCCAAATCCACGGGCCATAAAGGTATCTGGCCGTCAGCATCAAAATGATTCCCACCGCCACGCTGACCCCAGGTCCCGCCATGGCCATGAGTAGTTCCGCCCGGGCCGATTGTGGAAGACTCTTCATCGACGCCACTCCCCCGATCGGCAGCAAGGTAATACTGTCCACGACGATTCCATATTTTCGAGCCACCAGGCTATGCCCCAGTTCATGCAGGATCACGCAGAAGAAAATCGATAGTATAAGTGTCATCCCCGCCAGGCCCGCCGGTTTGGTTCCGATCCAGAACAGCAGCACTAAAAACGTGACATGAATCCTGATCGGAATCCCGAAAACCGTTGCTATTTTAAATGACCATCGCATAAATTATCTAACCAAAGAATTTTTAAACCGCAGATGAACACAGATAGAAAAGAAAATTTTATTAAAAATGCTCTTATTCGCGTTCATCGGTGTGCATCGGCGGTTTCATTTTCTTCAAAATCTAATTTCAACTCTATTCCCTTTTTGCCTCTGGCGGTCAAAGCCTTTTCCGCCAGGACAAAGATCAGCTCACCGCAGTCAATATCCTCGCTTTCATCGTTTAGGGTTTTTTCGATGCGTTCTTTCGCGGCGGCGACGTAATTTTCCGACAGGTCTATGGCGAGATATTGCCGTTTCAGAATCGCCGCCGCCAACGCTGTCGTTCCCGACCCGCTGAACGGGTCCATGACCAGATCGCCCGGATTGCTTGATGCCTTGATGATCCGTGCCAACAGTTTGAGCGGCATCTGGCAGGTGTGCCATCCTTCGCGTTCTTTAAAAGTTCCGCACACCCGCGAATATCGCCACACGTCGTCCGGTATCTTGCCCGCGGGGTTGGCTCGCTTATCCTTATAGACCATCTGCCTCGCCGACGGCATTCGAATCGGCACATCGTTGAAAATGAAATTCTTCGGATCGGCCACAAAATAAAAAATATGCGTGTGCGCTCGGGCAAATTTCATTTTCGTCTGCTGGCCAAACGTGTAATGCCAGATGATCCAGTTGCGAAGGTGAAGATCGAGTTTTCGGGCGATCATCCGCACCTCCGCGGCGTAATCGTCACCAATGGCGATATAAAACGATCCGTCCGGCAGGAGGATTTCCCGGCAAGCCCGCATCCATTTTTCCGTCCAGGACACGTACTCGTCATATTCCTGCCGATCCTCGTATTGATCGTATTTGTATCCGATATTAAACGGCGGATCGGCAAAAATCAGCCGGACCGGCAGTCCCGGTGAAGTTTTCAGTAATTCCACACAATCGCCGCAATAGATTTCGTTTGCGTTTAACATTTTTCCCATCATATAAAAAGTTATGTCTAATGTCGATCTTTGATTGAATTAATTGAGGATTAATGTTAACTTTCTGTTGAAAAGTTGAGGATAACTTGTCATTATGATAGAACGTAAGTTATATAAAACATAGAACTGTTTTCAAGCGTTTTTGCCGGATCGTCCGATAATTAAAATATGAAAATCCACGCAATAGAAATATTTAATCCCAGACTCATACAAAGGGTTGTCTTTTGTATTACCGCCGGACTTTGTGGTTTGCTTTTAGGCTGCGAGGGTTCCAATTTTAAGTGGCCCGGTTTCGCCGCCAAACCGGAAGCGAAAATGACGTCGGATGAGAAAAAAAAACAGGACCAGCAAACAGTCGCGATACGAAAAACCGCTCCCCTGCCCGGAACGATCGGTGCTGCCTGTTATCTGGACGGAATGCAGAAGCGGTTTGTCCAGGGGTATGGTTTGGTAGCCGGACTGCCTGGTACCGGTAGCGGCGAATGCCCGGAATCGCTTCGAAAGCAACTGGTAGCCACTATTGCCAGGTACCAAAAGCTTTATGGTGATAGCTCGGCTCAGCAATTGCCGCCGGGTGGATTTTTCAACACCCATGATACCGCCGTCGTCAAAGTCATCGGAACCATCCCGGCGGGCAGTTTGAAAGGTGATCATTTCGATTTGGCCGTTCAGGCACTTCCCAATACCGGGACCACTTCCCTGGAAGGTGGCCGACTCTATACCTGCGATCTGAGAATTTATGCCGGACCGGTTGGTCAAACGACGGCTTCTCATATTTTGGCCCAGGGATCGGGTCCGATTTTTATCAACCCGTTTGAAAAGCAAAAATATCGTGGTTCGCAACTTTTGCATCGCGGTGGTTATGTCTTGAACGGCGGAACCAATATCGAGGATCGCCGGATATTCCTCATGCTCGCTTCGCCTTCCTATCCTGCGGCACGGGCGATTGAGCAGAAAATTAATTCCGTCTTCGGCCCACCGGCCGACAATCCGCTCTGGCAGACCGCCAAGGCATCGGGTTACGATCGCATCGAACTGCGCATTCCCCGTCAATATCACAACCGATTATTCCATTTTCTCGGGTTGGTCCGAAATATTTATATCCGCAGCGACCCGAGTTACATTGAAACACAGGCCAACGATCTGACCAAACAAATCGGTGGTCCTCTGGCCAACGCCCCCGACATCGCTTATGCGTGGGAGGCTATGGGTCGGTCGGTTTTACCGATGATTCAGCCGCTTTATACCAGTCCGAATAAACAAGCCTCTTTTTATTCCGCCAAGGCCGGGGCTGGACTGGGTGATACTCTCGCCATGGAGCAACTGGGATTTTTCGCAGCCGATCCAAAAAGCAAATTCCGCCAGAAAGCGGTTCAAACGCTTGGCTTCTGCCGCGATTCGGAGGCCCGGAAAATTCTGAGAAAAATTCTCGACGACCGCGATATTGATCTTCGGATTCTAGCTTATGAGGGGCTGGCCCGAATGGATGATGTTTACGTGGAGCGAATCTACGTCGGTGAGGATAATTTTGCCCTCGATACCGTTCAATCCAATGCCTGGCCGATGGTCTACGCCACCCGCGAGCAGCAAAGCAAGATCGTGCTTTTCGGTAAAAACAATCTCGAACCGCCGATTTTTTATTGCCACCCGGACAACAGTATCACGATGTCCGCCGATTCGGGGGCTAAGCAGATAGCCTTGCTTCGACAAACGCCTTCCGGAAAGAGCAGTGGTAAAATTACAGCTTCGCTTGACTTACAGGCGCTGATTACCCTGATGGGAAACGACTCGGCCGTGGACAAAAAAACCGGAAAAGTTTATGGTTTGGGATTGCCCTACAGCCATATTGTCGCCATCTTAAATCAATTATGCAAAAATGGTTCGATCCCGGCGAAATTTAAAATGCAGGACCTGCAAGCCGTGTCGGAACCTCCGGATGACATTATAGGCCGGCCGGAAAAGGATTAGAAAAATCAGTAATCGTTCAGTCCCCCATTGTGCCACGGTCGGCTTGTCCGACCGTGCTCTTAAGACACGGCTGGACAAGCCAGCCGTGGCACAATGACAGAGGGACCCGAACGGTTACGAAAAGCATAGATCAGAAATTCGTTTGCATGGAGGCTTGTGTACATGAGATTAAAAAAATTAACCTTGCATGGTTTTAAAAGTTTTGCTGACCGGACGGAACTGGCGTTTAATGCCGGGTTCATTGGGATCGTCGGTCCCAACGGATGTGGAAAGAGTAACGTTGTGGACGCCTTTAAATGGGTCCTGGGGGAGCAGTCGGCGAAGAGTCTTCGAGGCCGGCAGATGTTGGACGTTATTTTCAACGGTTCTGCCAGCCGTAAAAGTAGCGGAATGGCCGAGGTGGTGTTGACTTTTGACGCACAAGGTCCTTTGGCCGAGCAGTACGGGGCGGAAGTTGTCATCACCCGCCGACTCTATCGTAGCGGGCAAAGTGAATATCTGCTCAACAATAAACCATCCCGGCTTAAAGATATCCGCGAACTATTTATGGACACCGGTTGTGGCGTCGACGCTTACAGTCTGATTGAGCAAGGCAAGGTCGATCTGCTTTTGCAGGCTTCGAACCAGGAACGGCGTGCTGTCCTTGAAGAAGCTGCCGGGATCAGCAAATACAAGGCCCGGAGAAAAGAAGCCCAGCGTAGACTGGAAAATGTGCAGCAAAATCTCCTTCGGCTTGGGGATATCGTTACCGAGGTCGAAAAACAACTTCGCAGCGTAAAGCTCCAGGCCGGCAAAGCCAGGAATTTCCAACAGTATCAAATTCAGCTTAACGAGATGAAATCGCAATACTACCTGGCCGAATATCATAATCTGATGGACGACCAGGGAAAGCTTCGCGTCAAGCTCGATGACGTCAACCAGAACCTGCGAGATTTGAAGGTCGAGCAGGACTTGGCCGAATCCAATCGCAGCGAAGTGGACCTTCAGCTCATCGAGTTCGGAAACAATATCGCCGGGGTCGAAAATCATCTGACGCAAACGCAGGGGCAGATCGGTTCCGCCTGCGACACTATCAATCTCCTCCATCAGCGGATCGAAGAACAGGCGGAAAATCTGGACCTCGCCCGCCGACGACTCCAGGCGCACCACCGGCAGATCGACGTTCTCGATAAACAGCAAAAAGAGCTTCAAGTGCAATTGGACGCCTTTATCCAGGAAGATCAGGAATACAATCGCAGGATCCAGGACCTCCAGAAACAACTCACCGACAAAGAACTCGAGCTGACCGAATTAAGCGATCAGGCCGAAGCGGAAAAATCCAACCTGATCGAGTTGATGCGTCAGATCGCCCAGATCAATAACCAGATCAACCAGGCACAGCTTCAGCAGCAGAATATCGCGGGCCAGCGTCAGCGACTGCTCGCGCGGCAGGAACAACTCGCCGTACAACGGACGGAAATTCTCTCTCGCCGAAACGATCAGCAGTGCCAATTTGAAAAGCTGGATCAAAATCTGGCCGTCGCCGAGTCGGAACTTGTCAACGTGCAACAACAATACGAGGAGCTTCATCAGCAGGCGGATGAAATCACCCAAAACCTTGCCCACGCCCGGGAACAACGCTCTGCCCTGCGATCCCGTAATGACGTTCTGGCCGACATGGAAAGCAAGCAGCAAGGTTTGGATAAAGGGGTAAAGACCCTGCTCGGTCATCAGGAGGAAAAACCTTTCGAGTTCACCCAGATCGTCGGACTTATTGCCGATATCATCAAAACCGATCTGGAACACGCCCGGCTTGTTGAAACGGCCCTGGCGGGTAAAGAGCAATTCATGATCGTAGAATCGGCGGAATTCCTCGCACAAAATAAAAAGATGCTTGCCGAACTTCCGGGACAGGTCAACTTTTTCGCCCTTGATATGCTGCCTCCCGTGCTCAACGTGCGAGATTACAGCAACATGGAAGGCGTGATCGGGCTTGCCGGCAAATTCGTCCGAAATGAAGATCGATACGACCATCTGGTCAGGCTTTTGCTCGGCAAAACGCTTATTGTCAGAGATTTGACCACCGCCCTTAACCTTCGCCGCGAAGACAACATCGGCATGCGGTTTGTTACCCTAGACGGCGAACTGATCGAAACCGACGGTTCCATTCACATAGGGTCCGCCAAGGCCGCCAGCGGATTGATTTCTCGAAAATCGGAACTCGAAGCCTTGAGCGGTCAACTGACCCAACTCGATCAGGAAATCAATCAACTCGACCAGCGCTCGCAGCAGGCCAACCAGCAACAACGATCTTTGGCCGCCCTGCAGCAGCAGCTTCGCACGAAAATCTACGAAGTCAAAACCGCACGCGTCCAGGCCCAGACCAGCTTGGTCAATCTCGACGAGCAGCTTCGGAAAATCGCCCAGGAAGACCCGATCATCACCACCGAACTTCAATCGCTGGACCAGCAGGAAAAATTTGCCGTCCTCCAGCAGGAGCAGTCGCGGCAAAAATTGTCCGAGGTCGAATCCGATCAGAATGAAGCCCGGACTCGACTCGGGGTCATGCAAGGTCAGTTGCAATCCCGCCAGGCGGAAAAGCAACGCTTGGGCGATCAGCTCACCGATGTCAAAGTCCAGGCAGGGCAATTGGCGGAAAAGCGAAAATCCACCGTCGAAGCCATCAGTTCACTCCGAGAGCGTTCGCAGCAGATGATGGCTTCGTATCAATCGGCGGAAGGGGAAATTCAATCCGCCCAGAGCCGAATCCAGCAGGCGGAACGGCAAATTCTGCACACTGAATCCCGTTTGGCCAAGGCGTACCTGGATAAGCAGCAGTTCCAGTCTCAATCCGCTCTGCTTCGTCAGCAGCGGGATGTCAAGCATCAACAAATGCAGCAGATCCTCGAAAAAACCACCGTTCTTCGTCGGCAGGTCGCCGAAGCCCAGCAGCAGTCGCAAGACTTGGGCCTGCACGTCAACGAACTGACCGTTCGACAGGAAACGCTCATTCAACGTGTCCAGGACGAGCTTGGGGTCGATGTTGAACACATCTATAGCCAGTACGAATACAAGGAGCAGAATTGGGCGGCTGTCGAAAATGAAATCAACGAACTCAAGGGAAAGATCGCCCGTCTCGGAAACGTCAACATCGACGCCATTGCCGAGCAGGAACAGCTTGAGGTCCGACAGGTCTTTTTAAGCACTCAGCAAAAGGATCTCACCGAGGCCCAGCAGAAACTCCAGGACCTGATCCTGAAACTCGACGAAGATTCCGCCAAGCGTTTCGCGGAAACTTTCGAAGCGGTACGCACCAATTTCCAGGAACTCTTCCGCAAACTCTTCGGCGGCGGAAAAGCCGACCTGGTCCTGGATAATCCCGAAGACGTTCTGGAAAGCGGCATCGACATTCTCGCCCGTCCGCCTGGAAAGGAAACCCGTTCCGTCAGTCTGCTCAGCGGTGGTGAAAAAACCCTGACAACCGTCGCGCTCCTGATGGCCATTTTTAAATCCAAGCCGTCACCGTTCTGTATCCTTGACGAAGTCGATGCAGCCCTGGATGAAGCGAATGTCGATCGCTTCAACCTGGTCCTCCAGGAATTCATGACCCATTCCCAATTTATCGTCATCACTCACAACAAACGCACCATGAGCTATGCCCACGTTCTCTACGGCATTACCATGCAGGAAGCAGGCATTTCCAAGCGGGTGGCCGTCCGATTCGACGACAAAAGAGAAACCACCCCGGAAAAAGAAGAACACGAAGCCGCCTAGCATGGTATAATATAGAAAAAGCGATCAGCGTTCAGCGTACAACTTTATTGGAAAGGGTTTTTACTATGTCACACAATTATCTGCTGGCATATTTTGGCGACATTCTTAATCCGGTTCATTTGATTATTATCATGTTTTTCGCTCTGCTCATCTGGGGAAAGCGTTTACCTGAGGTGGCTAAGAGTCTGGGCAAATCGTTCGGAGAATTTAAGAAGGGGCTGATGGAATCGCAGCATGAAATCGCGTCGATGACCGCGGAAAAACCGCTTCCGCCCCCCCAGCCGCCCGAACAACCCGCTTCGACGGTCCAGCAAACTCCGCTCGACGATCCCGATAAACCCGCATAATCGTCATTGCGAGACCGCACAGCGGGCGCGGCAATCTCGTACCTTTGCCCAAAGAACCAGATTGCTTCGTCGCTTCGCTCCTCGCAATGACCGTGCCTGAACGATTACTTTTCTGATAAGTTTTTTATCACGTCCTCGGCGTTATCCGCAAATTGAACATACTGCTTGCTTTTCGGACGTTCAATCGCGGCCGTTTCGATTACCGATTCCCAAAATCGTCCTATCAATATAATCGGTTTGGGTTCCATTAGTCGTTTCGCGATCAGTTCCCAGACCAGGGTCAATTCCACCAGCGTCCCGCTGCCGCCCGGCAACACCACATACGCCTGACCCAGTTCAATCAATTTCCCCAGCCGGACAAAAAGATCGCTCGTCTCGATGACCTGGTCAATAAACGGATTCGGTCCTGATTTATCAAAAATCGTACACGTCACCCCGATCGTCGATCCGCCCGCGTCCTTCGCCCCCTTCGCCGAGGCCTCCATTGTCCCGCCATATCCACCATTACAAATTGTCCACCCTTTGGCGGCCAGGGCAAAACCAATCTCGTACGCCATTTTATAACCCGGTTCATTTTCCAGCGGTTTAGACGACCCAAAAATCGTTACAATCTTGTCTTTCATATTTTTATTTCGTGTTTATTCGTGGCTAAAGGCTCTTTCTTTCCTATTCCTACGGCCAGCATCGCGCTTCCCGGCAAAGCCCAGAACAGTTGCATCAACCGCACCGCCATCGCCAGCATCGCCGCCTGTGTCAAACTGGCAAAACCGCTCCCCGCGAAAAATCCCACATAGGCGCCTTCCAGCAGGCCTAATCCCCAGAATACACTGACGGGAATCGACCCGATCAAAAACGCCAGGGGCACGTAAAGCCAGTAATACCAGATATGGGCATTAATCTGCAATGCCGACCCCAGAAAATAGGAAGCAGTCGATCCCAATAATTGCAGAACCACCGTCGCCATCGCGGCCTTGACCAAAACACTACCCGACCTCCGATATGCCAGAAGCGATTGGTCGATTCGGTCGATCATCCCGCTGATCGGCAGTTTATTTTTCCACCGGTCAAACCGGACCAGCCTTCTCAGCCGACGCGAAAACAAAAACACAATCGCTCCCGCCGACAGCACGACCAGTATCCCCACTCCCCGACTGAGTTTCGCCACCTGGGCATCGTGCCACATCAACACCACCAGCACCGCCGACATTAAAATCAACACCACCACGCCGATAAAGCGGTCGACAAAAACGCTGACGAATCCTTCCGCGCGTTTTGGTGAGAACCTCCCGATCCAATATGCCTTTACCAGATCACCGCCCGTGGTCCCGATCAGAAAAAAATTCAAAAAAAGTCCTGAGTAGGTCAACTGAAGAACCTTCCAAAAGGGCAGATTCACCCCCTGAACTTTCAAAAGCAGCCGCCAGCGATACGCCAAAATCAGCGGAACCAGGGAAAAAATAGCCAATCCCAAAATAGCGGGAACCGGCTGTACATTCTTAGCTAAACTGACGGCCCCAGTATGATGCTGATAGCTCTTATCCGCACGTGAAACCATGCTTTCCTGTCCGGATTTTTCTCGGACAAAATAGTTCAGCAACCGCGAAAAAAAATCTCCCAGCATGACTTCCCGTCTGGATTTTCCCCGGACTACATAATGATCGTCCATCACTTTTAAAATGTTATATTGCTGCGTACCCTTTACAAGGCAATCGTTGAGCTGTATCGAATATACTACAAATCCCAAGGCCACCACCGCAAAAATAATGCGTGCAACGGCGATTAATCTTGAATGAGTATTTTTTTGCTGTGCTTCTTGCTCCACGTTTGATTCTTTTAAAACGGCGCTACTTTTCTCATACTAGCCCCCTGCGGCAGCAGGGGGTGGTTTGGTTTATGAAGGTCAAAACCCCCGACTACCGTCGGGGGCTAGTAAAGATAGACGATCCTGGTCTACAAAAGATCGAGATTATTCCATTTTCAAACCGTCGTTATGCCTGATCTGTCCCGCAACGAGTGTGCCGATCACTTTGCCGCGAACTTTCCAGCCGTGATATGGACAATTCCGGCTACGGCTGAAAAACCGATCTACGTCGATTGTCCACGGGGCGTTCGGGTCCACCAGCGTGACGTCGGCATCGGCGTTCACAGATAACGTCCCCTTGTCGATCCCCAAAATCCGAGCAGGATTGATCGTCATCTTGGCCACGAGGTCCATCCAGTTCAGCACCTTCTCGTCGATCAGGGCCTTGCTATAAAGCGGCAGGGCCACTTCGAGTCCGATGATCCCGAAAGGCGCGTACAAAAATTCCAGTTCCTTCTCCTCCCTGCAGTGCGGGGCGTGATCGGTCACCAGGCAATCAATCGTCCCGTCCGCCAATCCCGCCTTTAAGGCTGCGATATCCTTGGCCGTTCGAAGCGGAGGGGCTACTTTGTAATTGGAATCAAAATTCCGGCAATTCTCATCCGTGAGCAGCAAATGATGAGGCGTGGCTTCGGCGGAAATATTTTTAATTCCTTTTTTCTTGGCCTCGCGTATCAATTCCACCGATGCCGCTGTCGATACATGGGCAGCGTGATATTTGCATTCCGTCGATTCCGCCAGAATCAAGTCCCGGTACAGCATGATCTGCTCGGCCAGCGCGGGTCGTCCGGGCAATCCCAGCAAAGTGGCCGTCCATCCTCCGTTCATGCTCCCGCCGTTTGTCAATGAAAAGTCCTCGCAATGCTGAATAATCGTTTTGCCGAACATCGTCGCATACTGCATCGCCCGGTATGCCACCGCCGTATCACCCACACCTTCCCCGTCATCGCTAAACGCCACCGCGCCCGCCCGAACCATCGTCCCCATTTCCGCCAGTTCCTTGCCCTCACGATTTTTGGTAATCGCGCCCACCGGATAGACGCGGCAAAACCCTTTCTCGCTCGCCTGTCGCAAAACAAAATCCACCGTCGCCTCGCTATCAATCGCCGGATGCGTATTCGGCATGCAGGCCACACTCGTAAATCCTCCCGCCACCGCCGCACGGGTCCCCGTTTCAATCGTCTCTTCTTCTTCATGCCCCGGCTCGCGAAGATGAACGTGCATATCGATCAATCCCGGCAAAACATAAAGCCCCCCAGCCTCGATCCGAAGGTCTGCTTTTGGCGTTTCCTTTCCGACCATAGCGATCTTGCCTTCTTCAATTAAAACATTGGCCTGACCTTGAAAATTATTGGCAGGATCGACGACAAACCCGTTGACCAGTAAAATACGTTCTTTTGATGACATGCCTTCACCTTGATTAATTTTGTGATAGATTTTAGCAGGACTCACCCGCCCTGTCCATCGTCTATTATTGTAAGAATGTATGAAAGCTTCCCGCTTGATTGTGATGAAAAAGTTGCTACAGTTAGTGAAGCAGAGAGTTCATGACAAGGAGCCTTTATGTATTCATTGACAATCGCGATCATCGGACTAAATCTACTGGCAGCCGTTAATCCGCCTGCGGAAAAGATTGAATTCAAATACGTTCATCCTCTGGGCAAGACCATTCATTATCGCACCACCATAAACACCGACCAGCTTCGGAAAATGGGCGATTTGCAGGAACAAAAATTTTCCAGCATCGGCATCTTCGACCTTGTTTATAAGTGTGTCAAAGTTAATCCCGACGGTACAGGGTTTTACGAAGTGTCCATGCCGTTGTGGGAAGAAAAAGGCAGCATGGACAACCAGACGGTAATTATCCGTTTCGAGGCAGGAAAACCCAGGATCGACCAGAAGCCCAAACTGCCCAACCATGATGAAATAAATGAAATGAATAAGCTCGTTGATGAAAATAAGCAAGCCGGGGTTGATGCCCGATTCGCAATGATCGTCGGATCGGATGGAACCCCTCGGAAAGTTCAGGGATACGCGGAAAGCATCAAGAAATCACTGAAAGACCTTAAGCCAGCTTCCAAAATGGCTCAGAATCAGCTCAAGAAGCTTATTGCCGGCAGCACCGACGAGTCCATGTTGAAAAGGATGCAATCGGAGCGACGCTTCTTTCCATCTCGAAAGATTTTGCATGTCGGGGAGACTTGGAAAGATGACGTTGAACAGGAAACCTACGGAAAAAAGCATAAGATAAAAAGAGAATGGAAGCTGGTGGGTGTGGAAACCGTCAAAGGCCGGCGGTGCGCGAAAATTGAAATCGAAGTGTTGCCCTACGTCTTTGAAGTCTCCACCGATAGACTTAAACATCAGGAAACAAGGGACAAGACTGTTCAAATCGCGTATCTGGATTATCAAAACGGCCTGCTCGTCCAATCCGAAACAAGATATAAAGTCAGCACCCGGCAGATAGTCAATAGGCCAAAATCCCAAGATATTTTTGAAACCCAAGACACAATCGCCGGGGTCAATCGAACCGAACTGATTAGCCCTTGATGAAATTAATGGACGGCATCTTCACGACTGCAAAAATTCGGCTAAGACTTCGTTCGAAAGAATCATCCCCGTGGGCATCAAAAAAATCCTTTCGTTGTCGGTGGCCAGCAATTCAAGGGCTGTAAACTTTTCGATTTGCTTTTTAAACAGTTTTACAGGATCGTAGCCTGTTTGTTCGGTAAAATCTTTTTTTGCAATACCCGATGCCGTTCGAAGCGCCAGCATTGCCGTTTCTCCGGCGAACCTTAAATCCGAAAGAACTTCCTCGCTTTCCACCGGCAATTCCCCCAGGTCCAGGAGTCTTCGACAATATTCTTTTAGATCGCTTACATTTTTATAACGGTTTCGCTTCAGGAAGCCCGCCGCCGATGGGCCCAGGCCGATATAATCCAGATTTTTCCAGTAATGAATATTGTGCCGGCACCGGTGGCCGGATTTGGCATAATTACTGATCTCATAATGCTCGAAGCCTGCCGCCGTCAAAAGTTCATGTCCCAAAAGAAACATCGCCACCTGCTTTTCTTCTTCGGCTGGATCAATCGCATTTGCCCGCAAGGGAAAAAGTTTCGTCTGTGGCTCGTAGGTAAGCTCATAGCAGGAAACATGCCGGATCGGTAGCTTCACTGCCGTTTCCAAATCCTTCTTATATTGCTCCAGACTTTCGTTCGGCAGGGCATAAATCAAATCCAGGCTGATGTTTCTGATGCCCTCCCGAATCGCCAGTTCCACGGCATCAATCGTCTGCCGGCTGGTATGGCGTCTGCCGATCACTTGGAGGAATTCATCATTAAATGTTTGCCCGCCCATCGAGAATCGATTTAATCCGACTTCTCTCAATTTTTGTATTTTGCCCGCCGTAACCGATTCCGGATTGGCTTCCGAAGTAAATTCGCAATTGGCCGCCCGGCTAAAATTACTCTCAACGATTCGCCCAAGTTCGGCAAGCTCTTTGATCGCCAACGAGGTCGGCGTGCCGCCGCCGAAATAAATCGTTTCCACCTTCGGTTTTGGCGAATCAAAATATTTTTCGCAAACGAGTTTTGCTTCGCATTCCAGCGCTTGCAGATAATTCTCAACAAGCAGCGGCTCGGCGGGAATACTATAAAAATCACAATAAAAGCATTTCCCGGAGCAAAAAGGAACATGAACATACAGTCCGGTAGTTGACATAATCTAACCCGAAACTTTTTCTTTTCCCACTGCCTTCTTCAATTCGGTGCCTTGAGTTCCAGCGTCTGGCTCTCAAATGGGCGTCCGGGCTCAAAGCGATCCATTTGGGTTCCAGGAGGAACGGCATAGAGGAATCCCACTTTTCCGCCATTCGATTGAAGTTGGCCGCGGTTGATGGACTGGAACTGATCGCGCCCCGCCGAGGCCTCGCCTTCCACGCCGGTCCCATTATAAATCAGCTCAACCTGGTCGCCCCCCGGCACGTTCAAAATGATATATTTCCCGATGGGTAGATAAACGTTTCCCTGTTTATCAATCGCTTTTTGCTGGGCGACGGTTCCCACCATTCCGAAAACATTTTGGACCATCTGGTTGTCAGCTGAGACAAAATTGCATTCCACCCGCAACAATCGTTTGTCAGCTGACACGTCAAACTCGCTGATCACCGGTCCGGACCCGCTGTCCAGTCCGCCCGCCTGGCCCAGGGTTCCGCTGATCCTTCCATGAACAAACTTGGTCCCGCTGATTTCCACGTCTCCCCGGGCGGCTCCGCCGACCAGCTTAAACGGAAATTCATTTGTAAAGGCGGTCCGCTGCGGATCGGCCTGAAATTGATTGTGGACCCCCGCAACAGCCACCTGGCCGACCGACCCTTTCTCTTCCACCACCATCTTTTTCGCCTCGTCCTCGCCCGGGCCTTTTTCCGATATTTTGACCTTTGACATGTCCGCACGTCCCCACCGTTTGTATTCTATAAACCAAGGCGCGAATCCTTCCGGAACCTCGAACACCACGTCGAACGACATCGGACCGATGGCCGCCTGGCGGGTGACCAGACCATAATCTCGCTCCTCGGCGACCGCTTCATCATCCTTGGAGTCAGGGGGTTCCATGACTTTTACCCGCATAAAATTGAATTCGACCGGCATATCCGGATCTCGCACCCCGATCGTATAGTAGTCCAGGGGGGCAGTGCGATCGTTTCCGATAAATCCGACCAGACGAATCTGCCCCCACCCGAAACGGTGAAATCCGTCCCCATCCGCCGCTTTCGGGTCCAACGTCATTCGAACGACAAGATAATAACTTCCATTGGCGGCAAGACGTTTGTCTGTGACTTTGGGTGGGGTCTTTGTCAATGCGGATCGATAATTGGAACCGTCGGAAAGTTTGTATTCCTTGACCATCAAGGGGCCTTCTCGCTTCCAGGCTTGCATAACCTGGACCAGGCCGGGCAGGATCGCATGCTTTGATTCTTTTTGGACCCCGATCCGTTGAGCGCTGATCTCTCCAGGCCAATCCGGATGCACCATCCCCAGCTTTTCTTCGTTCTGCAAACTTCCCCGACTCAGCATTGATAACACACCGGCGGTAAAATCGTCGGCAAAGGGAAAAATCCCGCTTCGTTCCAGCTTTTGCCCGTTGTCTTTGAAGCGGTTAAAAAGCATCACTTGGCCGTCAAAAGGAAGCATTTGAAACGCGATACTCCCCATTCCCACCAGCACCAGCGCCGTCGGAATGCTCAAAACCCCCGCCAGTATCCGGTCGGGCCACAGCCAGATAATAATGTTGCTCCTAACAAAATTATCCGCGATCGTGCGCAGAACCACCAGGCAAACCGTGAACAGCACGATCAATGCGGCGGAATCCCCATAATCGGGAATATATTCCAACAGCCAGGATTGGCTGATCGGACCATAAAAATTTACAGCCACCCCCGCCGACAGAATCGTCAGCACCAGCATGATCATGGCGCTGAACGTCCCCTGAATCGACTGAAAAAATGCAATTCCCAAAAAGAACAATAATGTTATAAGGATAAATACCACAGCAAAACCTCGCTATTAGTTGAATCTTCTCTTCTACTAGTCTACTCGACTACTTGACTACTCGTCTACTTTCTTCCCGTCAGGGCCTCCGCCTCTTTGCTCGCCCGAATCACTTCATGCAGACTCGTGATCCCCGCCACCACTTTTTCCAGAGCCACATCCTGCCAAAGCGCCACGATGCATTTTTTCGCCGCCGCTTTAATCTTCGACGCATCACCGCTCCGAATCGCCGCCCGCAGATTATCATCGACCATCAGCAATTCAAATACTCCCGTCCGACCCACGTATCCGCTTCCCTGGCAGTTCGCGCAAACTATAGGATGGCCTTTCTTATCCACCATCCCCTGAGTGGGCGGACGATAAAACGTGACCGACGCATCGGCAGTGACATTCATCTTCCGAAGAATGTCAGGATTCGGTTTATACGCCTCTCGGCAAGCGGGACAAAGCTTCCGCACCAATCGCTGGAATGTGATCGCTTCCAGAATCGCGCCCGCCGTTTCCAAATTATCCATCCACCGCACAATCCGACCCAACGCCGACAAACTACCCGAGGCCCGAAGGGTCGTAAATATCTTCTTTCCCTTACCGGAGACTATCTGGCCGATCATCTGCGCCGTTTCAGGATTATGACAAGGATCGATCAGTATCGTATCCGGCTCGCGCCTGGATATGGATTGAATCAGCTTTATGAAACTTTTGTCCGAGCCCGACTGGTGAACGTTTTGCGTAATGTTATCCAGGTCCATCAGCGGGTTGAGTTCCACGCTGTGAATGTTTTGAGTAAAGGCGTCCAGGCTTCGCGCAATCGCGTACATTGTGCTCGTGACCCCGGCGTCCGGCATACCGCTCAAAAGAACCAACCCCCCCTTCGTTCGAAGAATTCCCTGTATCTTTTCCGCCTGCTCCGGTGTCAGACCGATATCGTCGATGGTGAACTTTGCTTCCTCGGCGCGTATCCTGACCAGCATCTTTTCTCCCGCCGTGCTGCCCGCCGTCTCGATGTCCAGCGTTACCTTACGGTCCATGTTCACCTGTTGGGCGACCAGTTTTCCTCTTTGAGGCTGACGATGTTCGTTTAAATCCATTAAGCATATTCCCTTGACGTAATCGATCACCCCCTGCCCCCACGCCCGATCCCACTCGTCATTTTCGTTGGTCACTCCGTCGATCTTGAACCAAACCTTAGCCTTGTCCCCCGATGGTTGAATCAGCACTTCATTTGCCCGCCGCCACAATCCGTCGAAGATCAAATCCTGAAACCCCTGGTACAGTTTCTGACCTTCCGCGTCTTCGGGAATCTTCGCCTCCCGGCCTTGCTGCGTCGCCAGTCGCACTTTTTCGACAACCTCGAAGCTCACCTCGCGATGACCCTTCATCGCCGCCAGCAAATTCGTCGGATTTAATATCTTGTCCTTATCCTCCACGAGGGTATCCCGATACAGGGCATAGACTAAAACCATCCCGAACCCAAACAAAACATAAAACATCAATCCCAGGAAATAAATCGGAACGAAAAACCAGAAAAACCATCCGATCATCGCTCCCACCAGAATAATGGCTCCCCACATCATCTGGTTCAAACTCAGTGCCTTGGCGTCCCTCGAGCACCACCCCGCCGGAAACGCCCATAAAAATAAAAACAGGGCCATCCCTAAAATTTTAAACACACTGAAAAATCCACCTTCCGTCGGCAGACCGGGAAACCCCTCCGCCGCAATTTGCCCCAATACCAGCATATCCATCATCTTTTCCTCTTATAATCCAAAATTTCGTTATCCCAGAATTCCCGTCTTGCTCGACGCGATGCCCCGCAAACGCATCTTCAGCTCTTCCGGGTTCGGGGCGACTTCATACGCCAACTCCACTTCGATCCACTCCTTCTCTACCAACTGCCGCAGCGACTCCGTGAAATCCTGCATTCCTTCGCTATAACAACCCTTGAGTACCGAATTAATTTCCGTCTCCCGAGCCTCTTCGATCAATTTCTTGATCATCGGGTTGCTTATCATGATCTCCACCGACGGAACCCGGGCCACGCCCTCCAAAATACTCGGCAGCAGCTTTTGAGTAATAATCGCGCGCAGGTTGAACACCAGCGACTGACGAACCAAATTCCTCTCTTCCGCTGAAAACAAATCCATCAGGCGCGTGATCGTCTGCGCCGTCGTCGAACCGTGAATAGTCCCGAACACCAGATGCCCCGTCTCCGCCGCCTGCAACGCCGCGCCAAACGTCTCCCTGTCACGCATTTCCCCGATCAGTACGATATCCGGGTCCTCACGCATCAGGTATTTTAACGCGTCGTGAAAGTTCAAAACATCGATCCCGATTTCCCGCTGGTTGATAAATGCTTTTTTGTCCTCAAACAAATACTCAATCGGGTCCTCAACCGTAACGATATGGCAAGACCGCGTCATATTGATATGCTCGATCATCGCCGCGATGGTCGTGCTCTTTCCCGATCCCGTAATCCCCGAAAGCAAAACCAATCCCTGGCGAATTTCCGATAATTTCATCAGATGCGGCGGCAGGTGCAGTTGTTCCGGGGTGGGAATCTTCCGCGTTACCCGCCTGGCCGCCAGCGATGTCAATCCCCGCTGCTGAAACACATTCACGCGAAATCGATCCTCCCCTTTCACGTCATACGCAAAATCCGCCGACCCTTCCCGCGAGAATTGTTCTTTATGGCTGGGCGCCATAATCGCAAACGCCATCTCCAAAAGCTGCTCATTCGAGATCGGCTCGGAGTTAATCATTTTGATAATCCCGCCGATCCGCACCCGCGGCTTTGACCCCGACTTCAAATGCAAATCCGACCCATCCAGCTTGATCACCGCCTTGAAAAGCGAAAGAATCTTCGCCTCGCCAGCCGACCCGTCGCCCGTTCGCTGTCCACCGTCATTCAAAGATAAATCACCATTCGCCATCGACCAACTCCTCAATTCTGATTTTGAACCACAGAGGTCGCAGAGAACGCAGAGAAAGAATTTTTAATTTTAATCTTTAACAACATTTCTTCTCTGTGCTCTTTGTGTTCTCTGTGGTTTAAAATTTCTATAATCTTACAGGCACACCGTTTTTCGCCAGCAGTTCCTTCGTCTCTTTAATCGTATATTTCTCATAATGGAAGATGCTCGCCGCCAGCGCCGCGTCGGCTTTGCCGTCCGTCAGCACCTCCAAAATGTGTTGCGGACTTCCCGCTCCACCGCTGGCCACCACCGGAATATTCACCGCCTCGCTCACCGCCCGCGTCATCGGCAAATCATATCCGTTCTGCGTCCCGTCAGCGTCCATGCTCGTTAAAACAATCTCACCCGCACCTCGCGATTCCGCCTCCTTCGCCCAGGCCACCGCCTCCAACCCCGTCGGCACCCTGCCGCCGTTGATAAACACCTCCCAAAACTCCTTGCCATTCCTCATCACTCGCTTAGGGTCGATATTCACCACAATGCACTGCCGGCCAAACCGGCTCGCCGCCTCAGAAATCAAATCCGAATTCTTCACCGCCGCCGTATTCAGCGATACCTTATCCGCACCCGCCGCCAGCAACTTGCGTATATCCTCCAGCGACCCGATCCCTCCGCCCACCGTCAGCGGCATAAACACCTGCTCCGCCGTCGCCTGAACCACCTCAAAAATGATCTTCCGACCCTCATGGCTGGCTGTAATATCCAAAAATATGAGTTCATCCGCCCCCGCTTCTTCATAACGGCGGGAGATTTCCACAGGATCGCCGGCATCGCGAAGGTCCAGGAAATTCACTCCCTTAACAACGCGGCCTTTGTTCACATCAAGGCATGGTATAATTCTTCGGGCTAGCACTTCGGCATGCTCCTATCGCTGGCTTGGGTCTCTTCATCAAAAGCCATGTAACCCATCGATTTTAACCCCCCGACACAATAATGTAAAGCACTTATTAAAGATAATGAGGAAGTAGACGAAACCGTTCAGGCACTGTCATTGCGAGCGCAGCGAAGCAATCTCGCTCCTTTGCCAATCACGTCATAATGGGATTGCTTCGCTGCGCTCGCAATGACGGAGTGAGCGCTGAACGGTCACAAAAAAAGGACACCCTCCCTCAAGTGTCCTTTTTATTTTCTTATCTACTCGTCTACTCGTCTACTTTCTTCCAACCCGAAACCCGAAACTCGAAACTATTATTCCACAACCTGCCTCGCCACCACCTTCGGAGCCACATATTTCGGATTGGGTTCCCACTGACTGGAGGTGCTATTCCATTGCAACGGCGGCTGATTACAAAGCGACCGGTCAAACAAAACCATTTCCCGACGCTGAGAAACCATTTGTCCATTATTCCAAGCCGCAACCAGAACATACGCCAGAAACGTATCCGACCGAACCGTAATCAAATTCGCAATCCTAGTCCATTTTGTCGCATTCTGAACAACGTTATAATTAGAGTCCGTTATTTGTTGAATAAAGAAATTTTGTCCTGTCGCTGGCCTAAGTAGTGGATTCCTTTCCAGCACTTCTCCCACGCTTCTATAAGGCTGAATGGCGCGATTGGCAATAATAGCAGTTGCGGTATCATTGTCTAACAAAGGATGCAATGCCCGTAAAACCTCGCGGGGCGCGGTATTGACGTTAATCAATCCCGGCAGTCTCATCCGATTCAAATAATCCGCACTTGTTACCGATGTCGAATTATCGTCCGTTCGGTCCAATAGCTTAAACGATTCGGCTATTTTGTCCCGGAATACCCCGCCTTTTCCTCTCGTGGCATTGTCTATCCCGCCTTCGACAAAATTAAAATGAATTGTATTGTCTGGAAATCGAAGTAGTTGACTCACCCCAATCGGTGTGGTTCCCGAAAGGGTATATCCCACATACGGTACCGCGGCTAAATCCGAAAGATTTCGCAGCTTGCCAAAATAATAGGTAGTGCTTCCCAGAGTTACATTATCCCATAATTCCGCAGTAGTGTTATCAATCCAGGTATCCGCCGTCGAATTATCTGTTCTTGCCGTTGCATAACCGGAACAGTTGTCTGAAATAGTTACACCTGTATTGGGTAGTCCCAAAGTTGCGCCATTTATAATAATTTCTTGCTTATTGATGAGTGCTTTAAATTTTTCTGCCGAATTAGTTTTTCGTTGCGCAGAAACCGTCTCATCCTTAACCGTTGGTGGATCAATAGCATCTTGGATAAAAACATCCTCAGGAACCTCTGTCAAATTATCCGGATAGTAGGAAATTGCGCGGATATTGACCTTCGGAACCGATCCTGTGCTGTTATCCAATATAAATGTTCCGGTGCTTTCCTTTTGTGAAAAACCGGTACTGTTATCAAAGTTTTCGCCAAGAGTCCCGGTAAAAGACAAGGATTCCTTTAACGGTGTTGAATTATCGGTAGGTAGTGCCTCGATATAAACTTTACTAGGTCTATGAATTACCATTCCCCACGGATTCCCAACCTCAACGCTAACCGAATAGGTGTATATGAATTTGCTAGGGGTGTTATTGTCAACGTCTTTACAGGTCACTACGACCTCGGTGATAGCGGCATGCTCCTTTAATCCGTAAATCAGAGCGCTTCCGGTATTACCGGCTTGATTAAGCCCCAGGATTCCTGCTAAATTGTTCGCCCCGGTGGTTGTGTCGAGCGCAATCGGTCCTTCCTGAAAATCCAGGTAATTTACCAAATTCGCCAAATATTGCCATGTGTGATAATTCGCATCGGCAAGACCATCCGCATAATTGGTGGTTGTGTTATCAGCATTAAACGCATCATAAATACATTTGACGAAATATTTCAAACGGTCCTGGTCTTGAAGCGGATAAGCCGAACCAAATCTGACAACACCGACTAAATCTTTGATGGTATTTTGCAAATTGTAAACGCCGGGAAGCCTGGTATCTAAAGCAGGCGCAAGGGTTCCTTCACTTCGGACATGACGTGAAAAACTATATGCCGTTAGATGCTGCCGGCGGAGCAACGTCGCATTATCATCGACGACCGTTGTATTGTCATTGCTGGTATTATTATCGCCATCCACAGGCCAATAGGTTTCAAGCTGGCTGCGCAACCCTGCGCTTCCGTTTGGTGCAGGTTTATAACCCATACCCGGCCACGCCCACTGATATCGCAGTTCCATTTCATCTGAAACATCAAATGGTACAAAAGTGGTGGGAAGCTTAGCCCAATCCGGATTCTCTATCCGGAAAACGTAACGATTCTGGAAATCCGTAAAATTATCGTATGTGGGGGTTGCCGTAGTCCTGCCCGGCAGAAAAGACCATGTCGCTTGCGCCAGATTAAACCCCGAACCATATAACCCGACATTAGACAAAAATTGCCCCAGAGTGTTAGGGTCATTCAAATTAGTCCACGCAGTGTTTATATTTACCATTCCGCATGTATCAACAATCCGAACCGCCGCATAATATGTGGTTCCACCGTTTGTCAGAGGTAGTTGCATCCATGTACTGTCGTTGTCGAGGCTATTGATGGTGTGATCTCCATTGTTATCTCCGCCAGAGGCATTGGCATTGGCATTGGCGGCGGAATACAACAGTTGAGTTGCGTTATCCAAATTTGTTATTTGACTGCCAGAACCAATCGTAATATCCGCCAGCCACGGATTGCCTGTAACGTTGACATTGCTTTTTTCCTGCCAGTTCGTTCCATCGTAATAACGAAAAGTCGCTGTTCCTCCGGTAAAAGGCGCATCCCACGGCTGATTGCTCATATTGTCGGGTGGTAATTGTGTTACTCCAGAAGCATTATCGGGCATTCCCAATAATCGAAGATAATTTTGTCGGGATGCATCACCGGAAACATTGTCTGGAGTTCCCCATAACCCTTCCGCCAACCTGGATTTGATCGTCGCAATCACGGTATCCGTTGCGGCATCCATTTCTCTATCAGTAGGTGGCCCTTCGCCCGTTCCGCCGACCAAATTCTTTGCCGTTTGCAGCGTAATTCTCGACATGATGACAAACGTCGAACCCATGATGGCTAGTAAGGCCAGTAAAACCACGACCAATACCAGGGCAGTGCCTTTCCGAAAAAGTTTCGGGTTTCGGCAAGCCCGTTTCGAGTTTCGGGTTTCGAGTTTCGGGTTAGTTTGTTTTTGAATATTTGCGGTTTGCATTTTTCTGCCCTCGTCTGTTCTACTCGACTACTTGTCTACTGCCTCATTATACGTGCGGCGGGAAGTCCTCAAAAGGGAAGATTTATAAAAGAGCTATCTTTGCAAACTTTGCGGTCCCCGATCAGGTCGAGGACAAGCCTTTGCGGTTAAAAAAGTCTGATTTCTTCTCTAACCACAGAGATCACAAAGATCACAGAGGGAGATTAAATAAAAATTTTCTTTCTCTGTGTCCTCTGCGCTCTCTGCGGTTAAAAAAAATCTTATTGTTTTGCCGGCAATTTATAGATATATTCGACGGTTTGTCCGCCGTGTCTGACATTGTAGGCAGGGTCTTCGCTGGTCAGCGAAAGATTTTCATCGTATTTCCGCAGCGTGAACCGGATAAACAACGGCCACGGGTCATTGGGGCCGAAGATAACAATTCCATCTCCGGTTCGTGATCCTGCTGTTACATCGCCTGCGTTGACATTGCCGGCGGCATCGCCAAAATTTGCTCCAGGAGTTAAGGCATCACGCCAACGGATTTGACCGCTCACAGAGTCAATTTCCGGCTGGCTGTTGGAGTCGGCGGCATTATTAAACGAAGCCGGCATGGCAAATTCAATCTTGAAACTGCCGCAATTTGAGAGGGTGTAAGGGAAAGTGGGTCCGGTGTCAAAATTGATGGCTGGAGGTGTTCCCCAAAATGGAACGTCAGGCCACGTTCCTCCTGTCAGAGGGTAGTAATAGTCATTAATCCAATGCTTATAAAACCAATCTCGAACTGCCTGAGCATTTGCACAAGCCAACAACTGCGTCGCAAGGAAAGGAGTGTAGCCGCCTATACTCCAATCTCGATAATCTGCTCCAGCCGGTATAGGTGTTATTCCCGGCGTAAACAAAATCAAATATTTCGACAAAGCCCAACGATTAACAGTCAACGGATTCAATGTATCAAAAGGCCAGGTTCCATACGTCGAAGGTGTGATAGTACCGGCATGCCCCAAATACGTCCAGCCGGAATTTGCGCTGACACCGGAATTGGTCAGTGATTTAAAATTCCCCGTCGTGAAAAAACAAACCGCATCACTTCGAGCCCAGGGGATAGTAAACGCGGTTTGTCCGTTTGACTTTTTTTCGGCTAAAGCGCCGGTCAGATTGTCCCCGTAAATGACCAAATACCCATCCGTATAAATATTTTTTAATGTCAGGTCTAATTGCCGGACCAGGGTATTGGTATCTTCGCTCACGTTGACAGCGGCGTTGGTATAGGTCATGGCGTCGCCTGCCGATTTATAAATCGAGGCAGTAATTCCCAGAATGAGAATCAGAACCAGCGTGGCCACCATCAGTTCGATCATGGTAAAGGCGGGGGCCAAGGGACAAGCTTTGGGCTTTAAGCTTTGGGCTTTAACCACAGAGTTCGCAGAGGGCGCAGAGAAAGAAACTTTAAAATATTTATCTCTGTGATCTTTGCGTTCTCTGTGGTTCATATCTGTATTCTTTCTATTCAATACACAATTACCGTCTGGAATACCGCTATCACCGGATTCTTGCGGGTTTTTGCTCCTTTGACGTATGCGACATAAAGGGGACCAGTAATCTGTCTATCCAACATCAAATTATAAGTAGTCCCTGAATTCAACACGACATCTTTGACAGTATATAAATTTCCATCATCCGCCAATAATTGCATTCCTCTTTGCGGGGCATCATCGTTGTTGCCGGTGTTGATTGTGAGGGAAGCCTTCGAAGGGGGGGGAGAAGTGCTGGTTAAATTATCTTGGTATTTATGCAAGTTAAAAATATACTTGTTCGACGAATTTATTAACCCGGTCGGTTCCCTTACCACGAAAATCCAGAACTTATAACATTGATTCCCAATCTTCTGCACCGCCGCCACCCAGCCGTAGGTGCTGGTATTGTCTCCGGAATAGATACATGTATGGTTGTCGGCGGCCGTTGAAAAGTAATCAAGTGGCCCTGATAGATCGGAATCGACTTGGTCAAAAGACAGAAGGCAGATGGGATTTGTGGTTCCCGATGGGCTGAGCTGGTATTGTGGATAGGATGCTCCCCCAGTTGTTGAATTATCTATATATCGTTCCAATTCCGTCCATTGGACCTGCGTTTTAAGATTATTCACCGCCTCATTAAGCACCATCTGACTTGTGGACAGTTCCATCGCTTGCCGCGACTGGTCCAGGGCTACCGGAAACGCTCCGGCGATGATCATCATTCCGATCCCCAGAATTCCGATAGCGATCATCAGTTCAGCCAGAGAAAAAGAAAGGGCTTTGGGCTTTAGGCTTTTGGCTTTAGTCCAGAGCCCGCTTCGGTCTTTAGGCCAAAGGCCAGAGTCCAGAGCCCAGAGCCTGGTTTTGTATTTTTCATTCTTCTTCATTTTTATATTTTTCGGTTTATAACGCGAGACTCGAAACTTTTTCTTCCATCAGATTATACGGCCAAAGTCAAGAAAGAGGCTTTGGGCTTTTGGCTCTGGTCTAAAGTCTAAAGCCCAAAGTCTAAAGCCTGCTCTTCCGCAAAGAAGAAATAAGTGCTTGAAGAGATTTTGTGCAGATTTCATATTTTTCGTACAATTGACGTGCATTTTCCTGGCTAAGATAATTTAATTTTTCGGCAAAAGTGATGAAATACCCCAATTCCCCAGCCGATCCTAACGAGATATTAAGGAAATTTAAATATTCTGCTTCTCCAGCTCGAAAAGAACCTTCAACAATATTGGCGGATACTGACAAGGCGGCACGTCGCATCTGCGAAGTTAAACCAAAAATTTCGTCCTTGGGAAACGTCCGCGTCACCTTATAAACATCCAAGGCCAACGCATCCGCATAATGAAACGTTCGTAACTTGGTATAGTCTCTCATTTTTTTTTCTTAACTCTTCAGCCCATAGTCCAAAGCCTAAAGCCTAAAGCCCATCCTCATCCGTCGGTCCTTACTGGCAATGGCGATCACCAGGCCCGCCGCCACCAATCCGCAGGCCAAATATAAAAACCACGTCCGCCGTTGCTGATCGAGGAAGGGTTTATACCACCACTTCTGGCTGAAATCTTTCGGCAGATCAATTTTAGAAATATTTTCTTCGTTCGGCTTATTTTGATCTGAGACCACGGAAAGTGGTTCGATGGAAATGGTTTCTTCGCCTACTTTCCGTAGATTCAGGGTATTTCGGGCAATTCGCTCGGTATAGGCCGGATCGACCCATAATGCCTCGCGTTGCTCATTGATCTGATCGACTTGGTTCTGTATCCCTTCCACTTGCCGGCTGACGGTCTGATATTCCATAACCAATTGAGTCTGTTCCTGCCAAAGCGGAACCAGAGTAACTCCGGCAAACAGGGCCAATCCCGTCAAGGTTAATACCCAAAACAAAAACCAAGTTATTATTATATCGACAACACTAATTTCGTCAGTCATTAACTACCTACCTATACACAACGTATATTTTCGTCAAAAACTACTGGAAAACGTGAGGGAAAGAGTAGACGAGTAGTTGGACGAAGATTGCGAAATGCTCCCTTGCTGTTAATTTTTTAACTACTCGTCTACTTGTCTACTCGATTACTCGTCTACTTCTTTTTTAAGTCTTCCTTCAAAATCGTCGATTTATAGTTTGGATATACTAGGCAACTTAGATAAAATGGTAAAGATGGACTTAGTCTTTGGGCATCATTTACCTATTTTGAGGATGGATAATGGTTGAAAAAAGGGAATACGCCGACAAGCAGGTTTTTACTACCGGCGAGGTGGCAGAGGTTTGTAAAGTTTCTCAGCAGACGATCATAAGGTGCTTTGATGCCGGGAAGTTACAAGGTTTTAAGGTTCCCGGCTCCAAGTTCCGTCGGATTCCTCGTGAATCTCTTATGGCGTTCATGAAGGAAAACGATATTCCGTTGGACCTTTTGGATTCCGGCAAGCGGCGAGTGCTGATCGTCGACGACGACCCGGCCATTGCCGAAATGCTTCAGGATGTCTTGGTGCGCGACGGGCGTTTCGAAGTCAAAGCCACCAGCACAGGTTACGAAGCCGGCATTTTGACACAATCGTTTAATCCGGACCTTATTTTATTGGACTATCTGCTTCCTGACATCAACGGAAACATTGTATGCAAGACGATTCGCGAAAATGCCGCGTTTGCCCACATGAAGATCATTTTCGTCTCCGGCGTGGTCAATCCTGACGAGGTCGACCAGTTGATGAAGACCGGAGCCGACGATTTTATTAAAAAACCGTTTGATGTTGAAAAATTAATCGCACGTATCTCGGAATTATTAACCATATAACGATGGCTTTGGACAATTTTATGACACAAGAAACAATGACAATCGAGTCGGCTTCTTCCGATCAGGCGCGTTCCAAGCGGGTGGAATTAATCATCCGGCAAATGGAATCCCTGCCGACAATTTCCGTGGTCGCGACCAGACTCCTCCAGGCGACTACATCCAAAGAATCCTCCATCAAGGAAGTTATTTCACTGATCCAATCGGACCAATCGCTGACGGCCAAGATTTTAGGGCTGACCCGCAAGGCGTACCTGGGCTTGGGCGAATCTGCCAATACGGTGGAAAAAGCGGTGGTCATGCTTGGTTTCGAGGCCGTCAAAAACGCCGTCCTCTCGATCCAGGTTTTTGAAGCCTTCGGAGGGAAGGGAAAGACAAAAAATAAGGGTATTGGTGAACACGAAAAATTCAACCGGCAGGAATTCTGGAAACACTGTCTGGCCGTCGCCTGCACCGCCCAGTTGATCGTCGAGCAGATGCCGAATCGAAAGGGTCTGGACCCCAACGAAATTTTTGTCTGCGGCCTGCTGCATGATTTGGGAAAAGTCGCCCTGGATACCTGCCTGCCCAAAAGTTTTGAGCGGGTCGTCGAAATCGCGGTCAATAATCATACCAGCATCTCCGACGTGGAACGTCGAATCCTCGGTATGGATCATGCCGCCATCGGAAAACGCCTGGCCGATCATTGGAAACTTCCCGACAACATCGTCCATGCCATTTGGCTACACCATCACAAGTCCACCAGTCTTCCTCCGCATATTCCATACCGCGACCTGATCGACATCATTTACCTGGCCGACCTGATCGCCCGCGAACAGCGAATCGGTTTTTCCGGAAATTTCATTTTCGCCGACCGATCCGACCCCCTGGCTCAGCGGCTGGGGATCAATTCCGAAGGATACCAGAAAATATTATTGGACCTTCGTGCCCGAATGGGCGAACGGGCTACCCTGATCGGGTTGGATGACTTGAGCAGCGAGGAGCTTTATCAGCAGGCGCTTCAAGGGGCCAACTCGGAACTCGGACGACTCAATCAAACCCTGACGATCGGCAATCGTAAATTAAAATCGCGATCTCGATATTTTGAAGCGATTAATCTTCTGCATGAAAAAATAAATCCCGCCATGGCCGTTGTCGAGATGCTTGAACACATGGCGTGCTCGGTCCGATCGGCCTTCGACACTCCCGCAGTCGTTGTTTACCGGCAGGACAAGGAAAATCGTTTTCTCGAAGTGGCCTTCGCCGACCAAACCGGCTCCCAGGCCAAACTTTTTGAATTGCCTCATTCCACCGGGCAATCTGAGGCAGAAGCAATCGACGACGGTTTCCTTGTCGAACCGCCTGACATCCTGACCGAGATGATTACCCATTATTCACGAAAATTAAGCCCGCATCCGGTAAAGCTCATTCGGCTGACCTGTCGGGAAAAAACCATCGGAGGAATCCTTGTCTCCGCCGATGCCATGCTCACTGAGCGTTTTGCCCGCGAACGGCAGGAAATCAATGCCCTGTGCACCGCCTGCGCGCTGGCATTGGGGCAATCCCTTGCTTTTGAGAGCAAAGACCGACTGGCCGAGGAATTACTCCTCCTGAACAGGCAAATGCAGGAAATGGAGCAAAAACTCCTCGAAATTCGATGTATGGCCGCCGTGGGCGAACTGGCCGCGGGCGCCGCCCACGAAATGAACAACCCTCTGGCTATTATCAGTGGTCGAGCCCAGTTATTAGAGGACCAAGAGGCCGATCCTGACAAACACAAGGCCCTGCAGGTTATCGTCGCCCAAGCCTCCCGGGCCTCGGAAATCATTACCGAGTTGATGGAGTTCGCAAAACCTGTCAAACCTCAGCGGAAAATGACCGATCTTTCCGAACTGCTCAAGATATCCACCGATGGATTTGTGCAGACCCAGCATCTAAAGCCCGAGCAGATTCACGTCGAAATTGGAAAAAACTCCGATAACGCTTTTTGCGATCGACAGCAGGTGGCCTCGGCGATTAAAGAAATTCTGACCAATGCCGTGGATGCGGCCGGTCTGGAGAAATTACAGCTTAAAATTCAAACCGTTCTCGAAGATGACGGACAATACGTCCAGGTTCGGATCAGCGACAATGGACCGGGAATGGAACCGGCGATTCTCGCTAAGGCTTTGGACCCGTTCTTCTCGGCCCGAAAGGCGGGGAGGGGGCGCGGGCTGGGGCTTTCCCGGGCGTATCGATATGTGCAATCGAATAATGGAAACCTGTGGCTGGAAAGCACGATTAACATGGGAACCACCGCGTTTATCAGGCTCCCCGCCAAACAACTTAGCACGGATGCGAAAGGGTAAGAATTATGCTCAATGAATTGATGCCTCTTGTGGAAAATTCGACCGGAGAAAATCCGAAAATCCTCGTGGTCGAGGATGATCAGGCTACGGCGGAACTTTTGGGGGATTGTCTCAAGTTCAGCCTCAATGCCGATCTGCAGATCGCCGGAACCGCCCGCCAGGCGATGGAAATGGATCACGACAATCCGGCGGAAGTCATTATTGTCGATTACATGCTTCCGGATATGGACGGGCTGGAATTGATTTCCGCCTTATGTTCGCATTTTCCCCGCCCCGTAATTCTCATGACCGGCCATCCGACCCTCGGTCGCGCCATCGAGGCCATGAGACTCGGCGCCTCGGATATGTTTGTCAAACCCTTCGATATGGAAAAACTGACCCACACTATTTCCGACATGGTCATCAAATATCGCCGGAGCCAGGTGCGGGTCAAACGGCTTATGCGCGTCCGCGAGCTGTCAAAAAAGGTCATTCTGGAAAGGCGGTCTCTACGCCGAAAAATGGACCTCGTTTGCCGCGACATGGTCGGCGCCTACCGCGAATTGGCTGAAAAAGTCCACAAAATACAGCTAAATAAAAAATGACTAAATCCGAAATCTGTCAGTTATGGGTGGCATGGGCAAGTCTTCTTGCCCGTGTCTTTTCTTCTCTTTGTCATCCTGAGCTTGCGAAGGATCTGGATTCTACCGCCGTTATCAACCATATCCTTCGCGAAGACGCTCAGGATGACATTATCGGTTCCATCGTTGACTTGAGGCCCTACCTAAACCCTAATATCTAATCAAGGTCTTATACGGATACGGATTAATTAATGCGCTCGGAAACAAATATCCGCCGCCGCGTTAATAACGGCTTTGTATGTCCAAATACGTGTGATACTATAATGACGAATGGCACAGCCTGGTTGTAAAAAATAAATGTTTAATTTTTCACAAACACCCGCGTGGTCCGATCCGTCTAACAGGTAGTCGCGGGTAAAACAAAACCGGAGAAGGTGGAATGACCGATGGCCAAAATACCGATGACCGCCAGCAATGCCGGTCTATTGTGCGCGACCATTATCCGTCGGTCTATCGCTTTCTTCTGCATATAACCCGCGACGAAGGGCTGGCGGAGGACCTGACCCAGGAAACCTTCGCCGCGGCCTGGCAAAAATTTAATACTTTTGAGCATCGGTCGGACGCCGGTACCTGGCTTTGCCGAATCGCTTATCGAAAGTTTATCGACCAGGTCCGAAAACGGCAAACCGATGCCAAACTCACGGAAAATTTGAAAAGTGAAAAAAGAAGCGAGCCGGAAACCCAAAATCCGATGGACCGGCTGCTTGCCGACGAACGAAGCCGACAGTTGTACCAGGCGGTGCAAACCCTCGACGAAAACGGCCGGGCTTTAATTATCCTGCACTATTTGCAGAACCGGAGTTTTTCCCAAATGGCGGAGATTCTGGATCAACCCGTCGGCTCGATCAAGTGGCGGGTGAACCAAGTCTTGTCCCGCCTGCGCGATTTGATGGAGGAAAGAAAACCGTTATGAGGAACGATCCAAACAATAAAGAGCTTGAACTCCTGGAGGCCCAGTTGCGGCAACTGCCCCAGCCGCCGATCCCGGCCGGTCTGGAAGAAAAACTCCTTGCCGCTATCCCGAAACGGATCGACCGCTCTTCCCGGCAGCGAATCCTCTGGTCCAGCCTGGCCGCCGCCCTCGCCGCCGGTCTGATATTTGCCTTCAGCCTTTACCTTTTCCACAGCCAGACCCAATCAACCCCACAACTCGCCGCCATCGATATTGAACAAACAATCACCCGCGCCGGATTTGCCGCCGAACGTCTCGCCGCCGCTCAACTCCTCGCCCAAACCCCCGGCGGACAGGAATTTGCCCGCGAACGTCTCAATTACGTCATCGCTCAATTCCCGAATACCGACGCCGCCAAACAAGCGAACCTGGAACTTCAATCCCTTTCTAAGCGGAGGATTATCCAATGACAATACGTACAAAATTCCTGATCGTCGCTCTTTTAATCGGAATTCCTTTTTCCACTCACGCCCAAACCACGCAACCCGAATGGCCGAAACCGGAGTTGAAATTTGAAATTTTGAAAGAACCGATATGGCCGATTAATTTTTCAAATTTTGAGATTTGTTCGGCATATGAAGCCGCCATACAAATTGTCGAATCAAATTTCTCTGAGGTTAGTTTTGGGCATCTTTTCAGTTTAATTGATGTCGGTGGAGGGAAAAGTGGTCCTTACATACAAACAACGCCCACATGGCGATTACTATCAGAAAAACAAAAATCTTATATAGAAGGGGATACTACAAAATATAGATACAACTCTTATTCAAGAACTATTAAAAAGCTTGGCCGAAAATATAGTCAAGATATACGAGAATATTTTATTTATGTCATGAGCGAAAAGGACGCCGCCGTGTTGGCCTACGCCCTGGTTAATGACATTAATGGTCACCGTCGCAAAAATTGGGAGGAAAAACAAGAAAATCTCAAAAAAGAGCAAAAATCTGTCACATACTACAAAGCGGAAATCCCAAGACTCGAAATGAAGTTAAAAAAAATGAAGATCGAAATAGAAGCCCTCCAAAAAATCTTTCATTACACGAATCCTGAACTGGCGTATTCGGAATTTGTGGAAATGGATAAACTCGTGCGATTGATTAATATAGACCTTGCGGGATTAAACGCCAGAATATCGGCCACCAAAAAGTTTTCAAATGATCCCAAACAAGGCCAACTTCAGGAATTTTACCGCTTGTCGAACGAACAAGATGTTGAACTGGCGGGTTTATTAGCCCGCAAAAAGGCTGTCGAAGATGACAGGGACCAGGCAAAAAAATATTACGACCTTTTAAAACAAGTTGAAAGTGATCAAAAAACATTAAGCGGGATGAAGGCGGGGCTGGTGTACACGAAAGATAATATAAAGCGTACGGAAAATATTTTAGCTAATCCGCCGGAGGACATGACCCCGGTTACCGTGGTCGATAACAAAGTGGTCATTCATCCGATAAAACAACCTGAAACCAAACCGGCGGGCGGCAAATAAAAATGGATCATCGGCATATTCAAACTGAAGTCTGGATTATTCTGTTCGATGGAGGGGGAAGGTAATAACAAAGCAAGCGCCGCCTATTGATTCCTCGGGGCTATAGACCAAAGTTCCTCCGACATCTTCGGCCATACGTTGGGCCAGGGTCAGACCCAATCCCAGGTTTCCCTCGCTGCCTCCGCCCAGCGAGCCTCGCGTGGTAAAGAAGGGTTCGAAAATCCGATCGGCGAGGCCGGGGGGGATACCAGGCCCATCGTCGCAAAAGAGCAGGCGAATTTGCTGGCCGTCCGATTCGAGGGTGAGTTTGATTTTCCCACCCCGCACACCGAATGCTTGTTCCGAATTGGACAGCAGGGTTTGGAGGATTTGATGCATTTTCCCGGGATGCACGGCCCGGATGGGAATGGATTTCATTTCCAGTTCGATTTGCCGGCCCGCGGCGGTTAATCGCGGTTCGGCTTTTTCTGTAAAGCTGATTACGGCCTCGGTCAGATCGACCAGGTTTTGCTCCGGGAGGTCGGGGGTGGAAAAGTCCAGGAGTTTCCGGGTCAAAACAACGGCCTTGCCGATTCCATCGGAAATCATCTCGAGGGTCCGATGTGAGGTCGCCTCGTCATTGGTTCTCAGGGCATGATCCACCGCCGTTACGATCCCACCGAGGATATTATTGAAATGATGAGCCAATCCGCCCGCCAACTGGCCCAGGCTGGCCAATTTTTCAATTTCCGCCAATCGCTTTTCCATGTCCATTCTACGGGTCAAATCCTGTATCCACAGGCACACCCCTTCCGTGCGGTCGGCTTGCAAAATCGGATCGACCAAAATGGATAGACATCGTTTTTTGGCGGCGTCGTTCCGCCGGACCCGGTATTCCAGAGGCCTGGAAACCGCCACTGCGCGGGCGAGAAGTTTTTTGGTGACGTTCCGACGATTGGCCGGGACCAGAACTTCAATCGGCTCGCCCACGACCTTCCGGGCATCGACCTCGAACAAAATCGCGGCTTGGGAGTTCAGCATACAGATACGGAACTCGGCATCGGCAATGACAATGCCGATCGAAGCCTGTTCGCATAGACGTTTATAAAAATCAGGGGGCAACATTTTTCTCAAATTCCAAAGGGCTGATCAGCACAAAAAGACTCTTCTTCTGTCCTTTGCTCCACTGCAAGAACAACTGCGGTCCGACCAGAGTGCGGGCCATTTCCTTGTTGCTCGGTCCGATCAGGGCAAACTCCCTGGGTCCGACGTCCACCATGACGTTGAAATTTTCCAGTTCTTCTTCCGTTGAGGTTTTTGCCGCTCCGAATCGATCCAGGGAGGAACTTGGTTTGACAATTTTCGGAGAAAAAATCATCCGGACGCGCCCTTCCGGCACTCTTCCAGCCGTCATCAAGGTAAACTCCAAAACACTTGGCCCGAAATCTCTGCCGTGAATTTTTCCGTTCTGGTCCAAATAAAAGAGCGTTCGTTCCGAGCGATATTTATCAGACAGAAGGGTGATCGGATTGAAAGGTCCGAGGGCGACCTGGATATCATTTCTGACCTTCATTCCGCATTTGTCCAGCTGCACTTTGAAGGTCGGCCAATCGCTGAACTGTCCGATCCCGCACCGCAGACCGTTACGTTGCAGCATTTGCCAGTCTTTGCTCACAGGGGAAGATTCATCCAGATAGCTCCAGGTGTTCTGAAGGCATTGCTGGGTCCCCGTGCTTTCCAGGATGCGGACGTTAAAATTGTTGATGACCGGAGTTTGACGTTCCTGGTGGGGATCGCGTGCATTTGAAGAGGGTTTGGAAGTGGTAGTTTTTTCCTGTGTGCTTTTTGACCACGGGAAAGACCAATTCCCGAATTGGCGGGCCGGCTGCTTGCAGCCCGAAAGGATTTCAAGGACCAGCATACACAACAAGGTTATAGCTTTTTTCATTCGTTCTTTTTTCTGTGCTTACATTTCCATCGCAGGCCGAGTGGTCACCGGTTTTGTTGTCGCGGGTCTGGTCGTCAGTCTTTCCAGGGGCAAGACCTTCAACACAGCCTCGATGGCGTTAAACTTCTGATTCTCGATTTCCAGACGGAATTCCTGGAATTGCGCCTGTTGCAAAATTTCCGCTAACTTTTCCGCCGAATGCACTGTAACAAGCTCGAATTTCGCCGTCGGTTTATGCCACGCCCGACGAGTCACATTTTTTATCCCCTCGATTTGTTTTAACCCATCCTGGAGAACAAGCATTTGCTGGAAATCCAAACCGTTGACGTCCAGAACCACTTTGCCCCCGTTTACAGCCTGCTTTGACCAGGTTTCCAAAATACCTTCCAGACACTGGTAGGCTAACTTGTCGGCCGCCTTGGCGATGGCGGATTTCGCTCCCGGCGGACCCGGGGCCCGCGATCCACCGCGGGTGCCAACCTCGCTGCGGTTAAAAAGGATCTGACCCGTTTCGCTCCAGAACGCCTTTAACGTTACATCCGTCTCCCACATGTAAAGCCGGATTCCGTCCACGTCCGAAACCTGCGGTCCGCTCGCCCTGGCAAAGCCCACGATGAACATCTGCGCCCCCAGATCGCCCGCCAATTGTTTAAGCTCCGAAATATTTTGAGCAATCGTCGCCTGCTTCATCTTGTCGCGTTTCAGCCGCTGGATCTGATTTTTGTCCACCAGCTCGAACCCCTTTTGCACCAGCAGCTGCTCGATTTTATTTTCCAGCAGGCTGCCGTATTCCACGATGTCCCGATCCGTTTTCAATGCCAGATCGTTGACTCGTTCCACAATGTTCACCAGAATTTTCGGAGTACCCAATTCCTGAAGCAGTATCTGCACCTGTCCCCAGGTCGCGTCGATGATTCGGCGGTCCACCTGGGCTTCGATTTCCACAAAATATCCGCCCAGCGGGTCCTCGCCTTCCTTTAAAACCCGGTAATCTTTGATCAGTCCCGTCGCCTGGGCCAGAACCGTATCACGGGCCAAAGTATAATTTTCTGTTTCGCTTCGGGCATAGATTTCCAAATGCCCACCCCGTTCGACAGCTTTTCGCAAGGCATCGTTCAAGGCGGACTCGCGGTCCATGTCCTGGCCTTTTACGCGAACCGAAACCACGTCGGACTGACTCTTTGGATTCGCCGCCGAACAATTCTGCACAAAAAGAATTAACCCAACTACCCATAATTTCAATAAAATTCTCATTCCATTTTGCTCCAGATTTTCTTCATAACTAGCCCCCGATGGTAATCGGGGGTTCTTTTCTTGAAGTGACTCACTGCTTCATCTACGGTAAATACGCCTGGATTTGATTCATCAAGTGCGGATTGGTAGCCGACTCGACGTCCATCGTCCAGGTCCCGAGCAGAAACCTTCCTCTCGGTCCTTTCAAAAGTGTATTGGAATCAAGCTTATCGCTTGATTTTGCCTTTTTCAAAACTTTCCGATACTGTTTGGCAACCTCCAGTGCCTGTTCTCGTGTCGGATACTCAGCCAACCAAATGACATCCGGACCGATCCAATCCTTGTTGGTGTAGACCGTCACCGCGAAATCCACCTTCGGCCCCAGCCGCAGCAGTTTGTTTAATTTTTCCACATTATTCAGGCTGATGGAGTCGATGACTTCCTTACCCGCCGGTCCCTTTATACTCTCGAGACTTCGCATAAATAGCGTGGTTCCCGCCGGCAGTTGTTCCGTTTGTAGCGACTGCACCACTCGAGGCGGTTCCGCCCGATCGGACAATTCAAACAAAACCTTGCCCGTCAGCAGTTCCAGCCCGTCGATCATGTGCTGTCGGTCCTCCCCCCGCGTCTGACCGGTAAATATTCCGAAATACGGCCCCTTGACGGCGTAAATTTCGTCCGGTTTCTCCTGCCGACGGACCTCGCCGGGTTTATGTTTATCCGCTCCCGGAACGCAGACGCTCATCATCCCGTAGGCGTCGTCGCCGGTCGCGGCGTGGATTAGATAAATAGTCACACTTTCGATTTTGTCCTGATATATCCGTTCGTATTTTACCGTGGCGATGGTTTCCGCCGGGAAGGGGGAAAGCACACCGGCGAGTCTGGGCAGATATTCGGAAAGATTTTTCTGAATATCTCCACCGGCGACGGCAGAGGTCTTGATCCATCCGCCCACCTTGTCGCTGTCCGGAAACAGCAAGGCGAATCGCGGATCGTCTTTTTCGTCCATCGGTTTAAGCGGGCTGACGGATTCTGAGGTTGTGTTTTCCGGTTCCGCCGTGACCGGTGCTGCCGCTGAAGGAACAACCGGAGTTTTTTTCTGTTCGTCCGACTTTCCGCATCCGCTGACGATCAACGCACAAACCGCGACCGCAAGTATCCATTCTTTGGTCAACATTCCTGTTACCTCCAAAATTACTATTCATCCGAATCCATATAATCAATTATAAACCCTGCGATTCAACGTGCAACATATAATCGCTACTGCATTTTTCAAAAGAAACAATTCAGGGGTGGCATGGGAAGTTTTCCTTCTCGTGCCGTGAAGAGGGCGGAGCAAGCCCCGCCCCTACATTTCATGCTGAGAGTTTATTGACTTAATCCCCAAATCGAAAATAAACAATCGCTACCATCGCTTTGATTCCATCCCACCAGTTGATTTTTTTTCCTTCAGCGTAATTTCGGAAGCGATAGGAAATCGGCAGTTCGACGAATCTGGCTTGGCTTTGGGCTAGTTTGGCGGTGATTTCCGGCTCCATCCCGAATCGCTGCGAACGGAGTTTTAGCTTTTTTGCAAATTCTCCCCGCATGACCTTGTAACAGGTCTCCATATCGGTCAGATGCAGGCCGGTGAAAAAGTTGCTAAGGTTTGTCAGAAATTTATTGACCCACTGGTGCAATTTCGGGCTGCTTGCTCCGGCGAGGAACCTTGAGCCGTACACTACATCCGCCCGGCCGGTCAAAATGGGTTCCAGGAGTTTTACCAGGTCGGCGGGGTCATATTCCAGATCGGCGTCCTGGATCGTCACGATATCGCCCTTCGCATGGCCTAGTGCAGTGCGGATAGCGGCGCCTTTGCCTTGATTCACACCATGATGATAAATTTGTACATTGCTCCACCGAGATCGAACAGATTCCAAAACCTCTTGCGTCCGATCGCTGGAAGCGTCATTGACGACCACGACTTCAATTTGTGTCGGCCAGGAAATTGAGAAGACACGGTCCAGTATCTGGACAATCGTCGCCGACTCATTGTACACTGGTACTAAAATTGATAGTAACATGCTCTTTTCCATATAAAGGATGATGTATGCAAAATCATAAACATTCTATCGCGTTAATGCTAGCAGGTCTCTTAACTTTTTGCGTCGCGGTCCCTGCGGCCAAAACCGGAACCATCAATCCGCCGCAGGGTATATTCTTTGATCAATATTACGCCCTTTACCTGGGAAAGACCAAATGTGGGTGGGCCTGGTATCAACTGGAACGAAAAAAAGATTTAATCACGTCAACAAACAAACTCAACATTAAAATCGGCAGGGACAACCTTACCCTCGAAATCAATACCACCAGTGAAACCAGCGAAACCCTCGACGGCAGACCACTCACATTTTTAAGCCAGATGGACCTGGCTGGAAGCAAAACCGTTTATCGTGGTGAGTTTAAAAATTCGGTGGTGACCATGCAAATCACTCAGGCCGGGCAACCGGTAAGTCATAAATTCACCGCCCCTGCCGATACTACGATGGCCTGGGGCAATTACCTGCAAAATCTCAAATACCTCAATCAGCCCGGCACGAGCTATACCTGCCACCTCTTTGACCCGCAAATCGGTCCCGGAAAAGTCGGATTGACTACGGTAACTATCGTCGGGCCGGCGAGCATCGAAATTGCGGGAAAAAAAATTACCGGCATTAAGACCATCGCGCGATCCGAGGACCTTGGCCCTTTTCCCATCAGTTCGTATTTCGACCGCCAGGGTTACATGATCGCCACCGATATGCAGATGGGGATCATGAAACTTCAAATCGTCACCGCCACCAAAAAAGAAGCCCTTGCCAATATCAAACCCGAGGAAATTTTTACCCGTTCGTTTGTAAAACTCGATAAACCGTTAAATCTGGCCGAGGGCAAATACCTGAAGTTGAAAATTTCTTCCATCGGCCCAAATTCCCTTCCAAACTTGCCTGAAACTTCCATGCAGAAGGTTCTCCTGCGTAAGCCGCGAAGTGCGGAGATTCAAATCTGTTCGCCCGGAATGAAACGACTGGCTTTAAATTCCCCCAAACCTTCCGCCGTATATCTGGCGAGTTCGACGTACACGAAAATCAACGATCCGCTTCTGATTAAACTGGCCAATCAGGCGGCAGGCAAGGCCAAAGATCCAAAGGAAATCGCCAAGCGTCTGTGCTTGTTCGTCAGCAACTATTTTACTGATAAAAATCTTTCCAGGGCGTTCGACTCCGCCAGTGAATCGGCACGAACAAAAACGGGCGATTGCTCGGAACACGCCGTGTTGATGGCGGCCTTGGCCCGGATAAAGAAGATTCCCTCGCAGGTCGTTTCCGGCCTGGTTTACACCGACCGCAATGGTTCCGGTGCGTTCGGGTATCACATGTGGACGCAGGTTTGGATCGACAATCAATGGCTCGATATGGACCCAACGTTCGGCGAAGTCCAGCCCGATCCGACGCACATCGCATTAGCCCTCGAGGACCTCGCCGATGAAACCTTCATCAAACAAGCCGTCGAACTTGTAAAATTCATCGGCCAGGTGAAAATTGAACAAATGGAAAAATAAACGTCACCGTTCAGACGCTATCAAGAACCACAATTTTTCGTAACCGTTCAGACTCGTCATTGCGAGGAGCGCAGCGACGAAGCAATCTCGTTCCTTGTGCGAACGTACGAGATTGCCGCGCCCGCTTCGCGGTCTCGCAATGACAATTTTCAATAGACTCTGAACGGTTACAATTTTTCAAAACGTTGCGGTTGGGCTGGGATTTAGTCATTATTATTGATGGTTACTTTGACCTTCGGCAGGGCATTCAAGAAGCGTTTTCCGTAGGATTTGGTGATGATCCGCTTGTCGAGGACGACGACGATCCCGTGGTCGGTTTTGCTGCGAATGAGCCGGCCAAAGCCCTGCTTGAATTTCAAAATCGCTTCCGGAAGCTGATAGTCCCGGAAGGCATTGCCGCCTTGTTCATTGACGAGGTTGATCCGGGCCTTGATGAGCGGTTTGTCGGGGACGGCGAAGGGTAATCGGACGATGATGACGTTGCAAAGCGATTCTCCGACCACGTCCACGCCCTGCCAGAAAGAATCGGCTCCGAAGAGGACGGCATTAGGGGTGGATTTGAATTGTTCGAGAAGTTTATAACGCTGACTGGCGACGTGATTCTCGCGGGATTCCTGGCTAAGCAAGGGCCAGTTTTTTTCTTTGAAGAAATCCCGGAGTTTGTCGGCGGCCCGTTTCATCATTTGAATGCTGGTAAAGAGGACAAACGCATGGCCGCTGGTTTCGAGCAGATATTTTTGGATCGCCAGACAGGCGGGATCGAGAAATTCATCGCTATCCGAAGGGTCGGGCAGCGAGGCTTCTATGTATAACTGGACCTGATTGTAATAATCGAATGGCGATTGAAGCTGAAGATGTTCGCATTCATCGATTCCCCATCGTTTGGCCAGGAAGTCGAAACCATCACTGCCGCCGACGCTGAGCGTGGCGCTGGTCAGGATGACGGATTTTAGGCGATTGAAAAGCGTTTCCCTGAGCTGCTCAGCCACAGTGATGGGCGAGGCACGAAGAATAACGGATTTGGGGGTCTCCTGGTCCTGGCTGGCGAAGGGAGTTTCGAGCCAATAGGTATAGGCGGGGCGATTCTGGGTGATAAAGTCTTCGACGTCTTTGGCCGTTTCATGGAGCAGATCGCGATAATGATTGACTTCGAATCTGTCCTCTTCTTCGACGGCTTTGGAGCGGGCAAATTTCAATGCTTCCACTAAATTGTTCAATGTGGGGGTCAGATCGTTATTGACGGCATTGGGGGTAAGGGCGCGGTCGCCGCCGTTCGGTACGTTCAGGCCGTTATCCCGAAATCGACGGAAAAAATCTTTGGTCGTTCGAGCGGCAGTTTCGGCGGCATTGATGGCCTCCGGAACATCGAGCGAGGCCAGCAACCCCTTGTGATATTTGGGATTGTAAAGATTGTTGAGAATGTTCTGGATTTTATTTTCAGTCAGATAAATCCCAAAATGCTCGCTGGCGACGTTTTCGATATTATGGGCTTCATCGAGGATCGCCAGGTCGTATTTGCCAAGCAAAGACAATCCCTCCTGCCTGGCAGCCAATTCAGAAAAGAGCAGGGCATGATTGACGACGAGAATATTGGCATGATGCATTCGCCGCCTGGCATGCCAGTACGGACAGCGATTGAAAAAAACGCAGCGTTTTCCCAGGCAGTTGCCCTGCTCGCTGCAGACCTGGTGCCAGGTCCACGAGGGAACGGGAAAATCAAGATCGGAGAGCGACACGTCGGGATTTTCCGTCGCCCAGCGGCGTAGTCTTTCCAGGACTTCCATAACGCTCAGATCGGCGAACAGCGTATTGGCCTTGCTGATGGCCCGGGCGAGTCGGCGAAGGCAGATGTAGTTGCCCCGCCCTTTGACCAAAACGGCGGTAAATTCAAACGGGAGGATCGCGTTCACGAGAGGCAGGTCTTTCTCGATGATCTGCTGTTGGAGATTGATCGTATAGGTGCTGATGAGAAGACGATTTTTGGTCTGAGCGACGTGCAGGGCGGCGGGCAGCAGATAGGCCAAAGTTTTGCCCAGACCGGTTCCGGCCTCGGCGACCAGGTGATGATTGCTCGCCAACGCTTTTTCGACCGCCTCAGCCATGTCGATCTGCTGCGGGCGGTATTCATAATTTTTCAAACGCCGGGCAATCGGCCCCTCGGGACCGAGCCATTCGCGGATATGCATGTTATTTTCCGACATGGATTAAATCACGAATGAAGTCGAGGATAAACCAGGTCGTGATCGCACCAACGATGAGAATAACCACTGTGGCAAAAATAGTGATCAGAGTCTGGCCCCCGATAAATCCCTCCTTCATGGTCGCGATAATATGAGGCCGGGCCAAAATCAGCATACTAACGATTATGGCGGCCATGGTGGGCAAAATTGAAATGGAATGCAGATAGCTATATATCCAGGTCCCACGGGAGACCTCGGTTTCTCGCTCTCTATCGTTAAAATGGATATGAATAAAATGCCCGCGAACGAAATATCGCCCGTCGCGGACTTCGCCGTTTTTCGCGTCGCCCCCTATATAACCGTAGACAACGGTGTAGCTGACGAAATTGGCCAGCCCCAAAAAGATGACCCAAAGATAAATCCTATTTCGTGTTCGTCGATTCATTTTGGCACGCTCAAATCGATCCGCCCCTCCATCGGCGAGGAGGCCGAGGCATAGAGCTTTTTCGGAATTCTTCCCGCCAGATACGCCAGCCGTCCGGCATCAACGGCATATCGCATAGCCCGAGCCATTTTGATCGGGTCTTTCGCCATAGCGATTCCAGTATTGAGCAGAACCCCCGCAGCCCCAAGTTCCATGGCCACGGTAACGTCGCTGGCGGTCCCGACTCCGGCATCGACAATAATCGGAACGCTCGCCTGCTCAAGAATAATACGAATATTATTCGGATTTAAAATCCCCTGCCCCGACCCGATAGGCGCCCCAAGCGGCATGACCGCAGCCGCCCCTTCCTCGGCAAGTTTCTTCGCGAGGATCGGATCGTCATTGGTATAAGCCAAAACGACGAATCCCTCTTTTACTAGCACTTTGGTAGCCTCGAACGTCCCAATCGGATCGGGCAACAGTGTCTTGGTATCCCCCAAAACTTCAAGCTTGACCCAATCCAGCTCAAGCAGTTCCCGCCCCAGCCGGGCCACCCGAATCGCATCCTCCGCCGAAAAACATCCAGCCGTATTCGGCAACAGGTTATATTTTTTGACATCAAGAAAATCAAGAATATTTCGATTTTGTTTATCCAAAAGCCGTTCGCGCCGGACCGCCACCGTTACCACCTCGCAGCCGCTTTGGGCCAACGCCTGCTGCATCAGTTCAAAGGTCGCGTATTTCCCTGTCCCGACAAACAAGCGGCTCCGAAATTTATAAGCTCCAAGCCCAACAAAATCATCAGCGAGTAAATCGACCTGCGACATTTTTACCCCCCTCCAACCAGGCTGACGATCTCAATAACATCGCCCGGATTGATTTTTCGAGTTTCATGAAGCGACCGCGTCACCAGCTCGCGGTTAATTTCCACCGCCACCCGGCGATTGGCCAGACTCACCTGCGAGAGCAATTGAAGAATCGTTAAATCCTCCGCCATCTCTCGCCGTTCACCATTCACTGTTACTTGCATAGACCAATTATCCTTTTATCGCGTCTGTTGATTATATGATGATACGAAAAACGGGTCAAGCAAGAGGAAAAGAAGAAATGAACTAATCCTCGTATTTTTCTGCCCCCCTCTTTAAGAGGCACGACCGTAAGGGAGTGTGTTTTCCACGGTTGGGTGGCAAGGTCTTGTCTTCGTGGCCATGTTTTTGGCTCCGACCTAACCATCTGCGAATCTGAAAAATAGGGGCGCGCCTTTATGGTTTCAATCAACAATTGATGCGTCCAGACGCATCCTACAGGACTCGAATTACCGGGAGGAATTGCGCGAGTGGTGCGAAATAAATATTATTTATGTCCGTCAGCTTTTCTTCGCGTTTTGGGCAGCTCGTTGGGCGGACTGGACGGTATTGTATAACAGCATGGTAATGGTCATCGGACCTACTCCGCCGGGGACGGGAGTAATCATGCCGGCTTTTTCCTTCACAGCTTCAAAATCCACGTCGCCGACGAGGCGGAAACCGTTCTTTTTGGTCTTGTCCTCGATGCGATTTACACCTACGTCGATTACTACCGCACCGGGCTTGACCATATCGGCGGTGATGGTGTTGGGTCTGCCGGCGGCGGCGATGATGATGTCCGCCTGGCGCGTAAAATATCCGATATCCTTCGTGCGGGTGTGGCAAATGGTGACGGTGGCGTTTGCATTTTCCTTTTTCTGAAGGAGCATATTGGCGACGGGCTTGCCGACGATGTTAGACCGGCCGACGACGACAACATGGGCTCCATCGGTTTTGACTCCGCTTCGTGCCAGCATTTGAACCACACCGTGCGGCGTGCACGGCAAATACGCTTTTTCGCCAATGACCATTCTTCCGACGTTGATGGGGTGAAAACCGTCGATGTCCTTGTCCGGATCGATGGTCATGAGGACTTCGGCTTCATCCAGATGTTTCGGCAGCGGCAATTGAACGAGGATGCCGTGTATCTTCGGGTCGGCGTTCATTTTTTTGACCAGAGCGATCAGTTCCTGCTGCGAAGTGGAGGCTGGCAGGTGATTATCGTCGGAAAACAGACCGATTTCCTCACATGCTTTTTCCTTCGCCGTTACGTACGATTTCGAGGCGGGGTCCTCGCCGACCAGGACTACGCCCAGACCTGGGACGATACCTTGAGATTTAAGCCGTTGAATTTCCTGCCTCAGTTCCGAACGGATTTCCTCGGCAATTTGTTTACCGCTAATGATTGTGGCGGACATGGGTTATTTGCTCCTTTTCAAGTAGATCGCCGATTTTTTTGCGATAGGCAAGAATGGAATTAGGATCGCGGCTGTAGTAGTGCGTATCGACAAAAATCTCCGGCATTATTCCCTTTAGTAAAATTTTGGCTTCCGCGGAATATGGACCGCTCTTGGCCAGTTCCTTGAGGCGAGTCAAGTACCAGAAGTCTTCGATTCCATCGCGGAGAACCTTAAGCCGTATGCTCGGCCGTGGGCCGGGATATATCAAAAATCCGTTTCCGTTATGAATGCCGCCATACGGGAAGTCCATATTTTTTTCCGTTAAACGTAGCGGTTTGCCGGGCCAGTTGGAAATGTTGTCAGGCCAACCGTTGTTGCCCGCCCAGATGAAGATTCCCCGGACGCCATAGTGATCGGCCATCCAATAGGGAAGGCGGTGTTCCACTGCGTCGTTATCGATCAACATGTTAGGAGCATCCACCAGCGGACGCTCGAAATCGACGTGGATCGGCATGTGGCAAAAATACCACCAGAGTTGCTGATTCCCCGGTCGGCCGGCGTTCAGCCAGGAATGAAAGTTCGCGGACACATCCGTCAGCCAGAGATCGGTGCCCTGGTCCAGCTTTTCATAGAACTGTGTGGCCAGAAATACTTTCAGGCCGGGAAATTCCTTATGGATCATTGCCGTGCGCGGAATCACTTTTTCGCGGAACGTTTTTTCCAGCGGTTCGTCGAATCCGCCGTAGATCAGGGCCTGATCGAGCCAGCCTTTCTTTTTGAGGTGCTCGTAGTAGGGTCGGAATGCCTCCGGTTTGGAAACATCCGGGACCTGAAAATATTTCAAACCGCGGCTAAGACAGAATTCCAGGTTTTTGTCCAGCAGACCCAGGTCGTTGGTCTGACCGACGGAAAGAGGGGAGAGATGATGTTCCAAAAACATGCGGCAGGTATCGAGATATTCCTTTGACCCCATCTTTCCGGCGATCCACAGGACGGTCGGAAACGGAATATGATCCGGCAACGCCAGGTTCCAGACATGGACATTGAGGGTCAAGACAATGGGTTTGGCGTTTGAAGTGGAAACGGTAAGCGTGCCACGGTAATCTCCCGGCGGCGTATCGCCGGGGACCTTGATTTCACACCAGACCAGTCCCAGGTCGATGCCTTTGACGGAAAAGGGTTTCATCTCGATCAGCGGGTCCGGCCACTCGCCGATGTGGCGAGTCGGATACTGAGGTTTTACGGTTTGGACGAAACCGACCTGCCAAAGCGTGATGCAGCTCGAAGAAATCTGGAATTTTTCGTCCGTTGTTTTCAAATCCGAAACACTAATCCCGACATTCTCAAGGGTAAATCCTGTTTTGGGAATAACGGCAAGCTGGAAGGCCTCCGATTCATTTCTTGCCGCGCATAATTCGACCTCGTTTGTTATCCGGCCTTTAAACCAATATTTATTCTGGAAAGTTTTCCGAAGGGCCGTCTCCACGCCCAGGACATAATCCGGTGATTTTACTCCCGTTTTTTCGGCAAATTGCCGGAACTTGTTTTTAAAGGCATCGAACTGATCGGAAAAACCCAGTCCCCAATGATCCACGTCATTTTTAACGGCCGTTTCCTCTGCGGGTAATTGATCGGGACCACTGCCCAAAACGGAAAGACTCGACAGGAGCACCAGAATACCGACTGTGCTTATGATTCTTTGCAAGATACAATCCTTTCCTTCAAGCAGCCCAACAGACTCCGCCGAGGGTGGCGAAGCTACCTTTTCAAAATAGACCCTGGACTTTTCCGGAGTTTACATCGACGTCAATGTGCCGGAAGGCGGGATTGGACGCTGTTCCGGGCATCAATTTAATTTCGCCGGCCACGGGCACGATGAAACCGGCGCCGCGGTACACCAGAATATCCCGGATAGGCAGCTCCCAATCCCTTGGCCGTCCTTTGAGTTCCGGGTTATGAGAAAGACTTAAATGCGTCTTAACCATGCACGTGCCAAGCTTGGCGGATTCCGGGTCGGCCTCGAACGCTTTCGCCTTCGCCAGTGCCTCGTCGCTGTAGGTGACTCCCTTGGCCCCGTAACATTCCCGGGCAATCAGTTCGATCCGCTGACGAAGAGGGGTGTTCAGTTCGTAGAGGAATTTGAAATTATTCTTTTCGTTGCAGGCGGCCATGACCGTTTCGGCTAGTTCTATGGCCCCTTCGCCGCCTTTTAGCCAATGTTCGGATAACGCAACCAAAGCCCCGTTTGCCTCGCCGATTTTTTTCACCAGGTTGATTTCTGCCTTGGTGTCGGTATAGAAACCGTTGATGCACACGACCGGCCTTACGCCGCTCTTTTTGACGATCTCGATATGTGCGATAAGATTTTCGCAGCCTTTTTCCAGCAGACCCAGATTTTCTTCCATATAGGCTTTATCCAGCGGGACACCGGGTTTGACCGCCGGTCCGCCGCCGTGCATCTTCAAGGCTCGGATTGTGGCTACGATCACCACCGCGTTAGGAACCAGTCCGGAGAATCGGCACTTGAGGTTCCAGAACTTTTCAAAACCGATATCGGCGGCGAAGCCGCTTTCTGTAACGTGATATTCGCTCAATTTGGTAGCCACCCGGTCGGCGATAATCGAACTTTGTCCGATGGCGATATTGGCAAAGGGACCGGCGTGGACGAGGATCGGCTGACCTTCGACGGTTTGCAGAAGGTTCGGATTAAGGGCATCGACCATCCAGGCCGTCATCGCTCCGGCGACTTCCAGATCGCTGGTTGTGATTTCCTTGCCCGACTTGCTGTGGGCGACGACCATTTTTCCGATGCGCTCTCGCATGTCCTTGAGATCTTTGGCGACGGCCAGGATGGCCATCACTTCGCTGGACACCGTGATCTGGAAACCGGATTCCATTTCAAACCCATCCATTTTTCCGCCCCTGCCGATGACAATATTACGAAGGGCCTGGGCACAAAAATCGATGGCCCACTTGATTTCGACACTTTTCGGATCGATATCCAAACGCTTCAGACCGCTCTGAGCCAGGCGGGCATCGTCATAATTTTGCTCATGCTGCATCCGTGCCGTCAGTGCTACCATAGCCAGATTATGGGCATTGGTAATCGAATCGATATCTCCGGTCAGGCGAACGGAAAGCGGTGTCAGCGGGATGCACTGGGCCAACCCGCCGCCGGCAGCGGAACCTTTGATGTTGAACGTCGGGCCGCCGCTAGGTTGACGAATCGCTCCTATTACTTTCTTACCGAGCTTGCCAAGACCTTCCACTAATCCGATGGTCGTGGTCGTTTTACCCTCGCCCAGCGGGGTCGGAGTAATGGCGGTCACGTCGATATATTTGCCGGTCGGGGCATTTGGCATCCGGGCCAGCATTTTCATATAGTCGATCTTAGCCAACTGCTTCCCCATAGGGATAAGTTCGTCTTTTTTCAATCCCATTTCTTCGGCAATCTGGGCAATGGGTTTCATCGTTTCTTCCGCCGCCTGTGCAATTTGCCAGTCTTTCATCGTCGTTGGATCGAGTTTCATGTATTTCCTCTTTTTAAAAGTAATTATTACTTTTCCGACATACAAACTTGAGTTTGATTCTCGAAAAATAACCGTAAGGGGACATTATATCCATTTTGTATAATTCGTCAAGTGGATTGTAAAGTATCCTTCTTTATTTCTTTATTGGAAAAAAGTTCAAATTCTGTTAAGATTGTGGAATTAACAAAACTGACGACAAGTGAAATTTCTTTTTGAGTAAGCCGTTCCGGGCTGATGGTGCGTATAAAATGAGCAACGAAGCTATTCTCGAACGGGCCAGGAATTATCTTTGCTCCGGATGGTCGGGGAGCAGAGCGACGGGGGGATCGTCCGCGAAGATTTCCCCCGAGGTGGTCTATGAGCATAGCGTGCGTGTTCTGGAATTGTCAAAACTTCTGGCCCGCGACCCTTCACTTTCGGAAAATCAAGTCGATGGGGACGTTTTGTCTGCCTCGGCCTTGTTTCATGACGCCGGATGGATCGATCTGGTCAGGAAAGGTCAATTGCATCCGTCCGAGATTTTTTCCCGACCCGCGGATACCGAGCTTTATCAGCGAGGCGCCCAAGTGGCCTGCGAACAGATAGGAAAATTAGTCGCCGCTCGTACGCTCAAAAAGATCGTTACAGTGATCACGGAATTAAAAAATACCCGACCGAGCCTGTCGGACTCGATTCTTATCGGAGACGCCGACAATCTCGAAGATTTCGGCTTGCTCGGTTTTACTTTCCAGGTCCGCGCCGCTCATGCGACGGGAAAATCGACCCGGCAGCTCATCGAAGGGTGGCATCGCCAGCAGGAATATCACTATTGGGAAGCCCGCGTCAAAAAAGCCCTGCGTCTGGAGACCTCAAAAAGCATCGCCAGACGACGACTCGACAGTATGGGCATGATATTCGACCTCCTGTGCCAGGAAATCGATTTAGAGGACGTTAAGGATTTCTTCTCTAACGCCCCGGTGAACGACCCGCGAACTATTGTAATCAGTTAGGAGAAAAAAAATGACATCATCCAATTTTTCTCTCGCTTGTATCGGTGGCGGTTTTGCGGAAAAACTTCTGGCGGAAGGCAAACTGATCGGCACAAGGCTCGGCGCGCGCAAGACCCCCTTTGGAGTTTCCCAGCCGGTTTATCTCTGTGAGCATTCCCGGGGACGATACTATCTGCTGCTTCGCCATTCCGACGGTACGGCTCCCGTTCCCAGCAGCTTCGCCAATCCTCGCGCTAATATCTTTACCCTCAAAGAACTGGGCGTTACCCATATTGTATCCTGGAGCGGAGCGCGGGCGGTTTCCCACAATTACCGGATCGGGCAATTTGTCCTGGCAGATGATTTAATCGATGAGACCCACCGTATGGGAACATTTTTCGAGCATGGGGCGATCATGGACCTTCGGCAATGGCCCGTCTTCTGCCCGACCCTCCGCTCAGTCCTGGCCGACACACTTAGTCAACTTAAACTCAAGTATGATGAAACGGGAACTTATCTTTGCAGCGAAGGACCGCGCCGGGAAACGCGGGCGGAAGTGCGAAAATATGCCCTGTGGGGAGCGGATTTGCTCGGACACAGTCTGGCCCCGGAGGTGTTTTTGGCAAGGGAATTGCAAATGTGCTACGCCGGTATCTGTTTCATTCACGATTTCGCGGAAACCGGAAGCATTCACCGTCCTTACGAGGCTGGAAATTTATTTAACAACCCCGCCCTTACAGACCAGAGCTGGCGGGCCAATGAGACGACGGACCAGATGCCGATGATTCTCGAAACTCTCTTTGAGTTTCTGCCTGGGGTCAAATCTCTGTGCTCTTGCCAAAACAGTCTGGCGGAACTGATGGACGCCGGAGTGCTTTCCCGAGATTTCCATGAATGGTTCGAGATGTTTCAACCGGCTAAGACGGTTTCAGAGGAAAAAAAATACCCACCCTTACCGGTCGGGCTGCCTGGACCGCTTTCCAACGCGAGCAAAAAAGGGATTGCGACACATTAAAAGACTTTTATGGATTTTGGTTTACCTTTTTTATCTGGCAGAGTCCGCCTGGGGGGCAAGCTGGACCGTGGAAACGGTTGGCCCCACGTTGGGAACAGGGGCGCATACGTCAATCGCGGTCGGCACGACCGGATATCCTTGCATCAGTTACTACGATCCCGCCGACAAAACACTTAAATATGCCCGCAAGGATTCTACCGGCTGGCATATCGCATCGGTGGAAAACACGGGAAGCGAAAGCGGTGAGTACAGCTCTCTGGCTGTCGATAGCAGCGATCAGCCTCGGATCAGTTATTACGACGCCGTGAATAAAGATTTAAAGTACGCTTATGGAAATGGCGTCAACTGGTCGCGGATCATTCTGGACGGGACCGGGTTGAACGTGGGCTCTTATACTTCGCTGGCGATCAGCCGCTATGGAGTAATCGGGATCAGCTATTATGACGCCACCAATCAAAGTCTCAAGTTCATTTACCTGGGAGCTTCGACCTGGGACGCCGAGACCGTGGATGGTCCGGGGTGGGACGTGGGAACGTACTCGTCGCTCGCCTTCGACAACCAGGGCAATCCCGGGATTAGTTATTATGACGTGACGAATAAAGGTTTAAAGTTCGCATGGAAGGATTTTGGCGGCTGGCATGCGGAGGTGGTCGATGGAACGGGAGGCCTGGCTGTCGGTAAATTCAGTTCCCTGGTCTTTAATATCGCCGGTTTTCCGCGGATCAGTTATTACGACGAAACAAATAAGCAGTTGAAATTCGCAAGCAAAGACGCGTCCGGATGGCACATGGAAATCGTGGACAGCGGGTCGGCCGACGTCGGGTGGAACACCGCCATGATTCTTGATAAGAACGACAATCCCCAAATGTGTTATCTTGACGTAACGAACATGAAACTGATGTACGCATGGAAGGATAGTTCAGGTTGGCACAAGGAGCTGATCGGCGATGCGGCGGTGCGGGAAGGCACGTATCGTCTGGTCCTGGATCGCAGCGGAAAACCACACATCAGTTTCGGCGGATCGGCTGGGAATTTTCTTGCTTACGCTACCGTTCCGGATAATCTGCCTCACACGGTAGACGACAGCGCCATCACTAATGAGGATACATCCATTGATATTTCCGTTCTTGCCAACGATTCAGATCCGGATGGGGACGCGATTGGGATAACTGCTGCCTCTCCCGCCGAGCACGGCTCCACGAGCGTGAACGACAACGGCACGATAAGATACACTCCCGCCCGGGACTTTAACGGCTTGGACAATTTTACATATACGTTGACCGACGGGGTCAAGACCGCCACCGGTGCGGTCTGCGTTACGGTTAATCCCGCCAACGATCCTCCAACGATAAGAATTCTCAGGCCTGGAGATTCGGCGATCTTTTTCACGGGCGAGGAAATCTCCTGCGCCGTCAACGCCTGGGATGTGGACGATCAAATCACGAAAGTTGAATTTTATCAGGGGGCAACCCTGCTGGCCTCCGTAACGAACCCGCCGTTCAACTTTACCTGGACCGATGCTCCGGCGGATAATTACACCATTACCGCCAAAGCCTTCGACGCCGGCGGGGCGATGGGGATTTCCCAAACAATTCAAATATCGGTCAAAGCTGAAACGGATTCGTCTTTACCCACTCCGGCGGGGGGATGCGCGATGCCGGCGATGATCGTGATTTTTGCGGTGGTTATGTGCTTTTATATCATTGGAAATTATGAGTAAGCAAACTTTTACAGAAGAAATTTTAAACTTTCTAACCAGTCCCCGCGGTACGGCGGCCCTGGAGTTGGCGGGGGGGCTTGATCCGGCCAAACCAAGCGATGTGGCGAAACTTCGCAAACACTGCACTTTGGACCAGTCGCGGGCGGTTCTGGAACTGGTGGAACTGCGTCACCGGGCACGAGCGAAATTTTCCCGGGCGGACTTGATGTTTTTTGATCGCAAGGGTTACGAGCAGGCCAGCGGTGAAATCATCGCCGACTACAAGGCGGGACGGGTTAAATTGTTCCATGCGGGTGAGGATATTCTGGATTTATGCTGCGGGATCGGCGGGGACACCCTCGCCTTGGCGGCAGTGGGGAAGGTGACGGGAATTGATCTGTCGCCCGAGCGGATTCATATAGCGGATTTGAATCTGCAAGTCTACCAGCGGCGGCAGAACGTTACGCTTCTTTGTGCGGATTTAAACACCGTCAAGTTTACGGGTGGAATTTTTCATTTCGATCCGGACCGGAGAAAAAATGACCATATCCGCACGGTCAAGATAGAGGAGCTTTCACCGGGCAAGGAATTCATAGATCGCCTGTTAAAGGAAGTTCCCAATGGTGCGATCAAGCTCTCCCCCGCCACGGAATATTCGGAATTGCCCTGGGAAGGTGAAATCGAGCTTATCAGTTACAAAGGTCAATGCCGGCAGCTTTTATTATGGACGGGGAAATTCGCGGATGTGAAATTAAAGGCCACATCGCTTCCTTCCGCCTGCGCGATCACCGACGAGATGCCGGTGGCGTTTAACATCGGCGAAATCGGGGCCTATTTATACGATCCCGACCCCGCCGTTTCCCGGCTGCGATTGCTGGGACAACTGGCGGCGGAACTCGGGCTGAAATTTCTCGCTCCCGGCCAGATCGTTCTGACGTCGGACAGATTCATCGCCCATCCCCTCGCCAGAGCGTTTCGGGTCGAGGAAATCATGCCCTACCACGAAGACAAGGTCCGACGGTATTTCCGGGAAAGCCAAATCGGCCCGGTTACGGTCAAACCCCGAGGCGTCGCGGTCAATGTCGATAAAGTGAGCAAATTATATTCCGGAAAAACCGGTCCGGAGAAAGTTTTGTTTCTGTTGCGATTGGATAAGAAAATCCTGGCGGTGATGGGGGAAGAAGAGAGATGAAGCGACCGGAAAAATATCAACGGGCATTACGATTCCACAATTTCACCATTTTTGGCAAATTCAATAATCGGTGAGTTGCCTTCTTTCCATTCATCCGGTGTCATGGCAATGGCTTCGATGGGTTGGAAAATTTCATAAATAGCGTCGGAAAGAATTTCAATTCTTTCCCAATAATTTTTTCCGATAAAATCTCTGGAAATAACCACGACGTCGATATCGCTTCCTTCCCGATCGTTTCCAGCGGCGTAGGAACCAAAGAGAATCAGCTTGGAAATCCTGATGCCCTTGGCTTTAAGGATAGCTCGAAACTGCGACAGAATTTTTACTACTGCTTTTTTATCCATTCCAAAAATTCTTTCGATTTCGCAAGAATGTCTTTCGTTGTGGATTGCGTAAAATCACTCTTCAGCTTTTCCAAATCCTCCGGATATCGGGTGGCCACACTTGCCTCATTTAGTTTGATTAGAAATCTGCCCATAGTTTCAGGTAGCTGTAAACCAATTCGATTAAGCAGGTAAACAAGGTTGTGTACTTTCGGAGGCACTTCCGCCAGCCGTTTTTGAAAAATTCCTTTCAGGGACTTTTCAATGGCCAAATGACACATAAAGACCGCATAGAAATATCGTCCGCCGTTAAACATATATTCGGCGGTCTCGATATCAAAAACTGCCTGCTTCAGCCATTCTTCCGGTTTTATTCCCATGACAAGGCAATTATATCAAAGGAAAAAGACAAATTGCAAGTATTTGCTGTTCGCTGAAAGCTGATCGCTGACCGCTTTTTTAATTTTGCGGCCGTTCCTGTTTGATCCAGCGGTTGATGGTGTAGTTGAGCTGATCGGCGGGTTGCGGATTTCGCCAGGCTTCGATGAAATCGACGTTTCCACTGGCCGGCCGACGGTCGGGAAGCGCGATCAATGTCCGCAAAGGCAGAGGAACACAGTCTCCGATAACGAATCCTTCTCCGGGACTTAAAATCGGCAGCATGCCGATCAAATTGGCAAACTGGTCGGAAATCACCTTGGTAATGTAATTCTGATCCTCAGGATTGTTCAGCCGCAGGACGATCATGTTATTGCACTGACTTAAAACGGTATGTGAGACCTCGCTGGGCCGCTGGGAAACGATGATGGCGCTGACCCCGTATTTTCGCCCTTCCTTGGCGATCCGTTCAATGGCGACCCGGGCGAAACTCTGCTTGCTCGTGTCGGAGGGAATGTAATTGTGGGCTTCCTCGAAGATCAAAACAATCGGTCGGCGGAAGGTGGATTGGGTATAAAAGTTAAAATCAAAAATCAATCTGGAGAGCAGTCCCACGGTCAGATCGATGATATCAAACGGAATACCGCTCAGATCGACGATGGTGAGATTCCGCCTCTGCTCGAGTTGGCCCGTCAGCAGTTTCAGGATAGAGACGATCATTCCCGACCAGTCGGATTGGTCTTCCTTCACTTGCGGGAAAAGTTGGCAAAAGAGCGGGGATTTTCTCGCGTGCTCGATGGGGCGAAGTAAAAAGTCATACCGATGATCGTTCAGTTTATGATCAAACAGGTCAATCAACCCGGTCAGGCTTTGAAAGTACAACGCATGGGGAACTTCACCCTCGGGATTACCCTGGTTAAACTGTGCTTTTTGGGTCAGAAGGATTTGTTCCTGCTCGTCCAGGGTTAAATTCCGCAGGGCCGAGCGGACAAAGGCGTAGCGATTCGTGTTGAGCACAAATCGGGACTGGTTCATGTTCTCGGCATAGAGTTTCAACTGTGCGAGCGAAAAATAAATCGGGGTGTCGATGTTATAGTTCACCAATAGATCGAGATTCTTGGCGGCGGATCTTTTCAGTTTGAGGAGCGCCTCTTTGAGAAACGACGTCTGATTCGGGATGATCCGCCGGTCGGACCGGTCGACAAAAAGCGTGTCGAGTTCCTGATAACGCAGCAGCCAGTAGGGGACGACGAGATCGTTTTCGTTCAGATAGGTCACGTTCGGCAACAGTTGATTGTTGTCATCGGAGAAGGCTCTTCGATATTCGCCGTGAACGTCGAAAAGGATCATTTGGGTGTTGGGGTGTTTGATGGATTCGCTGATGATTTTGGTCACCGTGCAGCTTTTACCTGACCCGCTATTACCCAGTATCGCCACGTGTTTGCTGAAAAATTGTCTGCCGTTAAGATAAACTTTATACTGACTGTTCAAGGCAAACCGTCCGAGCGGAAAGGACGACGAAAATTCCTGCTCGTTTTGCCTGGGCATATCAAGAATGAGCTGCAGATCCTCCTGACTGATCAGCCCCAGGGGATCGCCGATCATCGGATATTGCTGAACTCCGCGTGAGAAGTGGTTCTCGATTATCTGACCGATTAGATGAACACTCATCCGGACCGGAGCGTCTTTCTCCTCGGCGCTAATGGCCGTGATAAGCCCAACCACGCGGGTTTCACCAATGGGAATAACCGCAAAGCTGGCCAACTGACCTTGCCTGTCCTGCCCCGCCGTTTCAATGAAACTGTCATCCAGCGCCACCTGGGCCTGATCACCGCAAATGCTGATCACCTGACCGATGCGCGTTAATGTCATTGCCTCCTGGATCATAAAAAAATTATCGGTCCAATTCAGACGAGGGTTAAGGAGAAAGTTTTATAAAATTTTTTCTATAAACCAGTTAAATGGCCTTGCATAGAGAATTACAAACAGTTATAGTTTCAGCTTCAGCTATGTGTTAATAGCCGATCTTGGTGACGGTCTTGGATGATGAGAAAAAATACTTTTAAGAGGGTAAAATAAGTGTCCAGTAATTTTGCCGACAGATTATTAGAGGGGATCAAAGCAAAAGGCTCGCCTATTGCCGTGGGTCTGGATCCTCAATATAGCCGCCTGCCTTTGTCTATTCGCGAAAACAAGGAACTGAACGATGAGTTGGATACGGAATCCTCCATCGACGCGATTTTTGATTTTGCGACCAAGGTGCTTCGGATCGTCGCTCCTCACGTGGCGGCGGTAAAATTGAATATCGCCTTTTTTGAAAAATATTTCTGGGAAGGCATTGAGGCTTATTATAGCCTGGTGGAAGAAGCCGACGACCTGGGTCTGGAGATCATCGGCGACATCAAGCGCGGGGATATCCCGGCGACCAACGAGGTTTACGCCAGAGCTCACCTGGCCAATCCGGAATTTACCAACATGGAAGACCTGCTGGCTCCGGACGCGGTTACGGTCAACCCGTATTTTGGAATCGAAGCGTTAAGACCGTTTCTCAACGTCGCGGCCGAGCAGGGCAAAGGTGTTTTTGTCGTCTGCCGGTCGAGTAATCCGGAAGCGGTGGAAATTCAGGATTTCGTCGGGGCGAATGGAAAGAAGCTTTATGAGCATGTGGCAGAATTGATCGCGAAAATCTCCTCCGAGCCTCATGTGATGGGAAACAGCGGTTACAGTTGCGTTGGCGCGGTGGTCGGTGGAACCGATCCTGTCGCTGCCAAACGACTCCGGGAAATCATGCCGAACAATTTGTTCCTGGTCCCGGGCTATGGAACCCAGGGCGGGACGGCGGAGGCGGCCAAGGCCTGCTTCAAAAATGACGGAACAGGGGCCATCGTGACGGCAACCCGAAGCATTATCTACGCTTATGAGTTGGACAAGTACAAGGACTGTCCGACCTGGGAAAAGGCCGTTGAGCAAGCCGTTATTGACATGAAAGAGCAAATCCGAGCCGTTTTAGGTGGTTGATTAGTTTCATAAACTATTAGAGACGCGCACGTAAGTAAGCGTTTTTATATATTGGATCAGCAGCGAAAACATACAGCACCGACTGGAGGGGTCGCGTAAAGACTTTAGAAGGGAGCTGATGCTGATGATGTCGTTTCCACCTGATTATTTTGCGGGAAAAAAAGTAACGGTCATGGGTCTGGGCCATTTCGGCGGCCAGATCGCTGTGGTCAAATACCTGTACTCTCAGGGTGCGATCATCACCGTCACGGATGTTGCTCCTGCCGAAAAACTTCAACAAGCATTAAATCAAATTCAAAACATTCCCGCCGTCTTTCATCTAGGTGGTCACCTTGAATCTGACTTTACGGAAGCGGATTTGATCATAATCAGCCCCGCCGTGCCGAAAGATTCTCGCTACTTGAAACTGGCGACCCAGAACAATATTCCTTTTGCCTGCGAGATGAATCTTTTTCTCGACCGCTGCCGAGGAAGAGTGGCGGCAGTTACTGGAACGGTCGGTAAATCAACGACGACTGCCATGATCGATATGATTCTGTCCGTTACCCCAACCTCCGAACTAGCCTACCTGGGATATCGTAAATACTGGTGCGGAGGGAACATAGGTAAATCACTCCTGGAGGACTTGTCGTCCATCGGACCTAATGATCTGGTCATTCTGGAATTGTCGAGCTTTCAACTGGAGGACTTGGCGGGAATTGAGTATAGCCCTCATATCGGATTGATTACTAACATTCATCCCAATCATCTCGACCGGCATGGAACACTGGAAAAATATATAGACGCAAAAGGCAACTTAACGCGGTTTCAGCAGCCGGGCGATTATTTAATTACCTGCCAGGACGACGAAAACTCCCAAAAGATCCGGGAATTAGCGCCCAGCCATGTCCGACAATGGGAATTCGGGGTTGGCGGAGGCGAAAATTTGAAAGTCAGGCTGCTGAACGGCGATGACGGGCACATCAATCTGGAATATCGTCGCGACGACACAGGTTTTTGGGAAAAGTTGATCAGCGACAATGAGTTATGTGTTCCGGGTGGGCACAACCTGTATAACGCGGCAGGGGCGGCGGCGGTATGCTTGGCGATCGGGTTAAGCGCTGCGACGATCGCAGAAGGATTACGCGGATATAAAGGACTTCCCGACCGGCTTGAACTGGTGGGAGAATGGAGCAACGTTCGATGGCTTAATGATTCAAAGTCAACGACCCCGGAATCCGGGATCGTGGCGATAAAAGCATTTAAAGAGGGAACGATCCTGGCGATTGCCGGGGGATATGATAAGGGCACGGACTTAACCGGATTTGCCAGGGAACTAGCCCAACGCTGCGTCATGACATTTTGTCTGGGGCAGACCGGAGCGGGTTTGGCCGAAGCGATTGAAAAAAACGGTGGTCAAGCCAAGTCGACGGGTTCTTTCGCCCAGGCAGTGCAAGATTCCTGCGAACTGGCAAAGCCCGGACAGGTGGTCCTGCTCTCGCCCGGATGTGCCAGTTGGGATATGTTTGAAAATTATCAGGAACGGGGAAAACAGTTCGCCGAACTGGTTCAAAAATTTATCCGGAGCAAAACCGCCTGCGGACTGCAGGCTACAGGTTGCACATAGAAGGAGACGCATGCAATGCGTCTACATCGGACTGAAAAAAAAGGCAGGTCCGATGAAACCTGCCCCTTTGGGATTGTGTTTTTAACCTTTCGTTTACTGTGTTGTCGTCGTGGTGGTAGCCGTGCTATATGGATAGTAAATGCTCGGGCCGCACATGCCAGGAAGTGTGCAGGTTGGGTCATCGCCATAATTCGGACTGCTCGGAGCCAGGGAATTATGTTGTCCGGCAGCATCGACGATACCCACCGATTCACAGTTGATCAACAGACAAAGACTGCCTTGATTTTTTACAAGATCAAGAGCGGTGCAGCCGTTTAATAGGAGTGACGTGAGTCCAACTCCCAAGATTACTATTACAGCAAAGTATTTCATAATGCTTTCCTTTCCAGCTCTGGCTAAAGTCCGATAAAATGGAATATCGAAATCCTAATCCCGTAAGGCCTCATACGCCTGTTGTATTGTCTACGATCCTTCCGGTTCGGTTGCAATTGATGAACATACAGGGGTCAAAATAAGTCGGGTTTTGGCAGTTGAGAACATCGCAAGGCTTGAAGGACTGAATAACACCATTAACCGCGCTGCCGGCACAGGTGCCAAAAGGGATTACAAACATGCCCGTGGTCAGGGTTATCAGCAAAGTCAGCAGCTTTCGCCTCATTATTATTCTCCATAAAAATAGTGTCGGCCTATAAACCTTTGGCACACACTCGGTAAGTATTACATAGCTTTGGTCGTACGTCAAGGAAAAAAAGCAAAAGAGTCTATGCCCTCCTATCCGATATGTGGGAAGTAAGACTTATTTTATGATGTTTTTAAATTCCGGTTGCTATGGAGAAAAAAACCATGAATATCGCTGTGATTTCAAACTGGTTCAAACGTGCGGTTAACAGTATCGGCGGCAAGTTAGTTTTAGGAATTTTATTGTGTTTAAGCGGGGCAGGTTGTTCGGATCATCGAATTAGCCAGACTGAATTTCAACGGATGCAGGAAGACGCTCGTAAGACAACCCTTGCCACAACCCAGCCCGCGGCCAATCGGGTCATGGAAACGGCGAAGATTGAAAGAAGTCTGGGCCCCTATCGGGTGGGAGTATCGGATGTGCTTTCCATCACGCTGATAACCGCCCTGGAACAGGCAACTCTTTCTCCGCCCATTCTGGTCCGCGTAGATCGAAACGGAGAGATCACATTGCCCTTGGTGGGAAACATCAAGCTTGCCGGGTTGGAACTTCAGGATGTCGATATGGCGATCCGCAAGGCTTATATTCCAAAAATATACCGCGATCTGGCCGTCTATGTCGATGTGCCGAGACCCCAGACCACCAATGTGCTGGTCACAGGGGCGGTGGCCACACCGGGCTTGATTCCACTTCGCCGGTCGGAGCGCGATTTGCTTCATGCGATTGTCGGAGCGGGTGGAGCGTCGGATTTGGCATCCGGTAATGTTACTTTGAAGCGTATCCGTGGTTCGGAAGAAGTTTCGCTGAATATTTATAATCCGCAAGACCTCAAGACTGCACTTTCCATAGCCCCTTTGGAAAATGGAGATATCATCACTGTCCAGGCGGCCACACCTAACATCGTTTTTGTCGGTGGTCTGGTAAATGCGCCTCGGTCGCAATCCTATCCTCCTGGAGCTCAACTGACGGTTCTGCAGGCTCTGGCGGCATCGGGCGGGTTACGAACCGACATCTTCCCGCACGAAGGCACGTTAATTCGTCGGATGCCGGATGGGCGTGATGTCCATGTCAAACTGAACCTGGATCGTATCCAGAACGGGAAAGACGCGAATATCGCTCTGGCAGCCGGAGATATACTATGGGTTCCTTACACGTGGGATACGCGGGCTGAAGATTGGATTAGCCGAAATATTTACATTCGGGCAGGTGCCAGTGTGAATTATAACGTCAGCGGGGTAGAGTACATGAACCGTCAGGCAAAGCAGAGTGGAGGCAGTAGCAACCAGAATCAGCAGAATTCGTTTGATCCCTTTGGTTTCTTGAACCAGGGATCAGCCATTTCGAACCTGGTGGCCAGACCGGCGGCTCAGTAACCGCTTCCTCATGGGCGCGGCTCTTTAGCGTCGAAATCTGCGAGGATCGTTTCGATTTGGGCCCAGTTAAGGGCACAGACGGTGTCTTTGGATTGTTTACCCAGCATGATGGGGTCCATGCCGGCTTTTCGGTAGACTTTTATATCGCTCTCGGTATTGCCGATACCGGCGACCAGGTTGACACCGGATCGGCGAAGGGCTAGTAATTGGTCTTCTTTAAAATGCGACGGCTTTAACCAGGTCAGCTTCGATGGATACCACAGAATGATCGGTCCATTGGGAAAGCCGTATTTTTTCAGCCATTTTTCCGTCAGGGTATGCAACGGTTGCGGCCTGGCGGAAAGATAGACAATCGCATAACGGCGGGATAAGCCGTTCACCACTCTAACCGTGTCTCGATCATAAGGTATCGGGAAAGGATTGACGTGCAGCCAGTTTTTGTTTGTCAGGGTGTTATCCACATCGAGAACCAGTACCGGTTTTTGGGGATCGAGGACCAGTATGGTGATATTGTCTTTGTCAGGGAAAAAGCGTTTGCTCCCATGAAAAGTCGTTTCCACTTCAAATAGGCCCGTTGCCGGAAGGAAAAGCTCGGCCCTCGCCACTCCTTCATCGTCGGTCATTCCCTTTTTGAGCGAATGCAATTTGACTGTTTCAGGCCCGGAGACAAGTCGAAATTCAATGGGTTGGGTTTCTATATCCTTTAGGAAAATATTTCGTTGACGCAATGTCGCGGTGATCTGAATTTTCCTCTGCGGCAAGGAGACCGTATCCTGCCCTTCAAGCATCACCCGGGTTCTGGAACAGCCTTCGACCAGGCTCAAGGTCATAATTAAAAAAATCGCAATAACAAATCGACCGCGAGAGGTATTCATTGTTCGTCCCCAAAAATAGCGCCCTTATTCACTTCCGGTCCGATAGGCTTGGTTGACCAGAAACAAAACCGCCATTCGGACCGCCAGACCGTTAGAGACCTGCCTCAGAATGGCGGAATTCTTGCCATCCGCGACGTCGGTCGTCAGTTCGATCCCACGATTGATCGGACCGGGGTGCATGACCAGGATATCCTTCTTGGCCCGGACCATGCGCTGGCTGTTCAATCCAAAAAGACGCGTATATTCCTCGACAGAAGGAAACACATTGGACGCGATCCGCTCGCGCTGAACGCGCAGCATATTGATGACGTCTACTTCCGGAAGCACTGCGTCAAGGTCGTGACTGATCTCGACCCCCATTTTCGCGATGGCCTTGGGGACCAGCGTGGTCGGTCCCACCAGGATCACTTTGGCTCCGAGTTTGGTTAATCCCCAGATATTGCTTCTGGCGACGCGGCTGTGGACGATATCTCCCACGATGGCCACTTTGAGACCTTCGATTTTTCCTTTAATCTCGCGGATGGTGAACATATCCAAAAGTGCCTGGGTCGGGTGTTCATGGGCCCCGTCGCCGGCGTTGACGATCGGGACGTCCACACAGCGGGACAGATAATGCGGAGCGCCAGGGGCCGAGTGGCGGAGCACGATCACATCCACACCCATGGCTTCGATGTTCCGGGCGGTATCGATCAGCGTTTCACCTTTGGAGATACTGGAAACCTTGGCGGAAAATTCAATTACGTCCGCCGAAAGCCGACTGGCCGCCAGAGAAAAACTGACCCGCGTCCTCGTGGAATCTTCAAAGAATAAATTCACCACCACCCTTCCGCGAAGGGCGGGAACCTTTTTGATGCTCCGGGTCGAGACCTCTTTAAACGTCTCGGCCATATCTAAAATATGGAGGATTTCCTGCCGCGAAAGCTCCTCCAATCCCAATAAATGTTTTCGCTGCCAGACAAAATTCGCCGGCCCGGACTCTTTTGTCATTTCTACCATAATTACTCTTTCACGATAATTTTATCAACACCATCGGTTTCCACAAATCTGACCTGAACGTGTTTATCGGTGTGGGGCAGTTTCAGTCCGACAAAATCCGGCTGAATAGGCAGCTCCCTTCCGCCGCGGTCCACCAGGACGGCCAGTTTGATCGCCCTGGGTCTACCCAGGTCGATCAGGGCATCCAGCGCCGCCCGAACCGTTCTGCCCGTAAAGAGCACGTCATCCACTAAAATAATCACATAATCGCTGATATCGAAATCAATCTGGGTCGCCCGGACCCGCGCCTGGCCTCCAACTTGGTCCAGATCGTCGCGGTACAGAGTGATATCCAACACACCTTGTTTGGACACTTTTACCCCGCGGGCTTCGATAAGCTCGATCAGTCGGTGTCCCAGGATATCCCCTCGAGATCGAATTCCCACCACCGCCAGCGGATAAGACGAATTCAATAAACCGTCCGCAATCCCCTGGGCCAGGGTTTCCATCGCCTGTTTCAGTTTATTCGCTTCCAAGACATCTGCCATTGTACGAGCCTTTTTTATGTAAAGGTTTCCCTTGAATTTACATCCAACTTATATTATCGCCGCGTAAAAGTCCAGAAAAAGAGTCCGCGCCCTACCGTTGGATCGGGGACAATCAGTTTTTCAAGAGAAACGCAAAAAAATTTTCAGCTACATCTTGTCTGTAAGGACTGGTTTCGGTATATTTTCAGCGTAATGGTTCCCCGATGAAACTCGGGGACAAGTTTTAATTTCTTTCGACGAAGGTCGAGAAGCAGGAGTTTAACCGTGAAAAATTTATATGAATTAGTCAATGATCGTGCGATTGAATTGGGAAAGCTATCCGTGAAGATGACCACCGCCTCGGGGTCGGGACATCCGAGTTCGTCCCTGAGCCTGGCTCATATCGTTACGGTCCTGATGTATAATCAAATGCGATGGGATCCGCAAAATCCGTGGAACAAGAATAATGACCGGCTGGTCCTTTCCGAAGGCCACTCGGTGCCGATCGTTTATGCCGCCTATGCGGACCTGGGCGGGGTGGTCGGTAAAACTCCGAAGGACGCCCGGCCGCTTGCGATTTCCGAATTGGATACGCTGCGTCAAATGCACAGCGTTCTGGATGGGCATCCGAATCCCGGGGAAGGATTCCCATTCTTCGATGCGGCGACCGGATCGCTGGGTCAGGGACTTTCGGTGGCGGCGGGACTGGCGTTGGCGGCCCGGAAGGCGAAGATTCGCAAGAATGTTTATGTGATCCTGGGAGACGGCGAAAGTCGGGAGGGACAAATCTGGGAGGCCGCCGATTTCATCGTCGATCATAAGATCGTCAATCTTTGCACGATCATCAACTGCAACGGTCAGGGCCAGGCGGATTACGTTTCCAATCAGCAGTCGCAGCAAGTGCTGGCGGAGAAATTCCGTGCGTACAACTGGGAAGTCAAATGCGTTGACGGTCATAACGTCGAAGAGCTGGTCGAAGCTTTGGCACGGACGGGCAATACGGAAAAACCATACATAATTTTAGCGTTAACGAAAAAAGGCTGGGGTGTGGACGATCTCAAGGCCCACACCAATCACGGCAAACCGCTGCCCGCGGACAAGCTGGAAAAAGCCTTTGCCGACCTGGACAATCAGCGAAAAGTTCTGAATATCCCGGCCAAGGTCGATGTTTCCGATTTTCGACCGACCAAGCCGGCGGCAGATACATTCAAATTCGCAACACCAAAGGGAAAACTCCAAGCCCCGGATTTTGATAAGCTCCTTGAGGGCGACGGGTTCCTGAAAAGCTGGCAGAGCAAGAAAAAAATCGCCACCCGCCGGGCATACGGTTTGGCCTTGCGTGAATTGGCGAAACTCGATGACCGGATTATGGCCATCGATGGCGATGTGAGCAATTCGACTCACGCGGATTACCTGAACAAGGCGTTTCCGGAGCGATTTGTAGAAGGTAAAATCGCCGAACAGAATGTTGTTTCCGTAGCGGCGGGTCTGTCGGCCAATTCTTCGGGCGGATTTATTCCGTTCGGATCAACGTTCGGAAAATTCTTCATTCGAGCCTGCGATCAAATCGAAATGGCGATGAATTCCCGAGCCAATGTCAAATTGGCCGGTTCGCACATTGGGATCACCCTGGCGGCGGACGGTCCGAGTCAGATGGGCTTGGTGGATATGGCCTTTTTCCGGGGACTGTCCGGGGCCTACGAAAACGGAAAACCCATGATGGTGATTTTCAACCCCAGCGACGGCATTTGTGCTTATCAGTGCGTCCAACTGGCAGCGGATTTCCGGGGCATGTGCTACATCCGCACCATGCGGCCTGACATGAGTCTGATTTACAAAACGGACGAGAAATTTGAAGTCGGTGGATCGAAGCAGCTGGCGGAAGGTTCGGACCTTTTGATCGTCGCCACCGGATACATGGTCCACGTCGCTCGGGACATCATCCTCGGGCAGTTAAAGCAGGAAGGCATCAAGGCCGGTCTGATCGACGCCTACAGCTTCCCGCTGAACCCCGATCCGATCATCAAAGCGGCGGAAAAATCCGGCAGAAAGATTTTGACCCTCGAAGACAATTACATCGGTGGATTGGCCTCGAATGTGGCGGAAATGTCGGCTGCCGTAGGAAATATCAAGGTCTGGTCGATGGTGGTTTCACGAATTCCAAAATCCGGTTATACACCGGAAGAATTGCTCGAATACTGCGGACTGAGTCCGAAAGACATCATGAAAAATGCCAAGGCCCTGGTTAAAGGGTAATTGGTGGAAATGACTAAAACCTAATGACTAATGTGTAAAAAGAGGCATACCTTGGATTCTTCGCATAGACATTAGGATTTAGGATTTAATCATTTTTTATTGGTGCGCAATGAGGTTTTCTTGCCCGAAAAACATGATATTCACAAAAACCGATATCGCGAAGAATATCCTCCGTCTGTTCGAAACCATAAGCGATCTGTTCCGGTCGATGGGCGTCGCTTCCGATACAAATCAGCCGACCACCCATCCTGTGATGCCACTTCAGCACGTCGGGATGGGGAAACGGCCTGGGATTGGCTGATCGCAATCCGGAGGTATTGATCTCAAGGGCGATGTTGCGGGAGATAATAACCTCCAGAATGGCCGATATTTGATCTTCGTACTCGTTTGGATTATACGGAGGAATATTTCGCAGGGCGGTATAGCGGTCGAAATAGTCCAGATGGCCTAGAACGTCCATGTCGGCGAATTTGGCCATATCGAGCGTCAACCGGAAATACTCGCTAATTCCTTCCGCCGGGGTTTTATGATCAAATAAGTCGGAATGCACACCATAAGGACCTATGCAATGGACGGACCCGATGATAATGTCCAAGGGCAATTGGTAGAGGGCTTGATTTTCTTTGGCAAAAAGATGAGGTTCGCCTATTTCCACTCCGTGGCGGATGGCGATTGTGCCTCCAAATCGTTGCCGGGCGGACAGGCTTGCCTGGTAGGCCTTGACCGGATCGTACATCCCCGCTCCCTCGTCGGCGGGATTATGATCGTCATGATCGGTAAACGCGATTTCGGTAAGTCCCAGGTCAATCGCCCGCTGGACCATCAGCTCGATGGTCGCCGAGGAATCCGTGGACATATTCGTATGTAAATGAAAATCTGTTTTGATCATTGTGCAATTTCAAATATCCTTTTACGTTCACCTGCTTATGATTACAATAGTATGTCGATAAAAAGTCAATTTTAGAATAAGAAAAAAGCAAGGGTTCGGTTATGGGTGGTATGGGCAAGTCTTCTTGCGCGTGTCCTCATTATGACAAGGACACGGGCAATCGGAATTGCCCATGCCACCCCCAATAGGCCACTTACGAAAAAAATAGGTAAATGAATTTATGCCCAAACGTAATTTAGTATGGATTTTAGCGGTCGTTCTGTTGCTTCTGCTTTTTTGGAAATGGCCGGACACGGTTCAACAGCAGCGGGATTTTTACAAGGTCTTTGGCCCCCTGGCGGAAATTCGCGCCCAGATTCACCGCAGTTACGTGGATTCGGTGGGCGATGAAAATTTGATGCGCGGAGCCATTGGTGGAATGGTCCAGCAGCTCGATCCGTACAGTAAATATATCCCGCCCGATCAGGTGATGAGTTTCGATCAGCAGACGAGCGGAACGATCCAGGGGATCGGGATTTTTCTCGATGATCGTCCGGGGTTCCTGACCGTGCTCAGTCCGCTCGAAGATTCTCCGGCGTTTAAGGCCGGAATTATGGCGGGCGATCAGATTCTCAGGATCGAAGGGGTCTCCACGAAAAATATGACGATGGAGGAGGCGGCGAAAAGGCTTTCCGGACCGGTGGACACCAAAGTAACGGTGGAAGTCCGGCATGAAATTACCGGAAAGCTCGAAGTGATTACTCTGACTCGCGAATCTGTTCATGTTTACAGCGTAAAAGGATTCGTCCGCAAACCCAGCGGAACCTGGGATTACCTGATCGATCCGAAAGCTCGGATTGGATATGTTCGGATTACCAGTTTTCTGACCCACACCACCGACGAGCTTGACCAGGCCTACCGCGAGCTTTTAGGGCAGGACGTGCAAGCCCTCGTTCTGGACCTGCGAACCGATCCGGGTGGACTTCTGGAAAGTGGGGTCGAAGTCGCCAGCCGATTCCTCAGCAGCGGAGTCATCGTGTCCACGAAAGGACGCTATCAACAGGAATCGGTGTGGAAGGCGGGGGGCGAGAATGTCTATAAGCCCCTTCCTATGGTCGTTCTGGTCAATGAATATACCGCCAGCGCCGCGGAAATTGTCGCAGGCGCCCTGAAAGATCATCATCGAGCCAAGATCATCGGGGTCCGAACCTACGGCAAGGGGAGCGTTCAAAGTTTGATTTCGCTGGGAAAGGATTTGGGGGAAATTAAAATCACCACCGCCTATTATTATCTACCCAACGGGCGAAATATTCACCGACGCCCCGACGCCAAGGTCTGGGGGGTCGATCCCGACGTGGCGATTCCTCTGACAATCCGTGAGCAGATGAAAATTGAAGAAACGCGGCGCCAGGCCGACGTGCTTTGGGGCAAGCTCACCACCACCGCGGCCAGTACCCTGGCGGCAAAAATTCCCCAACCCAAACCGCTCACCATAGATCGTCAATTGTCCGCCGCCCTGGAAGCCCTTCGCCGTGAAGTCTCGGCCAAAAAAATACCACCCACCCAACCCATCGGTGCGACGACACAAGCGGTCAGCAACGCCGCCGTGCATAACTAGTTTCTGCCATTGCATCGTTCTGCGAATAAGGTCAACGAGGAGACGGCGGTGATTTTCACCCGTTCTATTTCGCCTTTTAATGTTTCAGGACCCTCGAAAATGACGATTTTATCTTCCACCGTCCGTCCGACCAGTTGCTTTACGTTTTCCTGATTCGACCGATTCTTTTTGGATATCCCCTCCACCAGGACATCGACGGTTTTTCCGACCAGCGATTGATTATCTTCCCGTGAAATCCGGTCCTGGACTTCGAGCATTTGGCGGTGCCGGCGGGATTTTATCTCATCGGAAACGTCGTCGGTAAATCGTTTTTCCGCCAAGGTTCCCGGGCGAACGGAATATTTAAAAATGAAACAATTTTTGTATCGCACATTTTCCAGCAGGGTAATCGAATGGTTGTGATCCTGATCGGTTTCCGTGGGAAATCCGACGATAAAATCTCCCGCCACGCTTAAACCAGGAACGATCCTTCGTCCCTGCTCAAGAATTTCCAGGTAGGTTTCCACCGCGTACTTGCGGTTCATCAACTGCAACACGCGGTTCGACCCGTGCTGAGCCGGCAGGTGCAGATACGGACAGATTCTCCGAAGTTCCGCTATGGCCTTGAAAATATTGAGGGAAAAATCAGCGGGGTAGGAGGTGATAAAACGAATTCGGGGAATGGAACAAGCTTGATGGACCCGATAGAGCAGTTCCGGCAAATCCACCGTCTGGCCGTCGGACACAAAACGGTAGGAACTGATCGTTTGTCCGATCAGAGTGATTTCTTTACATCCCGTCTGATCGATCCGGCGAACCTCTTCGAGAATATGGTCTACGGGTCGAGAGGATTCCGGTCCGCGAACAAACGGAACCACACAGTAGGAACAAAATTTGTCGCAACCTCGTTGAACCCGCACGAACCGCTGAAATTGCGTTTCTTCCACAGGCCGGCAAAGGTCCAGGTTTTCCAAATCATCCGCGGGAGACGCTTTTCCGCTTCGAATCTGGCGAAAATCCGTCACCGCCCGTTTCGTATGAATCTTTTTGGATTTTTCACGATCCCGCCTGGTCGTCGTAATTAGTTCGGGCAATTGATGAATCTGACTCGGTCCGCAAAGCACATCGACAAAGGGAACGCGCTGGAGAATATATTCCGGCGACCGCTGGGCGAAACAACCCATGATCGCGATAATTTCAGGCTTCCCGCTGGTCCGGCGTAAATGGTCAAAATGCCCCAATCGACTCAGGGCTTTTTGCTCGGCATGATCCCGAACGGAGCAGGTATTTAATATAGCCACCTGGGCCTCGGCTGGGTCGCTCGTGGGTTGATAATCAGATTTGGCCAATAATCCCGCCACCAGTTCGCTGTCCAGCTTGTTCATCTGGCAGCCTAATGTTTCAATGTAAAATAGCTTTACGATTTTTCTTCTTCCTGCTTCTCTTGAAAATTATCCCCGCCCTTTTTGCCCTTGGCGGCATGATTCCGATATTTTAATTCCGGAGCCTTGAGCGTCACTCGGCATCCCGGCGGCACGGAGGCAGTGATAAAGACGTTTCCACCGATGATTGATCCTTGCCCGATGACGGTCGTGCCTCCCAGAATCGTGGCATTGGCGTAAATGGTCACGTTATTTTCAATCGTCGGATGCCGTTTGGTCCCACGGATCAGCCGGCCTCGCTCGTCCTTCGGAAAACTCAATGCCCCCAGCGTAACACCCTGGTAAATCTTAACGTTATCGCCGATCTCGGTGGTTTCTCCAATCACCACACCCGTCCCGTGATCGATAAAAAAGTTGCGGCCGATCTTGGCGCCAGGGTGGATATCGATTCCGGTAGTCGAATGGGCATACTCGGTCATGATCCGGGGAATCAGGGGCACGTGCAATTCATACAACTCATGGGCGATCCGAAAAATGGCAATGGAGAGCAATCCCGGATAGGCCAGCATGACTTCGTCGGTATTGATCGCGGCGGGATCGCCGTCATAGGCGGCTTGAATATCCCCGGCCAGAATTTCCCGCAGGGCGATAACGCGATTCATGAACGTCAGCACTTTCTCCTGAGCCAGCTTTTGACTTTCATGTTCGTCCACGATTTTTTCCTGCAACGTCTGGCTATAAGCGATGGATCGCCAGATTTGTGAGCAAAGCTTGCTGGAAAGTTCGTTCAACAACTCTCCTACGTAAAAGGTGACGTTGTTGAAGGTCAAATCCTGCCGGCCATGATATCCCGGAAAAAGGATCGGCAACATAAGGTTGATGATCTCGACTGCTTCCGACCGGCTGGGAAGATATCGGCGGTCCATATAATGGGTCGAGGGAATCGCCCGGTAGCTATCCACAAGATTCCGAACCAGGCAAGGAATGTCTCCTTCCAACGGACACGTTCGGCAGAGGCAAAAGTTTTCCATGAATTTTAACTCCTAATTTGCATTGACTCCCATTATATGACATTTTATCCTAATTTGTAGAGTATTTGAAAAAAGAGACGCGACCGTGAGGGAGGGTGTATGAATTAGAATCGTGGATTCACTGGTCTTGACAAAGCCAGGAAAGAGGGCTATAGTCATTTGGTCCGTTTAAAAAAAGGCAAAAGATTGGCTGTTTTCAGCCGTGGCGCACTTCCGAGTCGGTGCTACATCGATTCGGAAGTTTTTTTGGCATAAAACAAAAGCTTAACTCAATTAATATAAATTAAAAGTGATGCCAGAAATAAAAATACAAAAAAAAATGTTTCGAGCGACTATTGTAGAGAATTTTCCCCTACGCCGGCATGGCCTTCAGGGAAATTATTTGATACAAGTACAGATAGGTCAAGATGTTATATGCCGTCCAGGTCAATTTTTCAAGTTCGATCTCACCGAGCAATTGGACAAGGAAAAACTCAAGATTGTTGAGGCTAAAAATGATCATAGTGTCTTGCAGATAAAGAATTTATCGTCCTCAAATGATTTTATGACCCGCCAGCCGCTTCTGGCCCGTCCATATAGTGTCGGCCTATGTGAAAATACAGGAAAACAAACACCAATCACTTTTCTTTATAAGATATTAGGTCCAGGCAGTAAAAGATTATCAGACCTGAATGTGGGTCAAACGTTGACGATTCTGGGCCCGTTGGGTGGAAATTCTTTTTATCTGCCGAAGAAAAAAAAATGTGCCCTGATGGTGGCGGGCGGAGTGGGATTGCCGCCCCTGTTATTTTTATCCAGACAATTACTTTTACTTAGTGAAGGAATTTCATCCGTCCATCTTTTCGTCGGAGCCAATACCAGCGACAAACTTCCGCTTCATGCCGATTTCGCGATTGGAAAAAACATCAAAAATGTAAAAGGTTTGCCCGCGATTTTTCAACACCTGGCCGATCCGCGAATGACGATTCAAATTTCGACCGACGATGGTTCGGAAGGACATCGGGGCCTCGCGACGGAACTTCTGGAACAATATTTGAAAAAAAACGATGGCGAGCAGGAAAGTGTCATCTATACCTGCGGACCGTGGCGAATGATGGCCCGGACCGCCGCTATTGCCGGCGAGCATCATCTGCCATGTCAGGTGAGTCTGGAAGAAATGATGGGCTGCGGAATTGGCGCGTGCCAAGGATGCGCGACGAAGATAAAATCTGGTAACGCCAAAGGCTGGGAGTATAAACTCGTCTGCCGTGACGGTCCGGTGTTTGACGCCAACGATGTATACTGGGACAAAGAATGAGCAGCCAAAAAGTAAAAAAAAATGTAACAGAACCCGTCATTGCGAGGAGCGCAGCGACGAAGCAATCTCGTTCCTCAGTGCCGTACATCAAAGTGAGCTCAATAATACCAAACATCGATCTGTCGGTGAATTTGGCCGGGATCAAAATGAAAAATCCGATCCTGACCGCCTCGGGAATTTGCGGCTATGGATTGGAATATCTGCCGTATGTCGATCTAACCAAACTCGGGGCCTTTACCACCAAGTCGATCACGCTCGAGCCGCGGGATGGTAATCCCCCGCCGCGATTGGTGGAAACCAGGGCGGGATTGCTCAACAGCATTGGCTTGGCGAATGTGGGGCTGGAAAAATTCATCAAGGAAAAATTACCGCAGACGGCGCGATTGAAAATTCCTATTTTTGTGAACGTTGCCGGTAAAACGATCGAAGAATACAAGGCGGTGGCAGAGCAACTGGACGCTCAACCGTCGATCGCCGCTTTGGAATTAAACATTTCCTGCCCGAACGTCGCCTGCGGTGGACTCGAATTTGGGGTGGAACCGAAACAAGCCGAAAAGCTGGTGTCCGAAGTCCGCAAGGTGGTCAAAAAACACAAACTGATCGTAAAACTCACTCCGAATGTTACGGACATCACGGAATTAGCCCGCGCGGCCGTAGCGGGCGGGGCGGACATTTTGAGTCTGATCAACACCCTTCGCGGAATGGCCATCGACGTGGAAACTCGCCGCCCGATTTTACCGCGCGGTGTGGGCGGCCTGAGCGGACCGGCGATTAAGCCGGTGGCGGTTTATTGCGTCTGGCGGGTCTATAACGAAGTTGCCAAGGCCAATGGAATTCCAATCATCGGGATCGGCGGTATCCAGTTCTGGCCCGACGCGTTGGAACTGATCCTGGCCGGAGCCACCGCCATCGCCCTGGGCACGGTAATGTACGTCAATCCCAACGCCCCGGTGGAAATCCTCGCGGGTCTGGAAGATTATTGCCGGAGACACAAAGTAAATCGCCTGGCCGATCTGATCGGCATGGCTGAATCGCCGCGGGCGGTATAAAGAATTTTAAACCGCAAAGACCGCAAAGTTCGCAAAGGGAATTCTTTTATATATCTTTAACTTTGCGTCCTTTGCGGTCTTTGCGGTTATTCTCAGTATCGAACTAAAATGATGGAAACGAAAATTCGAGAGTTTATTACTTCCGGTCGGATCATTGAACCTGGAGACCATGTGCTCGCTGGGGTCTCCGGCGGGGCGGATTCTGTGGCCCTTCTTGTTATTTTGGATCGGCTTAAAACATCTTTAAATTTTAAGCTTTCCGTCTGCCATTTGAATCACCAGCTTCGCGGCGAGGCTAGTGATACCGATATGGAATTTGTCGAAAATCTCTGCCGGCAACTTCATTTGCCTTGCTATGTCGGACAAAAAGATATTCAAGCGATTCATGAGAAAGGGGGCGGAACGCTCGAAGAAACGGCTCGGAAGGTACGGTACGAGTTTTTTGAAGAGGCGGCCTGTCAGTTCGGCGCCAACAAACTGGCCCTCGCGCATCATCGGGACGATCAATGCGAGACGATTATTTTCAACCTGCTCCGTGGCAGCAGTTTTCATGGGTTACGCGGCATACCGCTAAGCCGTCCATTGCGGCCCGACAGTAACATTATCATCATTCGGCCATTACTGGCGGTTTCAAAATCGGAACTGGAAGATTTTTTGCGCGGTTGCGGGCTGGACTGGCGAAAGGATCACACCAACGAACTGTTATACACGACCCGGAATGTGATTCGCCACAAACTGCTGCCGGTGATCCAAGAGGTTAATCCTTCGTTTCGTGAGCATCTCTTGGAGCTTGGCCGGCAGGCGGGTCAGATCGAAACCATTTTGGTGGAGCAGGCAAAAATGATTTTGGCGGCGAGCCAAAAAGATGGAAATGAAATCCGCATCGAGCAGTGGCGAATCAAAACACTGCCGGAGATTTTGGCCTGCGAGACAATTCGTCAGATGCTTCTGGCGATGGAAGCCCGAATGAGCCGGATTACCGCCCGCCACTTGCGGGAAGTGGTAACGTTATCGACAAAAATGGAATTACCACAAGGGATACAGGCAAGGGTGGAATACGGCTGGCTGATTCTCGGGCCCAAAGCAACTAAAGAATCCGAAGAAGAAAAAATTTTACAGGTCGGCCAGATTTACAGATTCAACCGATTTGATTTTTCCACCGTGCTACGGAAGTTTGATGAGCAGGCCTTTAAAGATTTCTGCCGGACAAAAAATAAATTCCAGGAATGGATCGACGCGGACAAAATCGAAGGTGAATTGAAGGTCCGCCATGCCCGGGAGGGCGAACGCTTTTGGCCGCTGGGAGCGCCGGGCAGCAAAAAGGTCGGCGATTTCCTAACCGACGTCAAAGCCGGCTGGTCCGCCCGCCCCGCCATTGTGCTCGCGGACGAAAGAGGAATCCTCTGGCTCGTCGGCTGGCGGATTGACGAACGAGTAAAAATAATGGACAGGACAAGAAATATCTTATCTATAAAAAGGGTGTAGTTTTCATTTTACGTAGTCCTTATGCAGAATCTTTGAGGCAAAGGTAATGCGACCAAAAGTTTTCCCATCGACCGGATTTGACCGCCGTCCGCAAACGGAGGATGTG
>JBAZZQ010000008.1:0-85785 GCA_041658725.1 Phycisphaerae bacterium | reverse complement strand
GTGGTACAATCATTTCGGACTCCTTTCCTTTGGGCCTGTAACCTCCATTGTTTCAGAAAGTTACATCCTAAAGAGAAGGGGTCTGTTTTTCAAATTTTCAACGTAAAATGGAAACTACACCCTTAATTATTAATAAGGATATCCACAATATTCACACTGATTGCGTGTAAGTTGATAAAAATAATAGTGTCCATTGCAATCTATACCTCGACACCATATAACGTTCTGAACCATATGATGGTAACACGTAGGAGTAATTGGCTGAGGCCGTTGGGGTTGCTGACAACTCCCAGATAAGCTTATGATCAATAAAACAACAAACATGGCCAAAGAAAGGACACATTTTCGTCCTAAGTTTTTTTTCACTGTAATCATTTTAACCTCACTTTTAAATGTGTTTATGGAAATTATGGTGTTTGGATTTGAAAAATCGAATCCGCCAAAGATTCGTTTATGTTGATATCGCTAAACGTCCAAGTAATGGAATATTCTTCCGCGCTGTCGTCGTAACGTGTTGCAACGATTGTCCCCGGAAATTGTGCCGTATTTTCTACATCGGTGTAATCGCTATAATCAAGCACCCAAGAGTGTGGATCATCTCCACCCGCTATCCATTTTGAACGAATAACTTTTGTTCTTGTCGCTTCATCGATCCATACTTCATAATTATCGCTCGATTTTGACGTATACACGTGATAGCAGGAAACATTATTGACGGTAACGGTATCATTATCTCTCGACCAGGTTTCGACGCCGAGAATCTTCTCCATATTGAACATATCAGCGGCAGTTTGTCCACGGATAAAAGGGGCCTGGCCACTTACGGATACATAATAAAAGGAATTTGGATCACTGGAATTGTCATAAATATTATATCCGGTGCCATCGCAAATTGACTTATTATATGTATATGGCGATCCCCCCAGAATACTTGTTTTCCATGTCCCACTATTTCGTTTCCATTTGATCGTTCCGCCGGACATATCGTCAATAACCGCGATAGAGAAATCTGCATCCACCGTAGCTTGATAATCGGCAACATTATCAAGTTCGTCAATGACGGAATCAACAATCTCCTGGGCTGTGTAGGCGTTTGATTGATTTACCCAGGAAAACAAAAACAAAAAACCGATACAAGCCAAATAACCTTTTTTAAATTTCATTGTATAGCTCCTCTTAAAAAAAACGACTCCAATTGTGTTTCTTCGCACGACAATTTTATTTTTTGTTTTTCTTCACACCTCCTTTACGTATTCAACTTCCCCAGACGTTCTTGTTTTTTTAAATTGCATCTTTTTTCGATAAACGCGAAAACCAATACCACCAAGAACAATAATCAGCAATCCACAAATCACTCGTGTTAAAACATAACGTAAGGTCGATACCGGCATTTCAAGGGTTCGGGCAATCTCTCGTTCGTTTTGGGTGAAGAACTTTTCTTTTTGCGATGTATTTGTTTTTGGGTTTTGAGTCGTAGAACTCTCCTGTTTGTATTTTTTCTGAGTTCGTGCGATAAGCTCTTGTCCTTTATCATCGGATAAAGGAGTTTTGGTCGCCATCTCGCTAATCGCTTGTAATGTTGCGGTTTCCTGCATTTTTTGCACTTCTCCAAAGTTAATCCCCAGCGTATTGTCTTGTATCACCTTGGCACCGGACGGAAAGGCTAAAACAAAATCAGATGGTTCTACCCGAATAAACTTTGGATCAAGGATATCCAATTTGCTCATTTGCATGGTGTTCCCTCGATAATCGTCGTATACATATTTCTTTTGGAGAATAGTTTGGGGTAACCATATTTCTGAGGAATCGTTTTTAATCGATCTGAAATTGTCCGAAACAATAACAGTCAAAATACGTTTGTTCTTGTCATATTCAACTATATTCGTAATGGAATAGTTGTATTTTGGCGTAACGGTAACCTCAAAATACCGTTCAGGATCTGAATTTTTGTATTCCCCTTCGAGTTTGATGGAATCATCCTGGTTGGTTTCTTCCAAAATTGTGGCGGTTTTTAATTTTTGCAAAAAAGCTGGTTTTCCACGGGAGATAAACCGGCTTTTTACCGTCCCAATGTCCGGACTAAGAATATGAGACAAGTAATTTATATTCTTTGCGGAGTTTCTTGAGGTTACGCCTATCTTATTTTTACTATCATAGCTTCGGCTTCCATTTTCATTGCATGAAAGATGAAAGGTGCCTTCTTTTAATAATCCCGTGGCCTTTCGTGAAGCACGGACAGATTCCTTTATTCCCTGGTTATTAACCAACACGTCATTTATTATTGTTTGATCAGGACTAAGTTTCGTGTCGGCAGATAGATTTTTTAGACTTTGAGCCGGATATTCTGTACGAACAAAGGTAGCCGATAAACCGAGGTCATTAATAGACGGCGTCATGGACTTAAACACTTTTTGCAATGTTGAATTTTCAACCGTTGTTTCTGCAAATACTGGCTGGGAATTAAATGAGCATGTAAGCATTAATCCGATAATGAACAGCTTGCTTTTCATCGTTTTGCTTTCTTTTAAAAACATGGACAACATTGCACTTTTATCCTTTTGAGAAAAACACTATCCCTTTATTATAAAGACGTAATTTCTCGCCTTCGCGCAACCAAACTTTTTGAAAGATTTTTTAAAAATTTCTATAAGGTTTTGATATTGAAACCGTTATGAAACATAAATTTTGTGCGTTTTTTCGTGATTGAGCCAGAAACAGACAGCCGTGGGTACCACTCCCGAAAAGAAAAAGCCAATCTCGCCCTTGTCGAGTTCCTTTCCAAGCTCCTAAACCTCCCGAAACAACAAATTACCGTCCAATCGGGTTTAACCAACCCCAGAAAAACCCTTGTCATCCAAAGCCTCACTCCTGAAAAGTGTCTGATTTTGTTCAAATCAGCCCTTTCAAAAAAAGAAACAATTTGATATAATATCCTTTATGGTTGGGTATCGTTTTAGTTTTATCTTATTGACAGGTTCTTTGTTTTATCTTCTGCCCACAATGACCGCACACTCCGCGACGGTCATCCGGCGTACTTCGATTCCCAAACTCGCGGTTCCCGATTCCGCCAAGACGGTTCCTTCCACGCAATATTCCCACGGCGAACCCACCGACCAGGAGCAGTACATGTTGGAACTGGTCAACCGGGCTCGGGCCAATCCTGCCGGCGAATGCAAATTTATCCTCGCCAGCGATGACCCGAAAATTCAGAACGGGCTGAAACTCTACAAGATCGACAGCAATGAATTAACGGAAAAATTCTCTTCTTACGCCGAAAAACCTCCCCTGGCCTTTAATCCGCAATTAATCGACTCCGCCAGATATCATAGCCAGGATATGGCTACGCATGATTTTCAGGACCACAGCAGTTCCGATGGCTCCACCCTTTCCGACCGATTGCACAACGCCGGTTACGATTATTACCTTGGTGGCGAAAACGTCTTTGCATACTCCTATTCCTCCTTCTACGCCCAGGCCGCTTTCCTGATTGACTGGGGCGTGGACGATTTGGGGCATCGAAAAAATCTCCTGGACCTGGACCCGGATGGACACACACAATTTCGTGAAATCGGAATCGGAATCACCTCCGAAAGCGATCCCCACACCGCCGTCGGCCCGCTTGTCATCACCCAGGATTTCGGACTGATCGGCACCCAGACCGTCTTTATCACCGGCGTGGCCTATCGGGATACCAACGCGAATAATCTCTACGATCCGGGCGAAGGTCTGGCGGGGGTCGCGGTTATGCCCGATCACGGGGAATATTACGCGGTAACTTCCAGCTCCGGAGGTTTTGCCATTCCCGTGGCCGCGTCGTCCGGAAACTATACCTTAAAAATCATTCAATCCGATCTGCCGGAAGTTACCGCGGACGTTACGATTGAAAATGAAAATGTCAAAATCGATTTTCCCCTCGACCTGGCCGCAACCCAAACGGAGGATAATCAAACCGTGCCGCCCCAGGGAGCCACTATCACCAAGACGATATCGGGACTGTTAGGTATCCCCTGTTCAATTCCCGCCGTCGGACTGCTCTTCCTGCTGACTTTCGCGGGCGGGAACATCCAGGAGCGGCGAAGAGAACCAGGATGACTCGTGACTTTCTTTTAAAAACATCCACCCATCAGGAATTTTCTCTTAACCCGGAAGAGCTTCGCCTGATGGTGGAAAATGATTCTTTTTCCCAGGCCTGTAAAATTCAAGCCTACGAACGATGTTCCTCCGGAGAGTTGACGTTACTCGACCTTCCTCGGTTAAACAGCCGGGACGGCATGATCCTCTGGTATAAAAATTGCGCCGATGCCCGTAATGCGTTTCTAAATCTTTCCAGGTTGGCCGAGGTCAAACATCCTCCCGTTACGATCATGGCAAACCTTGCCGATTTGGAAAGCTTTGAATTATCTCACGGCGTGGCCATAAGATCATGCTCCCTCTTTGAATCCCGGATCGAGCGATGGTTGAAAGAATTAAACCTGTCCCCTATCGAAGAGGAAACCGAGCATGGCCCCCAGGTCATGGAGTATTTCCTCCAGCACGCCAAAATCCTTCAATCGGCCAATCTGATCGGCACTCCCGCCCCGCGAACCCTCGACGAACTCGTTTGCCTTATTTGTCCCTAATGAATCTCCATCGTCGGAGTTTCCGGGATGGTCGAGGGGAAAGATGGCGCCGATTCCTCAATGACCCGCATCGACTTCCATTTCCCGCCCAGAAAACGAAACAGAAACGAAAATCCCAGGATGATCACATACGCCGAGGCAATCGTCCAGCCGGTATAAATGCCCTTCTTCAAAACGATCATCGCAATGTAACTCGGCGCCACCAGCACCAGCGAGGAAATAAATACAATCATGATCATGACATATCGCGTATCGCCCGCGCCGCGTAACGCTGAGGCAAAAATAATGTTCAAGGTATCGAAAATCGAATAAACGGCTACAAACCGAAGCAACACTATCGTGGTCTGGCGAATCTGAGCGAAATCCTTGGCCTGGGCCTGCGCGGCAAAAGGGTCAATGAAAAGATCAGGAACCACGGCAAACAAAAGGGCCACCATCGCCATATATGCAAACGTGATATGAAAACAGGAATAAACGCTTTTTTCCGCTACCCCCGGTCGATTGGCCCCCAGGTTTTGACCGACCAGTATGGACGTCGCGATCCCAAACCCCAACATGGGCATAAACGCCAGCGTATTGATATTAAAGGCGATGTTGGTCGCGGCCAGACTGGTCGTTCCCAACCGGCCGATAAAAAAGAGAAACGCTGTAAACCCGGCAACGTCCAGGAAAAATTGGACTCCGTTGGGAAATCCGAAATATAAAAGCCGACCGAACATTGCCCGATCAAACCGCCAGCCCTTCAAAAGATGATACTTTTCGTTGTACGATCGGCGGTAAAATAAAATCAGGTAAACGGAAAAAGAAAAAAATGCCGATAGTACCGTGGCGATCCCGGCACCCATAATTCCCAGCCGCGGAAACCCTCCGTGACCGAACACCAGCAGATAATCTCCGACCAGGGTGACCAGCGTGGCAAAAATATTTACCCACATCACTACCCACGTTTTTCCCAACCCTGAAAAAAATCCCGACATGGCCGACGACGCAATCACCGGACCCGCCCCCAGGCAAAGCACCTGGAAAAAAATCGTCTCGTATTCCTCAACCAGGCCCCCGTGACCGATCCATCGAAAAAAAACACCCGCGAACGGAATACACGCCGCCGCCACCACCGCTCCCAGCATCGCAACATAAATGCCCTGCCAGATCGCCGGACCGACTTTTTCATACCGCCGGGCCCCGTAGTATTGCGCGACAAACGTGCCGACATAACTCGCCGTCCCGATAAACAGACTCATCACGGTAAAATTCAGCAGCCCCGCCGGCATCGAAGCCGCAATCGCCTCCGGTGAATACCACGTCAAAAACATCCGGTCCACAAAATGCTGAACGGACCACGACCCTGTGCTTAAAATCAGCGGAAGGGCTATCACGAGCACCTCGTGATAACCGCCTTCCTCCCGCCAACGTCCAGTTAGATATCTATTGATCCTCATAATCGCAATTTTCCTTTTCAATTCCAAAACGATATGATATCATTTTTGACCTATATAAACATCTGGTAAGGATATTTACCAACGTTTAAATGTAACGTTGTCAGGAAAGGAAAAAATATGCCGAAAATTACGTTCATCGGTGCAGGTAGCTTCGGATTTACCCGAACGCTGGTCAAGGACCTGCTGACGTTTCCCTCGCTCGAAGGATCCACTCTCACGTTGATGGATATTAACGATGAACGACTCAATTTTGCCAAACGATCCGTGGAACGAATCGTCCGGGAAGGAAACTATCCGGCCAAAATCATCGTTACCAAGGACCGCAAGGAAGCTCTCAAAGGGGCTGATGCCGTTTTGTGCACCATCCTCGCCGGCGACGTGGATGTCTGGCGGCATGATATTCTGATTCCCAAACAATTCGGGGTCGATACCTGCGTCGGCGATACCCGCGGACCCTCCGGCATCTTCCGAGCCTTGCGGACGATCCCCGTCATGCTCGATATCTGCCGCGACATTGAAAAATACGCCCCCAACGCGATTTTGCTGAACTATACCAATCCTATGGCCATGCTCTGCCGAGCCATGCAGCAAAAAAACAACGTCCGCGTCACCGGCCTGTGTCACAGCGTCCAGGGCACCGCGGAAATGCTTGCCACATGGATCGGGGCCCCCATGGAAGAAATCGATTACGTCTGTGCTGGAATTAACCACCAAGCCTGGTATATCAAATACGACCGGAATCGCAAAGACGCTATTCCCCTAATCCGAAAGGCCGTCGAAACCAATAAAAAAATCTATAACGGAGAGCAGGTCCGAAACGAAATGTTCCTGCACCTCGGCTACTACGTCACCGAATCCAGCGGCCACAATTCCGAATACAACTGGTGGTTCCGCAAACGACCGGACCTGATCAAGAAATACTGCATCACCGGCACCGGCTGGAACCCGGGCGAATACGCCTACATCGTCAAATATTATGAAGACAGAAAAAAAACCTGGCGTAAGGAGGCAGAAAAGTGGATCACAAGCACCGAACCGCTGGACCTGAAACGAGGACACGAATACGCCGCATCCATCATCAACGCCTGGCTCGGCGGTCAGCCGTTTAAATTCAACGGCAACGTCCCCAACACCAACCTGATCACAAATCTCCCGTACGGAGCCTGTGTCGAAGTCCCGGTTTATGCGGATAAAAGCGGGTTTAACCCCATTTACGTCGGCGCCTTGCCCCCGCAGTGCGCCGCCCTGAATAACATCAGCGTCGCCGTCGAAGAAATGGCCGTCGAAGGGTGCCTCACCGGCGACAAACAACTTGTCTTCCAGGCCATCGCCTACGACCCGTTGACCGCCGCCGTCCTGTCCCTGGCCGAGATCAAAAAAATGGTAGACGCCATGTTTAAAAAGAATAAGGATTACCTGCCGACGTTTAAGAAGTAGACTAGTAGTCGAGTAGACGAGTAGTTTCGGAGTCCGACATTTTTTTCTTGGATGTTGGGTGTTGAGTGTCGGATATTGGATATTTAATTCTCTTACCTCGCCGCGCCGTCGGCCGTTTGGCCGTTCTTCGCCCGCCAGAATCGCTGGCCCCCATTGCTCGGTTTGCCCCCGTTGGTTAAGGAACCAGCGAGGAGGTGTATGTGACCCGGCCCAAGGAGAATTTCCACATCGGATAAAAATTCCCCGCTCGGCGAAATGCGGATGTGATCTCCGGCCCGGACGACGACGATATGGCCTTCGCTCGTGCGGATGTTAAAGAGAATCTTGCTTTGACCCGGATACTTTTTACAGATCGCATGAAATTTGTCCATCGTATCAGTGCCCAAGCCAATGGCGGTGAGTTTAATTTCACAATCGCTCGTCAAATGCTGCGGACCTTTTTCCATCGCGTAGACTTCCGACGCCCGAACCGAAGGCACCTCGCGCCGACGGTCCACTCTGCCCCGGACAAACACCAATCGGTCCGGCTGAATCAGGTCCTGCACTTGCCCATACTGATCAGGGAAAATCACGATTTCCGTTTTTCCTTTCAGATCTTCCAGCGTGGCGATGGCCATCTTGGCCGGTCCGTTGCCGTTTCTGCCTTTGACCACGACGGTGCGGACTTTTTCGATCAATCCGCCGATCACGATTTCATGCCCGTCGTCCAGCTCGCCGAGTTTGCGGGTGTCGGCCGTCGCGTAACTCGAAAGCAGCGCCGCCTGCTGGGCCAGCGGATGCGACGTTACGTAAAAACCCAGCGTTTGCTTTTCAAAGCTCAAAAGATCGGACTCCGGCCATTCCTCGCTACCGAGCTTTTCATCGACCACATCGGCCTGCTTTTCAAAATTGTCAAAAAAGCTCATCTGTCCGGCATTGGCGTCACGCTGCAATCCGGAGGCAAATTCCAGGGCACGATCCAATCCATCGACCATGGCTTTTCGCTTCGCGCCGGTCGAATCAAACGCCCCGCACTTGATCAGCGATTCGATTGTCCCACGATTCAAATTTTTCAGGTCCACCCGCCTGCAAAAATCAAAGAGCGATTTAAACGGTCCACCGGCCTGGCGGGCCTGCACGATCGCTTCCACCGCCTTGGATCCCACCCCCTTGACGGCGGCCAGACCGAACCGAATCAATCCCTTGTCCTTTTCGTACACCACGGTAAAATCCACTCCGGAGGCATTGATATCCGGTGCCTGAACGTCGATACCCATCTTCCGGGCTTCATCGATGTATTCGACAATTTTATCGGTATCGCCCATTTCAAACGTCAGCAACGCGGCCATAAATTGCAGCGGATAATACGCCTTTAAATACGCCGTTTCATAGGCAATCATAGCGTAGCGGGTGGAATGCGATTTATTAAAACCGTACCCGGCGAACCGCTTGATCAAATCAAACAGTTCTTCCGCTTTGTCCTTCGCCACCCCGTTTTCCCGGCATCCTGCCAGGAATGCGTCGCGCTCGGCGGAAATGATCTCCTCGTTCTTCTTGCCGATTGCCTTGATGAGCTTATACGACCGGCCCATCGGAATATTGCCCAACTGATTGCACAGCCGCATGACCTGTTCCTGGTAGACCATAATGCCATGCGTGTCTTTGAGGACTTCCTTGACGATTTCGTGTGGAGCTTGCCAGGTCGTTCCGTGTTTTCGCTGAATATAATCGTCGATCAGAACCATCGGTCCCGGCCGATACAGCGCATTGGCGGCGATCAAATCGGCCAACCGGTCCGGTTTCATCCGCATCAGCAAATCGCGCATCCCGTCCGATTCAAACTGGAATATCCCCTTGGTTCGCCCACTATAGAAAATCTCAAATACCTTCGGATCCTCCAGAGGAACATTCTCAAAATCGATTTTCTTCCCGCACTGCTGCTCGATAAGGTCCACCGTCCGCTGCAATGTGCTAAGGGTCCGCAGACCCAAAAAATCCATCTTGAGCAAGCCGACTTTTTCAACAATCGTCCCTTCGTACTGGGTCAGAATATCGTCCCCGCTTTTGCAAAGTGGAACCAGTTCCTCCAGTGCGACATCGGCAATCACGACGCCGGCGGCGTGAACGCTGGAATTTCTCGCCAGCCCTTCCAGCCGAAGGGCCACGTCCATCAAATCTTTAATCTGAGGATTTTCCGCGACGAGCTTCTTTAAATCAGGTTCGGTGTCCAGCGCGTCCTGAAGCGTAACCTTCGCGCCAAAGGGAACCTTCTTGGCAATCTGGTCCACCTGGGACAAAGGAATATCCATCACTCGCCCGACGTCCCGGATCGCCGCCCGAGCCGCCATCGTATTAAACGTTACAATCTGCGCGACATGCCCGTATTTCCGGCGGACATAATCGATAACTCGCGGACGATTTGTCTGGCACATGTCCATATCGATATCGGGCATATCGTTTCGCTCGGGGTCCATGAAACGCTCAAAATACAATTCATATTTCAACGGATCGACGTTACTCAGTTCCAGGCAATACCCGACGACCGTTCCGCATGCGCTGCCCCTGGCACCGCAGGGAATCCCATTTTGGCGGGCAAAGTTGACAAAATCCCAGACGATGAGAAAATAACTGGAAAAACCCTTCGAACAGATCACTTGAAGCTCGTAATCGATCCGCTTGCGGATATCGTCGGTAATCGCGCCGTAGAGTTTTTCTGCCTGTTCGTATACCAGCTCCCGCAGGTAATCGTCAGGCTTTTTTTTCTCCGGCGGATGGTAAACCGGGGCGTAACGTTTTTTAAAATCCAGTTCAAGATTGCAGTGATGAGCCAGTTGGACCGTATTGCTAAGAGCCTGGGGATAGGCCTTAAAAACCTCCGCCATTTCCTGGCCGCTGCGCAGATAAAATTTGTCCGACCCAAACGTCAGACGTTTTTCATCGGTAAGCTTTTTACCGGTATTGACGCACATCAGAATTTCATGGGCACGGGCGTCTTCCTGATTCAGGTAATGCACATCGTTGGTGGCAAGCAGGCCCAGGCCCAGCTTATCGGCGATATCCACCAACTGCTCGTTGACGAATTTCTGCTCCGGAATCCCGTGATCCATCAGTTCGATGAAAAATCGCTTTTCGCCGAACATGGCCGCGTATTCCTCCGCGACCATCGTCGCCCCAGCCAAATCCTGACGCATGATCTTATCGGAAATTTCTCCCGCCAGACACGCGCTGGTACAGATCAAACCTTCGTTAAGTTCTTTCAAAACAGCTTTATCGATCCGAGGTTTGTAATAAAAACCATCCAGATAAGCGGTAGTCGCCAGTTTCAAAAGATTTTTATACCCGGTAAAATTCTGAGCCAGCAGCAGCAAATGGTAAGACGCCTCGTCGATCCCCTTAGCCTCTTTTTCCCGCCGATCCCCCGGCGCGATGTACGCCTCATACCCGATTATCGGCTTGATCCCCGCCGCCTGTGCTTTGGTATAAAATTCAATCGCCCCAAACATATTACCATGATCGGTAATCGCCAGCGTATTCATCCCAAGCTGTTTGCACCGGGAAAACAAATCCTCAAGCCGGCAAGCCCCATCCAGCAATGAATAATGCGTATGGACATGAAGATGAACGAACGATTGACTCACGGCAGCTTCTTCCTAATTTCACAAAAATTCCAACCTGGATTGATCTTAGACCACCAGGCGAATTCTGTCAATGATTCATTGTCAAAATGGCCTTATGGTTCGTCGAAGAGAGGTGTGGACAAATATCGTTCTCCGGTGTCAGGGAGAATGACGACGATTAATTTTCCGGTGTTTTCGGGTCGTTGCGCGACTTTTACCGCCGCGGCAAGAGCGGCCCCGGAGGAAATTCCGGCGAAGATTCCTTCTTTTCTGGCCAAGTCGCGTGTGGCTTGGAAGGCTTCGGTGGTATCGATTTGTATAATTTCGTCAAGAATGTCCCGGTTGAGGACGCGAGGAACAAATCCCGCGCCGATCCCCTGAATTTTGTGGGGACCGGGCTTTCCGCCGGATAGGACAGGAGAGTCGGTAGGTTCGACGGCGATAGCTTTGAAGGACGGTTTTTTCTGTTTGATGACTTCAGCGATCCCGGTGATCGTTCCGCCGGTCCCGACCCCGGCGACGACGAAGTCAGCTTGGCCGTCGGTGTCACGCCAGATTTCCAAGGCAGTGGTTTTGCGGTGAATTTCAGGATTAGCGGGATTTTCAAACTGCTGGGGGATAAAGTACCGGGGGTTTTCACTAGCGAGTTTTTTGGCATGGTTGATGGCTCCGGTCATTCCTTCCGCGGCGGGGGTGAGAATGATTTTGGCTCCGAAGGCGGTGAGGATTTTCCGCCGTTCCTGGGACATGGATTCAGGCATGGTCAGGACGAGCTTGTACCCCTTGGCGGCGCAGACGAAGGCGAGGGCGACGCCGGTGTTTCCGGATGTAGGTTCCAGAATGATGGTGTCGTGATTGATCAGCCCCTGTTTTTCGGCGGACTCGATCATGGCCAGTCCGACCCGGTCCTTGACGCTGGAGACGGGATTGAAAAATTCAAGTTTGGCGGCGATTTTAGCAGGCAGACCATCAGTCAGATGGTTCAGCCAGACCAGTGGAGTGTTACCGATCAACTGCGTGATGTCGTTTGCGATTTTCACTTTTTTGCGTCCTCCAAAAATGGTTCGTAGTTCATAATTCTAGTACAGTAAAGTCCCACTGCTGGGGTGGCATGGGCAATAAGGATTGCCCATGCCACCCCGGAATATGTAACCGTACTTCCAAAATGCTGTGCACTAAGAATTATAAACTACGATATTTAGCAAAGAGCGTCCAATCATTTTAAGCGGCCGTTGCTTTTAATGCCTGGTCGATATCTTCTTTGATGTCTTCGATGTCCTCGAGACCGACGGACAAACGGATGTAATCTTCAGTAACGCCGGTGGCTTTTTGTTCCTCGAGAGTCAACTGCTGGTGCGTGGTCGACGCTGGATGGATGACGAGAGTCTTGGCGTCTCCGATATTGGCCAGGTGCGAAAGAAGTTTAACCGATTCGATGAATTTTTTGCCTGCCTGCAGTCCGCCTTTGATTCCGAATCCGAGGAGTCCACCGAAATTGTTTTTGAGATACTTCACGGCCGTCTTGTGGCTGGGGTGCTCGGGCAGACCGGGATAGTTGACCCAGGAGACCAGTGGATGTTTTTTAAGATAGTGGGCGATGGCCAAAGCGTTTTCGGAGTGCCTTCGTGCCCGCAGAGGGAGAGTTTCCAGTCCCTGGAGAAACTGGAACGCGTTAAAGGGGCTAAGGCAAGCTCCGATATCGCGGAGGAGCTGGACGCGGGCTTTAAGGATAAAGGCGATATTGACCTTGTTATCAAAATTACCAAAAGCGTCCCAGTAGACCAAACCGTGGTAGCTGGGATCTGGCTCGGTGAATTCGGGAAATTTTCCGTTGTTCCATTTGAATTTTCCGCCATCGACGATAACCCCGCCGATGGACGTTCCATGACCGCCGATGTATTTGGTGGCCGACAAAACTGTGATATCGGCGCCGTAGTCGATGGGTCTGGTTAGCCCGACACCGACGGTATTATCGACAATAAAAGGAATGCCGGCATCGTGCGCAATTTTGGCGATGGCTTCAAAGTCGGGAGTATCAAGCTTGGGATTGCCGATGGTCTCGGCGTATATGGCGCGAGTTTTTTTGGTAATAGCGGCTTTGAAAGCGGCGGGATCCTGGGAATTTACGAATTTGACCTCCCTGCCGATTTTGGGGAAGGTGTAATGGAAAAGTTGATAAGTGCCGCCGTAAAGATTGTTGGCGGCGACGATTTCGTCACCCAGTTGGGTAATATTGAGAAGGGCCAGAGTGATGGCAGCCATCCCTGATGCAACGGCGAGGGTGCCGGTTCCGCCTTCGATGGCGGCCATCCGTTTTTCAAAGACATCGGTCGTCGGATTCATTATCCGGGTATAGATGTTTCCAAATTCCTTCAAACCGAAGAGATTGGCGGCGTGTTCGGTGCTTTTAAAAACATAAGAAGTGGTTTGGTAAATAGGGACAGCCCGCGACCCGGTAGTGGGGTCGGGAACCTGGCCCTCGTGAATGGCGATGGTGTCCAATCGTTTTGCTGACATACTTGCTCCTTCCTTTCAACTTTGATAAGGCTTTTTATTTTACGACAGTTTTTTGTTTTCTGCCAAAAAATATAAAAATAAATTCTTCTCTTCCATATATTACACCTCTTTTGCGATATTGTCAATCGAAATAATCAGCAATATTTTTTGTAATCGCCCAGAACCTTCCGACATTGTGCCACGGCTGGCTTGTCCAGCCGTGTCTTCAGAGCACGGTCGGACAAGCCGACCGTGGCACAATGGGTGGTCTGAACAGTCATCTTTTTTACGCTTTCGCTAATAAAGTCAGACGAAGCATATCCAAGGCGGAAAGGGCGGAACGAATCCGAACCGCCTCACGGCCAGGATTGCCGTAGCGAAATTCTTTGACCTCGCAAAATCCCCGGCGATTGGCCAGACCGATGTAAACAAGTCCGACAGGTTTTGTTTCGCTGCCTCCGGCGGGACCGGCGATGCCGGTAACGGAGATAGACCAGTCGACCTGGGTTTTTTCCAAGGCACCTTTGGCCATCGCTTCCGCAACCGGCGAACTTACCGCACCGTAGACTTTTAATAATTCCGCAGGAACCGAAAGTTCCCGATGCTTTACTTCGTTGCTGTAAGTGATAAACCCACCAAGGTAATAATCGCTGCTGCCGGAAACGTCCGTAATCATTTTTCCGATCAAACCCCCGGTGCAGGATTCGGCAGTGATCAGTTTTTCATTTCGCTCTTTAAGCAATTGACCCACCACGCCGGGCAGGCTGTCGTTATCGGAACCGAAAATCGCCCACCCGAGTCGCTGCCGAATGGATTGTTCCAAGCTGTCCATCGCGTTTTGATTTTTGCACGCCAGGCCGATGGATATGATTCCCTCGTTGGCGGTGGTTCCGAAGGTCACTTCAGGCTGGGCAACCACCAAGTCGTCAATCCGATGCACCAAATCGGATTCGCCGATCCCGACGCAATGCAATCGCCGGCGGGAAATTTTCTGACGAACCTGATTTTTCAACCAGGGTTGAATGTAAAACTCGTGCATCTGCTTCATTTCCCGCGGCACGCCCGGAATCGCAAAAACCGTAGTTTGCCCGATGGCCATTTTTATCCCCGGAGCTGTTCCTCCGGGATTAGCGAGAACCTCGGTCCCTTCTGGCATCATGGCCTGAATACGATTGCGCTCGTTCATAGGCCGATTTCGGGATTTGAAAAAATCCTCAATCTTCCGGAGGGATTCTTTATGCTCAAATAGTTCCACACCCGCCAGTTCCGCCAGGGCGAACCGCGTCAGGTCGTCATCGGTCGGACCAAGCCCACCGGTCAGGATGACCAAAGACGCCTGCTCAATCGCCTGACGCAACGCCCAGATGATCCGAGACTTGTCATCCCCCACGGTCAGACAGCAGATCGTCTCGACATCCAAATCCGTAAGTTGGTTGATCAGCCAATGGCTATTGGTGTCGAGCGTTTTCCCGATAATCAATTCATCGCCGGTCGAAACAATTGCCGCTTTCAATTTTTCTCTCCTTCCATAGTTTAGAGAATTACTATAATATTAAATTGTATGAAAAAAGTGGACAACAAAACGGCGGCGATTGAAATCATTCAAAAGCTTCGTTCGCAGGGACATCAAGCGTACCTGGTGGGCGGATGCGTGCGGGACATGCTGCTGGGCAGAAAGAATCCCAAAGAAGAACACGACGTTACCACCTCCGCCCGAACCCAGGAGGTCATCAAGCTATTTCCCAGAACGCTGCTGGTGGGTGCGAAGTTCGGCGTGGTGCTGGTGGGATTGGGCGGCCACTGGATCGAAGTGGCCAGTTTCCGATCCGACCAGAGTTACTCCGACGGCCGGCATCCGGACAGCGTCCGTATCGGATCGATGCAGGAAGACGCCGAACGGCGGGATTTTACCATCAACGGAATGTACTACGATCCGATCGAGGAAAAAATCATCGACCTGGTCGGCGGCCAGGCGGATATCGAAAAACGCGTCATCCGTGCCATCGGTCAGCCGGAGGCCCGATTCCGAGAGGATCACCTGCGAATGCTCAGGGCAATCCGCTTCGCCGGCCAGCTAAACGATTTTCAAATCGAAACCGCCACCGCCCAAGCCATTCGCCAACTGGCTGGAGAAATCGTCAAAATCAGCGCCGAGCGCATTCTCGAAGAATTTAAAAAACTCTTTTCCTCTCCGCGCCGCGCGATCGGATTAAAACTGGCCGACGAACTCGGCTTGCTAAAATATATCCTGCCCCAGGTCCACACCCTCCCAACCGACGCATTTACCCAGACGCTTGAAGTGGTAAATCATTTACCGGATGAAACCCAGTTTGAAACCGTCCTGGCTGGATTATTACATCTCGTAGGGTGGGCTAGGCCAACCGGAAATATTCAAATTCGATCCCGGATGAGTCTGTCACATTACACCGCCTCCGCTAAAACCGCCGACCAGGTCTGCCGCCAACTCACTTGCAGCAACCAGGAGCGGATGCGAACTGTCTGGCTGGTCCAGTTATTGCCTCTCTTAGGCCAAGCCGATCAATTGTCCCTGGCTCATATCAAACGCCTGATGATCTACGAACGATACGAGGGTCTCGTCAATCTCTATCAAGCCCGCGTCAAAGCAGGTTTGGAACCGCAACAAAATCTCGACCACCTCTTGAGCCAGGCCGGTAAAATTTCTCCCGCTTCCCTCGAACACCCCCCTCTTCTCGGCGGCCAGGACCTGACCACCCAACTAGCATTAACCCCCGGACCCGCCTATCAGCGAATCCTGGACGAAGTGTACGACGCCCAATTAAATGAATTAATCCAAACAAAAGAAGAGGCGCTAGCGATGGCAAAGAAATTGATTTAATCCGTGTCCATCGGCGTTTATCTGCGGTTCCACACTCTTATTTCCCCGCCATGGCCAAAATCATTTGATCCAGCGTCGTCAGATTCGTTACCCGCAAGCCGAACTTTTCCCCAACCTTCACCGCCTGACCGCCGCCGATCCCTTTATTGTTGATCATTAAATCCAAATTGTCCCCAACCACTTTATTGAATTCAATAATCGCCCCAGGGGCCAACTGCATAATTTCCCCCAGCGGCATAATCTTATGAGCCAATCGTACGATAATCGGGACTTCCACTTGCCGAATTCTTCGCATTTGGGGGGTATCCGGTAATTTCAGATCCTTAGACGCCGGCTCCACCAGTGCCGGATTGATATGGGTAACCGGAAAATGCGGATGCGCCGATTCGACGCTCGGTGTAGGTTCCTGTGCCTGGGGAGAAACGGCATCCGCCGGCATCTGGGTCGGGTCAGACGTTTCCACCGCGTTTTCCAATTCAGCTAACGTATCGGCATCGGTCATTTCTAGGTTTCCAAGCGCAAAAAAAACATCGGGCAAAATAAGCCCGTTTACATGATTATCGGTCTTTAAATAGTAAGACTTGACCAAATTTCAGTTTTGTCGGCTGACCGCTGATAGCTTTTCTCAATTCATATTATCCAACACCATCGAGATATCCGTGGAGGTAACTTCGTCATCGGTGTCCAAATCCGCTCGAGCATCCCAGTTCGAATCAGCAGGCGTAGAGTCCATCACCGACAGGATGATCGACAAGTCGGCCTCGTCCACCTTGCCATCCTTATTAACGTCGCCGGGTAAAGGCATATTCGCCAACACAATTGACAGGTCCGTGCTGGTCACTTCGCCATCGCTGTCCAGATCGGCTCGACTATCCCAGCCGCTATCGCCGGATGATTTATCCAGATTAACTACCCCAATATCCAGATCTGTCGCATCCACTTGGCCATCTTTATCAACGTCGCCGGGTAAGTCAACACTCAAAACAACGTTGCGGAACCGGATATGTTCATAAGAAGTGCCATTTGAAGCGGTTTGAATAAGAAACGCGTTTTCCCCTTGCCTGAGAGCAACGGATGGAATCGTAAAGGCCCTCGTATACCATGTATAAAATGGCTCTGGACAAGTAGGAAGGTAAGCGAAGAAATCGTTCAGATAGAAGATGTCTGTAGCCAGATCAACATCGTAAAGATCCATGGTTAGAGATGAATTCCCTGTCGGCGAGAAAGGAAGGTTGAAGGTCGTTTGCCAGGATCGCCCCTGTGAAGGAGGCCAGCCTGGAAACTCCAAAGGGTTACCCAACAAATCACTGCTTAAATGGATGTCTTCAGCGGTAATAACAATAACCAGGGCATCGGCGTGGGCATTGATACCTAAAATGCCGACCATAATACCGATGATCAAACCGGCAAAGCTTCTTTCCTGACTCCCTGGCGTCATCTTCATGCCCTTAATATAAAAATGAATCGTCTTAACGCAAGAGCATTTTATCCGCAATCTTTGGGCTAAAACAGTTATAAATCGTTCCTTATTCATGTTCTTTAATGAAATTGAGTAACCGTTTGGCCAACAGTGTACCGTGGACAATTTAGCCTCGAATCGAGGAATGAACCCCAAATGACGTTGTCTTCGCTAATGTAAATCAACCCCAATTTGCTACCTTTAGTATGTAGAATTAAAGTTTTCAAATAGTTATAGTTTGCTGTTACGAAAGTGTGGATTATGGCGAAAGCTATTTTACTTAAATTTGGACAAAGGGTGCGGAATGAACGCAACAGATTAAATCTCTCTCAAGAGGAGTTTGCGGCAAGAGCGGGTGTTCACCGTACTTATATCGGGATGATTGAAAGAGCGGAAAAAAATATAACCTTGGAAAACATCGAGAAAATTGCAAAGGCACTCAACGTGAAAATTTGTGACCTCTTGGATAATTAAATGGTTTCTCCTTATCAGAATAAACCTGTCGATAAATGGTTCGGAATTACACAAAGATTGATATCCGAACATTTTCTTTCTCCCGAAGAAATCAAAGAGGTGGTATTATGGTCGTGGGAAGAAATTTTCCATTCCAAAATTGGTAGCAAGCCGTATTTAATTGGAAAGGATATCTTGCCCAAACCTCAGATTTTGGGATTCTTTCTTCATGAAATCATACCTCTTGAATTTGTGCGAAGATATCCGAAACAATGGAGGAAAGAAAACTCCGCGAAAGATAAAGACCTAATTTTTATTCCTGATGATAAATTTTCCATCGAAATCAAAACCTCCTCTAATCCAAAAAGTATTTTTGGCAATCGAAGTTATGCTCAAGAAACAGCAAAAGGTAGAAAAAGCAAATCTGGTTATTACCTTACCGTGAACTTTGAAAAATGTGAAGAAAATCGGCCAAAACCTAAAATAGTTAAAATTAAATTTGGATGGCTGGATTCTGAAGATTGGCTGGGACAGAAAGCACCTACGGGACAGCAGGCAAGATTAAGCGGTAATGTTGAGAATTACAAATTAGACGTTCTGTACCAAGCTGAATAAGGTAGGCTCGTTTACCTTTTCCATATATTTTGTAATCCTTTTGGCCGCTATTTCACAATACCGTTCTTGAATTTCAAACCCAATAAATTTTCTTTCGTTGGCTAGAGCGACAACCGCCGCGGTCCCTGAACCTAAAAAAGGATCCAGAATTAAATCATTTTTATTACTTGAAGCTTTGACAACTCGCTCGATGAGGGCAAAAGGAAATTGCGCGGGATGGGCCGTTCTTTCCCTGGAACTTCGATTTTTTCCCGAGGTCACCTTGGGAATATACCATACATCGGTCGGGTTTTTTCCGAGAGGATTGCATTTCAGTTTCCCGTTCTTTTTTTGATGGGGATATTTAACGTTTTTATCTCTGATCTCGTCCAGATTATAGGTAAAGTTAAAGCTATCTTTCACATACCACAAAAACTTTTCATTTCGAGGCGAAAAAAATTTTTTGCCTGCCACGCCCGCCCCATAATTCCAAACGATCTCCTGAATTAAATAAAACGGGGTTTTGTCCCATAGCAAATAAGGAATAGGCAACGCTTTTGCCTTTCCGGGAATCTCAAGATATCCCACATTCACCCATAATGATCCGTTTGGTTTTGTGACACGATGTATTTCCATTATCCAAGACATACACCATTCGATATATTCCTCTATTGGCATTTGTTTTTCATATTCTTTGCCGATGTTATAAGGAGGGCTTGTAACCGTCAAATCAATTAAGGGACATGTTAATTTCGCCATCATTTCCAAACATTCGGCACAAAAGATCATACAATCTGTTGTCTCATAAAAAGGCTTCCCTAAGCATTTTTTTATTTCATCGAATGTAAATGTCATGAAAACCAGCTCCTTATTGCTAACTATAGTATACATCCCTTTTAGTCATTATGCAAGAGGTTATATGAATTTTTGAGGTTTGTTTTTTAACATGGCAGATAAACGGATGAGAAAAATACTTTAAACTATAAATTATAGAAATTTCTCTTCCAGTACGGCCTTCTGCCTCATTCGTAGCTCAAGCAGGCAACGGTGGGATTTTTTTGAAGCCGGTTTGTCGAAGGTACTTTTCGGTTCAGTGGTGCATTTTTTGGGCGTTTTTTTTAGTATGATTGTCGTAGTGGGTTAAATGCAAAAGGCCGTGGGTGATATAAAGGGCCAGTTCGGCGGCGGGGTTGGTTTTGAGTTTTCGGGCTTGCTCGCGGGCAAGTTGGGAGTTGACGATGATCTGGCCAATCAATTCGGACCCTGTATCGCTAAGGTCAAAGGCAAAAACATCGGTCCGGTACCGCCGACGCGCATATTTTTCAGCATAGTCGGCCATTCGTTTGTCGCCCACGATCTCGTCTCGATCCGCTTGGTCCGGCGACATGGCGGAGCGGCCATAACCTTTATGCCCGAGTTTGCCCCCGCCTTTTTTCGCCTGACGTTCCGACAAGGTGTTGAGCTTGATCGGAATCTTTGAGCTGGGCGTGGAACTCTTGAACGGCCCTTCCTTGGCCGTCCGTTCCTGATACCGCAGCTTCGCCTTGGCCTGAGACAATTCATCCTCAAGCTCATTGATCCGAAGCTGTCGTTTGTAGCATTCCATGCACGCCATCTTTTACGTCCCTGTGTCGTTCGTTACCTCTTTACCACAGGGAAGAAGAAAAAAACAGCAATTTATGAAAAATCAGACATTTTTCCAGCCCATGAAAAACTGAGGGGTTACTTTGTCTTGTAATCCCGCGTGTGACTAAAAATCCCGGCAAGGCCAAAACAGGCTGTCATTCCCGCGCAGGCGGGAATCCAGGGGTTTTCCATTTATGAAATATACGGGAAAAGTTTACGAACAGAGAAGAATACTGGATCGTCCGGTCAAGCCGGACGATGACAGGGGAGGGGTGGCCAGAAAAATTAGTCAGACACCCGCAGGAGGCGGCCCTCTTTTGATTTGGCGAAAGACTTGAATTAGTCCGAGAAACAAGCTAGGATATCCTGTTGGTAATTCTGGTTCCTAGTCAGCCGAAGGGCTGACTTTTTCTATGTTCGCTATGTTAAAAACGCAGGGACAACAAGTAATGAAAATAGATTTGCCGGGAAATGTATGTGTGGTCGGGCTTCAATGGGGCGACGAGGGCAAGGGTAAAATTGTCAACCTCCTGACCGATCCGGGCGGACCGGCGGGATTATTCGACCTGGTTGTCCGGTACAGCGGAGGGGCCAACGCGGGTCATTCCGTGGTCATCGGCAAGGAAAAATTCGCCATGCACCTGGTCCCTTCGGGCATCCTCTCCCCTACGGCCACCGCGGTCATCGCCAACGGGGTCGTCCTCGATCCGCAGGTCGTCCTGGAGGAAATTAAAACCTTAAAAAGCCGTAACGTCAAAGTGGCGGAGAACCTGAAAATCTCCAGCAAGGCTCACGTGGTATTCCCTTACCATAAACTCCAGGACCAGCTCAGTGAAAAACAACTCGCCGGAAATTCACTCGGAACCACCTGCCGGGGAATCGGTCCCTGCTACGCCGATAAGGCTTATCGCAGTTACGGTATCCGGCTGGGCGAGCTTTACGATAAAAAGCATTTCGCGGAAAAACTCCAGCGGATCGTTGCCGATAAAAACAAAATTTTCCAAGCCCTCTATGGCGCGGCCGAACTGAACTGGAAGGAAATTTACGACCAGTTTTGTAATTACGCCGACGAACTTAAACCCTACGTCTGTGATACGGCGGAACTGCTCCACCGCAATCTTCACCAGGGCAAGCGGATCATGTTTGAAGGCGCCCAGGGCGCGCTCTTGGACCTCGATCACGGGACCTATCCTTACGTAACCAGCTCCAACTCCGGCCCCTGCGGACTTTCAGCGGGCACGGGCGTACCTGCCGCTCTGGTCCACAGCTACCTCGGGATCATCAAAGCCTACACCACCCGCGTGGGAGCCGGTCCTTTCCCCACTGAATTGAAAAATGACATCGGCGAAGGCATTCGCGTTAGGGGCAAGGAATACGGCACGACGACCGGCCGACCGAGACGCACCGGCTGGTTCGACGCCGTGGCTGTAAAATATTCCATCATGATCGGCGGAATCAATTCCCTGGCGGTTATGCTTTTGGACGTATTAAGCGGACTGGACCCGATCAAGATCGCGGTCCAATATAAAGTGGACGGAAAACCCCTCGATTTTTTCCCCACCGATAGCCATATTCTTGAAAAAGTTGAGATTGTCTATGAGGAGATTCCGGGCTGGACCGAGGATATCACCGCCGCCAAAGAGCAAAATCAATTACCGACCGGCGCGGTCAAATATCTGCGCCGGCTTCAGGAACTGCTGAATTGCCCGATCAAATTGGCCAGCGTAGGCCCGGAACGCGACCAAACGGTAGCGATAAAAATATAATAAAAGAGGTTTAAACCACAGAGATCGCAGAGAACACAGAGAAAGAAATGTTTATGAATAATAGGCAAAATACCTTCAGTAATGGTCTCAATAGCCTTTCTCATTCTGTCATTAGCACTGCTATTGAGGTGCATCGAGTAATTGGGCCGGGATTTTTAGAGACCATTTACGAAGAATCGCTATGTGTGGAACTTCGATTGAAAGAAATTTCTTTTATCCGTCAGGCACCGGTGAAAATCCATTACAAAAACGAATGTGTCGGAGAGCATCGGTTGGATTTTTTAATCGAAGATGCTCTTATCCTTGAAATAAAGGCAACAAAGGAACTTGCCCCTATTCATTCCGCTCAAGTGCTTTCCTATCTCAAAGCCACGGGAAAACAACTTGGGCTATTGATTAACTTTAACGTCCCAATGCTCGTCGATGGAATCAAACGGATTATTCTAACATAAAGGGGATTAAGCCGGAATGATTTATGTATAGATGTCTTATGATTTTCTCTGTGATCTCTGTGATCTCTGTGGTTCAAAAAATGGAAAGCAAAAATGCCCGTAATATTACATGACATCGAAAGTCTTTTGGGGTTAAAACCTCAGCAGTTGCCGAAACATATCGCCATGATCATGGACGGTAACGGCCGATGGGCCCAGTGGAAAAATCTGCCTCGCATCGAAGGCCATCGGCAGGGCGCTAAAGTCGTGCGCAAGATGGTCACCGAATGCTCCAAACTCGGAATCGGATACCTCACGCTCTATTCCTTTAGCATGGAAAACTGGAAACGTCCGCGGGAGGAAGTGGAATTTCTCATGCAGCTCTGCGCCGAATATCTGGCACATGAATTGCCGGAAATGATGTCCCTTGAGGTCAAACTTCGGCACCTGGGCCGAATGACCGGATTGCCCGAATCCGTTCAGCAGCGGCTGACCGAGACCATGGCCGCCACTGCCGGGAATAAAGGCCTGATCCTTTCCCTGGCGTTAAATTATTCTTCCCGCGTCGAAATCACCGATGCAATGCAGGTCATTGCCCAAAAAATCGCTCGAAAGGAACTTTCGGGCGAAGAAGTAACCGAGACGTTGATCGGCGATCATCTCTACACAGCCGGCATGCCCGATCCGGATTTGATTATCCGCACCGCCGGGGAGCGGCGATTGAGCAATTTCCTTCTCTGGCAGTTGGCCTACACGGAGTTCTACGTGGAAAAAGACTGCTGGCCCGATTTTTCCGAAGACCATCTTCACCGTGCCATCCAGGACTACGTCCAGCGGGAAAGAAAATTCGGCGCCATCAGCACTAAGCTATAGAGACACATTGTGTGCGTTTTTGGCGTATTAGCAGCAGACCTTCCTCATCCGGTCGCAATAATATCGAACCAAATCCCATTTCGCGTCGGGGGCGATTCGATGATCGGGGCAGGGTATAAAACCACCCAGCTCGACCAGGAGTTTTAATCGTTCAATTTCTTCATCGACGGTGGACCGGTCACGGGCAAACACCGTTTTATTCATACCACCGACCCCGCGTAGATTCTTGCCGTACAGGTCTCGCCACGGTTTGATGCTCGCGTTCCACGTCCCGACCTCGATCGGGAACATGGTGTTCACTCCGTTGTTGAACCAGGTGGGAATCAAGGCGTCGATTTTGCCGTCGCAGTCCAGGGAAACAATATCAATTCCGTAGGTTTTCAAAAGATCGGTAATGCGTTTGTAGTGCGGACCGACCTTTTCATCAAAAACCCCCGGTGTGATCAGGGGTCCGTTTTTAAAGCAGATATCTTCCCAGAAATGAGCGAAATCGAACTTCGCTCCTGATTCCAGAACGAATTTAGCCACCTGATAGCTCAACTCCCCGACCGTTCTAATGATTTCATCGAATAGGTCTTCGTCGTCCATCATCAAATAACACGACCCTTCCACCCCGAGAATATTACGAATCTGGCCGTAAAGGCTGCCGCAAAAGAGGCCGTAGGGATAATCCCGCTCGTCGGTTTGAAGAAATTTTAGTCCGCCCTGATCGAAGGGGATCATGGTATCGCCGATGCGAACCAAAGCGGTTGTGATCCGCTGTGGGGAAAATTGAAATCGCCATTTATAATGTTCTTCCCAAGAGGCACGATCTACCAGGGTGTGTTGGATTTCCGCCGGGATCGAGCCCGCGCCCGGTTTGGAAAGAACGATCACCCCCTCACCATTAAGCACATGCTGCGAACCGTCGGGAAATTCTTTAATCACCCTGGATTCGAAAATCGGGTTCAAACTGATGCAGGGAGTAAAGGTGCTATACCAGTTGAAATCAAAACCCAGTTTCTGGGAAATGGCTGCATCTGTCGGATTACCGTCAGCCCACGAGAGGGCCTCCGCGTCGCTCAAATGTCCCTCGGCAGCCCATTTCTGCAGCGTCTCTCGCCAATATCCAAAATTGACGATCGCAAGACGGTCGTAAGCCTGATACCGAAGAATCGCCATGGCTCGTTGTCGATTAGTCATAGAACGTTCCTTTTTAAAAATGTATATATAACCACTAAGGTCTTTAATTTCCAATCGCAAACGAGTAAAATAGTTCCCGATAAAACAATCATGGCACAAAAATCCGTAAAAACGAGAGTTCTCTTCGGCGGCCTGATGATCCTGATCCTGGCGGGTCTGATGGCGTTGGATTTTTTCTTTTTTTATCGTATGCTGCGGAGTCCCTCCACGGCCACGGTTTTTCTTGGGTACGGCCTGATCGTCACGGTTCTGGCCGCCCTGCTCGGACTGGCTGGGAGCCTGGAGACGATTTATCTGGCCCGTCAAACCGGGGCCAAACCCCTGACCCCACTCATTATCGTCGGATCGGTCATGTTGACCATTCAACCCTACCTGAGTGTTTGGCAAGCCGCTCCGAACGAATTAATTCTTATCGCCGCCTTCTTTTTCTTCTTTGTCATCGGTCAGATGCTGCGACGGCAAACCGAAGGGGCGGGCGCTAATCTGGCTTGGTCTTTGTTCGCTCTCATCTACATGGGTTTGTTCCTGTCTTACTTTGTCGCCCTTCGTACCCAGTTCGGCCCAGGACCCGTTATCCTTCTGATCGCGGCGGTCAAATGTTCCGACATCGGGGCCTACTTCACCGGAATGGCCTTGGGAAAACACAAGCTCATTCCCTGGCTCTCGCCGGGCAAAACCGTCGAGGGACTTTTGGGCGCGATTATTTTTTCCAGTCTGGTCACCACCGGGCTGGGACTTTCGCCTCTGTTCCGAGACCATTCAGTTCTGGCAGGTTTGAGCGTTTTTCATTTCATTTTAATCGGAATCGGGTTCGCGGTGATCGGTCATCTCGGCGATTTGACCGAATCGCTCCTTAAACGCGACGCCCAAGTTAAAGATTCCGCCCGTCTTCTTCCAGAGTTCGGAGGAGTGCTCGATCTGGTCGATTCGCTCCTGCCGACTGGATTTGTATGGTATCTGGCGCTAAAATACATTTTATAAACGCAGGAGAGTCCGAATTGGATTTAACGATAACATTACAGCCCCACGCCCATCGAACAGCCCTTTTTGGACCCAATGACAAAAATTTGCGGATCCTGCGGGAAATGTTCGACGTTCAGGTGGTGGCGAGAGATAGTTCGGTAAAACTCTGTGGTCGCGCCGAAGCGGTGGGCAAGACCGCCTCCGTCATCGAGCGGATGCAGCAGATGCTTCTTGATAGCGACCAGTTGGACGTGGCCGACGTTCACGAAGCCTTGGCCTCCCTGGAACCTGCAATTGAAGAGGAAAAATCGCAGGGCAAAGGGGAAATTGTTACAGAAACGATCGAGGTCTTTACCAGGGGAGTCAAAATTATCCCGAAAACACCCGGCCAGGCGGAGTATATCCGGTCCATCGCCAATAACGATCTTGTCTTTTGTCTGGGTCCCGCCGGAACGGGTAAAACCTATCTCGCTGTGGCGATGGCGGTTTCCTCGCTTAAACAAGGAGTCATTAAACGGATTGTCCTGGTCAGACCCGCCGTGGAGGCAGGAGAAAAACTTGGTTATCTTCCCGGCGATCTGCAGGCGAAAGTGAATCCGTATCTGCGGCCTCTCTTCGATGCCATGCAAGAAATGATGGGGTTCGATCAGCTCAAACGTTTTATGATGAACGATTTGATCGAGGTAATTCCACTGGCCTACATGCGAGGAAGAACCCTGAATAATGCCGCGATTATCATGGATGAGGCTCAGAACACCACCGCCTCCCAAATGCTCATGTTCTTGACGCGGCTTGGACATCATTCTAAGATGGTAGTCACCGGAGACGACACGCAGGTCGATCTGGAACGCCCGGATCAGTCCGGACTGGTCGATGCCGTCAGGAAACTCGGTGGTGTCAAGGGCATCGGCGTGGTTCGCCTCACCGGAGTGGATATCGTTCGTCATCGACTCGTCCAAACTATAGTTGAGGCATACGGTGGAAATGGAAAAAGGAAATGACTAAATCCTAATGACTAATGACGAAGTAATGTCTAATGACCAAATCCTTTTAGACATTAGGGCTTAGTCATTGATTAGACATTCGTCATTAGGATTTAGTCATTTATGCGTAGCATTATGTGGTTTTTTAATAAAAAAAACAAGAACGAGCTTAAACGCACCCCATCTCTGCGATCGCAGGGCGCCATGGAGAAAATTCGCCATCGCATTTCTCCCTGGGGTATTGTGATCGGAATTATTTTCGTGTGCATCACCAGCGGAGTGATTGTGATCGGCGGACAGGTCATGCCGTGGGGGATCGGTCAAAAGCCGCGGCAGGATATTCGTGTCCGTGCCGAGTTTCAGGAATTCGACGAACAAGCGACGGCCAAAGCCCAGGAGCAGGCTCGGCAGTCCACCCCGAATTATTATCTTCCGAATAAGGTGTTTCTGGAGCAGGTCGATCAGGACCTGACCCTTTTTTACAACGATCTTAAAGCCATCAAGCAGCACAGCGACTTGCCGACAGCCAAAAAGCTGGTCTTCGAAAAAACGTGGCATATCAACGCTCAAAATTTTAACGACCTTCGACAATTTATTTCCAAGATATCACCGGAGGAATTTCAAAAGTCCGTGCGAAAACTGAAAACTTCCCTCGCCGCCGGAAACAGCATCGAGGTGATTCCCGAAGAATACCGCAAGGCAAATACCGTTGTGCTTGTTAATCCGGAAACTAAAATCCCACGGCAAACCGATCAATGGATCTTCGATACGGACAGCGAGAAAGTAAATGCCTTTCTTGCCCGAACTATCCAGGTCCTGCCTTTGGGTTTTCAGCCCGTCGTCGAGCGGTATCTGAAGGAAAATTTCAAACCCATCTGGCTTTTTGACAAAGCCGCCACCGATAAACAGCGGCAGACCCGTTTCGATTCGGAGGCCAATAGGGTTTTCCGAAAATTTGAACCTGGAAGTTTGCTTGTCAAGCAAGATCAGGAGATCGATAAACGCGAAGTCCAACTGCTGGAAATGGAAAACAAGGCCTACTGGAATTCGATTAATCCACGCGAAAAACTTTTGGCCGAGGCCGGCATTGCTATGCTTGTAGTAGTGATCAGTGTTTCCTTGTGGGTTTATTGTGCCAGATTCCAGCGGAAAGCGATCCATAACTGGTCCAGGGCTTCGGTGCTCGCTCTATCCTTATTCGCCATGGTCGCTATGGCCCGTATCATGGACCTGGGTGGATGGAATAGTTACGGGACCGTTTTTGAGGTTGTTTTGCTGGCGATGGTGATGAGCATTGCTTATGACCATCGATTTGCCCTCGTGGTGATGACCGCCCTGGTCTGCCTGTTGATGATTACCCTGAATGGAAACGTCAGTCTGCTCCTTACCCTGCTTGCCGGTGGAGCGACGGTGGTTCTGACCCTCGAAGAGATTCGAAGCCGGTCCAAACTCATCGAAATCGCCTCCGCCGCCGCGCTGATGGCCTTTGCCGTGGTCTGGGCCTCGCAACTGGCCGATTATCAGGAAGTAAAATATATCCTCAAAAGCGCCATGTCCGCGGCAGGGGGGGCCCTGGCGGCGGGGTTGGTGGTTCAGGGTCTTTTGCCCGTGATCGAAAGACTTTTCCAGATCGCCACCAGTATGACCCTTCTCGAATGGTGCGACGCCAGTAAACCGCTCCTTCGAAAATTGACCCTCGAAGCGCCCGGCACCTTCAGTCATTCGCTCCTTATCGGATCGCTCGCCGAAGCCGCCGCCGACGCCATTGGTGCCAACGGACTGCTGGCACGGGCAGGGTCCTACTATCACGATATTGGAAAAATCAACAAACCAAAATATTTCGTGGAAAACCAGCCGGGAAATGTCATTACCCGGCATAAAGGTCTCTCGCCCGCCATGAGCATGCTGATCATCATCGGACATGTCAAAGACGGCTTGGAACTTGCCCAGGAATATGGTTTGCCTAACGTCATCACTCGATTTATCGCCGAGCATCATGGCACGACCCTGATCGAATACTTCTACAACAAGGCCGTCCAGCAGCCGGAAAGCGACAAGGAAGCTCTGGATGTGGCCTTTCGTTATCCGGGCCCAAAACCATATAGCAAGGAAATCGCCATCGTCATGCTTGCCGACGGGGTCGAAAGCGCCGCACGATCCCTGGCGGAACCTACGATGGGACGTATTGAAACCATCGTCCATCAGATCGTCGAAAAACGCCTCGAAGACGGACAGTTTGACAATTGCGACATTACCCTGCGTGAATTGCACGCCGTCGAGGACAGTCTGACTAAGAGTCTCAGCGGCTTCTATCACAGCCGGATCGCATATCCTTCCCAAACGCCCTCCGCCTCTCCCGATGAAACCATCACCTCCACAAAAGTGGCTACCGGTATCTGAAGAATTATGAAACCATACCGGATTTCCATAAAAAAATTCGTCCGCCTTTTGCCGCTTGGTGAAAAGAAAATTTTGCGCCTGGCCGCTCTTATTCTTAAAGGCGAAAAAATCCCCCACGCCGAAATTTCCATCGCCATTGTGGGCGACAAACGAATGGCCGACTATGCCGAAAAATATGCGCGTCGGCGGTACCGGACCGATGTTTTTGCCTTTGACCTTAGCGATACAGGGTCCGAATTGATTGGCCAGATCATCGCCAACTCCCAACTTGCCCGCGAGCAAGCCCGAAAACTCAAAACCAACCCCGCCGCCGAACTGGCCCTTTATATCACCCACGGCCTTTTGCATTTAACCCACTACGACGATCATACTAAAAAAAACGCCCAAAAAATGCACCACCGAACCGAAAAGTACCTTCGACAAACCGGCTTCAAAAAAATCCCACCGTTGCCTGCTTGAGCTACGAATGAGGCAGAAGGCCGTACTGGAAGAGAAATTTCTATAATTTATAGTTTAACCCGTATTTTTCAGTGCGCCGTGGAACGGCGTAGAACTTCAGTGGGTGCAAGTCCCACCCGGCAACTTTCGCTCCTGCCGGTAGCAATCGGAGCAATGTCGGGAGTAATCCCGTCGTTGGAGCCTCCGGGGTAGAGGGTGATGCAAAGTCACTTGGCGAGTGCGCAGGCCGTAACGTGAGTGAACGTCGAGCAGGCCTCAGCAATTGGCTTTCCCACGGGTTGCGGGAGTTGGACGTCATGCGAATGGCAGGTCATGCCAGTTTTGAGACCACTCGAACCTTCTATCTTGCCGTCAGTGATGATCTGTTGGAGCGAACGCGTGAGGCAACCAGGAAATCCCTGGAAAACATTTCTGTTACACATTTGTTACGCGAGCCTTCCGCCACTCAACCGACAGAAGTGTTTCTGTCAGAACCTATTGACAATTAGCAACTTACAAATGGCCGCGGTCAGAATCGAACTGACGACCTTGGGTTTATGAATCCCATGCTCTAACCATCTGAGCTACACGGCCAACACATTATGCAATACGAACTTAGGTTATTTTTTTCAAAGCATTTCCGTACACTCAACCCAAATCCATGTTATTTGGGTCTCAATGTTCGGAATTATAACAATGGCCTTAATTCATGTCAAAACCTAATTGTAGATGTTGTCCTCAGATGTCCTTCGGAAAAATAAGCAGCCATTAAATTCATAAGTGCACGAATCCTTATTTGTGGGATACACAGCTTGCCTTTATCGCTTTTTTTTGGAGTCCTAACTTGCTCCAGCGGATATTTTACAAAGAAACGTAGCGGCGGCGGGAAATTTCTCTTTCCCAACTGCCGTATGGGTTGTTATTTTGAGGGAAACGTCAAGCTATGTGTAAAATCAGGTTTAGCTTTAAGAGGACAAAAAATGAAAATCGGAGTCATGGGGACCGGGCTGGGTGCGATGGGATTTGATAAAGCCTTGGATTACTGCCGGCATCTGGGTCTGGAGGCCATCGAGCTTCCGGTGGGCGCATATCCTGGCCAGCCCTTTTTCGATCCCGAAGAGATTTTGGCCGACATCGGTCGTCAGGGTCAGATCAAAGACGCTATTAAGCAGCGAGGCCTGGTCGTCTCGGCGCTGGCGGTGCATGGAAATCCCGTGCATCCCGACGGAGCCATTGCCAAACTCCATACCCGGCAGCACGAAGTCGCCGTCAAACTCGCGCCAAAACTCGGAACGAATGTGGTCATCAATTTCAGCGGTTGCCCAGCGGGGAAAAAAGGCGACAAGACACCCAACTGGGTCACCTGCCCATGGCCCGACGATTATGCCAAGATACTGGAATACCAATGGAATGACGTTTTAGTTCCGTTCTGGACCCGACAGAATAAACTCGCCGCTGACAACGGGGTCAAGCTGGCCTTTGAAGCCCATCCCGGTTTCTGCGTTTACAATACCGAAACCCTTCTGCGGCTGAGAAAGGAATGCGGCAAACAAATCGGGGCCAATTTCGACCCCAGCCATTTTTTCTGGCAGGGGATCGACCCCGTCGAATCCGTTCGGACCCTCGGTGACGCCAAGTGTCTCTGGCACGTTCATGCCAAGGACACCTACATCGATCCCTCGAACTCGAAAGTCAACGGCAACCTCGATACCAAAAGTTACGGCAGGATCGACGAACGAAGCTGGGTTTTTCGAACGGTGGGTTATGGGCACGGTGACGAATTCTGGAAACCCTTCATCTCCATGCTCCGAGCCAAAGGATACGACGGTGTGCTCAGCATCGAACACGAAGACGGCCTGATGAGCGCTCAGGAGGGTTTCGAGAAAGCGGTCAACTATTTGAGAACCGTCGTCATTCGCGAAAAGACCGATCAGGCCTGGTGGTTTTAATATTGCGGGATCATCCACATAAGGAGACATAATGACACGACGTGAACGATTGATGGCGACATTGCGAGGAGAGCCGGTGGACCGGCCGGCGGTAAATTTCTACGAGATCACTTTCCGTAAACACAACCCGGACGACCCGGACTCTTACAATATTTATAATGACCCGTCGTGGCGGCCTTTGCTGGACTTGGCGGAAAACCACACCGACGTCATTCGCGCAGGCGCTCCAATTATGCGTTTCGCTCATCCGGAATACCGAGAAAAATATTTTTCACTTAAAACATGGGAGGAGGGACAATCGCGGTTTACCCGGACACAGGTGATGGCGGCGGGCCGGACGTTGACGCAGGTGACTCGGCGGGATGCGGAGGTGGACACCGTCTGGGTGATTGAACACTTGTTGAAAAGTGCGGACGATCTGCGAGCGTACCTGAAACTTCCGGATGAGATATTCGACCACACGGTCGATTGCTCGAATCTGTTTGAACTGGAAAAAGACCTCGGTGAGGCTGGTATCGTTATGGTGGATACCGGTGATCCGATCTGCCAAGCGGCCAGCCAGTTTTCAATGGAGGATTATACGATCCTGGCCTTGACCGAGCCGGAGTTGTTTCATCAAATGCTGCGGAAATGTGCCCGTGATATCCATCGCACCACCGAAATCGTAGCTCGGGAGTTCCCCGGCCGACTGTGGCGAATCTACGGGCCGGAATATGCCGCGGAACCTTATCTGCCTCCCCGCCTGTTTGAGGAATATGTCGTCACGTACACCGGACCGATGGTGAAGATGATCCAACGGCACGGCGGTTACGCCCGGCTTCATTCGCACGGACGGTTGCGGAATATTTTGCCGCATATCACCGCCATCAAACCCGATGGCCTGGACCCGATCGAGCCGCCGGATCAGGGCGACATGGAATTGATCGATGTTCGCCGACAATACGGCCGGGACATGGTCCTGTTTGGAAATATCGAGATCGCGGATATTGAAAACCTTGCTACCGAGGAATTTCAGAAAAAGGTTGAAAAGGCTCTGCGCGAAGGGACCGATGGCAAGGGCCGAGGATTCGTTTTGATGCCGTCTGCCTCACCCTACGGCAGAACGATTACCGCTCAAACATTGGCGAATTATCAGACGATGGTGAAATTGGCACAGGGAGATAAAAGAATATAGTCCCACGTCCAGCCTTTCACCAATACGGGAACAAAATATTTTTATCCAATCCCACCCAGCCACCAGAGGGCCAGGCTTACGCTGTTAAAAATAACATGAATAAGCATCGGAACGGTCAGAGTCCGATAGCGATAGTAACTCCAGCCGAGGATGACCCCCAGCATCCACAATGCCGGCATCTGCTGCAACAACGGATAGTGAACCAGCATAAAAAAGATACTCGTTACCATAATCGCGATCATGGGGCGGCAGAAAAGTTTGTATAGATAATTTTGGACAAGGCCCCGGAAAAACAATTCTTCGATTATCGGAGAAACAATCGCCGCCAGCAGCACACCATCGGCCTTGACAAACAGTGGGACGTTTTTATCGCTCAGGAGTTGAAATGCCTGGTGGCTCTCCGGCACTGTAAGATGCAGGACCTTTTGAAAAAAAATAATTCCCGCGCTCAGCAGGAGCACATTGACCAGTGGATAGATGGCCAGGTAAACGATCACCGAGATCAGAATCACTTTTACCCAACGAGGGATATTTGTCCAAAAAGAATGATCGCTGGGCGATGGTTCACCGAAAAGGGCTTTGGTCTTTGCGAATCTGGAAAGCAGATAAATAATCCCCGTCCCAGCCACGAGCTTCGCGGCGGTATCCGCGAGCATTTGCCGGGAAAGGTCATTTAAACCCGTCGTGACCAAAAATTTCTCAAGAAATTGTTGGATTAGTTGTCCGCTCAGCAGGAATAAAATGAAGACGATCAGGATCGCTTCGACCCCGAATTGAATGGCGGCGGTTTGGGGTTGAGGATCGATTTTCAAATAGTGCCGGCGAGAGGCATAAAACGTCAACAGTTTGGCCCAGACGAGCAACCCCGCCAGAATGAGAATCCAATCCACCTGGGTCGCCGTGAGTTCCATTATGGATGCCCCTTGTTCACCACCGATATCGCCTATCTGCCCATTTTATATGCTGCTTCTCCGCCGTTCATCAAATACAGCAACGGGACCGGACGATCAATGCCTTCCAGATACGACGGCCTGTTTTGCCAGGGGGTGATTGAGAGGACGTTGGACAAATCCATCCAGAATTCCAAGCGAGCCGGGGAAAGGCCCCAGGTCATGTGGAAATGGTTGGCTGGTGGGTATTGCTTGTATTCACCCATCGTAGCGTATTTCGGCATGACGAAGGTGTGGGGCCAGGTGTGGTTTGACGTTCGGCAGACGGCATCGGAAAGTTTGGCTGGCAGGTCCACGGTGGCCGCTTCGTCCCAGATGAGCGAGAAGATGTTGCCGGGGGCGCTGTAGGCCATCCGACCGGCGATCCCTTCGATTCCACCGGGGGAAACGAACGTTACGGAATTTCCCAGGCCGGGGAAATAGCCCGGATCGGCAAGCGGGAAACGAACTTTCGACATGATCTCTTTAACAGACGCGCCGGGTTTGGCTGCCCAGTCGAAGGAGGCGGAACCGGAGTTGTCGCCATCGACGAAACCGATTTTTTCCCAAAGGGTTTTTCCCGTGAGTTTCATTTTCAGTTTCGCGGCCAGGGCCTTAATTTCCCACGGTTCCCAGGCCTTTCGGAAGTCCATAAAGAGCGGAGGATTTCCACCGGTAAGGTGCGTAAAAAACAGCATGGTCAATAATCCCTGTGCGTCGGCCTCGGTGGCGTAGGGCAGGGGCGGTTTTTTTCCTCGATGATCGAAGGTGGAATTAAAGAGCGATTCCATGACGTCGGCCACGGGCAGCGGAATGCCCCGCGGATCGGAACCCCATTCGAGCTGACTCATAAATCCGCCGCCTACCGCGTTCAGGTCGTTCAGAAGATCGCGTGTGATCAAGTACATCGCCAGGGAAATATTAAAGCGTTCATTGTCCTCGCCGTTTCTGATTTCAATTCGCTTTCCGACCAACCCATCGAGCCAGCCTCGCAGGTCCCTGAGTTCTTTTTGATCGTATGATTTTTTCTGCAGCATGTCGGCTAGTAACTTCATATCCAGTCGTGTGATTTCCAGGCCGAAGGTGTTCCGCGTCGGGATAATGTGGGCAAGGGCGGTTTCCATGCCCATCGAATCATGGCCGAAGATGACGACCCTTCTGCCCTTCAGGGCTTGACTGGTTACCGCCGCATAACACCAATCAATCAGGCTTCTGGCGGTGCTTTCACTCATTTTCGGGTTTAAGCCTGTATCAGGCCAGGAGCCGACGTTGATATGAACCAGCTTGCCGTATTGCGAAAGGGCTCCGCTGCAGGCATGGACATAAACGACTCCGGGTTTGGGTCCGCTGTTGCCGCAGGTAAGGTTTAGCGGGGTATCTTTCGGAAATTGCTGGATAAAGGAAATCAGCGTCGGCTGAGGGAAGGACCACGTATCGGGAACGGCAACCAGGATATTGACCCCCGCCTGCTCGAATTGCCGGGCCACGAGGTCGGCCTGTTTTTCACCATCGATCAAAACGGTGCTGTAAACGACTTTTACGGGGCAGCCGTCGACGAGCTTGACATTTTCCGCGATAATATCCGCCGACATCTGAATGATGTTTTGCGTGCGCTTCCGCGAATCTTCGTCGATGCGAAAATCGCAGGGGGCGAAAACGCCAATAACAGGATTCTTCACCCTGGGAAGATTTTCAGTTCCAAGTTTGATGGCTTTATTCATCTTTTATTTCTCCTGGATCGGTAGAGAAAACGTACTTTGATGGTAATGGCCGGAGAAAAAACAATCAAGTCTTATTCCGGCAACATAAAGATAGGAGACCGGCGAGGAACCCCGAACCGACCGAGCACGATCCACAGGACTTTCCGACCGAAGACCCTTGGACGGCCTCCAGCACCTGGTACCGGTATCGCTGCCCCTCATCGGCGGCGGCATCGAATGTGGAAACGAAATTCTCCGCCCCAACCCCACGTCATCATTCTCCAAATATAATTTCCTATACGATTAAATTATTAAGGCCTACGCCGGTTGGGTGGCCGCTGCCTTGTGTCGGTGATAAATCGAAGGATAATCTTCGATAATCCAGGAGACAAGGTCCTTGCCCGTGCCGGTTTGGCGGTACAGGTCAAAAAAAATATCCATAGCACGGGCCTTGCCGAGAGTAAAATGTCCGTACCGCCATGTCAACTGTTCGCTCAATGCGACTTCCAGAGGGGCATGTTCCACCACGACGCGATACAAGACGCTGGCAAGTCCGGCCCGATCCGCCCCGGCATTACAATGCACCAGCATGGGATAGGGCCCTTTCTGAAAGGTATGAACCAAAATGGCCAGCTTATCGGGAGGAGGCAATTTCCAGGGATTGAGTTCCACGCTAAGATACAGAATGCGGCAATCTTCCGCCGCTTGCTTTTCTGCCAAATACCAGGGTTTCTTGCTGGTCCCTTTCAAGTTGATCACCGTTTGAATTTTGTAGGCATTAATGGTCCGGCGAAGTGCTTGATCGGTCATTTGTCCTGATCGATAAAATTTGCCGGGAGTGACGATTCGGAAATTATTATCCAGCACACCTATGGACCAAAGGGATAAAAGAACGACGGCGGTTATGCCCAATGAACAAATCAGGACCCGTCGCCACTGTAAATATTTGTTTTTCTTATGTGGCATCATTGTATTATTTTAAAATCAATTCGATGACCGGCACAGCTACATTCGGTTTTTGAATGGGCAGGGTTAAGGTCAATGTATTGAGGTCGCCCCCGGTTGTCTGGCCGGCAAACCAATCACTTAATCCGATTTGAATTTCGGAGGCATCGTTTAAGAGTTGGGCATATTCGACCCGATGTCCCAATCCTGCCAGATGCAGGTGGAGGCAGGGCCAGGCGTACACATGAACATAGAGTCGATTGGTTTGGGGGTTATATGTATATACGCATTGAGGGGGTGGAGTAAGATCATCCGGGGCGGCGGTACATCCATAGATGGATCGACCATGACGTTTTAACCACTCGCCAATCCCTTTCAGGCGATCCAAAGCCCTCTGGTCAAACTCGCCCCGCCCAGTCGGCCCCACATTTAAAAGCAAACTCCCGCCTTTACTGGTGACGTTAATCAATGTCTGGACTAACTGTTCGACCGACTTCCAGGTGGATTCCTCGCGATGATACCCCCAGGACCCGCTAAATGTATAACAGGTGATCCATGGAACGCGTTTGCCTTCGAATTCCAGCCATTTTCGCGGCTCGAATTGTTCCGGCGTTCGATAATCCCATCCGCCTTCCATCTCATTAAGGTCCAGACGATCATTGATTAACGTGTTGGGGGAAATCTGTCGGATCATTTTCAGCAGATTCAGACTGTCCCAGTCTTCTCGGGATTTTCCGACCCAGGTATCTTCCATATTGGGTGGCCAGGCAAATTTCTTAGGGTAACTGAAATCAAAAAATAAGATATCCACCGGAGCATATCGGGTCAGCAGTTCCCGCACCTGCGCGTGTAGATATTGAATGTACTTTTTCTGGTCTCTTTTTTCATTCATCTGGTTCCGTTGCGGATGATTCGATAGCGGATGCGCCGAGTCGATCACGAAATCCGGGTGATGCCAGTCGATCAAAGAGTAATACAACCCGGTCCGCAAACCGTGATCGCGAAAGGCCTTCACCATCAGCGTAAGAACATCTTTGCCGCAAGGTGTTTTGGTTACGTTAAAGTCTGTAAAATCAGAATCCCACAGACAAAAGCCCTCATGATGCTTGGCGGTGATACAAAAATATTGCATACCGGCATCGGCGGCGGATTTTGCCCAAAGGTTCGGATCGTAAAGGTCAGGATCGAAGTGCCTGAAGTATTGATCGTATGTTTCGGGTGAGATTGCTTCTAATTTTTGGATCCACTCATGCCGAGCGGGCAGGGAATAAAGGCCCCAGTGTATGAAAAGTCCGAATCGATTTTGTTCAAGCCATTGAAAAGAAGCATCGTGCGAACCTGACCTATTCATTTAAAATCCTTATCTTAAAAACAACATGATTTTAACCTTTTGGTCGGGAAAAGAAAACGATTTTAGTGACTATGACGTAACCTGTGTGTGCCAAGGTTTTCGGGCGGAGGTAAGAACACTCCCTTACGGTCGTGCCTCTTAAAGAATCGGTCATATCTGGAGGTTTTCCATTTATCGCCCGAATTGTTCTATGATCTGTTTGATTTTTACCGCTCTTGCGGAAGATAACGGGGAACCTGAAAAATGTTTATATTTATTGGCCGCCTCTCGCGCCATTTGGTAAGTATCCTTACCTCCCGCCGTCATCCAGGTGGCTCGCGGTCCACGGACCGAGACCCGCGGCGATAGATATTCTTTGGAATGGAGCCACCGCATGGTATGCTCGCTCGTTAAATACTCCGGCTGGTGGCCCATCTGTTTGATCAGATTACAGGCAATGGTTTCCTGATTTACAAGCACTCCTTCCGCAATGCGCTTCGACATGGCGGAGATTTCCTCATCCATGATCAATTGCTCATGGCTGCAGGTCAAGCCGGCGGCAAACATTCCGCAGTTGACGACCAGATCGTGTCCCGCCGCCACCGAGCAGAACATACTGAAGGTTTTTTCCCAGGCATTTTGCTCATCGTGGGCATGATTGTCGGAATTTGGGGCGGTGGTGTGCGAGGGTGTTTTGTAAAATCTGGCCAATTGAGCCGCCGCTATTCGACAGATGGTGGTTTCGGTGGAACCCACCAGAGCCGCCCCAGTTCGCATATCCGTCGTCGTCCAGGAATTGGCGTACATGACTTTGGCGCCCGGTTCAAGCAACTGAACCATTACCAGTCCCGACAGGCACTCGGCGTTGTTCATCGTCAGGAGTCCCGCGAGGGTAAAAGGAGCCGAGACGCCGGCATTGGGTTCCGGTAAAATCGCCAACGGTACGCCCGTGCCCACAGTATCCATGATGGCGTCAAGCACTCCTCCTTCCCACATCAGGGGACTGGTCGGAGAAAGCTGACTAATTCCATACACCTGATGCCGTAAATCCCCAGGAAAGACAGTCTGGAGCATCTCAATGATCGAGTGGTTGATTTTCAGGTTATCTGTCGAAAAGTAGATTGGTTTGGCGCTGTTTTCCATGACGGCCTTTACACCGTACAGCAAGGAGGCTTGGGGAATAGGCACATCCTGGGGCATTACGGGAATTCCAATCATGTGGATATATTCCAAATCCTGACAGATTCGGGCAAACTGTTCTATGTCGGACACTTTTGATGGCCGTGTCCGGCCTGTCTCGCTATCGACCCAAAAGACGGCGTTATGTCCAGCCGCGATTTTCGGCACACCATCTCCCAGCGTAAAGACATATCGTCCCTCCCGATCAAAGACATCGAACGTCGGAGGGATTTTACTTAACGCATCCTGGATGCATTCGCGGGTAAAATGGACAGAATCCTCTTCGATTTTCAGCCCCTTGTCTTTCAGAAATGAAAGCATTTTCGGGCTGCCGATCTCGACTCCACAGTTGACAAGGATGTCCATCGACGCCTCGTGAATCTGTTTGATCTCCTGGTCCGAAAGAATTTTTATGGTTTCCAGTTTCATTTACTTGCTCCTTTTCAAATACTCCAGCGTCAGCTTCAGGGATTTTTCATCCGGCATAGAGGGTGCGTATTCCATCGCGAAGACGCCCTTATATCCGGCCTTTTCAATCTCTTTGAGCAGCAGCGGATAATTTGTTTCGCCGGTAAAGAGTTCGTGGCGTCCGGGTACACCAGCGGAATGGAAATGCCCGATCACGCTGATGTGCTTCTTGATATGATTGACCAGGTCGCCCTCCATGATCTGCATGTGGTAGCAGTCGAAGAGCATTTTCAATTGCTTCGAACCGACGGCCCGGCAGATTTCTGCTCCCTTGTCACTCCCATCGCACCAGTAGCCGGCGTGATCATATTTCGTGTTCAGGGGTTCAAGAAGGAGAGTGATCCCCGCCTTTTCGGCCAGGTCCGCCGTCGCCTTCAGACCATCAACCACCGATTGGAACATCTTCTTTTCGCTAAGTCCCTCGACCGTGTTTCCCGTGCAGACGATCGTAGCAGGGATATTCGCCCGCCGGGTATAATCCAGAGTAGATCGGGTTCGTTCAAGCCACAGTTTTCGATTCTTCGGGTTAGTCAGCCCACCTCCAATAGAACCATCGGGAGAGCCGATAACGGTATTGGTGATCGTCACCTTATTTTTTTTGGCGATCCTTGCCAACTCATCGGCAGTTCCCTTATACGTCATATCGGTAAACCACATCTCAATGAATTTAAAGCCCAGTTTCGCCGCCTTCTCTATCCGTTTTTCAAATGGTAGTTTGGTAAAGACCATTTCCAGACACAGTCCCAGTTTCATAGCACGCTCCTCAATACTTTATTGATACCTTCGGAGATTGCCTGGCAATCTTTTTGGGTATAGCTCTGATTGATTTCGATATGGATCGACCGTGCAAGCAAATCCAGCGTCTTGGGGCACATGTCGCGTGAATACTTCGGAAGCTCCTCTGCCGGTATCGCGCTCCAGGGCAGACCGTCGCCGGCCACCGTCTTTTTATCCAGAATATGTTCCCAGTAACAGAATACGTGCCAGTCGCGGACTTTGGAATCGTAGATTCCTCCCGCCGGTACGCCCTCGGCCTTCATGGCCTCCATGGCCCGTTTCGTCTTGTCCGCATCGGGCAGGTAGAGGACCAGGCAAATGCCCGCGTCACCCTTTTCGTCGGTGAGTCGGCGGAACGACAGGCCGGGAAATTTATCGATTCCCGTTTTGATCCACTGACAGGCTTGACGATATCCCAGGAGCGTCTGGTCCGTTTTTCGGATTTGGGCTACCGCCACCGCGCCTTCCAATTCGCTCATGCGGTAGTTTTCTCCGCAAAAGAGTTCGCCTTTCCTCTGCTCGTTGGCAAACCGGTCCGGTCGCCAACAAGCGGCTGTGTCGTGCCAGCTTTGGGCTCGCGTATATAGCCACTCGTCGTTGGTCGTGATAAATCCGCCCTCACCGCTGACGATTATTTTGTAGTAATCAAAGCTGAAACACCCCATCGTCCCGAGGCTGCCCAGACGCTTGCCGTTAAAGCTCCCGCCGCAAGCCTGCGCCACATCCTCGATAACCGCAATACCCTTGCGTTTGGCAATATCCAAAATCGCGTCCATCTGGGCCGGCGCTCCGCGCATGTGAACAGGGACGATGGCTTTGGTGCGGCGGGTGATGGCCTTTTCGATCGCTTTGGGATCCAATGTCAACGTGTCGTCAACATCGACGATCACGGGAATGGCGTTGGAAGCGATGACCGTCGCTGCCGTGGCAAAAAACGTATAGGCCGGTACGATCACCTCATCACCCGCCCCGATCCCCAACGCCCGGTAAGCGGCCACCAAAGCCGAAGTGCAGGAATTGACGGCCAGACAACACTTGGTTCCGATAAGCTTGGCCATCGCGACTTCCGCCTCGGCCACCTTGCTCGGTTTGGGGTTGTAATAGCGAAACAGGTGCGGACCCCGCAGGTTCTTTTCGCCTTCGATAATATCCCGAATCTTTCCCGCGTTTTGCGGGGAAAATTCCCACAGGCTCAAAAGTTCCAGCAACTCGTCCTGACCGATCTTGCTGGGGTAAGGCCCCAGATTTCCCACTGCCTTACTGCCGCCGTCCATCGCCAAACACTCTTTGTTCATTCATTTTCTCCAAAATTAATAACGTGGTGGATCAAAAGTCGTAACCATTTTTAAAGGGTTATTTCCCATATTCGTTGCCCGGTGTTTATGACCCGACTTGATGTAAAAGGAATCCCCTTTTTTAAGCGTCCATTTGCCCACCCCCTCGATTTCCACTTTGACCGGCCCACCAGAAATGATATATCCTCCGAGATCACAATCATGCGTCTCCCATTCCGGTTTTTTTTCCGTCGGCAAAATCGTTTCCAATACCATCTCAAATCGCATATCCTCGCGTTTGGGAAACAGAAAGACATATTGACGATACGCGTCCTGGGCCATCCGGTGGGTTTTGGCCTCGAATACCGGATCAGCGCCATTTTGGGCAGAGGTTGCGAAAAATCCCGCGAAATCGGTCCCCAAGGCGCGAAGGATTTTATGCAACGTGGCCAGCGTGGGGCTGCTTTGACCCTTTTCAATCGCCGAAAGCGCACCCGGCGACATGCCGGCCTTGCGCCCCAATTCGCGCAATCCCAAGCCCATCGTGCTCCGCATCCGCTCCAGATGGATTCCGAATTCTTCCGGTTTCATACGTCCCTTTTTCCACAAAATCGAGTGTTCTTATTAAACTACATACTGTTTAGTATAAAGAACATTCCCGGCGCAGTCAAGGGCAATAAATAAAAAATGTTGTACCCGTTCAGGCACTGTCATTGCGAGGAGCGTAGCGACGAAGCAATCTCATTCCTTCGTGAAGACGCTCAGGATGACATCATCAGGTTTCCATCGTGTCCTGAATAAGTCTACGGGCATTATGGCAAAAGATATCTTCTATGTCGTTTTTGTTAAGTCCGGCCTTCTCGGCGGCAAGACGAAAGGCCTTGATTTCTTCATACAGAAAGAATGTCATCTGCTCCGCGTCGTCAACTTCCACTTCACGCATGTTAGGATCGGCCGAAACGTCGCCGTACAATCCACGAGGAACCAGATTGACATATCTGCCGTTTTCGCAGATACGCCGCATCCGCATTCGGGCGATGGGTAGATCGCTTCCAAATAAAATACGCTCAGAACCCACCTCGGAAATAAGTTTTTCAAAGACGATACGATTAGTATTGGCGGATATGTCGAACATCAGGGATCGAGTGTCAGCCAGCGTCTCGAAGGCGTTTCCGATATCCTCGGGACAATAGGCGCGCCCGACGTGGGCGATAATCAGTTTGATGTTTGGATATTTTTTCTCAATTTCGATCATCTGCCGCAAGTTCACCGGATCGCGCAAACGTCCCGGACGGGGGATATGCAGCATCATGATCCATCCATGATGATTTAACACTTCCAATTGCGGAGGGGGGAAGAAATCATAGATGGTGATTTCCGAATCGGGGATATGGGCTGGGGCCAGGGCGAGATAGGATTTTGCCCCACGAAAGTTACCGGCACGAATCTTCGTTTCCAGTTCCTGCCCGTTCCAGTCGGGAGTGGACCAGATCAAACCGGGCAGATTCCATGTTTTCATGCACTCGGCGATATAGTCATTTCCTGCCTCCAGACAGTCTTTCCGGGATAGGACATTGGCAAAAACAAGCGGGGTAACAATTTTGCCGGGAAACATCAATTCGTAAGTTTCCCGCAAATGTTCGATGGAATTTTCCGAAGCGACCCGTGCGGGCCATGTTACCAGTGGACGCGGGTTGGGGTCTGTGGAACGGAATTGCTCCAGCCAGACGTGAGTATGGATATCGATCACGGCGGGAGGCAGAAAATCCCGAATGAATTCATCGTAAAATGCCCGGTCGTAAGGAGTGATTTGGATCACCGGTTTCATAGGCCGGCCCTGCCATGTTCCTGGTAATGAAGCAGGCCATCGACCAGGGTTTTAATATTCTCATAGCTCACTCCCGGAGTAATCGAACTGGACCCACCGAGGAATAATCCGGTTTTAGGACCCTTTTCAACCAGCCATTTCAATTCACGTTTAACATCGTCCGGTTTTCCTTTGGGGAGCGTCCGAGTTACAGAAACCCCGGCAATAATGATAAGGTCGTTTCCATTCCGGGCTTTCATTTTACAGATTTTTTCATAATCCATTCCGTCTTCGTATTGGAAACCCTGGAACCCACACAGCCCGGCATCCAGCAATCGAGGGACCATCTGCATAAGGTTTCCGTCACAGTGCCAGATCATCTTAATGCCGGCTTGGAGTAAAGGCTCCAGACTGCGAGCAAAGTGAGGGAACCAGATTTTATCCAGGGATTTGATATCAACCAAAGTGCCCCGCGAGTCGGCCATATCACTATCGACCCGCAGCAGAGGAGGAAGATTTCCCTCCTGAAAGGCACGGGCGAGCCCCCGATTTTTAATAAGGCCCAGGTCCGCGGATAATGAAAAATACTTTTCCATCACTTCCGGGTACAACGCATAGGCCATAAAGAATTCGGAATACCCATACGTTCCATAAAGAAGGAAAGGAATACTGGCGTTATAAGGTACTTTTAAAATACCTGGGCCAAGCTTTTTCTGAATGTCAGTTTCTTCCTGTAAAAGTTGCTGAACATGACGGGTTTCGTCATATGCGGAGATTTGTTTTGAGATTTCCGGGAAAATAAAAGTCTCTATATGTTCGATGACGGCTTCCGGGGAATCGATCAACAGACCGTCGAGGACAATTTTATCCGCCCCGGTTGTGGCGCCTTTTTCGGTGTTTTCATAACCGTGGTTGCCTATAGTCAGGGGATTGGTTGGAATGTACTGATCCAACATACAGGTTCCAACGGACTGCTGGAATTTGATGTAAACAGGTTCCGGGTCGTTGCAATAGGCCCCCGGTTCTACGCCTGCAAAACGCTCGATGATTGAATGTTCCATCACAAGAATCATCCAGGAGGGAATTCCCTTCGTCGGTTCCTGGCGAATCGTTTGCCATGCCAATTTTGCGGACTTGCCTAAATTCATATTCGTCTCCGGGACCATTTTTTGACATTTTCGATTAATTGCCGGGCTTGCGATTCCGTTTTGCATGTTGTATGGATAAACAACCCTTTGGCTGACAACAGGGCGAGGGCCTGTTCCACTTCGTTTGGTTCGATCATGATCCAAAGATTTTTTCCAGCCTGCTGTACGATTTTAAGCACTTGGGGATAATGCAGCGGGCTGGGTTTCCCGTCACCGGGTAAAATTTGAATGGCTTGGAGTTTGGGAAGTTCGCACAAGGCGGGCACGTGGGCGAAGGCGCCGATCCCGTCGACGTGGTAGATCGTATAATCCAAAAATTCAGTTTGCCGGCGAATCACGGCCAAAAAGAGGTCGCGGAACATGGCCGGTGAGATCATGTATGAAAAATCATTCTGCGCGCCATAGAACTTTCCGGGGGCCCATAATGGAAACCATCCTTGTGATCCGCCGTCGGTCGATTCTTTGACAATGTCGTAAAATGTATCATAAACCTCAAACCACATGTCCATCAGGTACTCTTCGGTTTGGCGAACAAGATCAGACCGTTCCATCACGTCGATGAGGAGTCGGTCTGTGCCACGAATGGCTGCCAGAGTATCACCTGATCCTCCGAACGCGCCGGTACTGGGAATAGCTTTTCCCAGGGCATCGTTTGTCATTCGGTCTAATTGCTCGATGGCAAACTTCCACCATCGCGATTCTTTGTTCAGAACGATGTCTTTAATTCTCCATTCTGGGCCGCTCAAAAAAGGCTCCCACCATCCGGTTTCATGGTCCAGGGTCGTCTTGCATCCTAAAAAAGCCGGAATGGCCGTATGGCCAGGATAACCGGGATAATAATTGGGAAACGCTTCGGCTCCATAATACGTCCTTCGAAATTCATAGTCCTGGGCTTTACACATGTAGTCCAGGTCCGTCCAGCGTTCTTCCGGGTCTTCGGGCGGTGTCGGCGGGGGGGTGTTGGGGATTCCCTCTCGCGGCGCGGTAACGAACAATCCGCAGCGACCGATATACTCGCCGTTCCACCAGGCGCGGTATCGGTCTTTGGTTTCGTCCCAGTCATCCTTGTACAATAGCGGCATGGAAGTTTCCTCCCTATTCGCCGTGGTATCCGGCTTTCTTCCAGCATTTATGGGCGAAGGCGAACCCGCTGGCCGGGGGTTTGATGTCGCCGAGAATACTGGATTTGGGGTAACCTTTTTTGTAACGCTTCGGGTCGGGGTTCCAATGATCGTTTTTGTATTTGACCCGTTGGGCAGGTTTTCGAAAATCGGGAACCTCGACGGTATTGGAGTTGTTCAGAGCGGACCGGTAGGCTAGCGACCCGATAATGGACATGGCCACCCCGCGGTAGACATCGAAATATGGGGGTTTCCCGGTGCGAATGGACTGGGCGAAATGCAGGTTCATGAAAAAATCCCCGCCGCCGTGGCCGCTTTGCGTCGCACGGTCGTGGTACTCGGGAAATTCGGGAAGACAAATCATTTCCTCCGGCTCGCCTTTTTTCCGGTCATAGGACTCGCGATGGATGCGGACCATGTCAGGATTGCCATATCGCAGATTTTCCATCAAGCCCTTTTGGCAGTGGAAGCGGTACCAATTCCCATGCCCCCGTTGCGACAGGCCGGTGAGTCGGACCAGCGATTGGTTGTCCATGTGGAGCATGATAGCCCAGGCCAGGTCGCTTCGCCGGACGGTTTTTTGAAAATGTTCTTTATCCTCGGGGTCGTATGGAACAATGAATCCGTTGACTTTCGTCGGCCAGGTGTCGGTTACATACATCACCGGCGCCAGGGCATGGGTGCTGTAATAAATAAGGGGAAGCCAGTTTCGCCAGTGATTGTAACCACAGGAGATAGAGTTGTAAAACTCTGCGGACATGGGGTGAATGTATTCACCCTCGGCGTATTGAACCTCACCAAGCTTTCCGGTGTGGTAGATACGGCGCATTTCCTGATTGAATACCATGTACGGATAATTCTCGGCGAACATGTAGGTTTTGCCCGACTTTTCCACAGCCTCTATGAGTGCCACTCCCTCCCCTAGTGTAAAGCATGCGGCGGTTTCGCTCATGACGTGCTTTCCGGCGGCAAGTGCCTGGATTGCGAATGGGGCGTGCTCGTGAAAAAAATTCGCGAGGATCACCGCGTCCATGTCGTGGGCCAGGAATTTTTGATAATCGGTGTAGGTTGTAACGTTTAATTCCTTACCGACCTGGCGAAGTTTTTCTTCCCAGGTATCACACAGGGCAACCAGTTGCATACCAAGATGCGGACCGGCGCCGAGCGCAAAACCCCGGCCGCGTCCAACCCCCAGCACACCCACTCGAATAAGTTTTTCGTTCATGGTTCTATTTCCTTTTTTATTTTAGTCCATGTTTTTTGGCCGCCTGACGGGCGGAAACGTTATTTTTTAAAACGTCCAGGATCGCCTTTTGCAGGGCAATGGGCTTGGGCGACTGAAAGACGTTTCGCCCGAAGACGATCCCCGCTGCCCCGGATTTAATCTGGATTTCAGCCATTTCCAGCGCGGCAAGGTCCGAGGGGGCGCGCTTGCCGCCCAGGGTCAGAATCGGGATAGGACAACCTTGCGCCACTTTGTCAAAGTCGCGGGTATGAAAGGTTTTAATCACATCGGCCCCCAATTCGAAAAGAATACGGCATCCGATTTTGATCTCCTCGTGCATCTCGTCAACGTTGAGTTTTTCATCGTTCACCGGAAAATATTCCCCGATCACCATCATGCCCAGGTCATGAGCCTGCCGGCACAGGTCGGCGAATATTTTTACGTTTTCGGCGTCCCTCGCTTCTGATCCGGTTCGTAAGGAGAGGGAAATCAAAACCACGGGGACTCCCATTTTCAAGAGGTCCATTGGCTGATAAGTCGTTACGGTATCTCCCGCATGATAGTCCCAGGAAAAGCAGTAGATGCTCGACCAATTGATCCGAACGATCGGTTGGGGGCAATGACGTTTGCCAAAGAGATCCTCCTTGAGGTGTCGAAACATTCCGGGGGAAACCAGCACGGCGTCGATGTCCGGATGGATATTTTCGGCAATTTTGTTTACCTGGTGGACTCCGGGAACCGGACCGTCGAACAAACCATGATCGACGGCCACCACCAAAACAGGACCCTCGCTAAAAAACCGTGAAAAAAACAAATTGTCTTTCATAAATTCTCCTTCAATAAATAGGAAATTCAATTTAATATCCAACATTCAACACTCGACATCCAACACTCAAGTGAAGAGAAGGGCAAGGATTCGGCGTCTCTTGTTTTCTTTACTTGGATGTTGGGTGTTGAGTGTCGGATATTGGATATTCAATTTTGTTATACCTTTACATACCTCCAGCCGGTTAATTTTGAAATTTTGTCCAAAACATTCTCAGCCTGCTCCATAACCATCACCAGATGATGGCTGCCGCCCTGATACGCGTAGTCGCTCAATAATTCGGAAATTTGCTTCCGGTCTGGCTTGAATATCCCTCGCGGGCCATCCACCGCGGAAAGTGATTCGGGGGCAATCCTGCCGGCGATGGAAAGGATTTGCGCATGTCCGTCCTTTCCAACGTTCAGGTTGACCAGAGTCGCCAGTCCTGGCTTAAATTCAAAATTCATGACCGCGAATTCGGCGGGATGCTTATCTTTGAATTGACTGATTTTAAGAAGAGGTTTTTTTCTGGCCAAGTCAAAATTTCCTTCTCCCCAGTGGCGGAGCACCAGGCGGTTATCCCGATAACCCACGGAAAAAATTTCCGTAAACGTCACTCTTGGCGAGATCGACCTTAGCCCACAAACGAGCATCGCGGTAACCCAATCGCCTTCCCCCGCGTAACCCAACCCGTCCGACATAAGCAGACTGGCCGCTACGTGCAGTGCATCTCCGATTCGGGGATCGTTGCATAAAGCCTGAAAATTGATTCCGACGGCGGAACTTTTGCGCTGGCGCATGAGATTTCGCAAGGCAACGTCATGGCGGGCCGTTTTTTCAAGAAATGTCTGGGTCAGGTGTTTGTCCAATTCAAAACAGGATCGATAGCGATTAATTCCAGCCTTAATGTCTTTTTCCAAAACGGTTTTCACGGATTGGATAAATTCATTCAGCGATATTTCACGCGATTGGATGCCGAAGGTTTTTGGAAAATTTGTTTTTCCCAATTGAAGATCAAGCATTTGCTCAAAATGACCTCCAAGAACCAGCGGCCGGGATGATTTCATGGAAGTAACTGCACGACCGGCCCGAACCCAGGAGAGCAATTCTTTTTTGAAGGACAGTTGGCGGTAATGGCCATGCAAAACACCACAGGGGCGATTGTTTCGCATCAAAATATTCGCCAGGTCCTGCGTTCCGTGAACGCCATGATTGTGAATCATAGCCTCCCCATCGTAATGCTTGCCGCTTAATTCAAGCATGGGCTGAGCCGGCCAGAGGAGCACAGGCAACTTCGTTTTCAGCAATCCGGGAAGAATTTCCCCGCTCGGACAATAACTGACGTGCCCAATGACCAGAAGGTCGATATGCGCCTCTTCGAACGAACGGATTTGCCGTCGAATTTCCGAATCCTCAACGGCAACCTGGCCGGTTTTTATTTCCAGTTGACGATCCGATAACGCCCGGCCAATCTGACCGGAAAATTGTTGGAGTTGGACCTGCAAATCCGGAAGAAGGTTCTTGTAGAGTTTCGCCATCACCGGAATAAAACCGATGGAATATTTTTTTGTTTGACGATCAGTCACGGTTAACTCCCCATTCCAACAACGGAACTTGTTTGCCATAAAACCAGTCATCATATTTTCGTGCAGTCCGAGGCTCGTACAACGTAACGGCTATTCCCATCGGCCAGCGGTGGGGCGGGGTCACTCCGGTCATCCCGGTTCTGGAAAAAAGGGCGGCGCCATAGGCCGTCAATTCATTGAACCGGACGGCATCCACGGGGATATTCAAAATATCAGCCAGAAATTGTGGCCAAAGATTATTTCCCACGGATCCTCCGGTCATAAGCAGTTTTTTTATGCCCGCAAGTAATTGTTTCTTTTCAAGAACAAAGCGTACCCGAGCCACGGTCGCCTCCATAAACCGCCGAATCGCTTCGGGTTTGGCGGAGCATGAATTTATTGTTGTTGTATCAATGGGCTGATCCGGAATCTCTATCTTTTGAATATCCTCCGCCATTGCCGCCAAAAGATCATAATCCACATCCAAATGGATTAACAATTCATCAAAATGCTTGCCTATGGCCTCAAATGATATAATGTACCCGAATCCACCCTCCAAATCACGGCCGGGATGAATCATACAATCGCCGTCATACAACGGACGCTTCGATTTTCCGTTGACAACCCAGGCACTACCTGTTGCCAGCATAAAACCATCGTCATTCAGACCACAGGCGCGCATGACGGCGTATTGATCGTGTGAACTGCTCATCAGAGTTATCCGAGAGGAATAAAGGGAAAAATTTTCACGCAGAATTTCCGTGGCGGATTTTACCTCGGCAAAGTTCTCACCGGTCAGTCCCATTCGGTTCAGAATTTCAGATATCCAGTCCATTTGGGTAAAATCATAAAACCCGGTGATTTGGGCCTGTGTGACATCCGTAACAAAGGTTCCGAATACCTGGGCCCCAACGAAGTCAGGGACCGAGGCGATATATTTTAATTTTTGTTTGAGCTTAGGGTTATTGCGTAATAATTCCATGACTTTGCATACCCCCATCCACCCATCGGGCAGCCACCCGGTTTTCTCATAAAAATCCCCAAACGAAACTGCTCCCCTGAGTTCCCGGAGGATAGTATCGGATGCCAATTTCGTCCACGACATGGCCGTGGAAATGGGTTGATACTCTTCATCCAGAAGAACCATGCTGCCACCCTGTGCTGTAATCCCAACGCACAAAGATTGATCGTCTGAACGACTCTGAGACGCCAGAAAGTTCAAGGCCTTTTGAAAATGATCTACCCACACGGCGGCAGGAAATTCGTCCTTGCGACTTTCCACTCCGAGAGGAATAGTGATACGGCCGCGAAGCTCACCCTCGGCGTCAATGACAACCGCCTTGGTGTTCGATGTGCCTATGTCAATTCCACAAAATAACATATTTTAAATCTCAACGGTTTTTGTTTCGCGCTGCGAGGCCAAGGCCGCGGTAAACAGCTCATGGGTCCAGGCGGTTTCCTGAGGAGTCACGCAAGCGGCAAATCTTTTAAGGGGTTTTCCATGCACGTATTCGTACAAAAAAGCGGCCCACATCTGGAAGATCACGTCGGAAAACGCGATTTCAAAAATACCCCCGGTGATGGTTTTAAAAGCGGTGTCGTTTCCCATGTCGATCTGCTGCCAGATTTGTTCTCCGCCCTGGTAGTCCATCCAAAAAAGCGTTTTGGGCAATTTGGTGCTGAATCGCATCGAAACCTTCGTGCCCTTGATTTCAATGTACCATGTGTTCTTCTGGCCAGGATCGATCCGATGGGTCTTGAGGATCATCGGAAATAGCTCACCCCGGTCGGGATCACGGGCCTCGCAACACAGGGTGGCGTTGTCCCACGTTTTGCAGGCAGCCTGCCCCCCTTTTCCATCGGGACGCTCCGTAATGATTTTGGCCAGCAGGGCGCGCACGTTGACCGGTTTCCAACCCGCTTTAAAAGGGATATGACAGGCGTGCATCCCCAAATCGCCCATGCAGCCGTATTCACCGTTGAATTCGACCATCCGTTTCCAGTTGATGGGTTTGTTCGGGTCCAGGTCGCTGGAGTGAAGATAACCGCTGTTGACCTCGATGATTTTGCCGAAGGCTTTGTTCTCGATCATATCGCAGATTTTCTGGGCAGCGGGATAAAATGGAAATTCCGAACTGCAGCGAACAAAAACGTTCGGATGTTCCTTCAGGCAGGACAAAATCGCGTCGTTGGCTGGTTTGTCGATCCCAAACGGTTTTTCCCCCATCAAATGTTTTCCTGCCCGGACGATGTCGCAGTACACCTGTTGGTGCAGATGATGAGGAATGGCGCAATAAATCGCTTCTATCCGGGGATTGGCCAGCAGGTCCCGATAATTCGTCGTGAATTGTTCGATCGACGGGAAATGGTTTTTGTACCAGCCAAACAGCGACTCATTGGTATCGCAGATCGCCGCGATCCGCGGCTGAAAATCCACATCGAGAAGATGACACCATCTTGCCGTCAGGCTGGCAAATTCCCGGCCCATCAGACCACAACCGATTATTCCGAAGGAAATTGTTTTCATTTTTCAGTATCCAAGCTCTTTTTCTACCTCACCGATTGATTCGTCGATAATATCCATCGCCTTGGCCGCGACGTCTTCCGGCATAACGATGGGAGGACTCATCCGCAAAATATGCCCCGCCGGAATCCACGCCAGACCTTTCGAAAACGCACGCTGGTAGACCCGCTTGCCGGCGTCATCGAAGGGTTCCTTTGTGCCGCGGTCTTTGACCAGTTCCACTCCCATCAGGCAGCCCAGGCATCGAACATCACCGACAATGGGGTGGTTTTCCTTCATCGTTTTTAATTTCTTCTTAAATGATTTTTCCAGTTCTTTGGCATGTTCCAGCAACCCTTCTTCCTCGATCACTTCGATACTCGCCAACGCCGCCGCGCAGGCCATCGGATTTCCACCATAGCTGGTCGAGGCGGAAATTTTATCCACTGCCTCCGCGTATTCCTTCCGAACAACCATGGCCGTTACCGGAAAACCGTTTCCAAAACCCTTGCCAAGCGTCACAATGTCCGGCGTCACCTTCCAATGTTCCGCCGTCAGCCAATATCCGGTTCGACCCATGCTGCACAGCACCTCGTCATCGACCAGGAGAATTTTTCGATCAGTGCACCAATGACGAAGTTTCGGGAAAAAATCATCCGGCGGCATGATACTTCCCGCCCACCCCTGGATGGGTTCCAGGACAATCCCCGCGATCTGATTCGTCGTCCCTTCCAGAATAAACGTATCGTAAAACTCCAGATACTTTTCCGTATCCAGTGATCCATCGGGCCGTGTCCACCACGGACGGTAAGGATCAGGACGAGGCAGCATGTAAAACCCAGGCATCCGGGTCGGACCATAGATTTTATTCATCCTCGCCAATGAGGCTGAACAACCGCTTTTACCGTGGAAATCGCCAAAACAGGAAAGAAATTCAGGCTTGCCCGTAGCCGCCCGCGCCGTTCGAATGGCGGCCTCCACCGCCGTGGTTCCCGAATCATATAATTGCACCCCACCGTAATCTCCAGGCAAGACCGCCAGCAATTTCTCCAGCAACGCGTGTTTGACAGGAGTGGTAAAATCATGGGCATTCATAAGGGTATGCGCCCAATGTGCCACGGCCTCGGAAATCTTCGGGTGGCAATGTCCCAACGTGGTCACATAAATTCCGCTGGAAAAATCAATATACCGATTCCCGTCGATATCCGTCAGCGTGCAGCCTTTGCCTTCCGAAAACACCACCGGGAACAGTTTCACCTGCCCCGATAAACCTTTCATAATCTTCGACGTCGCGTCATGCATCGCCTTACTCCTGGGTCCAGGCGGAGGAACGACAATTGACGGCCACCGAGTTAAATCCAAGTCATAAGGCTTCGGATCATAAGTTCCCTTCATAATAAAAAATCTCCAAAAAATATATTAAACGATATCAACCGTAACCCCCTGGTTGCGAATTTTCTTCAAATGATCCTCATCGACTCCCGCATCGGTTATCCACCGGTCAACGCTAGTCCACCCGATCGCGGAAAAGGTGGCCCGACGAGACAGCTTCGAACTATCGGCCAGCAGAATTTTCTTGGCCGCCGATTTGGCCAATACCTTTGTCAACCTTGCCGTCTCCACATCGACCGTGGAAATCCCCATCTCGACATCCAATCCATCAGCCCCTAAAAATACATAATCTGCATATAAACGCGAAATGAATTCCTCGGTTAATGACCCGACCAGGTCTGATCGCGATGATCTTAGTTCGCCGCCCGCTACGATAATCCGCCAGTCCGATTTCGAAGATAATTTATTTACAAGGGGCAAAAAGGATGTAATAATCGTCAAATTGCTCTTGGAATTCAAAAAATCGGCCATCAGATAAACGCTTGACCCATTATCCAGCATGACAACGGAATTATCCTGCACGATATTGGCCGCCGCATGGGCAATCCGCTGCTTATGGTCCGCATTGATCGTAAGTCGTTCCGGAAAAGCAACTTCCACACCAACGTGATCGACCGCAATCGCTCCCCCGGATGTTCGTACAATCTGACCTTTTTCTTGTAGCTTGTGAAGTGCCCGGCGAATCGTTACTTCCGAACAGTCGCACTGTCCTGCCAAGTCTTCAACCGAAACACGGCCCTTATTTCGTAATTCCGCTAATATTAACTGCTCACGAATCCGCATCTGTTATACAACCCAAAAAGATCATTTCGTTCATATATCTGAACATTATAATCATCTGGCTGCATAATTTCAACAAAATTTGTAGCCGTTCAGGGGGGGAAGAAAAATTTTATGTAAGGTGTTTCAGGAATTTATCCTATTCCATATTATCCAACACGATGGCAAGATCGGTTGAGCTAATTGATCCATCGCCGTCGAGGTTCGCACGGCCGTCGTAATCCACCTCGCCCGTCGATTTATCCATGCTGTTGAGCACGATCAATAGGTCCGCCGCCGTCACGTTGCCGTCGTCGTCGCAGTCGCCGCTGAGAATTTTAATGGCTAGACCGTGATAGTAGCCCGCGGCGATTCCCACTACGCCCGTCAGACCCGATACCTGTACCGGCATCGAATGATCCGTCGTAGTACCGTCGCCCAACTGACCGTAGCCGTTGTATCCCCATGACCATACGGTGTCGTCGCCCTTGACCGCCAAGCTGTGGAAACCGCCCGTGGCGATTCTCACCACGCCCGTCAGGCCCAAGACCTGCGCCGGAGTCGAACGATCCGTCGTAGTACCGTCGCCCAACTGTCCGTAGCCATTGTATCCCCATGCCCAGACGGTGTCGTCGCCCTTGACCGCCAAGCTGTGGTAGTAGCCCGCTGCGATTCTCACTACGCCCGTCAGGCCCGATACCTGAACCGGCGTCGAACGATTCGTCGTAGTCTCGTCGCCCAACTGGCCGAAGTCGTTCTGTCCCCATGCCCATACGGTGCCGTCGCCCTTGACTGCCAAGCCGTGGAAGCCGCCCGCGGTAATTCCCACCACGCCCGTCAGGTCCGAAACCTGCACCGGCGTCGAACGATTCGTCGTAGTCCCGTCGCCCAACTGGCCGGAGTCGTTGTATCCCCATGCCCATACCGTGCCGTCGCCCTTGACCGCAAGGCTGTAGAAGCCGCCCGCTGCGATTCCCACCACGCCCGTCAGGTCCGAAACCTGCACCGGCGTCGAGCGATCCACCGTAGTCCCGTCGCCCAACTCGCCATAGCCGTTGTATCCCCATGCCCATACGGTCCCGTCGCCCTTGACCGCAAGGCTGTGGTAGTAGCTCGCGGCGATTCCCACCACGCCGTTGATCGACGCCGACACTGGTAATCTGGGATTGATGCCCAATTGCCCGTATGTATCATTGCCCACCGAGTAAACGGAGCCGGAAACCGCCCAGACCAACGGTGAAAAATATGATAAAAACCACAGAATCGACAGAGTGATAATGGTCAAATTCCGCTTCATAGCCATTCTCCTTTGCTAGTTGACGGTACTGCACCGTCTTATGGCTTTCGTTAAATGAGCAGCCTATTGCAAAATTTCATTATCGTCCCAAAAGCTGGGGATAGGGAATCGGCAGAAGGTTCCCTTGTAGAGGAGCCAGCTACCCAGGTAAATCCCCGGCGATGTTTACCCAAACTGAAACGGTGTCAGCGATTTGACAGGGCTGGCGGCCATCGTTGAACTGGCTTTGTCGGCAAAGAAAGACCACTTGGAGTCAATCATTTGCTAAATGTTGTTTTGGCAATCACTTATAGATGAGTCTCGTTGAGGTGAACATGAAACGACCCATGAGTGTATTTTGGTCGATGGCGGACATCCAGCTCTTTGCCCGCTGGGAAGTTATGGAAAAGACCGTTGAGGGCTCGGACAAGCGCGATCCTCTTTCTGGATAGCTGATAAGTAACAGATACATGGTTTCCCCAACCTTTGGGACGATACCAAAATTTCCAGAATCTTGCAATAAAACTCTCCATTCGCTGATATCTTCGACATCATCGGAAAGTCCATTTAAATCATTATAACTCAAATTGACCGGCTTTTTCTGTCACTCCCGCAAAAACGGGAGTCCGCAGCTTGCAGCAGGACTGGTCACGCCTGCGAAGGAATGACACAAATAGCGTAATACGATTGAATGCAACGAGTTATACTGTTTCCAATATCAACATCGGTCAATTTGAGATTATAACTTGAGGCACCCCCATTTTAGCGGTCCCTACCTCAGCTATTTTCCCCGAAGTTTTACAAAAGGCCCATATTAATCAAATGTGCTTATAAGACAAACTGGTTTATTATTACTCTACTTTCGTCACAGGCCCGTCAAGGATAGGGGCAAACTTGTCGGCCAGGTCGCTTCGGGATAATTTAGCAAAAATATTTCGCCAGCGGGACCGCTGGTTTGCGTTTACGAGCAGGGGTTCAAATCCCATCCGCAGGTACGTCTTCAGGGCGGCCTCTCGAAAATCATCGGTCTGAAGCACCGCCTCGGCCCGCCCTTCTTCCAGAAAGCGATGCAACGCCGCCACACTCACACAGAATCCCAATTGCTTGCCCTGGTGGCCCGGTCGAACGCCGACCATGTGCAGGTACCCGATAATCGGGCCGAACCGGTTCTCCAGCCACGCCGACGCCGTGGCCACCGGGGCATCGGCGTGCGTGATAAAGAACACCCGTTCCGGATAAAATGCGGGTGCTGCCTTCATCACTTTGTCAAACACGTAACTCGTCGCACTGAAGGTCTCTCCTATGATTTTTTCCCAGGCGGCTTCATCCCCAGGCTGGAAGCAGCGCAAGGAATACCCTTCGGGCAGCTTGATTGCGGGTAAATCCCGCAAATGAGCCCGCCGCATTACCAGTTGCGGTAAAATCATTTCATTGGTCATTTTGTTTTCCTGTAAAAGTCATTATTGTGCAACGCTGTCATATTAGTAAAGATCAAAACCGCCCTTTGCGAACGGATTGCAGCGAAGGATTCGCCACAGACCTTTGAGCGTTCCCCGCCACGGCCCGTATTTTTCCACCGCTCCGATAAAATACTCGCTGCACGTGGGAAAATATCGGCATCGTCCGCCAAGAACCCGGCCTAGTGTACGCTGGTATCCCTGAACGGTCAGAATTAAAAATCGACTGATGGCTTTATTTATTTTCAGTAACGGGTTTGCTATGCTCACAGACTTTTTCCAGTAATTCTTTCAATTCACCAACGGTAAGCTCCATAGCCAGGCGATAGGGTACGCAAATCAGATCCACCGCAGGCCATTTATCCTGCCCAAGCCGAAAAGCCTCCCGCAATCGCCGTTTCATCCGGTTTCGCTCCACCGCGTTTCCGAAACTTTTCCCTATGGAAATCCCCAGCCGGGGATGATCTCTTTCGTTTGACGCTTTTAAAAATGTCAGCCCCTTCATCTTAAATCGCTGACCGGTGCAAAATGCGTGATCGAAATCCCGCTGTTTGGCCAGCCGCCTTGTTCGTCCAAATTTATTCCGATTCGTTTTTAACATAATCTTGTCCCGGATGGTATCTACAGGTATTATATATAGGAGAAATGGGTTTCCATACCCTAAAGGTTTTAAAAATATGCCGGACGAATCGGGGAAAACAGATGTACTTGAGCAGACGCGAACCGTTACGCGGACCCCTCCGCCTTATAAGGTCATTTTGCATAACGACAAAGTCAACGACATGGCTTACGTGATCGAAATCATCTGCAAATTAACCCCCCTTACCATCGAGCAGGCCTACGAGAAAATGATGGAGGCCCATTTGAAAGGGTTGACCGTTTTGCTGGTTTGCCACAAAGAACGTGCGGAATTGTACCAGGAACAATTCCACTCCTGCCGCCTGACCGTCACGATCGAACCCGATTAACCCCCGAACAAAAATTTAACCAACACCAGGTCCACCAGGGCACAAACAATAAACAAGGCGGCGGCCAGGAAAATTCTATCCCGCCAGGCATTTTGTTCGTCTTTATTTTTTACCCTGGGTAAAACCGAATGCTCCTGATTTTTCGGCAGAAGAGGAAGAATACCGCCCGACCGCTGTTGAACCTGGGCGATCAAAAGATTGGCTTGAAACCGGTTGATTTTTAATTCTTCCGCCAGGTCCATCAATTGCAGTCGCTTGGAATAACGAATCAAAGATCCTTCCATCGCATTTTCCACCGAAAGCAAAAACTGACGCTGGGAGTCTTGAGTTAATTTATCGGAAGGTCCTATAATTACATCCGCCACCGGACTCACTTTCCACACGGCGGACACTTGCGTCTTTCCCTGAAAATGCTCCTTCACGTTCTTTCCTTTTTATGCCTCCAGGCTCTTTTAACCCCATTTTTCCATCCAAAAGCATTATAGCAAATTTCTATTGTTATTACAACACCCCAGAAAAAAAAGGACGCATGCGATGGGGTGTGCCAAGATTTTTGGGCGAGGCGAATTATATACGAGCCGCGACCGTGAGGGAGCGGGTAATTATTTTTGCAATGCGTCTCTACCACTTTTTGAACACAAAAAATGCTGCTCCGGCGATCAAGCCAAATCCGACCAGATAATTCCACCGAAGCCCTTCTTTCAGGTACAACACGGAAAAAACGCAAAAGACGACCAGCGTGATAATTTCCTGCATCGTTTTAAGCTGGGCCGTGCTAAACTGATAAGACCCAATCCGATTCGCCGGAACCTGGAAACAATATTCCACAAACGCGATCAGCCAACTGATCAGGACTACTTTCCACAAGGCGGAGTTTTTGAATTTAAGATGCCCATACCACGCCGCCGTCATGAACACGTTCGAAACCAATAACAAAACAACCGTTTTCATTTTTTGAGCCTTTACCGGTAATAAAGGTAAAGAGTATACCGGAAAATTCCAGATGTGTTAAGCCCCCGCAATCTTTCGCCACAGGCTTTATCACTTGTAGAGACGCGTTGCATGCGTCTTTTCCTTTATTTGTGGCCGAAAAGGCAAATCTGGATCATCCGGTCAATCCGGATGGTGATGGAAATACGGGAACTGCGGGTATTATACGACACATGATTAATTAATGCGCTCTGAGACAAATATCCATCGCCGCGTTAATAACGGCTTTGAAGCCTAAATCAGCATGACAACCCACCATAAACGAGCATCGACGACTTGCCTCCGAGCGCATTAATTAATCAGGTGTCATATCGCTGGTATTTTGTATTGTATAATATAATTGGACAGGATGCTTCCAGTGGGACGAAATACCTTTATCTTTTTGCTGCCGAATCTGACGAAGAAATTTAAGGGTGCTTTGTTTCATTTTACCAAGTTTTTTTTCGGGGACGTTAGAATTACCCACTGCTGATGTGGGCAAATGAGAGGAGGGATCAAGAATGGTCTGCACAAAGAGAAAACAAACGGGGATATGTGGTCATTATCAGTGTCCGCACAGGGCTCGGACGAAGCATGGGTATCAATGCGTCAATCTGGTCGAAGGCTTTTGTGATGCGGGGGAGGGGTGTTTGCCTGAATGTCCATACTCGTATGAGCCGGACACGGCAAAAGCTGAGCTGGCGGCAAAGGCTTTTGAGAGATCGGGAAAATAGAGATGGTACGGCAAGGTATCAAACTTCGCAATCGGCGGGGTTTTGGGAAACCAACTTTTCGATGATATCGAATAGGACATCTTTCTGGATGGGTTTGGAGACGTAATCGTCCATGCCAACGTCGAGGGATTTCTGGCGATCGGTATTCATGGCGTGGGCGGTCATGGCGATGATCGGGACGTGTCTGCCCGTCGTTTTTTCCCGCTGCCGAATGACGGAGGTGGCTTCATATCCGCCCATTTCAGGCATTTGAACGTCCATGAGGACAAGATCGACTTTTTCTTTTTCCAAAAGATCGATGGCCTCTTTACCGTTGTTGGCGACGATGACGCTATGGTCCCATTTTTCCAGCATGCGCGTCGTGAGTTTCTGGTTGACGGGATTATCCTCCACGAGAAGGATTCGTAAATGCCTGCGGGCCTCGCGGAGCAGGTGGCGAGTCACAAGTTTATTTTGTTCTTTTGGAAGGATGGACATATCCAAAGTGACCGTAATTGCATCCAGAAGGTCCGAGGACTTGAACGGCTTGGTCAGATACGCGGCAATGCCACGATGTTCGCATCGAGCCGCGTCTCCTCTCCGACCGGTGGACGAAAGCATTATTATGAGCGTGCCTTTCAGACCAGGATCGTCTTTGATTATCTGGGCCAAAGCGAATCCATCCATCTCGGGCATATTGGCATCGAGCAGGATCAGCGGGAAAGAATCGCCTTTCTCCCCGGCCTGATTCATAATGGCAAGGGCTTCCGAACCGCTAAGGACCGTGGTCGGCTTCATCTGCCATTTTTCCAGCAATTCTTCCAAAATCATACAATTGGTTTGGTTGTCATCCACAATCAGAATGGGTAAACCCTTCAGCTTTTCCATATCCACGGGCATGGGTGTTATGGAAGGATTTTTCTGGAAACCGTATCGGGCGGTGAAGTGGAACGTGCTGCCCACGCCGATCTCGCTTTCCACCCAAATCCGGCCGCCCATTAATTGCACCAGTTGTCTCGATATCGCCAATCCCAATCCGGTCCCGACATATTTTCGAGTGGACGAATTATCGACCTGAGTGAAGGCATCGAAGATAATATCCTGCTTTTCCTGCGAAATACCGATGCCGGTGTCCCTGATGGAAAAGTGCAGGAGAGTATCGTTTTCGGTTTGGGATTCCAGTTCGGCCCGGACGACGATTTCTCCCTGTTCGGTAAATTTAATCGCGTTGCCGACCAGATTGACGATGATTTGCCTCAATCGGCCCGGATCGCCCACCAGACTATCGGGAACATCGGGCAGAACATGACAGACCAGCTCCAGGCCCTTGGCGCAGGCCCGCAAACTGAGGGTGCTTAAGGTCTCACATAAACTGTCCTTCAAATTAAAATCTATCGGAATCAAATCGAGTTTGCCCGCCTCGATCTTGGAAAAATCCAGGATATCGTTCAAAATAGTCAGCAGGGAATCGGCGGAGGTTTTGACCATGTCCAGGTATTCCCGCTGTTCCGTCGAAAGTTGGGTATCCAGCGTCAGTTCCGTCATTCCGATGATCCCGTTCATAGGGGTGCGAATTTCATGCGACATGTTGGCCAGAAAGGCGCTCTTGGTCTGATTGGCGGATTCCGCGAGCTCTTTGGCTTTGCGCATAGCTTCCTCGGCCCGTTTGCGATCAGTGATATCTTCCCCGATCGAGGTGGTGCCGATGATGCTCCCCTGCGTATTACGCAAAAGGGTATTATTCCAGGAGATCGTTTTGGTCTGGCCGCTACGGGTAATAATGTCATTTTCGTAATGAAATGGAATATCGCCGGTTGTCAGGTTATCCAGGAACAAATGTCTGATTTTATCACGGATTTCCAAAGGAATAAAATGATCAAACCAGTTCTTTCCTATCACCTCTTGCCGCTTCCAGTCGGTCAATTTGAGCAAAAAGTCGTTGGCGTATGTAATCTGACAGGAATCATCCACCATGACTGCCACCAATTTGACATTATCAAGAATTGCCTTGAACCGGCGTTCGGATTCCCGAAAGGCCGCTTCGACTTGTTTTCGCTGGTCAATATCCCGTACCACGGCCAGCACTCGAGCCTTCCCCCCGATCACCGCGCATTTCAGGCTGACCTCAACCCAAAATTGTCGCCTGGATTTTTGAATGGCCTTCCATTCAAACAACTGCGGCTCGCCCTGGGCTGCTTTTTGTATCTTTTCCATTGCGCAATGTATCGTATAGGGCGGATTACCTTGAGGGATCAATTGATCAAGACTGACCCCGCGAAGTTCATTTGCCTGGTATCCGTACATTTCGGATACCCTTTGGTTCACGTCGACGATTTGGCCGGTCTGTAAATCGTGAACGATGATGACATCATTGAACGCGTCAAAAATCGCCCGGTAATTAGCCTCCGAAGTCATAATGGCTTCTTCCGCCAATTTACTGTCGTTGGTATCACCGATGAATCCTTCCAATGTCAGTAATTCACCCTGGGGAGAATAGATTCCCCTGCCATACTCGCGAACCCATTTGACTTCTCCGCCAGCCGTCTGAATCCGGTAATCAACCTGGTAGGCGCGATGTTCCTTAATGGCAAGCTGCACCTCGTTCCACACATATTCCTGGTCCTCCGGATGGATAAGCTCCGCGTAGGATATTTTCGAGTTGCCGATCAAGTCCGAAATTGAATATCCCGTCAAATTCAAGCACCCATCGCTGAGATATTCCATGTTCCGATATTTATCGTGTTGACACCGAAACGCGATCCCCGGTAAATTTCCCAACAGGGTAGAAATCACCTGCCGGCTTTCTAAAAGCTTGGTTTGCGTGTTCAAGACCTCATTCTGAGATTGCTCCAGGGTGGAAAGCATCTTATTGGCGGAACTGGCCAAATCCGATAATTCATCCCTTCCACTGATCACGAGGCGTTCGGACAGACGGCCTTGAATCCCGATACGCAACATGCTCGAACACAAATAAGACAATCGCGATAAGACAGATCTCTCCAGAAGAAAAATCGTCACCAAACCAAAAATTAATCCCGCCGCCAAAAGGAAAATGCTGAAATAAGCCACTGTCGCTTGTCCGCGATTGTAGATGTCTCTGGGTGTATCCACCCGAAGTAAAAGACATGGCTTGCCATAGACATCTTTCAGCAGGGCATATCCCGATATTACGTTTGCGTTTTGTGGTTTAATCAGGATGGATTGTTTACCTGACAAGGTCGCCACGATTTCCTTAAGGTCGGACGAAATCGGTTGTTTCGCATAGTGATAAAACCGGATGGAAAATTTTGTCAACTCCGCCAAACGTCTGATTTCCAGGTCATCCAGGAAACGGCCGAAAATCAAAGTCCCACGAATTGGTCCCGTGCGCTTACTGGTTAATATGGGCCGAGAGGCCAGAAGTAAAGGGCCTTCCGGAAGCGACACCAGCCCACAATGACTATAGTCGAACCGGGTATGTCGGACCAGCACGTCATCCAGAAAATTAATTTTCTTTACCCGTTCCAAAATGGGGACTTCTTTTTGCTGCCTCAGATCAAATCCCTTGGCATAAACAACTTGATTGGCGGAATTGATAAACATTATGACATTAAGCCTGAGGTCGGTAAAAACGCTGTCTCCTAAATTCGACTTGATAAAATCCGCATTCCCGTTCTGAATAAACGCATACGAATCGTCCCACACGGCCCAGTCCGCGGATTTTGAGTTTATTTCCGCCAAAGTCCCAGCATAAGCCTTTAACACCCGCTCCGTGTCATTCTTTATGTTATTATGCTCGATTTTACCGAAACCGTTCAACACGATAGTCTTGGAAATGGCAAACAAAACCACCATCAAGCAAAGCATGGTCAGGCTTATGATCGTTAGCGTTTTTTTTCGTAATGTCATGACACTCCCTTTGGACCCTTAAAAGTTTACCGCACATGCGTTATATCGAGCCGAAGGAAAACGCTCTTTAGCTTTGGGAGTGTAATATATGAATTTATTAATAATTTTGGGGGGATTAATTTGTCTTTGAGATATGGCAGGGGTATTTTTTAGCCTGTTCTTCAATCATTTGGGCATACTGCTGCATCACTCTTTGGACGATTTCGGGGGTATCCTGATCCTTATTTGGATCGTTGAACCAGGGATAGAGGATGAGCCGATACCGATACCCCGGCAGCGACAGGATAATACCGGTTAAAATCGCGGCATGAGATCTTAGGGCGATATGGGTCATACCTGATAAAAATTCCCGCCGCTCTCCGAAAATGGTAACTTCTACGGTTCTGCCATGGTCCCGATCCCTCCAAACGTCCATCGCCGCCGCCACAATGAAGTTTTTCTTAAAAGCATGGAAAAACGTGCGGGCGAAACTATCGCTTGGGGTAATTTGCAAATCGCTGAATTCGGGAAAATTTTTCGCAAACCGCTCCTGCACATACAGGCGGAGGGGGCTTTCGTTGGGGTCTCGTAGTCCGATAATCGGAAACCCCAAAAGAGTCAGGAGGATTCCGCCCAGGTGATGGGAACCAAAATGGCTGAACATAAGAAACGTTCCCTGACCGTTGGCTATCGACCGATCCATATACTGTTTGCCGGAGATTTCCACCCGGTCCAAAAGAACCTTTCGGTCAATCATATCCATGATTGTATAGATCATCTTATCGCATCGCACGCGGCACATCCACCGGCGGACGATCATTCGTTTCCTGGAAAGTGGCAAGGGGGTCCCAAAGACCACTTCCATCCGTTGATAGGTCCGAAACCGCTTTTTGTATCGCAGGAGGAACTCGCAATACCCAAAAAACTGACCGAACCTGTACAGACCGTTCAATCCGGTTAATTTAACAACCAGCATCAGCGAGCCGCGCACGAACATGTACTTGACACGGGTAAATAAAGATATTTCCAACTTTTTTACCTCCGGCTGTTCGATTTCGTCTATTTTTTCCGTTTTTTCAATCATACTAGCTTCTAATATTGCAACACCATCTTCCTTCGTCAAGCCCGATATCAATTAGTGCCGATAAAATCTACATGTTTACTCCAAGTAAAATATGTCGGTCCGTGTGGCATGGCCTCGTTCTTACGTGGCCATGCCGCCCACCGATAACGCAAATGTTTGCAGCGGTGGTGTCGATCCTGTTTTTACTGGTCGCCGAGCCGATCCCAGGCCTGTCGGCGACAACCCGTCCGACGACCACCACTTCAGCCGCCTTTGCCAGGCGGGTGGTCAAAATCTTTGATTTTGACGAAAAACACCTGGGAAACCTTGAAGACTTGCCCATGAATTGGGACAAAGTGACGTTAAGCGGTTTTCCTCATTACGTCAATGGTAAAATAGACGACGCGGTCGGCAACCCAAAACCCAGTTTTAAATTTCAGCTCAACGGGGGAAACATCGGCTATGTCTTTTCTGAACGCCTTATCCCCGCGTTTCCGGGAAGCGACCATAAAATCCTGGCCTGCGTTAAAACGCAAAACCTTCGTCACGCACGAGGATACTTACAGGCGTTTTACATGGATCGCTTCGGAAAACTTCTTCCGGAAACCATCGTCTACAGCGCGTTGATCGCTCCGGCTGATCCTGGAGACCCCGAATGGCAGACCGTTACAATGGAACTACCCTATACCAACTCCGAAGGCCGATTCATCGGAATAGGAATCTTCCTCGTCCAGCAGGATCAATTACCGCGTCTTTTTTCCTCACCGGTCAAATCCTATCGAAAGGATATCGACGCCGCCCTCTGGGTGGACCAGATCACTGTCCTTCGCCTGCCAAAGGCTCGATTCGGCTTGGTTAAAAATACCACGCTGTACAATAGCAGCGAAGACATGGTCATCGCAGCCGCTGTCGCCGATTCCAAAATCGACGATCTTTCCGCACGTATCATCCTGGACGATTTGGCGTCCGGCCGGGCCCGAACCATTGAACATCCCGTCGCGGTTTTACCTCCCCTGGAAGCGATTCTTCGCGGACAGGCCCCCGACCCGCGACTGGTCACACACAACATGGGGCATCTTCAGCCGGGATTATATAAAGTCTCCCTTCAGGTTCTTTCTGATTCGGAAATAATTATCGACAAAAATGTCAAAATCGCCGTTCTTCAGCCGAAAAAGACCGTCACCGAAATCTCCGATTTTGGTCTGGATATATCCGAGCTACCCATCGGGCAACCCAGGATTATCGCGGATTTCGCGGAAAAACTAAAACCCGCATGGATTGTCCTTCCCATCTGGCGGAAGGACTTGATCGTCTCGCGAACCAGCGCGGAACCATCACCGGCCGACCAGATGATCCTGGCTATCAATCACAAAGGCATTTCCATAATCGGAGCGCTTATGGACGTTCCGGAAGAGCTGGTCGAGCGAACTAATATTATCAATCCCAACATCTGGGATTTTTTTGCCGGAAAATCGCAGTGGTGGCTGCCGGAACTTTCCATCGTCTTATCACGCCATGCCGACCGAATCGATCATTGGGTCTTCGGAAAACCCTCCGACGGATGGCACGCCCCGGACAGCAGGATCAACGGCGTGTTAAAAAACCTGAAGAAAGAATTCACCCAGTTTCAGGGGCAATTTACCCTCATCACCTCCTGGCCAAGCTTGGTTGCCAACCCCAAAGACACGCCGGGAGACGGTTTCTTCATGCAGATTCCTCCGGAGCTTGTTCCGGGTAGTTTCAAGGATTATTTCAAACCCTGGCAGCAGGTCCGGGAGAATCTTTGGGTTGTGCTTGGAGGGCAGGACTTAAATGAATACCAGCTCCAACCGGCGATGGTAGATTTTGTAAACCGGTTCATTCAAGCAAAATGCAACCGAGTCCGGCTGATGGCGACACGGGATTTGTGGACTACTTCCAGCCCCATCGCTCCGGGCGGGTATGAACCCAATGCCTATTTTGTCGCGTACTCGAATTTGGTAGATCGCCTGGGCGGACTCGATTATCTGGGAAAAATGCAGATCGACGCCGAGCGAAGCGGACTGCTCTTTTGCTCTTCCGAACGGGCAGTTTTGGTCTTAGCGGACGGGCGCAAAATGGATTATCAAGGTATCGTTTGCCTGGGTGAGCAACCCAGAGCCTACGATCTGTGGGGTAGGGAACTTCCCATCCGAACGGGTCTCAAGGGCTTGGAAATTCCCTACCGGCCAATCGTTTTCATCGACGGCATTGACAGCGAGTTGGCCAAATTCGTCGCCGCCATCCAATTCGATCCTTCGACGATTTCCAGCAAATTCGGAACCCATCAGGCCAAACTCCTTTTTAAAAATACCTTCTCGCAAGGCATCAGCGGTATGGTCCGCATGCAAGGTCCAGCGTTTTGGCAGTTTGACCCATCGGGAACCCGATTCGCCCTTCCCGCGGGAAAAGAATTTACGCTACCGACTAAAATTCGATATCCCGGCAATGAATCTGTCGGTCAAAAATCGATTAATTTAAAATTTGAGCTTGAAGCCAGAAAACCGATCACGTTAAATTTAACCCTGCCTCTGTATCTGGGCGCTTGCGATCTCGATATGCGAGTGCTGTGGTTCCTCCGCGGCGAGGAACTGGTGGTTTGCCAGGAGGTTCTGAATAACGGAACGACCTGGACGGACCTGATCGCCTTTATGATCTGCCCGGATAAGCCGAGGATGGAACGACAGATTCGGCGATTGGGTCCGGGTCAGACGGCGGTCAAGGAATATTCCCTTGGCCCCTGGAAGCAAATGTTCGGAAAAACCATCCGGGTCGGTTTCCGCGAAGTACGCGGCAACCGGCTGGTAAACGAAGTGATTACGTTGGAATAGAATCGAGGATGTCAGCATGGATAAAAAACCGAAAGAATGGTTGGAGCAAGCAGAATATGATATGGATACGGCAGAATACATGTTCGATGGCGGTAGATTCTTTTACTCGGTTTTCATGTGTCACTTATCCATCGAAAAGGCATTAAAAGGAATGTATGTCCAAAAGTTAAAGGATACACCGCCTAAAACGCATAATCTGATTTTTCTCGTCGAAAAAATCGGAATTAAATTGCCTGACGATCTTTATGATTTTGTGTATACTCTAAATGGAGTAAGCGTTCCGACACGATACCCGGATGATTTGAAACAATTATTGAAAAGTTTTGATAAGGCAAAGACAATTCGCGTCCTAAAGAAGAGCAAGGAGGTTTTACGATGGCTCAACGCGAGGTTAGAAAAATAATCAAATACTTTGAGCAGTGCCTCAAAGAAAAAGGGATACATTCCAAAATTATTCTTTTCGGGTCTCAGGCGAATAAAACCGCTATGGTAGACAGCGACATTGATATGGTCGTGATTTCGGATGATTTTCGAGGTAAAGATATCTTTAAACGGGTGGCACTTATTAAGGAACCTGAAATCAGAACGATAAAAAAATTTATGATACCCCTCGATATTATTACGTTGACCCCCGCCGAATATGAAAGCGAAAGGTCCCTGGTCGCGGAATATTCCCAAAACGGTGAAGTGATCTGCAGCGGTTAAAGGTGGTCAATATGATCGGATCAGTAAAAATCGTCGCCGATGAAAATATTCCGTATGTCCGCGAAGCGTTCGGTCAGTTGGGAAAAATCGAACTGGTCGGCGGCAGGGCGATCACCTCGGCTCTTTTAAAAGACGCCGATATCCTGCTCGTCCGATCCGTCACCCGTGTCGACCAGACGCTACTGGCTGGCACACAGGTCAAAATGGTCGCCACCGCCACCATCGGGACCGACCATATCGATGAAGATTACCTCCACCGGTCGGGCATTACCTTTTCCAGCGCCGCGGGAAGCAACTCCAATTCCGTGGCGGAATATATCACCGCCGCACTGCTGACACTCGCCCAGAGGAAAAAATTCACCCTCGCCGGCAAAACCATCGGTGTTATCGGCGTAGGAAACGTCGGAAGCAAAGTCGTCCACAAATGCCGGCAGTTGGGAATGACGGTTTTAAAAAACGATCCGCCAGTAAAAGACCTCACCGGTTCAACGGAATATTGCGAACTTAAAGACTTCATCAATACCGCCGATTTTATTACCCTGCACGTTCCGCTGGTGGTAAAAGGTCGTTATCCCACGTTGCATCTGGTCGATGAAAAATTCCTGGGGAAAATGAAACCTTCCGCGTATCTCTTCAACAGTTCGCGCGGCAGCGTGGTGGACGGTGGTGCTCTGAAACGAGCACTTCAAGCAAAACGCCTCGCGGGAGCTGTTCTCGATGTCTGGGAAAATGAACCTGATATTGACGTTGAGCTTCTGAAAATGATCGACCTGGGCACTCCACACATCGCCGGTTACAGTTTCGACGGAAAGGTCAACGGAACGGAACTGATCTACCAGGCCGCCTGCCGATTCCTGGGCGTCAAACCGAGTTGGAACCCAAAAACCATCATGCCCGCACCACCAGTTCCAGCCATGTCCGTTGCTTGTTCCTCAACCGAGGAAAAGTTTCTTTATCCGGTGATAAAAACCATCTACGATATTGAAGCGGATGACGCTCGGTTGCGGGAAATCACACCTCTGTCGTCCGAAAAACGCCCCAAACATTTCGATCAGCTTCGAAAGCATTATCCCGTCCGAAGGGAATTTTTCAACACTCGAATTGAATTCACTCCTGACGCGGATGAAAATGTAAAACAAATCCTCACAGGCCTGGGTTTTCAAACCACTTGAACTATAAAAAAAATCAGGCATTACTTGTTAAGGTAATGCCTGATAAAACTATGGTTTAAGAAATTTTACTCAGTCCTGATAACGTCTAAATCCTGACCAAGGGGTTCGTTAAACAATTCTATCGGCAAAACAGTGACCAGCAAATCGATATTCACCACGAGCGATCCGTTCAGATCAGTTAGGGTCGCCGAGCCGACATCCTCACCCACCACTGTACCGGTAATCGTGAAAGTAAAGTCCTGGATGATCCCAATATCCACCGTCCCCGTGAATACCAATTCAAAGGTGCCGTCATCATTAAGTATTGTGCTCGTATTCACCAAAGTGGCGGTATGGTCGCCCGCGTAACCGGCGAGTTGGGAGGGTAATCCATCTTGGGGAATGGTGAAGGTAAAGGGTGTGCCGTCAAGGTTCATGTTGGCCAGTTCAGGGGGCAATCCCGGGGCGTCGAACTCGGTTACCTGCGCCTGGTCATCAAAGGCTATGACCACATTTTGACCCGAATCAGCCCAGCTGGTGCCGGCCAGAGAGGCCTTTGCAAGAGCATTGGATGTAAATTCCGTTCCGCCGCCACCTCCGCAGCCGGACATCACGATCATCGCCAATGCACCCACCGACAACAAAATCAGATTTCTTTTCATTTCACTGGTCCTTTATTTTAAAAACTAATACCCCTTCGAGGCATATATACTATATTTCGTTTAATTCCTCTTAAATTCTTTAATAAAAACCCGTTTAATGGGACAATTTTTGAGTTAATCGGCAGGGTGTATCTGCTTTGGGCCGATGCCTAGTAGCTTCGGTGCCACATACCCGCGAACAAATGACAGACTCGTGCCGTCGGTATGTCCCCCTGCGTTTCCCATACGCTCGAAACTTTCCTGCCACGGGATGTTGACGATTTTTTCCTGATAAGCTTGGATTGTTTCGGGCTTTACGTTGTTCGGTGGTGTCATGCCGACCAACCCAGCCGGTTCGACCAGATAGGCGCCATCAATCGTTCCGGTTATCGGAATAAATCCATTCAGAACCGCGTCGTGCGGGGAATATAAGACATAAACCTTGTTTTTCACATGCTTGAGGCACCGGGCCATGTTGTAACTTTTTGACAAACTGCTGCCCAGAAGCACCACCGCGTCGACTTTGATATCTTCCGGTAAATTCTCAATCCCCCAGACTGCCACCCCGGTTCCCGCTGAAAGACCGATCACGTACACCGGAGCCTGGGGACACCGTTTTTGGTAAGAGCGAATTTTTTTCGTCAGATTTTCCGACCGCAGCCGGGCGTTCAAACGAATCACCTGATCGCCCAACGGTCCCGTAAAACTGGTCCAGATAATATTCTCTACGTTACCGTTAAAACCCGCCAGACGCAGTCCCTGCCCTACCGTTTCCTGTCCGAAACCCATGTTGCCCGCTCCGTCCAGGTAAAAAACTTTTCCTAAACTTTCAGAGCCTCGCCCCGGGGAGCGTGAAGTATTCGGATTATATCCGTCTTGCTCCGAACAGCCGCTGACGACTAAAACCGACAAGAAAATCATCATCACATGTTTCATGGAAGACCCCTGAAATTAAAATTACATGCTTTTATCGACTTTGTTTGATAAATATGATATTTTATCATCATGGAGATCACCAGATTATATCGGTTGCTTGAATTGATCACTTTATTACGATCTGGTCGGCGATACGACGCCCAATCGCTTTCGCGGGAATTGAAAGTATCCCGTCGGACGATTTTCCGGGATTTGAACATTCTCACCGCCGCCGGTATTCCCTATTATTTCGACGAAGAAACCGGAGCGTATGGGATTCGGCAGTCGTTTTTCCTTCCCGCCGTCAATTTGACCGTCGATGAAGCCATGGCACTGTTGTTGGTCACACGCAAGGTGATCGGACAGGTCCCATTGCCGCTTTTTCAGCAGGCGTCGCGGGCCGCCATTAAAATCGAATCATCTCTACCAACCGCCATTACGGACCATTGCGGGTCCGCACTCGATCATGTCGATGTCCGATGGCCTCCCACCTCCGACGACCCGATGCTGGACGAAAAATTTCACACTCTCCGGCTGGCGGTGGAAAAACAGCGAAAAGTGTTGCTGGTTTATGAATCGCTTTATGACGCCGGAAATTCCCATCCCCTCGGCAAGACCATCGAAACGGCTATAAGTCCATATCGGCTGGTGTTCATCCATCGGGCCTGGTATGTCCTGGGGTTCAGCAGCCTTCACAACGAAGTGCGGACATTTAAAGTCTCACGGATTATCACGGTGAAAATTCTAGAGGAAATGTTCGGCGCCAGGCCGGAATTTTCCCTCGAAAAATATTTGGGCGACGCCTGGGTAATGATCCGAGAAGACAAAAAGTATAATGTGGAACTGATTTTCACTCCTATGGTGGCTCGGAACGTAGCCGAGGTCCGCTGGCATAAAAATCAGCAGTGCGAATTTCTCGAGGACGGGTCGCTTAGTTTCAAGGTCGCCGTGGACGGACTGAATGAAATTTCCTGGTGGATCCTCGGCTATGGCGATAAGGTCAGCGTCGCCAAACCAAAATTGTTGGCGCAAAAAATCAAGGCGACGGCGGAGAGAATGATGAGACTGTATGAGAAAAGTGATGACTAACGACTAAAACCCACAAACGACACTCTATTGGGAGTGTATTTTCTTTGCTTTTACCCATTTTTTTGCTATAGTAAAACGCTTTGAAAATGGAAATATGGTTTTTTATTCAGACGCATGCAATGCGTCTCTACGGGAGTATTTGATTATGACGAACAAGCGGAATAAAGGATTTTGTTTATGGTTTACCGGCCTTCCTTCGGCGGGTAAGAGTACGATCGCGGAAATCGTTCTGGCCGAGCTGCGGAAACGGAAGGTCAATATTGAGATTTTTGACGGCGATGTTGTTCGGACACATCTATCGAAGGGGCTGGGATTCTCCAAGGAAGATCGCGACACGAATATCCGGCGGATCGGGTTTGTCTGCAATTTGCTGACGCGTAACGGTGTCAATTCCATCGCGGCGGCCATTAGTCCTTACCGGAACATTCGGGATGAAAACCGAAAAATGATCGCCGATGACGGTGGAGCGTTTATTGAGGTTTTTATTAATACGCCCATAGAGATTTGCGAAACACGTGATGTAAAGGGTTTGTATAAAAAGGCCCGGGCGGGGCAGTTGAAAGGTTTTACCGGCGTGGACGATCCTTACGAACCGCCGCAGAATCCGGAAATTGAACTTTGCACGCACAACGAGCGGCCGGAGGAGTCCGCGAACAAAATTGTAAAATACCTGGAAGAAAATGATCTGCTTCCGCTTTATGTCATGAGCTAGAAAATGCAGGAAGTTCTCAAAGCCTTTGAAGATTCGCATAGACCGCTGGTGTGCGGACACGTTAAACCGGACCCGGACTGTATCGGAAGCATGTTGGTCATGTCTACGGCCTTACGGGGAATGGGGAAAGCGGCAGGCCTTCTTTTGCCCGAAAATACCGTCGGCAGAAGATATCATTTCATGCCGGAAATGGTCAACCCGCCGGGATTGGTAAACGAACCGGATTTGATCGTTACGCTCGATACCGCCATGTTGAAACGAATCAATAAGCCCAAAGAATATCACCTGCCCGACGTTCCGATCTGCAATATCGATCATCACCTGGGCAACGAACGCTTCGGCCGATTCAACTGGGTCGATACCGCCGCCGCAAGCACCTGCCAAATGGTCTTTTTCCTGCTGCGGGAAATGGGAATAACATTAACCGCAGAACAAGCCACGTTGCTGTATGCCGGTTTGCATACCGACACTTGCGGGTTTTCCCTGTCGAGCACGGATTATACCACGTTGACGGCCGGGGCGGAATTGGCACGCGGCGGAGCCAAAATCGGCTGGGTCTGTCAAAAACTTCACCGAAGTCTTCACCTCAACGAGTTTAAACTGATGCGGGTGGTTTACGATAACATGCAAATAAGCCCCTGCGGACGATTTGCCTGGAGCACCGTAACGTATCAGGAACTGAATGCCGTCGGGGCCGAACCCCGCGATATCGACGACCAGGTGGCGGTCCCGCGATCTATCGGCGGAATAAAAATCGCCGCGTTTTTTAGTGAAAGCAAATCGGGCGTGATTCGTATTAACCTTCGGGCCGAGGATGATATCAATATTCTGCCCCTGGCGCGTTCTTTTGGCGGCGGCGGTCACGCCCAGGCGGCGGGGGCCATAATGGAAGGTTCCCTGGAGCAGGTCGTGGATCGAGTTAAACAATTGTCTATCGCATACCTCGACAAGGTAAAGGAAAAAGTCGTTTAGCAACTCTGGGTGGCATGGCATCATCTTCGAGGCCATGTCTTATTTAGCAGGCGGGCTTGCCCGCCACGTACCATGCCCACCAATCGTAATATGAAAGGATATGGAAAAAATAAATGTCAACAACATCAAAAGCCCAAAAAGTCCTTGTGATCGGACTGGATTGCGCCGATCCGGTCTTAATGTTTGAAAAATTTTATGATCGCTTGCCTAATATCAAAGCTCTGACGCAACAGGGACTATTTGGACCGATGCAAAGCTGCATGCCCCCGATTACCGTTCCCGCCTGGAGCTGCATGGCGTCGAGCAAAGACCCCGGCCAGCTCGGTGTCTATGGGTTTCGTAATCGCGCCGACTGGTCCTACAACCGGCTTTCATTCGCCACCAGCCTCGAAATCAAGGAACCGCGAATCTGGAATATTTTATCCCAGATCGGCAAAAAATCGTTCGTGCTCGGCGTTCCGGGGACGTATCCGCCCTCGGCGATCAACGGCTGGATGGTCGGATGCTTCCTAAGCCCGAGTATTGAAAGTAATTATACCTATCCCGTCGGACTCAAAAACGAAATCGCCGAGGTCTTTGGGGAATATATGATCGACGTCAAAGGATACCGCACGGAAGAGAAAAAATGGCTGCTCGATGAAATCTACAAAATGTCCAGCCAGCGATTTGCCATGGCGCGGCATTTTATGAAAAAATGCGACTGGGACCTGTTCTGGATGGTCGATATGGGTGTCGATCGGATTCATCACGGGTTCTGGCAGTTCATGGACCCAACGCATCACCGATACGTCAAGGGTGGACCGTGGGAAAACGCGATTTTCGATCTTTACAAATTCATCGACGACCAGATCGGCGAACTGCTCAAGCTGGTCGATCTGGATAAGACCGCCGTCTGGATCGTTTCCGATCACGGAGCCAAGTGCATGACGGGCGGCGTCTGCTTTAACGATTGGCTCATCAGGCAAGGCTATCTAACCTTAACCACCACCCCGAATAAAACCACGAAATTCTCCGACGTAACCATTGACTGGTCAAAAACCAAAGCCTGGGGCGAAGGCGGTTATTATGGCCGATGTTTCTTCAACGTCCAGGGCCGTGAGCAAAATGGTCAAATCCCGCAAAAGGATTATGAAAAATTCGCCCAAAAACTCAGCGACGAACTCACCGGTATGGTCGATCACGAAGGCAAACCAATGGGCACAAAAGTCTATCGACCCAGCCAGCTTTACAAAACCGTCAAAGGCACACCGCCGGACTTGATTGTCCTCTTCGGCAATTTAAACTGGCGGTCAGTCGGAACGGTGGGCAATCCCAGCGTCTACACATTCGAAAACGACACCGGCCCCGACGACGCCAATCACAACACCCACGGTATCTTCATCACCGCCGGCGCCGGTCTTTCCGGCCAGACCGGTCGAAGGGAAATCACCATCTACGATTTTGCCCCGACGGTCATGTCGCAGATGAATCTACCACTTCCCAAAGACATGATCGGCAAAAACATTATCGCTTGAAGAGTAACCGTGCAGACCCCTCCGGCATTGTGCCACGGTTGGCGTTACATTGACCTCGGAACGCCGGGAGGAAGGAAACCATGAACGGCTATATTTCTGTCACGGGCCGCGGAAGCTCTTATCATTTTAAATTTCTTATCTTCCGAACTCTTACGGATTCGCCGGACAAAGCGCCACATCGTCAAAATAATATTTACCCACCTCCCAATTGGCGTAGGGCATGAGTCGAATCCATTGGAGTTTCGGCTGCCGGATTTTTGTTTTTTCTTTACCCATCTTTTTTTCCACCGGCGGCAGGGTCTTGGGAAGCGTGAAGATTAACTCGTATTTTTTCCAATTCTCGTCACCGATAACGCAGTGCAGATATGTCTGCCAGACTTCCCGCCGCTGGAGTGTTTCCGATTTGGAGGTGGGAAGCAGGGCGTATGCTTTTACGAAAATCATCGCATTACCCTTAATTGGTCCTTTGACCCTGACGGAAAGCAAATAGGTTTTCCCCGGTATCGCCTCCATATAATCGCTGTACAGTTTCACCCCTTCAATTCCCCCAACGGCGTCATAATGGGGCGGATCGGTGCGGATGGGTTTGGGCGCGTCGGCCGGTTTGACCCCTGCCTTAATCGCTTTCCACCAGTCCCACGCCTGGTCCTGCCGGACGTCGGTATCGAACATAATACACTTGCCGTAGTCGGATTTAATCCAGAAGCTGCACAAATTGTCCACCGGATCCCATCCCTTGGGCGTATATCCTTTTCCCCAACGCGCAGGCCGGGTCGAAGCTGGCGGCGGTTTTTCGACCTGGTGGAAAATTTCCTGTAAAATATAGTCTGTCACCCGGATGGAAAGGATCGGCTTGGTTCGCTCATCGTTGCTTTCAAAATTTTGCTCAAGATGGCGAACATCCTGACCGAAAGTAACCCGCGACAGAGCAATTTCCGCCGTCATCTTATTTTGCCGTAGTTGGGTCAGTTTACCGTGAAGGATAATCAGTTCTTGTTGTTTGGAAAGACCGAGCTTTTCAAAAAAAGCGTCCTGATCTTGAAGATAAATTTCCATTTCCGCCCATGACAGCACGTACCCATTAAGTTTCTTTTCCTGGATTTCAGATCGCAATCGGATTTGGATGCTGTCCGCCAGTGACCGGCCTTGATCGCCGGAGGTACTGTTAATCGGCATGACAACAAAGACTTTTTCCGCGCCCGACCAATCGTTATCCGAGGCAAAAATCTTTACCGGCTGACAGACCGCCGGCAAGATCAGAGAAATGAACGCAATTGAATTGACAGAACGAATCATACTTTCTTGCGTCTGCGATTTTCGTGAATTTCCAGCAACGCTTTGCTTCCGTTCGGATCTTCCTTGAGCAGATGACTCTTTTTCCCATGCGTCAGAATATCCACCATACGACCCAGAGCTTCCAATTTATAATGATTTATATCCTTATCCCGCAGGGGAAAAAGTGAAAGCTCGTGGCAGACCTTCATCGCCAGGTTAAATTTGCTGCTATGGGCCAGCCGGTTGATGCGCGTAAAAACGCCACGATTGAGTCCATACCACCGCATCTCGGGATACAGATGGTCTTCCAGAAATTGTTCGTGGAAATCGGGAGGTTGTTTCAGCAGTCGGCGGATGGTTTTCCGATCGGCAGATTCCGTCATCTGATCGGCCATCAGTTCCCAATACAAGTGCCCGAGTGTGATCGTAGACCCGCTGCGAATGATCTGCCGGGGAACAAAATCATTATGGGCCACGGTATCCGCAGCCAGGTGGGTGATAAACCCGTAGGCAAACGCCTTCGTCCGGTCGTCGTGTGAATTTTCCAGCAACCGCCACCCAGCGATCCAATCGTGGCAGCGTTTTCGTCGGCGACTTAACTTTTTACCAATAATCACGTCCGCCAACAGATTTCCCAGGATAAAATCACGCTTATTACGGGACAAAAGTCCCCCGATGGCCAAGGCCAAAATCGAGGCTTGGGTTAAAACGGACTCGGCCAGTTCCACGTGAGTGACCAATCCCCACCCAAAGGCACTTTGTGCCGAAACGAAAATCGTCAAAACCACCACGGCTATCAATGCCATTCTTCGTCAATATCCTGTTAAAATAAAAAACAGTTTGAGGTTGAACCCTTATCTAAATTATACCACAGTTTTTGGTTTTGGTTGGTATAATATGTTTGTTGGAAGGAAATATTATGTTGCAATGCAAGGATTGTGAATTTTGCGTTCAGGACACGGCGGGGCGAGTTCAGCTCCGCTGCAATCCCTTTTCAAACGTCCGGGAACCGGAATGTCTGCAAAAATGGACGCTTTTAAAGCTGGACATTATGGTCCGATCATACCAGGCCACCTTGAATTTCTATCAAAAACTCGCTCCCCTCCAGGAAAAGATGCTCAAGCACATCGAGCGGGAGATTGGAGACATCGAAGACGCCGACCGGTGGAAATACAACGAAAAACCGGACGAGCAGCAAGATATTGATGACGATACGGGACTGCCGTAGTTTTTAGTTTCGAGTTAAAAAACCCGAAACCGTTTTAATGATACACATATTCGTTTCCCACAGCGGGGGCCTCGGCAAGGGCATCGTTGAACTTTACCACCACACGCCTGACGGAGGAATTATACCATTCGTTTCGGTACACCGTGCCGTGCAATCGGTTATGGATGATGTCAAAGCTGCCGTTTACCACTTTCGGGTACATTATGCCCAACTCAAGTTCCTGGCCGCAAGAGAGGCTGGCGTTGTTCTCCATCAGGAGAGCCGCACCTTCGCTACTCAGATCGACCATTCGCGTGAGGAATCCTCCTCGCACTTTACTCAGATAGACTTGTCCATCCCAGGAATACCTTAAACGTGGTTCTCTGCGTCTGTCAATGTTAGCGATCATCATTTTTTCTCCCGTAGGTCGTCAGACTTTTGTAAAGTTCAACAATATAGGCTATCTCGGCAAGAAAAAAGGGTGGCTTTATTTATCTATTTTAACATTGAAGCCAAAGACGCTACCATTCAGCCTTATTTATATAAAGGTATTGTCGTAAAAATACAAAACGGCCTCGCATTCCGAAGAAAAACGAGGCCGTTTATTTAGACCAAGGTATGGCCACCACTAACAAAAAGTTATTTTGCCTTTTGGTCTGTGGGGCAGGTCATTTTCATTTCCTTGTGGCCGTGTTTTGCTTTAGGACAAGCTTTGTTTGCTAGAGGACAACAAGGAGGGCAAGCCTTTGCGCAAGGTTTCTGTGTGCTTACATCGGTCTTCTTTTCGGCGCAACCGGCGAAAGTTGCCATGCCCACCAACAATACGGCGACACTCAAAAAACTAATAATCTTTTTCATGGTTATCCCTTTCTAAAAAATTTATCTACTTATACCAACTTCTACGCTTGTGGAAGGGAAGAAGTTCTTCTTAATTTTTACATGTGCAATCCACCGTCAACCACGATCACCTGTCCGGTGATATAACTAGCCGCGTCGGAGGCCAGGAAGTTGACGACGGAGGCGATTTCGTCCGGCTGACCGAATCGCTGCATGGGGATCATGGGTTTGACGATTTCCTTGACCTTGTCCGGAAGGATGTCGGTCATATCCGTGGCGATAAATCCGGGGGCCACCGCATTGACGGTAATCCCGCGTTTGGCCAACTCTTTGGCGGCGGATTTGGTCAGCCCGATCAACCCTGCCTTGGCGGCGGAATAATTGCATTGGCCGGCGTTTCCCATAATTCCGGAAACGCTCGTGATATTGATGATCCGACCCGACCGTTGGCGAAGCATGTGTTTGCCTGCCATTCTCATGGCTACAAACGCGGAACGCAGGTTGACGCTAATCACCTCGTCAAACTGACTGTCGTCCATGCTGATCATCAAGCCGTCGCGGGTAATCCCGGCGTTGTTGACGAGAATATCGATTTTGCCGAACTTTTCCACCGTTTCTTCAATCGCGGCCGATAACTGCTCGCCATTGCCGATATCGACCACCTTGGGCTGGATCGTTCCGGAAAATTCTCCCGCCGCCTGAGCGACGTCGTTGAGTTTTTCCAGGTTCCTGGCCACCGCCACCACCGTCGCCCCCTCCCTGGCCAACGATAATACGATTGATCGACCAATCCCGCGCGATCCGCCCGTCACAAACGCTACCTTGTCCTTCAAGCTCATGATTCGTCCTTTCTTATGTACAGTATTTCAGGTAACATATTTTGGGGTGGCATGGGCAAGTCTTCTTGCCCGTGTCTTTTGCCCTCATACGTCCCAGGACACGGGCAATAAGAATTGCCCATGCCACCCGATTTTGTTCCCTTATCCATGAAAGACTGGTATCACACACCACCTTTTCACTTACCTTAAATCGGCTACTCCGGAAATGTTAACGGCTTTTGCCTTCCGGTCAATGCGTTTCAGAAATCCGGTCAATGTTCGTTTTGGTCCGATCTCGAAAAACTGATCGACGCCCAGGCTGAGTAGTTTCTCCATCGATTTGCCCCAGTAGGTGCTGGCGGTAACCTGCCGATACAGCGTTTGCCGGATGTCGGCTAGATCGGTATGAAACTCGCAATCCACGTTGGAGATTACTGGAATTTTGGGCGGATGAAATTCTGTCTGTTCCAGGACGGTTTTTAGTTTGTCCGCCGCCGGCTGCATCAGCGGGCTGTGAAACGCTCCCGCCACGTCCAGCACGATCGCCTTCATCGCTCCGGCTTTTTCCGCCAGTTGGGCTGCACGCACGCATGCTCCGCGATGGCCGGAAACCACCACCTGGCCCGGACAATTAAAGTTCGCCGGGACCAGAATTTCGTTTTCCCGGGCTTCGTTGCAAATCTCAATCACCTTCTCGTCATCCAGTCCGACCACCGCCACCATTGTGCCATCGACCGCGCGGGCCGCTTCCTGCATGAAACGGCTTCGAGCCGCGACCAGTTTTACAGCGGATTCAAAATTCAGACTGCCCGCCGCGTAATAGGCGGTATATTCACCCAGACTGAGGCCTGCCGCAAAGGCCGGCTGAACGTCTTTGAACTTTTCGCTCGTCCGCATCGCTTCCAGGGCGGCCACGGACATGACAAAGACCGCCGGCTGTTGAATATCCGTCGCGTTCAATTTTTCCTGCGGTCCGGCGAAGCACAGTTCGGAAATTTTAAACCCGAGGATATGATCCGCCTGGTCGAAAATTTTTCCGGCAATAGGAAAGTCCTGTAATAGGTCCTGTCCCATGCCCACGTACTGGCTGCCCTGTCCGGGAAACAAAAACGCACTGCTCATCGCGCGCACACTCCTGTAAATTATCGTCAACCCGTAGATGGGCTATGCCCACCAAAATTTCTGATTAATCAGTATAGTCAACTTAGGCTGAGGGAGAAAGCGTAAAACATCTAGAAAAGAAAAATTCAATTTAATAACCAACATTCAACACTCAACATCCAACACCCAAGGGAAGAGAAGAGTGAAGAAGTAGACCAAAAGTGTACCGTTTTTAGACCATTTTGATTTTTCACGGATGCTTTGGGCGGCATAAGAAAGGCGGATTGTACATTCTGTCGAGTTTCGGACTAAAGCCTGATTTGAACCACAGAGATCACAGAGGACACAGAGAAGATAATTATTTTTAAAGAACGCGGCAGGAGATGTTCTAAAGTAGGGACACAGCATGCTGTGCCCCTACGATTAAAGATAACACATATTTGGGGTAAAAGCAAATTTTGGAAGGAAATAGTTTTTTAAACGCCAAAACGCCATGCACCAAGGTAAAGAGAAAATAGTGGATTTCAGAAAATCCACCATTCCAAGCTTTTTTAGCAAATTACAATCTTTTTCGCCGCAAGAAAGAAAGAGAGCCGAGAACCAATACCGACAAGGTGGCCGGTTCGGGAACAATAATTTGAAATGCGTGTCCCTCGACTGAACCGCTGTAAATTACAGGTTCTACTTGGAGTGAGTCGTAATAACCTGTATTATTTGTATTCATTGTAAGCGAGTTAGGGTAATTAGAATTATCAAAAGTGCCCCCTGGTAAATGTGACACAAATCCAATGTCATTATAGGAAAATGGAATGGTTTCGGTTCCCAAAGTGAGTGTTCCGGTCAAAGAACTCATTCCCCGTACATAATAGGAATTAAATCCAAAAGTAGGATATGGCGAAATGGACACAGGTGATTGTGTGATTACTCCAGTAAGTTGGTATGTACAACTATAGTTTATTGGATTGATCAACATTCCTGATGTCCGTAGCTGTAGCCAGTAACCAGGCACCTCAGGCACCCCAGGCTGTCCAGGGTTATAGTCAAATCCTGACCCTGATGGTGGAATTGGCGGGATTGCTGGACTTGGTGGAACCCAAGTTGAAGTTGAAGTTACATAGCGGTCAATCGTCCCGCCGAAGGATCCCGAACCAGAAACCGATATCTGTGGATTAATTGTCATACTGTTTGCATTAACGTTTAAAATCCTGTTAATATTCAAATTGCTGCTTGAGTAGTAATTACTTTGTCCAACATGTTGTTGATATGTATCTGTATCTCCACCAATTCCTCCTACCCTATTACCACAAGCAACATAAGGACCTGAAGTATCGTAACTAAAAGAAAATATACCTGTTCCATCGTTGTTGGCTTGAAGTTGTATTCCATAGGTAAATTTTGCAAACAAAACCACGATAAAAATGCTTTTTGTTAATACCCTTTTCATGTTCTTTTCCTTTCAAAATAAGTTGTAATTGTTTCTTTGCGCATCCCTAAACATCATTACCAAAATCGTCTCCTCCGATTTGACCGATGTTGATGGATATAAGACCAATTAAAAGTTCCCCTCGTTCCCCACCGACCTGTCGTTGAACTCAAAAACTCGAAAACAAACCCGACCGCGATCATTTGCTGTTATATTGCCTTTTTCATGTTCGTTCTCCTTAAAACAAAGTTGTCCGGTAAAAACAAAAAAGCACCTGAGAGAGAAACGGCCTGTCGATACAAGCGGTCTCTCCCTCAAGTGCAATCAATACAATATAACGTCTTTTTCGGTAAAATCAAGAAGAAAGTCAGATTGACCTGGTTTTTCTGTCGCTCCAGCCCCCGCCTTCGCGGGGTAAACTCCAGCGGGAGTCCAGCCGTTTTTACAATACTGGATCCCCGCCTGCGCGGGGATGACAGAGAAAAAATGAGGATGACAGGTGAAGGCGGGGGCGGGAATGACGGAAGGGAAGCAATGTCTGGCGTTATTGGTCTGCCCGAAAATTGGGTGTGGTCGGCTATGCGTAGCAACGCTATTGCCAATGAACAAAATACTGGATTCCCGCCTGCGCGGGAATGACGGTGAAGGAAAAGGCTTGACCGGATGGTCCAGTATATTGTGAACAACCAACCTATGATGTATGATTTTCGCTTATGGAAACATACTTCGTCTACATTCTGGCCAGCCAGAGGAATGGCACGCCTTATATCGGTGTGACGAACGATTTGATTCGGCGAGTGGAGGAGCACAAAAACGATCTCAATGATGGTTTTACCAAAGAGTACGGCGTTCATCGGCTTGTCTATTATGAGCGGCATGACCGCATTGAACAGGCGATTGAGCGGGAAAAACGGCTTAAGAAGTGGAATCGCAAGTGGAAACTAGACTTGATTGAGAGGGATAATCCGGCGTGGGAGGATTTGTACGAGGAGTTGGTGTGAATTGCGAAAATCTGGATTGCCCGGTCAAGCCGGGCAATGACAGATGGGGAGTGGGATTTTTTTTGTATTTCGTTAAATTTATGAGTAATGTGGCAGGTGAAGAGAGTTTTTTTATGTTTGAAAATTGGAAAAAACGGCATCAGAATAAAACCAGCTTTACTTTACATGCGATCGGTATCCCGCTGACGATCCTGGCTATCCCGGCGGTGGTTGTTGGGATAAGCAAAAATGAGAATTTGTTTTTGGTCCTTGCCGGCGGATTGTTTGTGATTGGTTATGCGCTGCAATTTGTCGGCCATGCTATTGAGGGCAACGATGCCGGAGAGGTTATTCTGATAAAAAAACTTTTGGGCAAGCCATACATTGGAATTGTTGAACCACAGAGAACGCAGAGAGCACAGAGAAAAGATTAAATTAATAAATTCTTTCTCTGCGATCTCTGCGTTCATCTGTGGTTAAATATTTTTTATTCGTAACCAAAAAAAATCTGGAGGAAAAAAACATGTGCGGTAACGACGAATCTGCTCTTGAGGTTTTGTTTACTCGGCAGAGCTGCCGGAAATTTACTTCGCAGGCGGTTTTAAAAGGTGAGTTGGAAAAAATCGTCAATGCCGGACGGCTGGCTGCCACCGCCCGTAATGTTCAACCGTGGCATTTCGTTGTGGTGACCGAGCCGGGTCGGCTAAAGGAACTGGCGAGCCTGACCGGCAATAACGGCAAATTCATCGCCGATGCGGCTGCCTGCATTGTGGTTTTATGTGAAGAGGTAACCTATTACGTCGAGGACGGATCGGCGGCGACCCAGAATCTGCTCAACGCCGCCCATGCCCTTGGCCTCGGCGGTTGCTGGGTGGCAGGAGATAAAAAACCATATGCGGAATCTATCGTCAAGTTTTTGGACGCCCCAAAAAATATGAAACTCGTTTCCCTGGTCCCTATCGGTCATCCCGCGGAGCAAACACCCAGGGCTACCAAAAAGAATCTTGCGGAAGTGTTACACTGGGAAAAAATCTGACGAACTCATTTTTCAGGGTGCGGGCTTTGCTTGTGTGATTTTTCCGATAAACCGAATTGATACATGATTCCGACAATTCCTAAAATCAAAATAACGGCATGGACTACCCCTGGTCTGGTAAATGTCAGCCAGGAAACGTTTTTTATCGGGAAACTCGCCCGTTCGGCCAGGACCACGAGGGACAGAATAATCATTGTCGAACCTTCCATGGCGGTAAAGACGGTAATCGCGGCCTTGAGCAAAATCCAGCCGATCAGTGCGCAGAGGATAAATCCGGCCACGGCAAAGATCGGCCAGTAATCCCCGCCTTTTGCAAATAGTGTGGCCAGTTGCAACGCCAGAGCTGTTCCCGCCAGTCCGCACAAGAGGGCGATCCCCAGTTTAAACATCGGCCAGGCTAGCAGTCCAAAAATTACGGCGAAACCGATGGAAAACCAATAGGGCCTGCCCGCCTCAAGCCCAAGTTGCCACCCCAGCCAGCCCATCAGCGGCATGGCATTGAGAATAATAATCAGCCGAAAGAGCGGGCGACCATACAGAAGAAGAATAATCCCCGCCGCCAGGGCTAGCACCACCGTTCCCGTCGGTAGTGATCGCAACTGCTCGATCCAGTATAAAAGCTGAAACCGGTTTGACTGTAGAAAGGAGTGGCTCCAGGGATTCATTTTTTCTTTTTCCCCCCCGGCGGTTTTTCTGGGTTCTCGCCCTCACCTTCCGGTTCTTCCGCCGGCGGAGGAGTGGGGGGGATCATCTTGTATTGGATTCCCAGCCCTATCGCCCATAAAACAGCGGGGGAACCCACCGCCACCCAAAAATTCTCTTTAATCCACGCCAGCCGCTCTATGTCTTTTAACGCCACAAGAAACGCAACCCCACCGGCGACCAATAATAAACCCAGCAGCGACGTATACGCGATATCCAGGAAAATCGGCGCGACCACCACCAGGACAAACCCGATGATCAGTGATACCGAAGCCGTGATAAGCAGGTCGATGGTCAGGCGAGGCATAATCACGATCAGGTCGTCCCAAACAATCTGGGCTTCTTTGGGAAAATTTGTTTGCCAGCTCCTGGCATCGGGGTATTTCGCCCGCGATAACATCGGCACATGAACTTGCAAATTTTGGTATGCCTGGCCGATTGAGGATTTTCCAACGGATTGCGTTGGCATCGGCTGATTGGGTAAATGGATGTCCCCGCGTGATTGACTGTCCGTTCCAGGTGCCAGTTCCACCCCGTTCTGTATTAATTCCTTCTGGGCTGATTCCTTGGCTGCATTTAAATATGGAAGGGCAATATACCCGGTATACAAACTCAGCAGGATTAACGTAATCAGCCCTGACGCGAGCAGTCCCAACCAAAATCGAAAGAGCCAATATCCGATTCCCGCTCCCAGCAGCCCCCCCGCCGTCATGGCTCCAATGAGATTGATCCCGTCCAATTCATAGCTGGTTCCACCCCGCCACCCGGCATACACTCCCGCCCCCAGTAAAACCACCGTCAGGAAAAGTTGATGAATTTGATGTCCGAGAATCCAAAACACGATCCCCACGATCATTATTACCACGGGAACCCCGTACATCACCTGAGGCCGTTGGAAAAAGAGCAAATCCGACAGCCCGGAGACGACCGCCTGAGTTGTAGATGGATCCATGAGACACCTGCGCGCAAAAAAAAACCACCTGTATATCTTATCGGTTTTCCCGAAGAGTTTTCTTGCCTTAAAAATAGAAGAATACAAACCAAAGAGTGCGCTGTCAATCGGTTTTATGTTGGACTTTTCCCTGTGGCGGACGAATGACGAACACTCCCCCTCTCTGTCGATGAAGACAGAAAAAAGGAGTGTCCATGCGTACAGAAGGTCTTTTACACTTTTTATCGGTTCGTTTGAATGAATTTCTTCAACGATTCGCCCATACCCTCGAACCATCACGGCTTTCGGCCATGGAGAAGCACCTGTCGGTCCAATTGGCTTTTCGCCACTGGGATCATCGTCCGTTGGGCGAAACGCTCGTTGCGGATCAGGCCTCCGAGGTTCGGGAAAACACGGTATTGGCCGTTGACTTCAGTGAGGTCGTCAAGGTGTACGGTCAAAAGCTGGAATTCCTGGACCGGGTCTCGGATCGCAGCGATCCTTATAAGCGTGTTCAGCCGGGATATTGGTTGTTTCAGGTCTATCGGGTAGATAAGGCGGATCAAGTGTCTCCGTTATTCATTCGCCTGTTTTCGAATCGTCAGCCGCGGTTCGAGGGGCAAAACAAACTGTTTGACGATGAAATCTTTCGCCTTCGGGGCGTGCTCGGCGGACGCGGGATTTGGACGTTCGACCGCGGGTTTGACGGCTGGAGTTACCTTAAGCCTCTTTTAACGTATGAACAACCTCGCTGGATCGTCCGAATGCGCGGAGATCGAAACCTGATCGACGCTCAGGGTCAGAAAAAGTCCGTCCGCCAATGGGCCGAGCATATTCGACAAAATCTGCCGGAAAATCGGATCGCGGGAGGATTGACGGTTCACCTGCCTATGGATAAGCGGTCGTTGAAACTCGTCACCTGCCGGTGGAAACCGGATACCGAAGCGGAACC
>JBAZZQ010000007.1:0-86849 GCA_041658725.1 Phycisphaerae bacterium | reverse complement strand
AAAACCGGAGCTATCCCGCGTTTTTTCCACGCGGAGGCTTCTCTTGGTCATTCCTCTTTTATCTTTATGCTATCGCGAATCGAACGTTCGCTTGCCTTTCGACGACGGCCCGTCGTCTCTGGACCTTCCGGATTGGCCAGGCGATTCACCTGCTCGCGGGCCGCCGCCAAATGTTTCTCCAAACTCGTGCGACTTCGAAAACTCTCCAGCTTCGCATCCGCCCGAACCTTCGTTCCATCGTGATCCACCCGTTTTAATGTCGCCAACCCCTCCGACGATAAGATACCCAGTGACCGAACGGGATGCGTTTTCAGTGAACATTACGTCGGATGCAGCCAAGGAAGAAACCATAAGCGATACTCTCCGTCACAAAGAGCATTTTTAAACCGTTATATTTTTAAAATTCCGCCACGGCAAGAACATTCCGCCGGACAAAGGCGAAAACAAGCCGACCGTGGCACAATAGGGAAAGTGAACGGTTACAAAATTATTTAAGTTCCACCGGTCGGCCTGTTTTAGCCGACTCGTAGACCGACAGCACGATCCGAACCGCCTTGCGGGCTTCCTGGCCGTTCAGCTCCGGATCGGTTCGGTCGTCCAGGGCTTTCAAAAATGCGGCAAAATTCCGCCGGTGATTATCCGCGGACATGGCTTTGGGGTCCGAGGCTCCGGCGGACACTGGCGGTTTACCGAATTCCTCGATTATTTTTTCATCGTCCGGGTTCGGCTGGGCGAATTTGAACATCCTCAAACATGTGCTTTCGCTGATAATCGTTCCGGCCATTCCTCCCAACTCGACCCTCGCCGGCATTCCAGGATACAAGGCTGTCGTCGCGAATAATACACCCAGGGCTCCATTGGCAAATTCCAGAGACGCCGTTACCGTATCTTCCACTTCTATTTTAGCATGCGCCAGCAGTCCGGTAAAGGCTGACACGCGCTTTACGTCCGAACCCATTAGCCATTGCAAAAGGTCCACCGTATGCGTCCCCTGATTCATCAGCGCCCCGCCGCCATCGAATTTCCATGTTCCACGCCATCCGCCCTGGTCGTAATATTCCTGTGTGCGGAACCACGGAACAAATCCACCTCCGTAGATAATCCGGCCCAACCGACCGGCGTTGACCGTTTTTTTCAACATCTGGTTGAGCGGTTCATACCGGCTGTTAAACACGCCCCCTAATCGCGTTCCCGCTTTGGCGTGGGCCTCGATCATCTGGTCGATCCTCGCGAGGGTTACTTCCATCGGTTTTTCGCAAATTACGTGCTTTCCGAATTTCGCTCCCGCCACGGCGGGTTCCATGTGACTGCCGCTCGGTGTTCCGATCGTTATTACATCGATTTGTGGATCGCTCAAAAAACTTTCCAATGTCGAATACGGTTTTATCCCATGCTCGCGGGCAAATTGGTTCGCTCGTTCTTCTATCTGGTCGAACGCCGCCACCAGCCGAGCATTCGGCAGCTCCTTGATCGCCTTGGCATGAAAATTCCCGATCATCCCCGTTCCAATAATTCCAAATCCATAACTTTTTGCCATTTTCCTGTCCTTTCTTCTATCTCAATTCTTAAGAACACTCCCTTATGGTCGTGCCTCTTTAAGTTTGAAAGAGACGCGACCATAAGGGAGTGTTCTTCTCCATCAATTACTGCTTACCCAATGACCTTGTTCCTGAAACAGGGTAAGTTCACGGTCCCATTCCAATTTATTCCTCAGCACCACATGCACGCGCACTTGATAAATCGGCCCGGGAAGGTCATCCAGATTTGCCGCTTTCAGTGTCTTGCGGTCCTCTACTTTGGTGATTTCCTTGATCTCGATGGACTTTACCCTGCCGTATGCCTCGTTAAATGTCTTCATGTTGATCGGCTCGCGCTGCTGCGTCACTTTCAGCCTGTAACCTTTATAATCGTTCGCCAGCAGAAGATTCACAAACTCGACCACGAAATTATTAATTTCCGGGTTGTCGCTGCGTGCGTTTTCCGGAAAAATAACCTGCGGACCATTCGGGTCGCTGGATGAATTTAGAACGGCGGGGGGGGGAGGTGCTATATTATCTTCACTTACCGGCTGTACATTTTTGGACTTGAAAATATAAATCCACCAAGCCGCGATCAGGACCAGCACAAAAATTCCAATGATCGGCATTCGTTTATCTCCACGGCCCGATCTATACCAGTTATTTTTCATAAAACCTTTCTCTAAATTGTGTCTTGCCTTCCTTTTCCATATCTGTGATATTGTACAGATGATGTTAAAACGGGCAATGCAATTTTATGACGGAACTGATTTATGTGCGGCATAGCCGGAATCCTTGCTCTTGATGCAAATACCGCTTTCGACCCGTTATTGGCCAGGAAAATGTGTGATTGCCTGGTTCATCGCGGACCCGACGCCTACGCCGAATATGCGGATAAAACGGGCTTGGCGATTTTGGGTTTTCGCCGATTATCCATTATCGATTTGGATACCGGAATGCAGCCGATTGCCAACGAGGATCGTTCCATCCATGTCGTTTGTAACGGTGAAATTTACAATTTTCAATCCTTGCGTGCCGAATTATCTCGAAAAGGACACCAGTTCACCACCGTCGGCGATATCGAACCGGTCGTTCATCTTTACGAGGAGTACGGAGCGGATTTCTTAAATCGTCTCGACGGTTTTTTCGCTCTTGCCCTTTACGATGAAAAAAAACAAAAATTACTTCTCGCTGTCGACCGGGTGGGTAAAAAACCCATCTACTACACCACGGATGGAAACTGTCTCTACTTCGCCTCGGAACTCAAATCCATTCGATCCGTCCTTGCGAACCTGCAAATCAAGAAATCGAGTCTGATCGATTATCTTCGCTTCGGATATATTCCCGCGCCCGACACCGCTTTTGCCCATGTATATAAAATTCCGCCCGGGCATAAGCTTGAGGTTCACCTGGACTACCAGCGTCGATTAAAAAATCCGGCTGTTCCTCCACCCACCCCGTATTATCATCCAAGATCTTCCGTCTTTACCGAAAATTACGGCGAGGCAAAGTCCGAGTTGACCTCGTTACTAACTCAAGCCGTCTCCAAGCGGCTTATCGCCGATGTTCCGCTGGGAATTCTCCTATCCGGGGGAATCGATTCTTCCATTGTTACCGCCCTGGCCAGTATGTCTTCGAACATCCCCATTAAAACATTCTCGGTGGGTTTCAAATCCGAGCTGTATAACGAGTTGCCCTTGGCCGGTCTTGTCGCGAAAAAATATCACACCGACCACACCGAGCTGATCGTCGAACCAGAAATCGAAATGATGCTGGACCTCGTCGGCTCCACCTACGATGAACCCTTCGCGGACAGTTCCGCCATACCGACCTACTTGATCTGCAAACGGGCCGCCAAATTTGTCCGTGTTGTCCTTACCGGCGATGGGGGCGATGAAGCTTTCTGCGGCTATGACCGCTACCGGGCCTTCGCCGTTACCAGTTTGCTCGGCAAACTTAAAATCGGTAAATTGTTCCAATGGATGATCTCCACTCCCGGCCAGGAATTGCGATCCACAAAGACCCGTTTGTGGCGATTGTTCCAGACTCTTTCATTGCCGACCGCCCATCAATATTCCATGATGATGCGATTATTTTACGAGCAACAGCTATCGAATCTTCTGGGACGGCAGTTGAAACCTGAATTAATGGGGCATCCGGATTTTATCGCGCAGACCATCGACAGTTTCACCCATCTTACAACGCCTGCCCAAAAGGCAAATCTCTGTGATTACCTGACGTATCTTCCCGGTGATTTACTGGTTAAAATAGATCGGGCCTCGATGGCCAACTCGCTGGAGACACGAGCGCCGCTGCTTGATCACGCCCTCCTGGAATTCGCCCACTCTCTGCCCACCCATTTCAAAATGAATTTATACAAGGGAAAAACCATCCTGCGGAACACGTTCTCTCATCTTTTGCCGCCTGAGCTTCTGACCGCTCCCAAGCGAGGCTTCGGTGTCCCACTGGGCCAATGGCTTCGCGGACCGCTTAAAAATCAGATGGGCCAAATCCTGAACAAAAACTCGCAAATCGTGAAGGGTGAATTTGTCGATCCGTCCTGCCTGACGAAATTATCCCAGGAGCATCTCGCCGGCCAGTTCGACCATTCCGCCCGCCTCTGGTCCCTCATGGTCCTCGAAAAATTCCTGCAAAAAAATATATAACCGTTTCAGCTTTGGTAGGGGTGAACCTTGTGTTCACCCTCTTTGTCATCATCCGGCTTGACCGGATGATCCAGGGGTGCGGACTGGATCGTCCGGTCAAGCCGGACGATGACTAAAGCGGGAGAATCGTGACAGGATAGACCGTGGCTGAACGGTTACAAAATAGTTAGCGTTGACTATTCTACCGCTTCTTCTTTCCTGCGTGGCACAAACATTGCTAGACCAGAAATTAAAACCGCCAGAACCGCGGCGGCCAGAAAAACATTTTCGTATCCGAACACGGTCCAGATCGTTCCCGCGAGAATGGGAATGGTCATTGAAACCACATGATTGATCGATACCCCCATCGCCAGGGTGGAGGTCAGTTCCTGCGGGTTATCCGTCAGTCGTGAAAGATAAATGGCCCGGGCCGAAGACATTGCGAAAAGCAGGTTATCCGCGATATAGCACCCGCTGGCGATCAACAGCGCGTGATTAGGATTTGCCGTCAATCGGTGGGCGTAGCCGTAGCCCAGGCAGACGAAAATAAGGGCTAGTCCGTCCGCGATCATCACCCCGCGTTCCCCGAATCGGTCAATCGTAAATCCAATCGCGGGTTTAAAAACAATCCCGATAACCGCCGCGATCATCAGAAGATTGGCGATGGTATTCGCCGGTCGATGATAAACCGTAATCAGCACCCACGGCCCGAAAGTAAGAAAAATCTGTTTTCTCGCCCCAAACATAAGTTCCAGCAGATAATACAGGGCGTATTTTTTTCGGAAAACCAGTTTCGACCGGGGTTGATGCAGGTGAGGTATATGCATCAGACTATAAATTAGGATAGCTACGCTGGCCACCACCGCGGCGCAAATGAAACCCATTCGATACTGCGGGGAAGTCTTGCTGAAAAGAAGCCAGACAAATCCTGTTCCCAGGATGATCCCCATCGTCTCCACCGCCCCGGTTTGCCCCATGCGTTTCCCGCGATTCTTTTCGTTTCCCAAAGCCAGCGCGATCGAGGCCGTTACCGGCATTAGCAAATGCATTCCTGAACTGGCGAGCATCATCATCAAAACCATAGGCCAGTAATGAAATCCAAAAAGTCCCAGCCCGATCATCCCGCCGACAAAACCCAAAACTCCCACCCGTCCAAGCCCGGTTACCGGAAGGGCTGCCAGAATCCCCGTCATCGCAACCACCATAAATCCCGGCATTTCGCGCGGCAATTCCAGCCAACCGCGGGTCTTTGCGGAAAGTTTGAAAGTATCATTCAGGAAGTTATTGAAAATCGAATCGTTAATGCTTCCCGCCGCCGCCATACACCCGACAGCGCATAAAAAAAGAAATAACTGAAATTTGAGCGGCCCAGCTTTTTCGTTCATTTAACACCAATGGAAAAACGTCATTCTAGCGGTAAGTATAAAAAATAAAAAATAAAATAAAAATGCTTGACAAAGTTTGCAAATGTGTTACTATTTCGATCTAAATAGTGAACAAATGTTGAAAAAAGAAGAAATATGTGAACAATGGCTTCAAAACAAGAAATTTTAACATGCTCAAGGCTCAAGCCAAAAAGACGCTGGGACTTATCGGATGTATTCCTTTTGAGGTTCAGCGGGTGTCCTCCATGTAAAAGATTCGTAACCGTTCAGAGTAGGGGCGACCCTTGTGTTCGCCCTTCTGAATGTGGTTTGAAAGGTAAACAAAAAGGGTGAACACAAGGTTCACCCCTACAAAAATTGATACGATCTGAACGGTTACAAGGATTCTGATTGAAAGAAAAGAAAAGTTTGACAACGCACTCCAATAGGAGTACAGTACACTCTAATTGGAGTGCATGTAAGTGTTTTACCATGCAAAGATTATTTCAACTGAAGAAAGGATTTTACAGTGTTTAAAAAAGTTAAAAAAGAAAATGATGACGGATGGCTGCGGGTTTACGGAATATTTTCCTTCATGAAGGGCAGGTCTTTGACGTATCGCCCGGCAGGGTTTACCCTCATCGAGCTATTGGTGGTGGTTGCGATTATCGCTATTTTGGTTTCCATCCTGCTTCCGGCGTTGGCCAGTGCCAGGAGTAGTGCCCGGCAGGTGACTTGCTTGTCCAGCATCAAGCAGATTTCGTTGGCATTTACTCAATACACCGATGACCACCAGGGACGTTTCCCATTTGCAGTAACGGAGCGTGAGGCGAATGATTCGGCGCGGTGGGGCACTATTGCGGACACGGCATTGGCCCGCGCGCCATTCTCGTTCCGAGCGCAACTTGACCGGTATATCCCGAATGTGAATTCCGGTAGCACCTCAGCGACGAATATTTTCAAATGCCCCGAATCCACAGTTCCCTGGCCTGCGCCTGGGGCTGGCAAGTGGTATACGACGGATTATGGCTTCAATTTGAGCGAAGCGAAGTACTCAATACCGGCTGCGTCGGGATTTACGGTTACCCTCATCCAGTGGTACAGGGATAATCCTGACTACGGATTCAACGAGGATTATACAGTGTCGTCGTTGGCCAATCCGTCAGGGTTCATTATCACGGCTGATGCCGCTCGGTCGGACGGAACTCCGTCCCGCGGCGGGCTTTATCCGCTCCAGGCCATTGATCCGTCGAACTCTGGTCAGGCCAGGATTTTGGAGCGTCACCGCGACGTCACCGCAAACGTCGGCTATGCCGATGGTCACTCGGAATATACCACGTTCCAGAAATCGTGGGCTAGAAACCAATGGAAACGCAACCCCTAAAAGTTTGAAGGGTGAGAAGGAAGAACACTCCCTTACGGTCGTGCCTCTTATAAGCGGGCAATAAAGATTGGTAATTACCTGAAAAAACAAAAATAGGCTTGACGATACACTCTACCAGGAGTATCATGCACTCCAAGCAGAGCGTGCTGTGTAATTTTCTTAAAAAATTAAATTTGAGGAGATCAACAATGGAAAAACGAACCATTATTACAATGCTTACCGGTCTTATTCTCGCCGCGCATCCGCAGGCGGGGCGTGCCGCAGACAAAGAGAGTTTGAAAGGCACTATAACTCTGTCCGGGGCTTGGGCTTTGTATCCGATGGCGGTTACCTGGGCGGCGGAATTTCGCAAAATTCACCCCGATGTCAAGATCGACATCTCTGCTGGCGGGGCGGGTAAGGGTGTCGCCGATGCCCTGGCTGGTGTCGTTGAAATCGGAATGGTTTCACGGGATATCAACCCCGCTGAAATCAAAAAAGGGGCTTGGTGGGTGTCCGTTACCAAAGACGCGGTTGTGCCGGTGATTAACGCGAAAAATCCTCACATCAAAAACCTTTTAAGCAAGGGCGTCAAAAAAGAAACTTTTACGGGACTCTGGATTACCGGCAGAAATAAGGATTTTCATGTTTATACCCGTTCCGACGCGTGCGGGGCTGGAGAAACCTGGGCACAGTATCTGGGTAAAAAGCAGGAAGACTTGCTGGGCACGGGTGTCTATGGTGACCCGGGGCTTGCCAGCGCGGTGAAAAAAGACGCTCTTGGCATCGGTTACAATAATGTTAATTTCGTCTATGACGCCAAAACCAAAAAACCAGTCGAAGGCTTAAAAATCCTCCCGATCGACCTGAACAACAACGGCACGCTGGACAAGGACGAGGATTTTTACAACACTCGCAGCGACCTGGTCAACGCCATCATTGCCGGAAAATATCCTTCTCCCCCAGCCCGCGATCTGCACTTTGTCTGCGGCGGGAAACCAAAAAAAATAGAAGTGGTCGAATTTATCAAATGGGTTTTGACCGACGGTCAGAGATTCGTTTCCGATGCCGGCTACATCAAACTGGGCGAAGCGAAACTCAAAGAAGGACTTAAAAAAGTAAATGACTAAATCCTATGCAATTTAGACGCGCGAAAGATATTTTGGCTTCCAGACTGATGATGTCTCTGACAATCATCTCCGGTTTGATCGTCTTTCTGATGGCCTTCGGGTTGTACCTGAAATCACGACCTATATTGCTGGAAATTCCTATAAACCAATTACTGTTCTCTTCGGCGTGGAAGCCGTTGGGTGGTAAATTCGGTTTTTTGCCCTTTATCGCCGGCACGCTGTGGGTGACGGCCGTCGCCGTCGTGATCGCGATTCCTCTTTGTCTGCTGGTTTCGATTTATCTTTCCGAATATGCCCATCGACGGGTTTGCGAGTGGATCATGCCCATGATCGATCTTTTGGCGGGTATTCCATCGGTGATTTATGGCGTTTGGGGGATGCTTGTCATCGTGCCTTTCATCAAAGATATCGCGCCAAAATTCGGCATCTTTACCAGTGGTTATTGTGTTCTGGCAGGGGGGATCGTCCTGGCCATCATGGTCTTTCCCGTTATCATCAATGTAACGATTGAGGTATTTAAATCGGTTCCTTACGAAATGCGGCAGGCTGCGCTTTCTCTTGGCGCTACCAAGTGGCAGATGGTCAAAAGTGTCGTTCTGCGAAAAGCCCTACCCGGAATCGTTGCCGCTTGTGTTCTGGGGTTGTCGCGAGCTTTTGGAGAAACGATGGCGGTGCTCATGGTGGTTGGAAATGTTCCGATCATCCCTAAATCACTTTTCGATCCGGCCTATCCATTGCCCGCTTTGATCGCTAATAACTATGGTGAAATGGCGTCGATCCCTATGTACGATTCGGCCCTTTTGCTGGCCGCTTTGATTTTGATGCTGGTGGTTTTGATTTTTAATATTTTGGCCAGGATCATTTTGATCCGCGTGGAAAGAATAACACAATAAAATGAACCGAAGAAAAATCGAAGAAAACTTTTTTAAATTCCTGATGATTCTCGCGACCCTGATCGTGGTCGGAAGTCTTGTGCTCATTCTTGGGACCGTTGTCTATAAGGGTTTGCCAAGTCTGAACCTTTCCATGATTATCAAAACCCCAAGCGGGGGGTTTTACCTGGGTAAAGAGGGGGGGATATTAAACGCGATTTTAGGCTCGTTTTCCCTGGCGGGCGGGGCGACAATTCTGTCCATCATCATCAGCCTGCCTGTGGTTCTGTATCTGAATATTTACGCCCGGAAAAATTCATTCCTCGCCTATTTTACACGATTTTCCTTCGATGTCCTCGGCGGTGTTCCGTCGATTGTCTACGGCGCGTTTGGTCTGACAATCATGTTGTTTTTAGGTCTGAACGTTTCTCTCCTGGCTGGTATTATTACCGTGGCCCTTTTGGAGCTTCCCCTGATGGCGCGGGCGATGGATGAAGTGGTTCGAATGGTTCCCCAGGAATTAAAAGACGCTTCCTATTCCCTGGGCGCTAATAAACTGGAAACCGCTTTTAAGGTCATCGTCCGTCAAACTCTGCCAGCGCTGATGACCGCGGTCCTGATCGCCTTTGGTCGTGGTATCGGTGATGCCGCCAGCGTCCTGTTTACCACCGGCTTTACCGATTCGATTCCCACTTCACTATTCAGACCAGCCGCCACATTGCCCCTGGCCATCTTTTTCCAGCTCGGTTCGCCCATTCCGGAAGTTCAGGACCGCGCATACGCAGCCGCTCTTATTTTGACAATCGTGATTTTATTGATTAGCATTGTAACGCGGATTTTAAAGAAAAAGTTCGCGAAACATACGGTATAAGGCAAGAAAAATGGATAAGACGCACATCAGTGTGCAAAATTTAAGCATATATTACGACGGTCAGCCGGGATTGAGGAATATCTCCGTCGATATTCCCGATAAAAAGATCACCGCCATCATCGGCCCATCGGGTTGTGGAAAATCAACGCTCTTAAAATCCTTCAACCGTCTGTTGGATGAGCAGGACAAAATGAAAATCAAAGGCACGGTTTTGGTCGATGGCGAGGATATTTACGACGGGAAGGTGGATGTAACGCAGATCAGAAAAAAAATGGGTCTGCTCTCGCAACGCCCCCAGGTTCTGCCCATGTCGATTTACGATAACGTCGCCTACGGGCCTCGGATTCACAACCAAAAGGACAAACATAAACTGGACAAAATAGTCCAGGAGCATTTAGAAAATGCCGGTTTGTGGGAAGAGGTGAAAAGCCGGCTTCATAGCCCCGCCAGTAAACTCTCCATCGGTCAGCAGCAGCGATTGTGCCTTGCCCGAGGTCTGGCGGTCAATCCGGAAGTTATTCTCGGTGACGAGCCGACCTCCGCTCTGGACCCGATCTCGGCGGAAACCATCGAACGGCGATTCCTGGAATTGAAAAAAGATTACACCATCGTACTGGTGACTCATATCCTTCGCCAGGCCAAACGACTCGCCGATTACGTTGTTTTTCTTTACATGGGCCATCTGATCGAGCACGGACCGGCGGATGAATTTTTCAATAAACCCAAATACGAGAAAACCCAGGCCTATATAAACGGCCAGTTCATTGTGGAACATGCAATCGACAGGGAACTGGACTTGCGGGGAACACGTTGCCCGGAGAATTTTGACCGGGTGCGATCAACGCTGGAAGAGATGCCGGCGGAAGATATTTTGAAACTCATCGTGGATTATGAAGCAGCGATAAATATTTTTGCCAGGGAGGTGGATCGCGCGGGACACCGTGTGCTGGAGGCAACACGGATTGGAAAAGCGAGCTGGGAGATTGTGATTAAAAAAGAAAAACCGATTATCAGTTTTCAAATTTGATATTTTTTTATTTAGAACAGGAGTAGTTATGTCATTGATTGAACCTCATGGCGGAAAACTTGTCAGCCGTATCGTAGATACCGAAAAGGCAAAATCGCTTTTAAGCGAATCGAAAAACCTGCCGGTCATCGCTCTTAGCTCCCGCGAGCAGTGCGATCTGGAAATGATCGCCATCGGGGCTTTCTCACCGCTGGCCGGTTTTGTCGGCGAAGAGGAATTTTACACTATTTGTAACGACATGCTCTTGCCCAGCGGCCTGCCGTGGCCTGTACCGATCACTTGCACGGTGACAAACGAGCAGGCGAATCAGTTTAACGTCGGTGGAAAGGCGCTCCTGGTCGACGACAAACATCGTTCGTTGGCCGTTCTGACCATCACCAGCAAATACAAACACAACAAGGACCTCGAGGCCGAGAAGATTTATAAAACCCTCGACAAACAGCATCCGGGCGTGGCCATCGTTTACAGCGAAGGCGATATTTGTCTGGGCGGACCGATCGACGTGATTAGCCCCAATTACGAACCTGATTTTACCGATTATCGACTCACTCCCGCGCAGACTCGCGCCGAATTCGGCAAGCGCGGCTGGCAATCCGTGGTCGCCTTCCAGACTCGTAACCCCATCCACCGCGCCCATGAATATCTTACCAAGTGCGCTCTGGAAACCTGCGACGGGCTTTTGATTCATCCACTCGTCGGTCAGACCAAATCCGATGATATCCCCGCCGATGTCCGGATGAAATGCTACAATATTCTCCTGGAGGATTATTATCCAGCGTCCCGCGTATTGCTCTCGGTGATGCCCTCCGCCATGCGCTACGCCGGTCCGCGAGAAGCCATTCTCCACGCCATTATCCGCAAAAATTACGGCTGTACGCATTTTATCGTTGGCCGAGATCACGCCGGGGTGGGCAATTACTATGGAACCTACGACGCTCAAAAAATCTTCGATCAAATCGACTCGAAACTCCTTGCCATCGAGCCGATGAAATTTGAACATTCATTCTACTGCAAAACATGTCAATCCATGACCACCACGAAGACCTGCGGACACGATAAATCGAATCACATTTTCCTGTCCGGCACAAAAGTCCGTGAGATGCTCTCCGCCGGCCAATTGCCGCCCACGGAATTTACCCGACCCGAAGTGGCTCAAATCCTGATCGCCGCCTATCGGAATGGATAAAGGGAAAAATTAGTCTTTAACGATTGGCCGGAGCAGCAGGAAATTGTCTTGTGCCACGGTCGGCTTGTCCGACCGTGCTCTTTAAGCCACGACTGGACGAGCCAGCCGTGGCACGAGGCTCTTGCTCAGTCGGTTGCGTGGTGGGAGTGGAAAAAGAAAGGGGATAAATTTCAATTTCCACAAGGTTACTGTGCGGATTCGGAAACGGCCCTTTGTCTTCTGGAAGCGGAAGAAGTCGTACCGGTATGAACTGGACGATGTGCCTGCCTGGAGATAGCTTCAGCGGCTCTCCTCCGGAATGGGTATGCCAGACATCTGTTAATTTAAGGGGAATGTCGGGATAGGTTTCTCCCGGTTTTAAAACGGTCGCGGGCATGCTTAATTGAACGGACCGGGTATAAAGTTTGTCGTCCACTTTTAAAATACCGTACCATTGCGTTGGAAAAAACCAAAACGGCCGGTTGCTTTGATTTCGAAAATCACCATAAAGGGTAATCAATTCATTCGGTCTCCATTTTTTCGTTTCTGACCGTAAACGAATTTGCACCCCTTCCGATTCCTTGCCCCAACCATCAATAGACCCTAGTACCACCATCTTTTTCCCCGCTGGTTGCGTGGCGGGTTGGGAAGAAACGGTGGGCTTCGGGAAATCCCTCGGCAAAGCATATCGCGTGAAGTGATAAACGCCGTCCTTTTTGGCCGTTAGGACAAAACCATCAGAACCGCCGTCCGGAATAGAAGACGATATTGGAAGCGCAATATACAAACCTTCTTCCACCTGATCCGTTTTCTTGAGCACCACGACGAGATTGGCCATATGGGTATAGACGTAAAGAGGCTTCAGTTCGCGGACAGGCTCCGTCCACAACTCGGGAGCAATGCCGTTGTCCCCACTGTTCTTTCCTTTCCGCATATGGCGCATGTAGGTCAACTCCGCACCCTGAACAAGGTCATTCTTCCAATAGCCGAGAGCCGGATCTGGCGATCCCGCCTGGCGAAATTCCCCGGAAGGAGCCGCTTCTATCAATTTGTAGCGTAAGAATAACACCTCGAAATCGTCTCGAACGTCGATAATTTGCACAAGGCCCTTCTGGCCGTCCCTCGTTCGAAACAAGAAGGTGCGCGGAAGCGCATCCCAGCCGAAACACGATAGTTGCGTCAAGGGGGGGTGTGTGCCGTGCCAGCGTGCGTCGAATTGGGTCGGAGCCAGAGTCCGCCATTGCGAATTGTCAATCGGGACGAAGGAAGGAAATACAAAAGTCTTTCCGGTCCGAAAATCGATAAAGGCCCGCGTATCCCCCAAAAAATCCGACGCCGGCAACGAGCACGGAATAGTCAGACCAAAAATAACGCTGGGCGAACCTTTGCTCACCGGCTTTTGCTTTGTGCCACGGTCGGCTTGTCCGACCGTGCTCTTCAAGACACGGCTGGACGAGCCAGCCGTGGCACCAGCGTTATCCTCTTCGCTGATCCGGGTAACGGTGATCTTGAAAGTAACAACATCGGCCACCGCGTTATACGGACCGAAATTAAATTCCAAATTGCTTTCCATCATCGCCGGAACGCCCAGAATTATCCCCCTGTTTTCAAGATAGGTTTTGGCCTGGGCCAATACTTTATTTTGTTTATCCAACAACTCTATACCAATTTGCCATTTGGCTTTGGGACCGGAAGGATATGATACAAACGCCGTCGCCTTTAGATCATTTTTAACTTTCCTGAACTCGACCCACCGGATTTCCATTTTTTCATATTTCCCAGCCGGTGATTTGACCGAGACCTGAATTGGCCGATCAAGTTCAAACTTGCCTTCGGCGGCGTTTTCACTTTTTTGCTTTTGTGGAAGGATTACCATATCTACGACTGGCATGTTGGCCGGAACACTCGGTTCTTCAAAGGAGGGAATGGGTTTTACTGTCAGGGGGCCAATCGGCATTTGAGCGGTCCTTTTTCCCAATTCAATATCGCTGGCGGTAAAGAGTATGTCGGATTTTGCAGGATCAAAGAAATTCACAGATTGGGCCTGATAGATTGACATTAATTTCTTGTCGGGTTGGTTCCGCTGGTTGAGCCATTGAGAGACAGCATGCGTCGGAAACAATAATGAATTTCTTATCTTTTTCCAGGCATCTACGTGGACAGAGGACATTAAAAAACGGCGGTTATCCTTTCGATCAGTCCACCACCATTCATAAGAAATTAGCGCAAAGTTTTTAGCAGGGTCCAGGTAATAGATATCGGTGATTGAGGATGGATGGCGTCCAATTTCAAGTTTGACGATCGGCTGACCATTTTGTTGAATAGTCTGGGCATGAATGTATATATTTTGACGTCCGAACCATTTCTTTTTATCTTCGAGGGCTTCAAAGAGCAATCGAAAGATGCCTTGGTCTGCGTCAAAGGGTGTAAGCCTAAGGCCTGTATACATTGATGTAGATGGCAAAACCCGATTCCAGCCTTTTTGCTTGTCTGAAATCCTCGATTCGTAAAATCGACCATTATATACAAAATCGATCTTACGAAATGTATTTCCATCATAAGCCAACAGGTCTCGATTTTCGCCATAAGGAGTCGGTCCGCCCATCCAGGGATGAATTTCAGGATCAAATTCGATGCGAACTTTTCCCGGAGGGCACTTTTCGTACCAGGCTCGCACATGTGTTCTCGCCGGGGTGCGAATCCAATTCTTTCCTCCTGCATTCCACTGATATTCCCGCACCGAAGCCACAATTTCCACATTGCGGAACTCCTGCCGGGCCGATGTGTATGTTTTGGAGATTTTCTGCAAAAGCTGATCGCTGGAAAGGTCGGTTTTTTGATCCTGGGATTTATCGGCTGCCAGGACATAGGTGGACAACGTTAAACCAGTCAGCAAAATGATGACGGTCGCCAATCCTGCCATTCCGGCCATCCAACGTGGGGAAGCAAAAGAATTTGTCGGTAAATTGACCAGCCGTTGAATACGGGAAAGAAGCGAACCACCATCGGCGGCCACTGCCAGTTGGCCATGATCTTGACGTAGTTCCTCCATCGTAACCAACGCTCGGGCGTAGGTCAGCCGGTCGCCGCAGAATTGGACGGCCAGATCGTCGCAGCAGTTTTCGCGTTCGATTCGGATTCGTCGGCTGACCCACCAGACGGCGGGGTGATAGAAAAGGAGGGTTTCGATGACGGTTTGAATGAGATTGACCAGATAATCGTATCGGCGGATGTGGGCTAGTTCGTGGATTAGGATGGCTTCCAGTTGGCTTGGCGTCAGGCCGGTTAGAGCGCTGGCGGGCAGGAGAATTACCGGGCGTAGATGGCCGATGACTATTGGGACCGCAGTGAGGGCGGATTCGAGTAATCGGACCGGACGGCTGACGCCGATTCGCCTTGCAAGATCGAGAAATTGTTCCTGCCGGCGAGTGGGGACGGGTAGCGTCCGGCTATGTTTGATCTGCTGGGTCCAAAGCCAGCTAGCCAAAAGGCGGATCGACAAAAGCATCACTCCGGTGAGCCACCCGGCAACGATCCAGGGCAGATGATTTTCCAATATCGTGGCAGCCCGCTTGTGCCATAATTGCGGCGGTAAGGAAACGCCAGCCGCGACAATTGCTGCGGGTTCGATTGGATGATCAGCGTTGGCGGAAGCAGGGGGGGTGGAAATTATTATTTTGGCGGCGGAAATGGGCGATGCCAAATCGATTCTACTCGGCGGTTCCCACATCACCTGCATCGTTACCGCCGGAAGTATCGCCATCAAAAGCAGGGCGATGCAGGCGGTAATATATCGAACGTTAGCTCGGCGATTTCGTAATACCAGAAGCGCGATCCCCAGCAATACGCCCACCGCGACCGCCTGCCACAAAAAATGCACCAGCGCCCAACCCACTTGGTAAATTACCGGCTGGGAAAGAATTTGTTCCATTGCGTTCATTTTGCACCCCTTTCCAATTTATCCAGCATGTGCCGGATTTGAGTTAATTCTTCCGGTGAGGCTTTTTTGCTAAGTAACGCTTGTGCGACCATTTTCAGAGCCGAACCGCCGAAGGCACGGGTTAGAAGGTCCGTGACTAATTGTTGCTGGGTCTGTTCTTCGGCCAGGCGGGCCTGGTAGACATGCGTCCGCTGGGATTCGTTTCGGGTGACCAATCCCTTGGCGGTCATAATCTGCAGAAACTTTAAAACCGTGGTATAGCCGGTTGGGCGGGATTGGGCGAGTTCGTCCAGAACCTCTTTTACGGTACTCGGTCCGCGCCGCCAAAGGACCCGAAGAATTGCCAGTTCCGCATCCGTCGGGCGGGGTACGTTTTGTTTGGCCATGTCTGATACCTCCCAAAAATACATGATCCGGCCGAAGTATATACGAAGCAATTCGTATTGTCAACGAAAATCTTCGTATGATTTTCAAAAAAGGCATTTTTCACAAAAAATGTGGCATTGGAAACCAAAGTTGTTTATAAATATCGTTTGCTGAAATAGATGCGACTGGATAGGAGATTCAAAAATGTCTAAAAAAGCATTTGCTATCGCCTGCCACCCGGATGATATCGAATTCGGAATGGCGGGAACTCTGATTTTACTTAAAAACGCCGGCTACGAGATTCATTACATGAATGTAGCCAATGGCTCGTGCGGAACTGCGGTCTATGACAAGGACGATATCATCGCCCTGCGGACCGCCGAGGCCCGGACAGCCGCCCGGAGTGTCGGAGCGATTTTTCATTTCCCGCTGGTGGATGATCTGGAAGTATATTATGACCGGATACTGGTTTCCAAACTGTGCGCCGTCGTTCGCAAAGTGGATCCGGAAATCGTCCTTCTGCAATCTCCGCAGGATTACATGGAGGACCACACCAATACGGTGCGGGTCGGAGTAACGGCGGCGTTTTGCCGAAATATGAAAAACTTTGTCACCGACCCGCCGATTCCGCCGGTGGCCACGGATATGGCGGTTTATCACGCCTTGCCCCACGGCCTTATGGACCAACTTCGGAATCCGATCATTCCCGATTTTTATGTCGATATCACTTCAGTGCTGAAAACAAAACGACAAATGCTCGCCTGCCACAAGACCCAAAAGGAATGGCTTGACCATAGCCAGGGGATGGATAGTTACTTGACGACAATGGAAGATATGTCCGCTCAGGTGGGGGAAATGTCGAAGAAATTTCAATACGCCGAAGGCTGGCGGAGGCATTCTCACCTGGGGTTCGGGACGGAAGAATTTGATCCTCTGGGTGCGGCGCTGGGAAAGTATATCACAAAAGTTTAATTGCAAAATGCAAAATGCAAATACACTCTTTTTTTTAGGAGACAGATTATGGCAAGACCGTTAAGCAAACTGGCCCCCGATTGGTGGGATTACACTACGATTGACTCTCAAATTTTAAAAGACGCCGCCAAGCTCACGCCGGAAAGAATTCTCAAACTCTCCCGGCCTGGGTTCAAAGTGGTGGTGTATGACACCCTGGAAGATTTTTATTGCGCCGAAGCCCTGGAATACATCGAGGCCTGGCGCCAAGCCACCGACTCTCAGCCGGCCGGCATCTGCGGGCCGATCGGCCCGACCGAACAATTGCCCCTGGTCGCTCGAATAGTCAACGCGACCGATCTTAATTTAAAAAACGCTCATTTCTGGGGCATGGACGAGTGGGTGATCGACGGCAAGGAAGTGCCGGAAAAGCATCCGTTGTCGTTCGCCAAGGCGGATATGGAAATGTGCTTTAACCACATCCGCAAGGACTTGGCCATGCCGAGAAAGAACATTCACTTCCCCAAGGCCGACGCTAAGGAATACATCGCCAGCTACAACGATGCCCGCTGCGTGACCATGCAGGGCGGACAGGGCGATATCAAACACTGGGCGTTTAACGATCCCCTTCCGCGGAAAGGAAAATACAAAGACAATCCGCCCACGCCGGCGGAATATCTGAAACTCCCAACCCGCGTGGTGAACCTGCACCCCGTAACGGTTATGCAAAACGCCCGGACCTCCGGCGGCGGACAGGTGAACATGGTTCCGACCCAGGCCGTTTCTGTCGGACCAGTGCAGACCTGGCGGGCGGAAAAGGTCTCCATCTGGCACGCCGGAATGCACGACAATCCCTTCGGTTTGCGGCTGACCACACTGATGATCGCCAAAAAACTTCCCGATTCCGCCGTTCCCATGTCCCTGCTGGCTCTGCACTCGAACGTCCAGTTCAATTTCTTCCGCAAAGCCCTGGGCTCTGTGGAAGTTGAAATGCACTAACGTGGAACAGAATAAAGATAAATTCTCCGGAGAATCCTGGAAATATGCCGGTGTCGGTTTTGAAGTATCCGGATCGGTCGGATTATTTTGTCTGATCGGTTATTTTGTGGACCGGCACTGGGGCACTTATCCGATGGGAATTCTCATCGGCGCGATTGTGGGCATTATTGTCGGATTATATTTGCTGATTAAAGAATCGCTGACCATGAATAGATCGGAAAGCACAAAAGATCGTGACCGAAATCGAGAAAAATAGTATGCACATTCCCCGCCGACGGGATTTGGTGATGATTATACTTGCCCCTGTGCTGACCATTATGATCGCCGGGATCGTTTGTGTCGGGATTACAAAAGCTTCAGATGTCCTGGTCCTTTATGCGTTATCGGTGGCCATCATCGGAGCCTGCGGCGGGGGGGTAACATTAGCGGTGATGTGGCGATATATGCCCGAAATTCTCCCCCAAGCTGTTCTGGCCGCAATGAGCGTAAGAATGTTGATAACTTTGATCGGAATTCTTATTTTCGTCTTGATCTTATCCTCCGTTGCATTTAAATTCTTTTTGTACATAATTGGGTTTTATTTTGCGGGATTAATTTGTGAGATGGTTATGGCGATAAAACTATTAACGGGCAATTCAAAATAAAGCTTCACAATCCATTATTCCGATAAGTAATTTTTAGACTCAGCGATAAAAATATGATAACAGGAACAATAGTGGCGTCTGCGAATCCTCTGGATCACGTAGTCGCCCACGATATCTTCAAGATTGGATCGATCACCGTCAATAATCACATGATTATGCTGACGGTGGTGGCGGTGATTATGCTCGTCGTTTTTCCGATAGTTACCCGCCGGCGGCAAATGGTCCCGACCGGAGTACGGAATTTTTTTGAAGCCATTTGCGTCTATTTCCGGGACGAAGTTGCCCGGCCCATGCTCCACGACCAGACGGATCGTTTCATCGGCCTGATCTGGACGTTTTTCTTCTTCATTTTGTTCTGCAATCTGCTTGGGATGGTTCCCATCGGTTCAATTTTGTTTCTCGCCAGCGCCGGCAAGCTAAAAGAGATCGGCGGAACCCCGACGGGAAACATTTATGTAACCGGCGCCCTGGCCAGCCTCATGTTCATCATGATCCACGTTTCGGGGATCTGGCAGAACATGTACCTCGAGCACCATCACGGCAAACCCTGGCCCCAGGCGGTTGTAAAAGGCTTTTTCCTCTATTGGTATAAATTGGTCCCGCCGATTGGAGGGGTTATCGGGTATATTTTATTCCCCTTGCTCTTCCTTCTGGAGTTTTTAGGAGTGGCCTCGAAGAGTTTCGCTCTGGCTGTCCGGTTGTTCGCCAATATGCTCGCGGGACATACCGTCCTGGCGATCATGCTCTTTTTTATTGCCTTGCCGACGTCGTACGGTATGGGGTTGTTCGTGGCGGGGGCTAGCGTAGTGGGAAGCGTGGCTCTCTCGGGTTTGGAATTGTTTGTAGCCTTTTTGCAGGCATATATATTTACGTTACTGGCAACCGTTTTTATCGGGATGTCGGTCCATCAGGAACATTAGTTGAATTTTTTTTGTGGAGGTTTTTCGATGCGTAGTAAGTTTTTCTCTTGCGTGATGTTGGCGATGATCATGTTGGGATTTACCTCGGCAGCCTTGGCCGCGGACGGTCAGCCCCAGGCTGGGGTTACGACGAACCATGGCGTATTCCTGAGCGATAACGGCGCCGGTAAGCTCGGCGGATCGATCGGAGCCGGGTTGGCGTTGATCGGCGGCGCGGCGGGGATCGGCCGAATCGCGTCCTCAGCGTGCGAGAATATCGCCCGTCAACCTGAAGCCGGTGGACGGATTACCTCCGCCATGATCATCACCGCCGGAATGATCGAGGGGGCAACGTTCTTCGCCATTATCGTCGGGATGTTAGCCGTCTTGTTCTCAAAATAGGACGGATAGTTTATTTTTCATTGCGGAAAGGAACTCAGACATGAGTCGCCTTTATAGTTTGTTATTTGGTACCGGGTTGATCCTTGCGAACGCATGCGCGGTTTGCCTGGGGACCCCAGGCGAAGCCGCCGAGGCCGAACCCTCCGTTTTCGGCGGGACGATCTGGGCATCCATCTGGACGCTGGTCATTTTTATCCTGCTGCTGATCGTCCTGGGAAAGTTTGCCTGGAAACCCCTGCTTTCCGCCTTGAAAAATCGCGAGGACCAGATTCGCCGCGATATTGACTCGGCAAAAGCTCAAAATTTGGAAGCGGAAAAATTGCTGGCCCGATATCAGGACCAGTTGGCTGGCGCGCAGGCCCAGGCGATGGAAGTGATCAAGAAATCAGCCGTCGAGGCCGAGCACGTTCGCGATCAAATACTCGCCCACGGTCAGGAGCAGGCCCGGCATGCTATCGAGCAAGCCAAAGATCAAATCGAGCAGGCGAAGATTCAGGCCCTCAAGGAGCTTTACAGCAAATCAGCCAAGATTGCCGGCGATCTGGCGGCAAAGATTTTGCAGCGGGAAGTCAACAGCGAGGATCATCGGGTGCTGATCCAGCATGGACTGGACGAATTGACCAAAGAGCCGCGACCATAAGGGAGCGGGTTTAAGATGGTTTCGAGTTTCGGGTTAAGATAGAAGAAAAATGGCTGGCGAAAACCAACAGGAACGAAAAAAATTAGGTTCGACGTATGCCTTGGCGCTGTACGACCTGGCTTCGGAGCAGGGACTGCTGGATACGGTTCGCGAGCAGTTGAACGTTTGGAAGGAACTGCTCGCCCGGAATCCCGAACTGATCCATTTTTTCGATTCCGTCCTGGCTACGGCGGAAGACAGAGAAAAATTTCTGCAACAGTTTCAAAACGATTTCCATCCTCTGTCCATGAATTTTTTAGGAGTGATGAATCACCGGGATCGGCTGGGAATTCTGCCTGCCGTGATTCAGGCGTTTGCCCAGGAGGATGATCGACGTAATAAACGGGTCAAAGTGAAACTTTGGACGGCGGTTCCCATCGACGAGCACTTACGTCAGGACATCATGCAGACCCTGCAAAAGTACCTGCAAAAAGAGCCTATCGTCGACCATCAGATCAGGCCGGAAATTCTCGGCGGTTTTGTGGCTCGCGCGGGCGATCTTTTAATCGACGGATCGGTCAAAACCAGGTTGTCAACATTACAAAAGAATTTATTAAGACGAGGCGAAGATGAAATTCAAAGTGGACGAGATTTCATCAGTAATCAAGCGTGAAGTCGCGCAGTTTCGTGAAAAGCTTGAACTGAGGGATGTCGGTGAGGTTCTGGAAGTGGGCGACGGTATCGCCCGCGTATACGGCCTGTCGGCTGCCATGTCGGGCGAGATGGTCGAGTTCCAATCCGGAGTGATCGGACAGGTCTTTAACCTGGAGGAAGGAAACGTCGGCATCGTCATTCTCGGCGATTACCTGACGATCCATGAAGGAGACATGGTCAAGTGCACTGGAAAACTACTCTCCGTTCCGGTCGGTAAAGAGCTGGTCGGGCGCGTGGTTAATCCGTTGGGCGAAGCGATGGATGGCGGCCCGGCGATTATAACGACTCAGCGACGACCCGTGGAAATGGTCGCTCCGGGAATCGCCGAACGTCAGCCGGTTAATGAACCGCTCCAGACGGGCGTCAAGGCCATCGACTCGATGACCGCCATCGGACGCGGGCAGCGAGAATTGATCATCGGCGACCGAAAGACGGGAAAGACCGCCATTGCCATCGACACCATTATCAACCAAAAAGGCAAAGGGGTCATTTGTGTTTACGTGGCCATCGGGCAAAAAGAATCCACCGTGGCCAGCGTGGTCGATATTCTTCGACAAAAGGGCGCGATGGAATATACGATTATCGTCCTCGCCGGTGCCGCGGACCCGGCCCCATTGCAGTATATCGCTCCATACTCCGGTTGCTCCATGGCTGAATATTTCATGTATGAGCATGGCCAAGCCACTCTTTGCATTTATGACGACCTTTCCAAGCAAGCACAGGCCTATCGGCAGTTGAGCTTGCTGCTTCGCCGTCCACCCGGACGAGAAGCTTATCCGGGTGACGTATTTTACCTCCACAGCCGATTGCTCGAACGGGCGGCCAAAGTGGCTGAACAAAGAATCATCTGTCCCAAAACAGCGCCAGGCGATACAAAAAAAGGCGTAAACGATAAAATGTATTTAGGTGTTCCTGGTATCTGGGAAGCCGAAAAGGACATCAAGGCACTGCCGAACAACAATGGTCTTGAAATACGAACCGTACCGGGAACGGGCGGATCGCTGACGGCCCTTCCGATCATCGAGACGCTGGAAGGCGAAGTGTCTGCCTATATTCCAACCAACGTGATCAGCATCACCGACGGCCAGATTTATCTGCAGCCGGACCTTTTCTTCGCCGGTGTCAGGCCGGCGGTGGACGTCGGAATCAGCGTATCGCGCGTCGGCGGAAAAGCGCAAAACAAGGCGATGAAAAAAATCGCAGGGTCGCTGCGTCTGGACCTGGCCGCCTTCCGCGAATTGGAAGCCTTCGCCCAGTTGGGCACCGAGCTTGACCCCGGAACCCAGGCCCAACTCGACCGGGGATATCGAATGGTCGAACTCCTCAAACAACCGCAGTATCAACCGATGGACGTCACCGATCAGGTGATCGTGATTTATGCGGGCGTTAATGGATTCCTCGACGATGTCCCCATTCCCCGCGTGCGAATCTGCGAACGTGAATTATTGAAGTTCATCCACGAAAAACACCCGGACGTATTCCGCGAGCTTTCGGCCAAGGCGGAACTGACAAAAGAAATCGACGCTAAACTCAAATCCGCTCTTCAGGAATTCAAGAAAACGTTTAAGGCATAATAAGTCATGGCGAAAGCACGGGCCATTTTAAAACGGCGAAAATCGGTTCAGAACATCCGCAAAATCACGCGGACGATGCAACTGATCGCCACGGCGCGCTTTCAGAAAGCCTTCAACCGAACCGTGGCTGCCAAACCCTATACCCGGAAGATCATGGAAATGGTCTCCAATATCGCCAAATTCACCGAAGTAAAGCATCCGTTCCTGACCAAGCACGAGGCGATAAAAAAAATCGCTCTCCTGGTCATCACCTCCAACCGCGGTTTGGCAGGGGGGTACAACAGCAATGTTCTCCAGCGCGCCCAGGCATTTTCAAATGAACAGTTGAGCCGGCAGCGAGAGTTACAATTCGACGTAATCGGGAAAAAGGGGTGGGGGTATTTAAAATTCCTGGGTTTAAAGGTTGAGCACTTTTTCAAACTGCCGGACGAAGCGACGTACCCGCAGGTCGTCGAAATCGCCGATCAATATATGGACCTTTACGCATCCGGAAAAGTCGATGGCGTCCATGTGGCTTACATGCAATTCCATTCGACCAGCAAACAGACCCCGAACGTTTTGCAGTTACTTCCACTACAAATTACCACCGGCTCCGAAGCCGAATTACCGGGCCAATGGAGTTTTGAATATGATTTCAGCCCGCCCGCCGAGCAGTTGCTCCTGGAATTACTGCCTGAGGCGGTGAAGGTGGCACTATATCAGTGCGTCCGAGACGCCGCCGTTTCCGAACAGGTGGCAAGAATGGTGGCGATGAAAGCCGCCACCGATAACGCCGAAGAAATGATCAAACACCTGGGCCGACAAGCCAACAAGGCCCGCCAAGCCCAGATTACACGCGAACTCGCCGAGCTGATCGGCGGTGCGGAAGCTTTGAAATAAAAAGTAGATGCCTCCCAATGTGCCACGGTCGGCTTGTCCGACCGTGCTCTTAAGACACGGCTGGACAAGCCAGCCGTGGCACAATGACGGAGTGGGCTGAACGGTTACAAGTAGAATATACACTGACGAATAAAAGAGGTTAACGATATGGCGAATATAGGAAAAATCGTACAAGTGATCGGATCGACACTGGATGCTCAGTTTGAAGAGGAGCAATTGCCTCCGATTCTAAACGCGTTAAAAGTCGAGGTCGAAAGTCCCGCCGGTAAAATCGATCTGACCTGTGAGGTTCAGCAGCAACTCGGCGCCGGACGCGTGCGGGCTGTGTCGCTGGGGTCTACGGACGGTTTGGTGCGAGGAATGGATATTATCGATACCGGCGGACCGGTGATGGTTCCCGTTGGCCAGGAAACACTCGGACGGGTTTTCAACCTGCTCGGTCAGCCGGTCGATCGCCGCGGACCGGTCCAGGCCAAACAGACGCGAAGTATCCATCGCGATGCCCCGGAGTTCGCCGATCTGGAACCTAAGACGGAAATATTTGAAACGGGAATTAAAGTCATCGACTTGCTCGCCCCATTTGTCCGCGGCGGAAAGGTTGGTTTGTTCGGTGGAGCGGGATTGGGAAAAACGGTTATTATCCAGGAATTGATCGCCCGGATCGCCACCAAGCACGGCGGATATTCGGTATTCGCCGGCGTCGGAGAGCGAACGCGCGAAGGAAACGATCTCTGGCTGGAAATGCAGGAAACAAAAATCGGCGACACCGGAAAATCCGTCATCGACCAGACCACAATGGTCTTCGGCCAGATGAACGAACCGCCGGGGGCACGCTTGCGAGCCGCTCTATCCGCGCTCACAATGGCGGAATATTTCCGCGATGAAAGCGGAGCCGAAACCCTCCTCTTTATCGACAATATATTCCGATTTGTCCAGGCAGGTTCTGAGGTTTCCGCCCTCCTCGGCCGTATGCCTTCCGCCGTCGGTTATCAGCCGACCCTGGGCACGGAAATGGGCGCTCTCCAGGAACGAATCACCTCCACCAAACAAGGCGCGGTTACCTCGGTTCAGGCCATCTATGTCCCCGCCGACGACCTGACCGACCCAGCCCCGGCTACAACCTTTACACACCTCGACGCCTTTATCGTTCTGGAACGAGCCATCTCCGAAAAGGGAATTTATCCCGCCATCGATCCACTGGCCAGTACCTCACGCATTCTCGATCCCCAGTACGTCGGAGAGGACCATTACGCGGTAGCCCGACGGGTGCAGCAGATTTTGCAGAGATATCGCGATTTGCAGGACATTATCGCCATTCTCGGCGTCGATGAATTAAACGAAGAAGACAAACAAATCGTCAGCCGGGCCAGAAAAATCGAACGATTCTTCTCCCAACCGTTCATCGTCGCTCAGGCTTTTACAGGCATTCCTGGCACTTATACCTCCCTGGCCGATACGATCCGAAGTTTCCAGGAACTTTGCGAGGGTAAGTGGGATCACTTGCCGGAACGAGCCTTTATGTACGTGGGCAATATCGAAGAAGCCGCCGAAAAGGCCAAACGGCTGGCCGAGGGAACGTAATCATGGCCGATGTAGTTGCCGGACAACTTCAATGCACCATCGTAACTCCCGAACGCCAGATCGTCGATGAAGCCGCCGATTTCGTAGTATTCACCGCCCACGACGGCCAATTCGGAATCCTACCCGAACATTCACCCCTACTCTGTAAATTAGGTCCCGGCCTCTTACGAATCGACAACAATCACAAAAAACAATATTTCTTCGTCGCCGGCGGTTTCGCCGAAGTTCTCGACAACCGCATAACCGTCCTAACCCCGCAAGCCATTCCCGCCGAAAAATTAGAAACCGGAATCGTCAATAAAGAATTAATCGAAGCCGAAAACCTACCCACCAAAACCGAAGAAGACCGCCAAAAACGCCAAAAATCCCTTCAATTCGTCCGAGGAAAACAATCCACCATGCTCGCTTTCCAAAAGAAGGAATAAATCGGGCGGTAATGAGATGAAGATGGTGGGTTTGAAACGTTGACATTGATAAGCAGGGGCAGTAAACTTGAAAATAAATAAATCGGGTGCAGTATATGAAGAAGAATATTTCAAAAGATAAAAAAACGAACGAAGACGATATGCTGCCCGAATATGATTTTAAGGGTGGTATTCGCGGGAAGCATTATAAAGCCTATCGCCAAGGGCATACGGTTCAATTCATAAAGCCGACGGAAGCACGGTAGCCCAATTACCCTTGAGGAAGTCCATGATCCGTATGAAAAAAATATATGAAATCAGCCAACGGATTGTCACTGAATTTCATCCGCAACGGGTTATTTTGTTTGGCTCGTATGCCTGGGGCAAACCAACACCGGATTCGGATGTGGACCTTTTAGTCATTATGCCCTTTAAGGAAAAACCGGTGGCTAAGGCAGTGGAGATACGGCTGAAGGTTCGAGCGGGGTTTCCCCTTGATTTGCTCGTCAAAACCCCGGAAAAAATTAAACAGCGGCTGGCAATAGGTGATAGTTTTATCCGGGACATTCTTAAAACCGGAAAGGTGCTCTATGAAGCCAATTACGGCTGAGTGGGTAGCAAAGGCCGAAGGGTAAGCTACGATGTAAGCTGAATCTGATTGGGTGGATCATTTCCATAAAAATTTCGTTTTTCTTTTGAACTTTTCGTGGTGGGGATCATCTATTATCATGAGGACGGATATGAACCCGATACCACGGCTAAGAGAAGAACTTCTGATCTTACGATGTCAAGGCGGCGATGAGAGCGCCTTTGAGCAGGTCATTCAACGTTATCATGATCCGCTGCGGTACTTTGTCCGCCGTCTGATCGGGGACATCTTTCGTGCCGACGACATTGTCCAAGAGGTCTGGCTGTCGGTTTACCGAAAACTTAGGACGCTCGAACGACCTGAGGCGTTCCAGGTCTGGTTGTATCGCATCGCTAGGAACCAGGCATATCAGTATCTGAAGAAAGAAAAGCGGTTGCCAAGTGTCCTCCAGGAGGAGGACGTACCGACAGTAGGAGAATACACTGTGGATGCTTTTTCAGCCGAGGATGCTGCCCAAATTCACCAAGGACTGGAAAAGCTCCCCCTTGAGCAGCGGGAAGTGCTGGTGCTGCGATTTCTGGAGGAGATGGAATACCAGGAAATCGCCGAGGTTATTGGTTGTTCTATCGGAACGGTTCGGTCACGAATTTTTTATGCGAAACGCTCACTGCGTCGAGCAATGGAGGATTTAAGCCATGACAGATGAAAAAAAAATGGTCCATGAACTTCTCAAGCAAAACGGGATGGAACCTGGACGGCTTTCAGAAGAAGAGCAAAAAAAGCTTCACCGGATGGTTCACTTGGAGAAAAGGCGAATCACTCGGATGAAGTGGGCCACGGCCATCAGTTGGATTCTCCTGGCGCTAGTGTTCCTCTTGGGCAGGGTGCTGGAGTCGTCGGGGCTGGTTCAATCGCTGAGTTCTGTTTCCGGCAGCAAGGTTCCTCCCACACCGTACCTGCCAGTGCTGGCCTATTTCTTGTTGTGGATCGCCATTATCTGCACCGTGTCGCTGGCCATCCGCCTCTATCGATTGCGGGGATTCCGTCAACAACAAATCCTGTATACCCTGGCCCGAATTGAGGAACATCTGAAACACTTGGATGAGAAAAAATGAAAATCTAGGAAAATTATTATTGAGACGGCGATCTATGGGTCAGTTTGCAAATCCTTAAGTATCTTGTTAATGACGTCGGCCAAGGCTGGCAGGTCTTGATGTGCGGTTAGCCAAACCTGTTTGATACGAATACCTGAATAGTCGTGAATCAACCTATCTCGCATGCCTGCGATGGCCCGCCAGGGAATTTCTGGGTATCGTTGCCGAATGAAATTTGGGATATGTTTGGCTGCCTCACCGATGATCTCGACTGCGCGAATGACCGCAAAGATTTTTTCGTCATTGCCGTTGAAGGATTCAAAGTCTATACCCTTCGTAAAACAAATTCCTTTTTCGGCAGCGTCTTGTATATCTCGTAGATAATCGATGATGGATCGTTTAGCCTTCACAAACCTACGACCTCCCGAAGGATATTTTTGCCAATCTCGGGTTTGAGGGTTTCCCTGTCCACCAGGTCTACTTTGACTCCCAGCAAGTCGCTGAGTTCAAGTTCCAGATTGACAAATTGAATTAAGGAGATGTCTCGATCAAAATCTACCAGGATATCCAGGTCACTTCGAGGTTTTTGTTCTTTGCGGATGTAAGAACCAAAGATACCCAAACTTTGAACACCATATTTTTGACGAAATTCGGGCAGGTGTTTTCGAAGCAGATGTTTGATTTGCCGTAGGGATATTTCAGGCCGCCTTTGAATGGCTAACGATCGTTTGGGTTTGACCGGCATAATCATCTCCTTGACATAAAGCGAAATCGTCTTTTAGGATATTCTTTATTATATTCAATAATATAAAAAGTTGAAACATGAAAAAAGGGCGGGTTTGAAAACCCGCCCTTACAATCCTGGCTGTTAGCTGTACGCTGTTTGCTGTCAGCTTCTTAAACTTCCTTCGCGTTGATCCACTTCATCATTTTTCGCAGTTGGCGGCCGACGACTTCGATGGGGTGGTTGTAGTCCTTTTTGTAAAGGGCCTTGAAGCTCGGCATGCCGGCCTGGTTTTCCAGGATGAATTCCTTGGCGAAGTTTCCGCTGACGATCTCGTCCAATATCTTCTTCATCTCGAGCTTGGTTTGATCGTTGATGATCCGCGGGCCGCGAGTCAGATCGCCGTATTCGGCGGTGTTCGAGACACTGTAACGCATGTAATTGATCCCGCCCTGGTAGAACAGGTCCACGATCAATTTTAGCTCGTGCATACATTCGAAATAGCAAATTTCGGGCGGATAGCCGGCTTCGACGAGGGTTTCAAAGGCCGCTTTGACCAGAGCGGTTACTCCGCCGCACAGGACTACCTGTTCACCGAAAAGATCGGTTTCGGTCTCAATGGCGAATGTGGTCTCGATGACGCCCGCACGAGCGCCGCCGATACCTGCCGACCAGGCGAGGGCCAGTTTCTTGGCGCTACCGCTGGCGTCCTGGTAGATCGCGATCAAACACGGCACGCCGCCGCCTTTTTGATATTCGCTGCGGACCAGGTGGCCGGGACCCTTCGGGGCGATCATAATCACGTCGATATCTTTCGGCGGAACGATCTGGCCGAAGTGGATGTTAAATCCGTGGCAAAAACCGAGAGCCTTTCCGGCGGTCAGATTTGGTTTGATTTCGTTTTTGAACACGATGGGCTGAACTTCATCGGGGACGGTGATGATGATCAAATCCGCCTGCTTGGTCAGATCGGCGGCGGTCATCGGTTTAAAACCGTTTTCCACCGCGAGTTTGTAATTGTCCGTGCCTGGAAGTTCGGACACGATAACCTTTACCCCGCTGTCCCGCAGATTCTGACTGTGGGCATGGCCCTGGGAACCATAGCCGACGATGCCGACGGTCTTGTTTTTAAGAAAATTCAGGTCCGTGTCGCTTTCGTAATAAATCGTGATTGCCATTTTCAACTCCTGTTCTAAAAAGTAAAATGGTGAGCCAAAGCCCACCCTGCAAAAGAGGCAACCAACCCCGGTTGCCCCAAAGATTCCGTTATTTTCTGAATCCAGCCCTAGAATTTATCTTTTGACGAGATCAAAAGCAAATAAATTTTGGCTAAAATACGTCTTGACAGCTTTAACTCCAAAAGGTAACTTAAGAGGTTCCTTTGTTTATGGAAATATCAGTATCAGTATTGGCAATATGCTTGAATGTTGCCAGAAGTGTTTTTTTTTATCAATTTAATAAGGAGATAGCGATTGGCTTCTGAATTAGTGCGCGATTTATTGGATTCCGGTATTCATTTTGGTCACCGTGTCAGCCGTTGGAATCCGAAGATGAAACCGTATATCTTCGGAAAACGAAACATGATCCACATCATCGATATCAAAGAAACCCTAAAGGGAATTCTGCGGTCCAAGAAGTATCTCGCCAAGCTCGTCGCTATGGGCGGGGACGTCTTGTTTGTGGGGACGAAACGTCAAGCCCGGGGCGCGGTCCAAGCCCAGGCCCAACGCGGCAATATGCACTACGTGAATGAACGATGGCTGGGCGGAACGTTGACGAATTTCCGCACGATCCGTTCTCGGCTGGCCCGGTTGGAAGAACTGGAAAAGTTGGAAGCGACGGGCGAGCTAGCCAATTACAGCAAAAAGATGATCTCCACGTTGACCCGCGAGATGAGAAAAATGAAACGCAACCTCGAAGGTATCCGAAAAATGGAAAGGATGCCGAAGGTGATGGTTATTATCGATCCGGGGTTTGAGCATATCGCGGTCAAGGAAGCCAAGAAATTAAATATTCCGACGATTTGTTTAATCGATACCGAAGGCGATCCGGATTGGGCCGATATTCCGATCCCGGGAAATGACGATTCCATGCGTGGAATCGAAATCGTTCTAAAGGAATTGACGGATGCGATAGCGGAAGGTATGGCCGCCCGTCCGGAAGAACAGGTGATAACGGAACAGCCGACCATTCAGGAAGGTTATTCCCCCGATCAGGAACAAAGACAGCGCCGGCCGAGACGACGCCCCCCGCAGCAGCAACAGCAACGATACTCACCGCAACCGGCTCCCGCGCCGCGACCCGCGCCGGTTGTAACTGAACCGGTGGTAGAAAAACCAGTGGAACAACCCATAATAGAACAACCTCAAGTTGCCTTGCCGCCGGAACAGAGTTCAACCCCGGCGTCGGCGTAATGTACTTAATAAGAATATAAAATTGAAAAATAAAAGGAGCGTATAACGCAATGGCAGAGATAACGGCGGGATTGGTAAAGGAATTACGGGAGCGGACACAGCTTCCGATGATGGACTGTAAAAAGGCATTAGCGCAGACTGACGGCGATATTACAAAAGCGGAAGACTTTCTTCGCAAGTCCGGGGCGATGGCCGCGGCCAGCAAACTGGGACGCGAGACGGCGGAAGGCAGGGTGGCGACCTATATCAGCGATTGCAGTTGTTGCGGAGCGATCTTGCAGGTGCGATGCGAAACCTCACCGGTGGCCAACAATGATATTTTCCAGAGCATGTGCAAGAAAATTGCCCAACACGTCGCGGGCCTGGATGCCATGCCGGATAGCGCTGAAAAATTGGTTTCCCAGAAATTGACCTGTGACGCGAATCAAACCGTCAAAGACGTTATGGATGACGCGATCAATAAATTGCGCGAGAATATGCAGGTCAGCCAGTTTGGTAAACTCTGCGGCGGTTATATCAGCAGTTATGAGCATCATAACGGACAGGTGGCCGTCCTCCTGCAGATGGAAGTCGATCCGTCGATAAAAAATAACGAACAAGTCGTGCAACTCGCCAAGGACCTGTGCATGCACATTACCGCCGTGAATCCGACCGCGGTGACTCGCGAGCAGGTTCCCGCCGAAATCGTCGAAAAGGAAAAAGAGATAATCAAAGGCCAGGTCGAACTGCAATCGGCAGGAAAACCGGCGAATATCATCGAGAAAATGACGATGGGCAAGATCAACAAGTGGTACAACGATCGCGTCCTGCTGGAACAGCCGTTCGTCAAAGACGACAAGAAAACAGTCAAACAGGTCATCGATGAAGTCTCCAAAGCCGTCGGGAAGCCGATCACCGTTACAAAATATTTGCGATTCGAGGTGGGCGGAAGCGGCAAGGCCTGCTAGGTAATCACAAAGAGACGCGACCGTGAGGGAGTGGATTTTTTAATGCAACCGTCCTTCAAAAAGCAAATTCAACGGATCGTGACTCGCATCGTCAAGCAATTCGATCCGGACCGAATCATCCTGTTCGGCTCCCACGCCCGCAACCAGGCCGGACCGGACAGCGACATCGATTTATTGATTGTCATGCCTGTAAAAGGTTCCCTGCGGGAAAAATGCCTGGAAGTTCGACACGTTCTTCACGATATTCCTGTACCGAAGGATGTCGTTATCTCCACGCCGGAGGATTTCGAGTGGCGAAAAGAAGTCATCGGAACGATTGAATACCCCGCCTGGCGGGAAGGAAAAATCCTCTATGTTCGAGAAGGAAAACATCGGTACCGTCGTCCGAGAATGGGTATCCAAGGCCGAAAATGATTTTACCAATGCTACCCACACGCTTAAGTTAGGCCGGGAATGTCCCACAGACACCGTTTGCTTTCATGCCCAGCAGTGCGTGGAAAAATACATCAGGGCTCTCTTGGTCTGGGAAAAGATAAATTTCCCCAGAACGCATGAAATTGAAAAACTGGTCTCGCATCACTCGGTCAGAGAACAGAGAGTTCCGGTGGGTGAACCACCCGTTTGGTTTTTGAATTGAAAGTTCAAAAATGTAAATTGCAAAAAGTAACATGGAAAAGTAAGATACACAGGGCGGCTAAAACGGTCGCCCTAATTTTTATAGGGTAGCCGTTCATGAAAAGAATCGAGATGAATAATTTTAAAAATCAAAAAATCGGATATCGCCGGATTGTTCTGAAGGTTACGGGCGAAAGTCTGAGCGGAGTGGGGACCAAAGGCGTCAGCCAGGAGCATTTGGCGGTCTTGGCCCAAAAGGTGATCGGTGCGGCCAAGTCGGGATTGGAAATCGCGGTCGTAGTGGGTGGCGGAAATCTTTTGCGCGGGGCGAATCTTTCGGAAAGCAAGCTGATCCGGCCCTTCGCGGCTCACCAGATGGGTATGATCGCCACGACGATTAACGGGCTGGGGCTGCGAGAAACGCTTAACGCAATGGGACAAAGCACAAAATTACTCTCAGCGTTTAATGTGGGAAATTTTGTGGAATTGTATAATGTGGAAACGGCCATGGGGTATCTCTCGGCTGGGCAAGTCGTGATTTTGGCGGGCGGGACAGGAAATCCGTATGTCACAACCGATACCTGCGCCGCCATTCGTGCCGCCGAATTGGGAGCCGACGCCATATTCAAAGCCACCAAGGTGGATGGAGTGTATTCGGAAGATCCCCACAAGAATCCCAACGCCGAACGGTTTGACCGATTGACGTACGATGAAGTGATCGATCGCCGGCTGGGGATTATCGACCTGACGGCGATTCGAATCTGCCAGGAAACGAAAATGCCCATCGTGGTGTTTAACTTCGAGGACCTGGACAAAATCGAAAAAGTGATTGCCGGAAAAATAACCAGTAGTATTATTCGAGATTAACGAGGAGGTGCTGTTATGCCGTTGGACGATATTTTGTTGAGCGCGGAAGAGGAAATGTCAAACGCGGGGGATTTCCTCAAAAATGAGCTTCGCAGTATTCGCACGGGTCGAGCCAGCACCGCTCTGGTGGAACATATTAAGGTGAATTATTTCGGTGCCATGACGGACATGCGGCAGTTGGCCCAGCTCTCGACGCCGGAAGCCAATCTGATCGTCATCAAACCATTCGACCCGACAAGCATCAAGGAAATCGTCCATGCGATTCAAGCCTCGGAACTCGGAATCACCCCGCAATCCGACGGTCGAATAATCCGGCTGGTAATTCCATCGCTTTCGGGTGAACGACGAAAGCAACTATCACACCAGGTCCGGCAACTAGGCGAGCATGCTAAACTGGTCGTTAGAAACGCCCGCCGCGACGCGAACAAAACCATCGACACCGAAGAAAAAGAAGGCACGCTGCCGGAAGACGACGCCGAAAAGGGCAAGGAGCAAGTGCAGAACCTGACGAAAGAATATGAAAAAAAAATCGATGAAACCCTGGCGGCGAAAGTAAAAGAAATTGAAGAAGTATAGAGGATTCAATGACTAAATCCTAATGACTAATGTCTAATCAATGACTAAAACCCAATGTCTAATGGAATATCAAACTCACAGAAATTGGTTATCGTGGCAGGCAATGGTGGTTTGCCGTTTCTGGTAGTGCGCGGGGCGAAAAAGGCGGGGCTGGAAGTTTGTGTTTTGGGCATTCGGGACCAGGCGTCCGCGGAGTTGGCCCAACTGGCGGACCGGTTTTGGTGGGTGCCGATCGCGAGGGTGGGGCGATGGATTAAGCTGACGAAAAAATTCGGAGCCGGGGAATTGATCTTGGCAGGTGGGGTGAAAAAGACGGATGCGTTTTCGGGTTGGCGGATTTGGCGATATATCCCGGACTTGCGGGCGATTCGGATATGGTATCGGCGAGCCAAGCAGGATCGGCGGAATCTCGCTATTTTAAGTGCCCTGGCGGATGAATTACAGGAAGAAGGGATCACGGTGGTCAATTCGGTGAAATATTGTGAGCAAGCGATGGCCGAGGCGGGCGTGATGACGCGGCGAAATGTTTCGCGGCAGATTTTGGAAGACATTGAATTCGCCTGGCCGATTGCCCAGAAGATCGCGGAGTTGGACGTGGGACAATCGCTGGCGGTGCGTGAGAAAGACATCATTGCCGTGGAAGCGATTGAAGGAACGGACGCGATGATCGAACGAGCAGGCCGGCTGGTCAGGGGAAACTGGACGCTTATTAAGGTCTCGCAAAAACATCAGGACATGCGGTTCGACGTGCCTACGGTCGGACCGGAGACGATCGAAAAAATGCATCAATATCACGGCAGCGCTTTGGTCGTCCAGGCGGGTAAGACCATTATGATTGAAAAAGAAAAAATGATCGCCTTGGCGGACAAGTATGGAATTGCCGTTGTCGGAAAATTTGTGTAGGGTGGGCTTGGCCCACCGTGCTTTCTTTTTTGGACTTTTTCGGCTATACTGAATTTGTCTTATGTTGGAGAACTCGATGGACTATAAATCGCCGGTGATTGTGGATTGTCATGCACATCTTTGGGAAAGTACCGCCCAATTGGGAAAATCCGCGGGGTCGTGGCGATTGAGCTCGCATCCGTCGGCGGGAAAATCGGTCAGTTCTCATGACCTGCAGGTGGCAGCCGAGCCGGTGAGTGTGACGTTTTTGCTGGGTTTTCGCTCGCAGCTTCTGGGGGTGAATATTCCCAATAAGTTTATCGCGGATTGCGCATATCAGTATCGTCAGAACGTGATCGGGTTCGGATCGGTTGACCCGGCGACGGGATCGGTAATGGCCGAGGCGGAAAAAATTCGGCTGGAGCATAAACTGGCGGGATTTGTGATTTCTCCGGCGGGGCAGGGATTTCATCCTTCGGCGACCTCGGCGATGTCGCTTTATGATTATTCCCTCGCGCATCAGATGCCGATTATTATTCACAACGGTCAGCCGTTCGGATGCCCGGCGGGCGAGTTTTCCAATCCACTGCTGTGGTCGGAGATTTTTCGCCAGTACCCGCAGGTGAAATTTGTCTTTACCGATATGGGCTGGCCGTGGGTGGATCAAACATTACTGCTGCTGGGCGAATTTGAAAATGTGTTTATGGATTTGGCGGGATTGACGAGTCAGCAATGGGTGGGTTACCAGACGTTGATCAAGGGATATCAAATGGGCGTTTTGGATAAATTTTTGATGGGAAGCGATTATCCCGCCGCGGGAGCGGCAACGACCATTGAGGCGATCTACAGTATCAATCAGATGGTGAGCAATACGAATTTACCGACGATCCCCCGGCAGCGGCTTCGGGAAATTGTGGAACGTAATACGCTGGAACTGTTGGGATTGGCGGAAAAAGTTTCGGGTTTCGAGTCTCAGGTTTCGGGTTAAATCGAATATGAAAATATTTTGCCTGGTATTATTAGTAGCGGTTTTGGTCGTTGGGGTGGGATGTCAGAGTAATTATAATCGGATGAGCCTGGTAAATTACGCCAATGCGGAAAAGCCGGAAGAGCTTTTTCAAAATTTCAGCCAGAGTTTTTTTGCCGGCAGTCCGGGCGGTGAATATGAGATTTTGCTGACCACCAGCGAGCCGATTTCCAAGGATGGTGGAAAAGTCTTGCGGCAGGTGGTTTTCGTAACGACGCTTTGGAACCCGATTCCGGGCAAAACATACGCGGAATCCTCGCAGATCAACGCGAAAATTATTTACCTGGTCGAAATCGCCGACTGCCCCGGCGGGGCGGTAATTCAACAAAGTGGGAAAAAAGTGATTTGCTATAAGGGTTCGGGGTTTGTCAGCAGTCAAACGAATCGGACGGGACAGGTGCTGACGGGACGGATCGAGCAGGCACTTTTAGAGCCGGTTCTCAAAGGAACTCATTACCGCCTGGGAAGGTTCGCGTTGTCGGGAAATTTTCGGGCGACTCGGAATCGTGCGGCGGTGGGGGAGTTCAAGATTACAGGCGGGGCGAGAAATTAGTTCGTAATGCTAAAACGATTATTCACTATTTTGGAGATGATCAAGTTTGGTCATTCGGTGTTTGCCTTGCCGTTTGCGGTGCTGGCGGCGTTTTTGGCGAGCGGCGGATGGCCGGGGTGGGGGAAAATTGGGTTGATCGTCGGGTGCATGGTGCTGGCGAGGAATGTGGCGATGACCTATAATCGCGTGGCCGATGCGGAGATTGATAAACTCAATCCTCGGACGTCAAATCGAGCGATACCGGCGGGATTGGTCAGTAAACGGTGGGCTTGGGGGTTTATCGCGGTTAATTCGATAGGATTTATTTTTGTTTGCGGATTGTTTTGGAAGTTTTATGGGAATGTTTGGCCGGTGGCGTTTTCTGTGCCGGTTTTAGGGTATTTGTGTTTGTATTCACATTTGAAACGTTATACGTGGTTCTGTCATTTTTGGTTGGGTGGTGCGCATTCGATGGCGGTGTTGGCGGGATTTATAGCCATCAGGCCGGGATCGTTGGGATTGGGAGGGATCGTGCTGGCAGTGGCGGTGGGGTGCTGGACGGCGGGATTTGATTTGATTTACGCGGCGTTGGATGTGGAATTTGACCGGCGGGTGGGATTGTATAGTTTGCCGGCGAAGGTGGGGGTGGGTAGGGGGCTTATGATATCTCGGATATTGCATGGGATAAGTATTGTCGGGTTTGGTTTGTCGGGGTTTTTGCTGGGGTTGGGATGGATTTTTGGGTTGGGAGTGGTTTTGACGGGCGGATTGCTGGTGGTGGAGCATTGGTTGGTCAGGGCTGGGGATTTGCGGCGGGTGAATTTGGCTTTTTTTACGATGAATGGGATGGTGAGTGTTGTTTTGGCAGGGTTTGGATTTATGGATTTAATCTCAAAAAGGGTATACGAATGGAGCTAGGTTGTTCGTTGGGCATGTTTGGGTCTGTGAAGCTGTCGGAAAGCTGCGCGAAGGCGACGCGGGCGGGCTTTCGATACGTGGAGCTGGATTGGGAACGTGTTTGCCGTGAGTATTCAGTAGAAAGCCGGCGGGCTGGGGTGGTAAGAGAGATTCTTTCGGAGTATGATGTGGCCGTGGCCGGGGTCAATGTGGGGCGAATCACGGCGGAGCGGACGGATCAGTTGCTGTTGCAGGTAAAGGAGATCGAAAAGTTTTTTGAATCGATCAGGGAAATCGGGGCGAAGTTGGTGATTCTGGCGGGTGGAGCGCGGACGCTGGAGAATTTCAATTATTTGCGGGAAGGACTCCGGACGCTGGCGGATGACGCGATGGTGTATGGACTGGACGTCGCGGTTGCGAATCAGATTGATACACGGCTGGAGAATGGGCAGGATTTTGAGGCGGTTTTCAGGGGGTTGGTTTCGTCGAATGTGGGGATTTGCGCGGATGTTTATCATTGCCACCTGGCGGCGGTGAACGCGGAAGATATTTTTCGCCAGATGGGTAATAGGATCAAACTGGTTCGCATGGGAGATTTGATGGGAACCGTGCCTGTGCTGCCGGGACAAGGGGAAATCGAGATTAAAGGGTTGATTCGAAATTTGCGGAAGCTGAAATACGAAGGGAATATCGTGGTGGATCATCTTCCGGGGCGTGATGAGAAGATAGATCGGGAAGTGGAACAGGCGTATTCTTATTTGCAGGGAATTATTAGTTAAAGTAACCCCTCATTCTTGCTGGTCTTAAAGAGGCACGACCGTAAGGGAGTGTCCTTCTTGAGGGGTTACCAATTAAAAGAATTGCAACCGCTCAGCCCTCTCCGACATTGTGCCACGGCTGGCTTGCCAGCCGTGTCTTAAGAGCACGGTCGGACAAGCCGACCGTGGCACAATGGGGGAGGCTGAACGGTTACGAAGAATTTGGGATTGGAAAAGAAGATGAAGGCAGGTGACAGGCCGACAGAGGAAGAGATCATAGCGCTATTCGCACAGGGGAGCCTTGCGGAAATCGGACAAAGAGCCGCCCAGGCCAAGCGGGAACGGTTCGGGGATCAGGTATTCTGGGTTCGGAACGTTCATTTGAATTACACGAATATTTGTCAGGAGAAATGTAGGGTTTGTTTTTATTCAAAGCGACTGGGGGAAGCGGGTGGGTATGTTTATGGGATTGACGAGATCGTAAGCCGTGTGGGACAGGCGGTGGCGGGAGGGGCGAGGGAAGTGCACATCGTGGGTGGGATTAATCCGGAGTTGAAATTTCAATATTATGTGGATTTGGTGGGAACACTGCGGATGGCATTTTCGCCGCTTTACATCAAAGCCTTCACCGCCGTTGAGATCAATCATCTATGTAATATTTCAGGGATGGACACGGTAAAAGTGTTGGAAATATTGATTGAGGCGGGGTTGGATTCGTTGCCGGGCGGCGGAGCCGAGATTTTTTCCGCGCGGGTACGTCATGAATTATTTCCCAATAAAATCCCCGGCGAAAGGTGGTTGGACATTCACCGGACTGCCCATGAATTGGGGATCAAGACAACAGCAACAATGCTGTTCGGGCATCTTGAGACATTGTCCGAGCGGGTAGAGCATCTTCTGATGCTAAGGGACTTGCAGGATAAAACGGGCGGGTTCGTTGCGTTTGTTCCCTTGCCGGTAGTGGGATATGGGAAGTTAAAAGAGGTGGACGGCTTGGACGCCATACGAACGCTGGCGATGAGCCGGCTGGTGCTGGACAATTTTGAGCATATAAAAGTATTCTGGCCGATCTGGGGCCAAAAGCTGTCTCAGCTAGCCCTCAGTTATGGGGCGGATGATTTTGACGGGACGGTGGGAGAATACAAAATTGTGGATCAGACGGGTATTTCCGTCGAGCGGTTAAAAGGGTTGATCGAGCAAGCGGGATTTACAGCGGTGGAGCGGGACGGTAGATATAAAGAGACGCGACCGTGAGGGAGTGGGAAGTAGGAAGAAAAGTAGACGAGTAGGGGCGGCCCTGTGTGGCCGCCCTCTTATCTTCAATTTTGAAATTTGATATTTGCAATTTGCATCCCCGGTCAGGCCGGGGACAAGCTTTGCAATTTTTTCTTGCCCGTATTGCGTAGACCCCGTAGCCATTTTAACGACCGCAGACCGTGGACTGTGGACCATTTAGGCCGAGACATATTTCCCTTGCTCTCCAGTTTTTGAATTCTCAGAATCAAAATCTGGATGGAAGGAAATGGTGGATCAAAGACGACACACTATGGAACTTTAAGACAATGGTTCGTCGTAGAATTTGAAAACAAACTGATTTAGTCGTACAATTTTTCTTAAAACAATAACACTTGCGTTTAAAAGTTTATCGTTTCTAGCAACCTCCTCAACCGGTTTTCCTGTAAACTTACCGCCATGAAATAAATTGTTTCGAATGGTTCGGATGACGCGCAATATCCAAGCTTCAATCCCCTTTGAGTCAATTTTTGAAATATCTTGCCATCCAAGTTTTTTCTCTTTTACAACCTGTTTCTTGGGTGGATGAACCGTAAGATATTCGATTGCCTTTTTTAATTTCGGATCGGGGTCCTTATCGAGTTTTCCTGAAATGTCTTTGGCAAATGAATCCCAGTCCAGCATTACTCGCTTTTCATTTTCCTTTAAATAGCCAGCGCGTTTGAGAGCATACTCAAAACGAGCAAATCCACAAAAAAAATCTTGGATGAGGTTTTTGTCGATGCCGCCGTAGTCTAGTGAATTCATTGTTTTTTTCTTTCTGGATAAAATAGATACATCTTCATGGTATGTTACCTCCTATGTGGCGAAAAAAAGGTTAAAGAGAAAAGAACTTGTTCCTGCGGTTTCTGAACATAAATAAGCAACCCAAGATAAGGGCCGACAGTGTGGTGGGTTCAGGCACAATGGTATCTGCTGTTATGTTGAGGTTATCAAACCGCAGATCAAGGGCCGTATGACCGTCATAAAGTTGGGCAGCAGCGATGTCCAGGTTTGCTGGCCCAAGAAAAAGAGGAGAGCTAACAGAAGCCAGTAGAACGGGTCCGCTTCCCCTATCAATCCACGCAGACATTGTTTGTCCAGAACGAGTTATCCCTAGTCTTCCGCTCATAGTTGAATCTTGAGCTAACCCAATTGTTGTTGACCCGGCGGGGGAACTGGAGAAAATGCTTCTACCATCTGGCTATTAATGTCCGTAAGTCTCAGACTCGACATATGGTAGTTAATATTTGTCGTCCACGCTGTTAAAACAGCCTCATTCAAACCCCCGATACTTAAGGGAAACACAACGAGATTAAAATCAACAAATGCCGAAAAATCCCCATTCAAGGTAAAACGCGAACGAATACGGGCACCTATTTTAGTGGAACCTGGGTCTGCCAGCTTGGAAATTTGTAATCTTCCTTCGCTGTCTGGTGCTTGTACAGTCCAAGGTGCGCCAGCAGCATCTTCCTGCAATATTTCCCAACGTGCTGGTGAAATACCCGAATTGAAGTCATCAACCAAGGTAGCTCCCTTTGTTATTAAACAAGAAATCAAGACGCAACCAACAACCGAAATGATTTGAAAAGACTTTTTCATCACACACCACTCTTTCTGCGCCAGCGGCACAATAAAAAACCCAGCGCAGAGAAAGCCACACGCTCTCTCTCGCTGGGTTAAAACTCTTTAAATCTTCCCTACTCTACCGAATAACTTTTTGAAACATTTGCCCCTGAAATAAAACAGGGAGCACAACTCGAATCCACCCGATGAGAGGGTTGCGACACCCTAGACCAGAATGGAATGAGAGTGCTCCCAAGCCCGAAGGCAAGGGAGACACATCCCATCGCTATCTCTGGTCTGAAAAAGTCGCAATTTCTCATCGAGACTTTGATGGACTAGCCCTTAACCAGTCAAATCAAACAGTTTATAGATTACAGAATTATTAACGATTTTGCAAGTCAAAATTACATCAAAATATAAGTTTCCTGAATCTTCCTGCTAAAAAATGCAAAAATATAAATAATGCGATTTATGCGTTCCGTTATTTCTTATTTTCCTGGAAATACGTGGTTCCCGATTGGGAAGCCGTGAGTTATTCCCAAGCGGGAGTCATGGATTTCTGGGTGGGGATGATGTATTCCTGAGCGGGGATCATCCATTCTTTAGCGGGGGATGACTCATTCCTGGGTGGGAGTCAGTGATTCCCAAGCGGCGGTGACGTATTCCTGAGCGGCAGTGACTCATTTTCGAGCGGCAAGGAATCATTCCACGGCTGTGCAAAAAGATAAAGACTGGATTCCCGCCTGCGCGCGGGAATGACAGAAAAGATTAGAAGCTGACCGCTGTTTGCTGTTTGCTGTACGCTCACGGCCTGGGAATAATATTCACTCCCTTACGGTCGTGCCTCTTTCCATCGAAGACTGAAATTTCAAAGCTTGTCCTCGACTTGATCGGGGATTCGAAATTGAAGAAAAGAGGGCGGAGCAAGCCCCGCCCCTACTCTCTACTTTTTCTTCCATCTCCCTTTCCCCTTTATTCCTGGTATTCGGCCCAGGAGGTGGGAGATTCCCAGACTTTTACTTTTTCGACCCGGACGGCTGGGTTGATCTTGTATTCGACCCCGGAGGAACTCGCCGATTGCGTTTTCGCAAGCTTGGCCTTTAGATGCAGGAAAATGGTCTGGGCGAGGACCTCGGTGGTGGGGTCTTTGCCTTCAAAGAGTATCCGTCGGGGATTATTTTCCTGCGATTGGCAATTGGGCAGGTCGTTGGAATTCAATATAATGGAATGATCGAAGGGGTCGAGGCAATCCTTGAGCATAACGCTAATCGCATGGAAGTCGCATACCATATCGTTGGGATCGAGTTGTTTGGCGGCCAGGGTGATTTCGACTTTGTAATTGTGGCCGTGGGGGTAGCGGCAACGTCCTGGGTGCTTGCTCAGGACGTGAGCGGCGGGAAATTCAAATTGTTTGCTGACTCGATACATTTTTTAAAAGGATGCCTATAAATGACTAATACCATTTTATTCCGAAGATGACGAAGTCGCAACGTTGACTTTGGGATTTTATCCTGATTTAATTACGGGATTGTTTTTCAAAGCTTGAAATTTTTGTATTACCGAAGGAGCTTTCAATGATACGCATGGGTGTAGTTGGTTATGGTGCTCGGATACATGGAGTGATTCATAGTTGTTTGCGAGAAGTCGCGTCTGATGTCCGGGTGGTGGGGGTGGTAGATCCTGATGAGGCGGGCGCACGCAACCGGCTGGCGGATTGCGATAAGACAGACGTGTTTTTTTATAAGAATCTCAAGGAAATGGTCTCCAGGGGCCGGTTGGATGCGCTGGCGATCGGGACGCGATGCAATTTACATACTCCTTATGCGGTCGAGGCGGCAAAATATGATTTGCCGTTGTGGCTGGAAAAACCGGTGGCGACGTCGATGAAACAGGCGACGACGTTGGAAAAGGCGTTCGAGAAATCCAAATGCAAAGTGGTGGTGAGTTTTCCGCTGCGGGTATCGCCGTTGTGTCTTCTGGCCAAGAAATATATTGAAAACGGGGCGGTAGGGAGTCCGGAACATATTCTGGGGGTGAATTATGTGCCTTATGGAACGGTTTATTTCGATAATTTTTATCGCGACTTCAGCTCGACTCAGGGATTATTTTTGCAGAAGGCGACGCATGATTTTGATTATCTGAGTTTCTTGATGGCCAGCCCGATTGTCCGCGTGGGGGCGATGGGAACCTACGGGCGAGTGTTTGGGGGTAAGAAAAAAGCAAAACTGAAATGCTCACAATGCCGCCAGATGGAAACGTGTTTGGAAAGTCCGCAGAATCGCAAGCGCAATATGTCCGGCGGAGTGCTGGAGGACCACTGTTGTATGTTTGGTGTAGACTGCGGGTCGCCGGAAACGGGAATGAACGAAGATTCATCGAGCGCGCTTCTGGAATTTGCGTCCGGGGTTCATGGGGTTTACACGCAGGTATTTTATTCCCGCCGTGACGCGGGAACTCGCGGGGCGACGATCAGCGGGTATCATGGGACGCTCAACTTTGACTGGTTTAAGAACCAGATGCAGTATGTAAGGCATCATGACCCATTTACCGATACGATCAAAGCGGACGGTGGGATGAGCCATTTCGGGGGTGATTTGGAATTGGCCAATGATTTTTTTGATGTGATTCGGGGCACGGGCAAGTCACGTACACCGATCGAAACGGGCTTGGCGAGTGTTTACAGTTGCCTGGCGGCTAAGGAATCGGCGGAAACCGGGAAATTTGTTAAGGTGCGCCAGGTGAGGGAGTAGGCAGAGTAGTATCCAGCATCCAGATTCTAATTTCCAACTTTCAACTTCCAGTTTTTCAGGCGGTCGTGCATTTTTCGGGTAGCCTGACCGCGGTGGGAAATTTTGTTTTTTTCCTCGCGGGTGATTTCGGCGGTGGTTTTGCTTAACTGTGGGACAAAGAAATAGGGGTCGTAACCGAAACCGTTTTGCCCTCGTGGGGTGTCGATAATAATTCCTTCGATTGCGCCCTGAGTGGTTCCGATGAGGTTGCCGCCGGGATCGACCAGTGCCATGACGCAGCGGAATCGTGCGGTTCGTTTTTCATGGGCAACGCCGGTAAGCTCTTTTATGAGTTTGGCGTTATTGGCTTGGTCGTTGCAGGGGGTTCCGGCGTATCGGGCGGACATGACACCGGGGTTGCCGTCCAGGGCGTCAACTTCGAGACCCGAATCGTCGGCGATGGTTAGGACATTAAAATGCGTGGCGTAATATCTGGCTTTTTGGATGGCGTTGTCTTCGAAGGTTTGCCCGGTTTCCTCGCACTCTGGAATTTTGGGTAAATCGGCGAGGGAAATGTATTTGATTCCCAGATTGGAAAGCTCGGCGGCGATTTCGGTGAATTTCCCCTTGTTGCCGGTGGCGATCAGAAGCATGGATTGCGTTTTTTCTTTCATTTTAGGAGTTGTTCAAGATCGGCAATTACGCTGGTTAGTTTGGCGGTGTGAGTGTCCCATGAAACTTCCTGGTTTAAATTCAGAAGTTGTTCGATTTTCTGGCAAGCCAGGATGACCGTGGAATGGTTTTTGTTACCCATATATTTTCCGATTTCCGGAAAACTCAAAGTGGTGTGCTTTCGAGCCAGATACATGGCGATGGCTCGTGCGAGGGCGAAATTGCGGGTCCGCTTGGCACTGCGGATGTCGCTGACGTTGATGTTGAAGTATTCGGCGACTTTGCGTTCGATCAGACTGATGCGAATTTCGACCCGATCCAGACGGCCATATTCGCGGACGACCTTTTCGGCGATGTCCATGCCGATCGGTTTGTTGCAGAGTGAGGCGTAGGCGAATAATTTCAGGATCGCGCCTTCCAGCTCACGAATATTGCCGTTAATTCGTTCGGCGATGAGTTGGATTACGGGATCGGGAAGATCATGACCGAGCTGGGCGGCCCGGGTTTCGATGATTTTTGCCCGCGTGGGTTGATCGGGCAAGTCGATCTGGACGACCATTCCGCTGATGAATCGATCGACCAGGGAATTATGAAGCTGGTCGATGGATTTGGGATGGGCGTCCGAAGCCATGACGACCTGTTTACCGGCTGCGTTGATCGCGTTGAAGGTATGCAGGAATTCTTCCTGGGTCGCCCGTTTGTTGGCCAGGAAATGCACGTCGTCGATCACCAGGACATCGACGTTTCGGTATTGTCTTCGAAAGGCATCGAGAGAGCTGGATTTGATGGCGACGATGAACTGATTGGTGAATTCCTCTCCGCTGATGTAATGCCAACCGACGTTGGGATGGCGTTCGGAGAGTGCGTTGCATAACCCCTGGAGCAGGTGAGTTTTACCTAACCCGCATCCACCGTGGATAAAAAGTGGATTAAACGGGCTGATGACTTTGTCGGCCACGGAGTTGATGGTGCTGTAGGCGAGTTCGTTTCCGGTTCCGACGATGAAACTATCCAGGCTGTTGCGAAGTTTTCGTCGGAGTTTGGTGGGCGCGATGATGTTCTGGTGTGGAAAAGTTTCTTTTTTTTCCGGCGATCCATTTTTTTCGTCAGATTTTCCCGGATCGGTGGTTACCTGGTATGCGATTTGAACTTCCTGCTGCAATGTTTCCTGTGCGGCGGCACGAAGGTGGTCGGAAAAGTGGTTTTCAATCCATCCACCGATGAAATTGTTCAGTACTTTTACCAGCACCTGCCGGCCATCAAAATGGAGAGAGGATGAATTTCTGAACCACAGCTGGAATCGCCGCGGTCCAATACGGTCCTGTAAATTACGCTCTATTTCTTGAACGGCATTCGCCGTGGGGCACGCCAAAGTCATCGATGCAACCTCCGCTGTATTCGAAACTGCCGACCATCCATCTATCGACATACGCTCCCGAAATCGTAAGCGAATCCGTTCACCGATATACCGTCCTCCTGACAGCACCTCCGGAAAGTCTGAATAATTCTTTTGATCTCAAGTCCAACGATCACAAATGAACTATATGTGTGAGGCAGAATTTAGCATTGAATTGGGCGTGCGTCAATCAAAAGATTTTTAAAAATTTCTCAACAAGTCGGTAGCTATACGGTGTGTAAGAAGTTACATCACAAAAAAAAATATTTCTCACTTTCCCTTAACAATCTACTAACAGGATGCGGAAATAAATGACTAAATCCTAATGACTAATGTCTAATGTCTAATGAGCATTCTTTTTAGTCATTAGACATTAGGATTTAGTCATTTTCTTTCGCTCATATCCTTCTTCTTCGGTTTTTTTGAGGAAGGATTTCCCTTTGTTTTGAGCATCCGGAACGGCGGTCAGGGTGCCAAAAATCAGAAAAGACACGGGTGTGGACCATCCGCCGAAAATTTGAGCCATATTCAGACTGATGTGGGTGCGGTAGGCTCCGGTCAGACGGCAGGATTTTTGATTTTCGATACCCAAAATACCGTAAGTGCCGCGAAAGCGGTAAAGACTTCCTCCGCTCTTGAGAAACCCGCGAGTTGTGTTTGCGCTTAACTGATAATTTTTACCAACACCCTGGGACGGTTCGTCCACGGTGAAGGAAATGTAAAATTCCTGATCATATCGGGAGTGGATTATTGATTTTTGAATGCCTTTGCCGGCGATGTTGAGGTGATTGTCCTGGTCCGCCCACCAGTAACATTCGGAGCAATTTAACTGTACGATCCGGGCATCGGTCGGCTGAACCGCGATATTGGCCATATTGGCGCTGACAAAGGAAGATTGCAGATTTCCAGTGCAGCCGGTCAATATCGCGGCAAATAAAACCATACACGAAAACACGTTTTTCATTTAACCATGTCCGGATAAATTGGAAAACTCCCGCAAAATTCTCTTATCGCTGGTTTTATGTTTTTTTCAATAGCGGATAAGTCGTCCATTTTAAGAACCTGGTCGATCCATTTTGCGATTTGCCGGATATGATCGCCGTTCATGCCGCGGGTGGAGACGGCAGGGGTTCCGATGCGAATACCGGAGGTCTGTGTGGGTTTTCGCTGATCGAAGGGGATCATGTTTTTATTGACGATGATATTGGCAGCCTCCAGGCGGACCTGGGCCTCGATTCCGGTTAAATCGGGGAAATTAGCACGCAGATCAACCAGCATAAGGTGATTATCGGTTCCGCCGGTGACCAGACGATATCCGAGATTGGTCAGAGAGTCGGCGAGAACGGCGGCATTATCGACGATTCGTTTCTGGTAGATTTTGAATTCGGGAGTTAATGCTTCACCGAAGGCGACGGCCTTTGCGGCGATGGTGTTCATTAGTGGTCCACCCTGTGTTCCTGGGAAGATGGCGACGTCGACGGCCTTGGCCAAGTCAGGAGCATTGGTCATGACCAGACCGCCACGGGGTCCGCGGAGGGTTTTGTGTGTGGTTGACGTGACAAAAGTGCTTACGGGCATGGGATTTGGGTGCAAATCGGCGACGATCAGACCGGCGATGTGGGCAATATCGCACATTAAATGGGCGCCGACGGATTTAGCGATTTCGGCAAAGGCGTTAAAATCGATTGTGCGAGGATAGGCAGAGGCGCCGGTGATAATGAGCTTGGGTTTGCACTCTTTGGCGAGTTGTTCAATGTGCTTATAGTCCAGCCGCTGCGTTTGTTGATCCACACCGTAATGAACGATATGGTATAACTTGCCTGAGATGTTTACTTTTAATCCGTGTGTAAGATGCCCGCCGTGTGCCAGGTCCAGCGAGAGGATTGTATCCCCGGCGTTCAGGACAGCGAGATAGACCGAGGTATTGGCCTGGCTGCCGGAATGGGCTTGCACGTTGGCGAAACCTGCGCCGAAGAGGGTTTTTGTTCGGTCGATGGCCAATTGTTCGATCTCGTCCATTTGACGGCATCCACCGTAATAACGTTTTCCTGGATAGCCTTCGGCGTATTTGTTGGTAAAGATGGAACCTGTGGCCTCCAGGACGGCCCGCGAGGCATAATTTTCTGACGCGATCAGATTGATGCAATAAATCTGCCGGTCCAGTTCGCGGGCGAAGATATCCTGGATGGCGGGGTCATTGATGAAACTTTCCGTAGGATTGGCGGTGGCGGTAACTTTTATTTCACGTGAAACCATTCTTTCCTCCGTAATTAAATTGGCACTGATAAAAAAAACAGTGAGGGTGTAATCATAAAGATGATAAGAAAATAATGCAATCCTTTTTCAAACGGATAGACTATTTTGGCCGATAAGATTATATTGTAACTGTTCAGTCCACCCTCATTGTCATCATCCGGCTTGACCGGATGATCCAGGGTGTGCCCTTTCGGGCACGAAAAAAGAGAACTGGATCGTCCGGTCAAGCCGGACGATGACGAACCAGAGAGAATAATGACGGAATAGGACCGAGGCCTGAACGGTTACTGCTATAACTAGGATGGACTTATGAACGCAAACGGCAAAATGACAGGGATCGATAAGATACGGCAGGAACAAGGTTCTTCTTACGAAGACTTGTGGCGTGTGTTCCGTATCATGGCGGAATTTGTGGAAGGTTTCGAGACGATGAGCAAGGTCGGCAGGGCGGTGAGCATCTTTGGCTCGGCCCGGACAAAGCCGGAGGATCCGTACTACCAAAAGGCGCAGAAATTGGCGGGCGAGCTGGTCAAACGGAAATTTACGATCATTACCGGAGGCGGTCCGGGGATCATGGAGGCGGCGAATCGCGGGGCAATTCAAGCCAATGGGATCAGCGTAGGTTTGAATATTCATCTTCCCGATGAGCAGAAGCCGAATCCTTATCAGAATGTTTCATTGGATTTTCATTACTTTTTTGCTCGGAAGATGATGTTCGTCAAGTATGCGGGAGCGCTGGTCTGCTTTCCGGGCGGGTTTGGGACGCTGGATGAATTTTTTGAAGCCTTGACGCTGATTCAGACGCGAAAGTCCCCAAGATTCCCGGTGGTTTGCATCGGCAGCGAATACTGGTCCGGTGTGCGTGACTGGATTGAAGAAAAGCTTTTGAAACAATATAACACGGTGGATGGCGAAGATTTATTATTGTTTGAAATTACGGACGATATCCGGGCGGCGGCGGATTTTATTCAAAAGAATGCGGGGAAACAATACAAACATATGCCGCGGCTTGGTCGCACGCGTGGAGAATTTAATGGAAATGCCCTAACGCCGCCCCGGCTTCGCTCCGCGAAAAAACGCAGGTGAGTGTTCTCTTATTGTATTGACATGGATTTGTTCAAGTTTTATTGTAATGACATGCACATTTATAAGCTGGCGATAGTTGCGACGATTTTAGGAATATTATCCGGTTGTTCCAATGTCGATCTAAAGATGGCGGATGGGATTCGTGAGGGTCAAAAGCAATATTCGCGGGGTAATTTTATCGGCGCCGAGCGAATTTTGTCCGGTTCGATATCGATGGACCCGAAAAATCCAGCCGCTGCCGAGGCCTATTATATTCGCGGGCTTGCCAGGTTAAAACTACTCAAGCACAGCACGGCGGGACAGGATTTTCAACGGGCATTAAGAATCGCCGACCGTGAGGATTTGAGGGCCAATGCCCATGTTTGCCTGGGATCAATTGCTTACGAACTGGGTGATTGGGACATTGCTTATCAACACTACAAGGCGGCGGAGGAAAATCTGCCTCATTTAAGCCCAAGCGATTGGATATTGTTCCGGCTGGCATCGTCAGCCCAGCGATCAGGACGATGGGATGAAGGAAAAAAATATTATGCCCGCATCCTGCTGGAATTTCCGGAATCTGAAACGGCAAAAGGTGCCCGGCGCAATATGAATTACGGCTATTATGCGATCCAGGTGGGGGCGTTCTCAACCGCGCAATCTGCCTTTGCGAGGGTCTACCAATTAAAAAGAGCGGGAGTAACGGCAAAAGTCTATCCCATAACAACAGCGGAAGGCCGATCCTTAAAAGGTGTCTATGTCGGACGGTACAACGATTATTACCAAGCCGGCAAAGGTTTAGTGAAGATAAGAAAGATTATCCCCGAAGCCCGAATTGTACCTTAGATTTTTTCTTTCCCTGTCATTCTGATCGCAGCGAAGAATTTGCTTCACCGGAAGAAAGCTTTCCTTTAAGGATATCATGGAGTTTATCCATCGCTTTTGATTCAATTTGCCGGACACGTTCTTTGGTTACCCCAAGCCGTTTGCCTAGTTGAGAAAGACTCAGCGGCTCCTCAATCCGGTTCAATCCGAAACGATTTTCCAAAATACCGCGTTCCCGGTCGTTGAGATGCCCAAGTGCGGTCTGGACCGCCTGGCTGCGCTGGTAGGCCTCGTTTTCGTCCACATCGGTCATACCTGGCAAAATGGCATCAAGCTCGTCATCGCCAAGAAGCTCATGTTGCTGCTGATTCGCCAGAGGCACAATACGGGCAAAATGCTTCATAATGGCCCATGATGCGTAAGTGCTGAACTTAAACCCGCGGGTATAATCGAATTTCTCGACCGCCTTCATAAGAGGAACGAGTCCCTCGCTAAATAGTTCATCGAGGGTCAGACTGCTGTTAAGATGGCGTTTGGCGATGCTGATGACCAGAGCTTGATTGGTCAGTATCAACTTGTCTTTAACCTGGTCCACTTCATTCTGAAGGCCTTCCAGTTTGTCAAGGACGGCAGCAGGAAGGGAAGATTTAGGATTATCGACCAGCGGTTTTCGAAGTTGATCCTGTTTCCATTTTAAATAGTTGTAAGCCCGGAATAGCGCGCGTTCCTGACTCGCGTCGAGAGTCTGCAGATGCTGGCTTTCGGGTTTGATCTCAATACGGACCTGCGCACCGGGCATGATCGTCTGTTCGGCGGAGGGTAAATCGAACTCCGGGCTATACATATATTCAATCACGGCATCATGCCAGACGGTTTGCCGAGACTGATTGATGACACGATAAATTGTCGATTCGCTTCTTGAGAAAATTTTCGCCAGTTTGTCGATAGCGATTCCCTTTACAAACATCTCGAAAATTTGCCGGCAGGTTTCCGGGTTTAATTTGGCTTTGGCGGGGAAAATTCGATCGTGTGGTAGAGCTACCGCGTCGTAACCGGTAAGAATGTACCGAATCGTTTCACGAGCCCGTCTGGTTTTCTGGGCCAACCGCAATTCGATCTGGTTTCGCGAAAGCCCCTCGGTCTGGTACAGCTTTCTGGCTTGGATGATCACCCATTGTCGCTGATTAATGGTTAGCCGACTAAACGCGGCGGCCCGGGTTACCAGTCGCTCATGTTTGCCGATAAACCACTGCCAAGTGCTCCGTAAAATGCACATCTGGCAAAGGCCGTCCAGTCCGATAACGGTGCGCTGGGCTAAACCCAGTTTTTGCCAACGCTTAAGAGTTTTTATGGAAATGTCGGTTTCTTGAGCCAACTGCCGGACCGAAATAGCTGCTTCGGCAAGTGAACCCGCTTTTGCCGGAATCTGCCGGGTAACCTGGCCAATAAACGTGGCAAGATCGGCGATCAAGTCCCTTCCAACGATAAGTTCGGGTTTCGCTTTTTCCCGAGGTTTATAATCCGTAAGTTTGTAACAGATAAAATCGTAAGGATACTGTTTGGAAGGATCGATAAGTGTAAGCAGGTGTTCGGCTCGATAGGTTTGTTCCAGGAGTGTGTCAGGCGATTCGAATCGTAACTGAACGATCAAAGGACCTAAAACGGAAAACTTTGATTCTTCCAGCACAACTTTTGACATAACCATGCGCTCCTGCATAGATTATCGTCGTTTTACACTAAAAAATCAAGCCTTTATTGTTTGGTAAATGTCTGGAGATGACTGGTATAACCTATTTGTATGAAAGGTGTTATGGCGGTATTTGTTTGACGCAAAAAAGTATTAAAAATAAAAAATGACTAAATCCTAAATCCTTTTTTTAATGACCAATATACATTACGATTTAGGATTTAGCCGTTATATGGCATGGCCGTAGAATTACTTGCCGTTTACGATAATGACTGAATTCAACGTGCCGTAGGTATTGACAGCCTGATTTTCCGCCTCTGGATCATTCCAGTAAATACCGTCGGCATAAAATTTATATTCATACTTTCCGGATGCCAACTTTTTCGTTTTTCGGAACGAGCCATCCGGCATTGGCTGCATTACGTCGGTACCTATCTTCCATTTGTTAAAATCTCCGACCAGACACACTTTTTTGATTGGTGCTGAAGGCGAAAAAATAAATGTTACGCGTTCACCTGCTTTTACTACCATAACGATACCTCCGGTTGTGTTGCTTCCTTAACTATTTCGGACCACCCATTGTGTGAGATATTACCACCAAAACCGCAGGTACGCAACTTTTTATTTGATGAAAATCTTGCCACTTACGATTAACGGTAACTTTTTCTTGACCCGGAAAGTCTGGGCGGATATAGTCAACGGACTTTCCCTGGATTGGATTTCTCTTTTTTTTGAAAGGAGTGAATATGATGTGTTCCAAAATAGTAAATCGGAAATTAAAGGGGTTCGTGGCGGGGCTGGCTGTTCTTTTCGGAATCGGTATTTGTGATGCCCAGTCCACATCCACAACGTCCGCTCCTGCGACCTTGCCGGTTGTCAGCAAATCGAACATTCTTTCCGCCGTGCCCTCCGAGGCTTGGGTGGTGATCGTGGTCAACGACCTGGCCAAGACCAGCACAATGCTGGATACCTACGCGTCGCAGCTGGGTACCGACACTCCCGCTTTGCAGAGGCGAATTTCCAAAATGCTCGGAGTCAGCGGGCAGTTGGAATCCTCCAAGCCGATGGTGATCGTGGTTATGAGCAAAGAACTATACGGTGAGCAGCCGGTGGCGGTTGTCTTGTCAATCAAGGATTACGACAGTTTCGTGACCAGATTTGCCGCCAAGGCCACCGAGACCCCCGGAATGATGAAAGGGGAAAACGAGGAAATCGGGCAGGTCTATTTTATAAAAAAGGGTCCCTTTGTTGTAATGGGGCCGACCGAAGCGATTGTCCTCGCCATCGCCAACAGCAAACAGCCGTTTACCGCCGCTGTCGGGACCGATTCCGAGAAACTGATGCGTAATTCCGAAGTCTACATCCGCGTAAACATTCAGTCGCTCAGCCAGTTCGTCAAACCGCTACTGCAAGGAATCGGAGCGATGATACAAATGGGCGGAATGGGCGCGATGGGCGGAATGGGCCAGGAAGAAGGCCAGGGACCTAACCAGCAGACGATGGCACAGATGCAGGCGGCGGGGGTGATGATCAACGTTCTGGTCAGTTTGCTCGACGAATTAAACGGATACGATCTGGGTTTGAAGTTTACCCCTGATGTCATTCATGCCTCATCCGTGCTGAGCTTCAAGAGCGGTCTGGAAATGGCCGGCCTGCTGGCTGCCCAGAAGCAGACCGATAAGTCGCTCCTGAAGGGATTGCCTGGTGGGGAGTTTGGTCTGGCGATGGGATATCAGTGGCAGCCGAAAATGACAAAGTTCCAGGAAACGATTATGCAGATTGCACCTCCGTTCACCGATCCGAACGATACGGAAAAGTATAAAGCAATTATGAAGCAGTCTATGGAGATTGGCACGGGATCCGCGATTAAAATTGATTTCAAGCAAGCCAAGCCCGGCGAACCGATGATTGGAGTTTATGTGGTTCTGGACACCAAAAATTCCAAAAAATATCTCGACATCCTTCGCCAGTCGCTGGAACTTCAAAACAAAATGAAAATGCCGACTACAGCCGGGCAGGAAATTAAGATGCAGTACAAATATGAAACCGCAGTGGCGAAAGTCGGCGAGGTGCAGATCGATCAAGTTTCGGTTGATATCAATAAATTCTTCAACATGCCCGGTATGCCTATGGACCAGATGAAACAGGCCAAAGGATTTTTGTCCGCGTTTGTGGGTAATCCCAGCGGTATGATACAATTTAAAGTTGCCGCCGTGAACGATAAGCAGGTGGTCTTTGATTTTGGGTCCGACCATGCCGACATGGAACGCTTTGTAAAAGTGGTCCAGGGCGGCGATGCACCGCTAGGCGCCAACCCCACGGTCATGCAGACGGCGAAATTACTTCCGAAGGAAAGATTCATGGAAGGCTACGTTGACCTGGGCCAAATGATTAATGCGGTCATGCCGGTGGTGATGGGCTTGGGCGGCGATCAAGCCATGACAGCGACTACCAAACCGGTTATTAAAACACCTCTGATCGGATTAACCGGTTCCATTAAGGGATCGGACGTGGAAGTTGACGCGGTTGTGCCGTTTGAAACGATTGTCCAGTTGTCGGCACTGAAAAATATGGTTCCGACCTCCAGACCCATGAAAGCCTCAAAAACTCCGATCGAGGCATCACCGCAATAGGGTATAGCGATAGTGAACGAAAACGGGATTAACCAAGTGGCGGCCAACGGGTCGCCACTTGAGTATTGAGTGTTGGAGATTAAATTAAAAATTAAATATCCAATATCCGACACTCAACATCCAACATCCAAGTGAAGAAAAGAAGTGAACCCCATAACGTTTGAAATAACTCACAACGATCAAACCACTCATGCCCGAGTGGGCAAAGTGATGACTCCGCATGGCCAATTCGACACCCCGGCGTTTATGCCGGTCGGAACGCGGGCGGCGGTGAAAGGAATCACTCCGGAGCATCTTGCCCAGACCGGTTCACAAATTATTTTGGCCAATACCTATCATCTGATGCTCCGGCCTGGGACGGACGTGGTGGCTGGGTGCGGCGGACTCCATAAATTTATGAACTGGTCTGGTCCGATTTTGACGGACAGCGGCGGTTTTCAGATTTTCTCCCTGGCCAGTTTGCGAAAAATCGATGACGAAGGAGTAACCTTCAGTTCGCACGTTGATGGTCAACTGATTCGCCTGGACCCAGCCGAGGTGATCCGGTGCCAGAATAAACTGGGGGCCGACATTATCATGGCGTTCGATGAATGCCCGCCCTGGCCTGTCGATTTTAAGGACGCCCAAATTACGGTGGATCGAACGATCCGCTGGGCCGGGGTTTGTAAGGAAACTCACCAGGACAAAGATCAGGCATTATTTGGAATAGTTCAAGGCTCGTTATACCCGGAGCTTCGACAGGTTTGTCTGGACCGGCTGGTGGAAATGGATTTTCCCGGTTACGCGATGGGTGGATTATCGGTCGGTGAGGAACCGGCCAAGCGAAAAATGATCGTGGACGAGTTTGTTCCCAAACTCCCGTTCGATAAACCTCGATATCTTATGGGAATAGGCCACCCTATGGACATCATTGAAAGCGTCGCCGCCGGGATCGATATGTTCGATTGCGTCCTGCCCACCCGCAACGGACGTAACGCTTACGCCTTTACGTCGGCTGGTTCGATCCGCCTGAGAAATGAAAAATATAAATTCGACCGTTCACCTATCGATGAAAAATGTAAATGTTATTGTTGCAATAATTTCTCTAAAGCGTATATTCGACATTTGTTTATGGTCGGTGAGATGCTTGGCCCGATCCTGATGAGCATTCATAATATTTCGTTTTTTCAGAATTTCATGCGGGATTTACGCCGGGCAATCTGCGAAAATAGAGTATTGAGCCTGCTGGAGCAGGTCCGTGCGGTCTGGGAAGATCGAACGGTGTTGGAAAATCCGGAAAACGAAAAATTGTCCAGATAAGGAGTATAGATCACGATGTTAGTAGAACTTTTAGGCCAAATCCAAACAACGAAGCCAACGGCTCCACAGCAACCTGGTTATATTATGGTGGTTTGGATTGTCGCACTTATCGCCATTTTCTGGTTTCTCCTGATCCGGCCCAAGCAAAAAGAGCAAAAGCAAAAAGAGCGTATGCTGGGCGGGATTAAGAAATATGACAAGGTGATGACCATCGGCGGGATGATCGGGACGGTGATGGAAGTTCGGGATGAAGAAATTATTTTAAAAGTGGATGATAACGCCAATACGCGTATAAAATTCACTCGCGGCGCAATCCAGAGGATACTCAGTTCGGCAGAGGCGGACAAGTCGAGCTAGCGGGAATGTAAAGTGAATGCACCACATTCTGTCATTGCGAGCGAAGCGAAGCAATCTCGACCTGATGCAAAGGCGGTGGAACGGTAATCCCTCCGTTCCCGGTCGTGGGAAGAACACTCCCTTACGGTCGTGCCTCTTAAAGAAGCGGCCAGAAAAGATTGGAAGTTAAGAAACTTGGAAAAAGATACGAAGTATAATTATATACTAAATTCAGAGAGGTAATAGCTGTATGCAGGATAAAAATCTGTATTGGAAACTGGCACTGATCGTTTTGGTCGTGGTTTGGGGCGTATTTGTACTATGGCATCCCGAAAAAGCCCTCAAGGGCGGCATTGATTTGGCCGGCGGGTACAGCTTGCTCTACGAAATCGATACGACGGGTCTGGATGATACCGGCGACTTATCGACCAAAGTGATGCAGCGCTTGAAACAGCGGGTGGATCCGGACGGAGTGCGAAACCTGGTCTGGCGGCCGGTGGGAGACACCCGTCTGGAAATCCAGATGCCCCTTCCTCCGCAAGATACGATTAATAAACGAAAAACCTATCAGGACGCGGTCGAGAACTTGCGGGCAACGAACGTCAATATCTCCGAAGTGGAGCAGGCGTTAAGCCTGGGCGTATCCGAGCGTCAGGCACAGCTGACCAGATTGGTCCGATCAGTTCCCGCCCGTGAAAAGATTTTCCAGGAAATCACCAACGCTTATGACGCATGGCAAAAGGCGACCGCGGAAAAGAAAGAACGAGCGATCCTCGATGATCTGACTTCGAGCTATGAGGCCCAGCTGGACAAATTGTTGGCCACCAATATCAATCTGAATCAATTGAACGAAGCCCTTGAAATGCAGGCCTCCGAACGGAGCAAAGAGCTTCAGAGCCTTTTAAATAAATATCCCGAGCGAAAAGCGCTGATTAATGTCGTCGTGGACGCTTATGACAACTGGTCGAATGTCAAAGGTCCGCTCGATGACCCCGCCGATCTCGAACGATTGCTGCGAGGCGCGGGTGTTCTGGAATTTCACATCCTGGCGGCCAGTTCCTCGGACCGGCCCGAAGAATTTTCCGATTACCTCAAACGCCTGAAAGACAAAGGTCCGCGAACGAGACCCGAGGATGAATACGCCTGGTATGAAATCCCCAAACCGGAGACCATCAAAGGCGGAGGAATCACCAGGGGGGAATGGGGCGGTAAAACTTATGTCCTCGCTTATGCCAAAGACCAGATGAAAGTTTTGAATAAAGCCCGTCCCGATTGGAAACTAAGCGCAGCATATCGAACCCAGGATCAGACGGGGCTTCCCGCTGTGGGATTCGAATTCAACGAAGTCGGGGCGAGCTATTTCCTGGAATTGACCCGAAACAATATCGGTCAACCTTTGTGTATCCTTCTCGACGATAAAGCCTATAGCGCGCCGGTCATCCGGTCCGCCATCAGCGGCCGAGGTATTATCGAAGGAAAATTCAGCTTGGAAGAAGTTGATTATCTGGTCAGTACCCTCAACGCCGGTTCGCTCGACGCCCGTCTGAAAGATACCCCCATTTCCAAAAACAGCATTGGTCCGAGCCTGGGACAGGACAACCGCGATAAGGGACTTCGGGCGGCAAAATGGGGATTGTTTATCGTCGTCGTATTTATGCTCGTTTATTATATGCAGGCCGGAGCGATTGCCGACTTTGCCCTCTTTTTAAACTTGCTGCTCCTACTGGCCGTCATGGCCGCCCTCCAGGCCACCTTCACCATGGCCGGGATCGCAGGTTTGATCTTGACTATGGGTATGGCCGTCGATGCCAACGTCCTGATCCACGAACGTATGCGCGAGGAAAAGGAAAAGCTCCAAAGTCTGCGGCTGATTATCAAAAACGGCTTCGACCGGGCTTTACCCACGATTATCGATTCTAATGTTACCACGATCATTTCTTGCGTGATTTTGTATTACGTCGGCACGGAAGAAATCAAAGGTTTTGCCCTGACCCTCGGTTTGGGTTTGGTGATTAACATCTTCACCGCCGTCTTTGTCACCAAAATCATCTTTAACCTCCTGGCCAACTGGGGCGTGATGAAAACGCTGCCCATGCTTCATCTCTTTAAACGTCCCAACATCAACTGGATGAACAAGCAAAAGTATTTCTGGGCCGTCAGCTTATTCTTCGTCGTGATTGGGTTAGTTACGTTCCCGCTTCGCGGACCTGACAAGTACGATATCGAGTTCCGCGGTGGAACGTCAATTCAGATCGAGACGAAGAAATCGAATCTGCTGAACATCGAGCAGGTCCGCGAGCAGGTCAAAAAATCCGGTCAGTTGCTCATGGCTTCGGCCCAACCGTTCCAAAAGGCGGAGCTTTCGGTCGATCCGCAGCAGAAAAATATATACCTGCTGAAGTTTAAAGACGTCTCCGCCACCCGTGTCGATACCGCCATCGTATCCTTTATGGAAGACCAGATCGAGAAAGGCTCGATTGATATTCGCGGCGCCGATACCCTGGCTTTTAAAATCCGGCCTGAACGAAAATTGACTCAGCCGCAAGTGGTCGCGGAACTTCAAAAAGTCGGTCAGGAAACCTATAAGGCGGGTCAGGAACTGCGCGATGCCCAGGTTCAAAGCATCGGTACGGAAGGAAAAGAATTCGAAATCGTAACTACCGCGTCCTCTCAGCGGCTGGTGGTTGACGCGATTGTCGCATCCATGGGCCAGTACCTGAACATTCAGCAGGCCATCAATTATAATCCCGATATAAAAACTTTTCCGGTGACCAAAAAACGCCTGGGCGAAAACATCCAGGAACCCAAGGCACCGGGTTATGTGCCGGAATTTCTCGGTGGGGCCGCTTTTGTCGTCGATAAACTGGACCCGGCTGTAACCATCAAACAACTCAAAAAGCAAATTGTGGCTATGCGATTGCAGCCGGATTTCGAAAAACTCGCATGGCGACAGTTTGAAATGGTCGGACTAACTTCGGCTCCGGGACAGGATGTCTCGCAACTTTCCGAAGATCAAATCAAGTATACGCGGGTTGCCATGGTCGTGGCCGATCCCAGCGCCAATTACGAAGAAGACGAAGCCGCCTGGCGATCCACTCTGGTTACCCCGGAACTCAAACTCCTCGGAGCATCACTCTCCCGAACGAGTGAGTTGCAAAAAGTGACTCAATTCGCCGCACAGGTGGCTCGGCAGACAAAACTGGCGGCGTTGCTCGCGCTCCTGATGTCATTTGCCGCCGTTACCTTCTATTTGTGGGTGCGATTCGGAACTCTGCAGCATGGGATCGCCGCCAATATCGCCACCCTGCACGATATTATAACATGCCTCGGATTTGTCATGATTTCCGCATGGGTGGCCAACACGAGCATCGGTCAGGCACTTTTGGTTCATGACTTTAAATTGAACCTGACCATCGTTGCGGCATTTTTGACACTCATCGGGTATTCCGTCAATGACACGATTATCGTGTTCGATCGAATTCGTGAAAACCAGGGCAGACTCAAGGAAATGACTCCCACCATCATCAACAACTCGATCAATCAAACATTGTCTCGAACCGTTTTGACTTCGTCCACAGTGTTGATGGTTATGATTATCATGTACATCTTCGGCGGCGAAGGGGCACAGGGGTTCTGTTACGTCATGCTCCTGGGTTCGTTCTTTGGCTGTTATTCCTCCGTGGCCATTGCCTCGCCTCTTCTGCTGGGAATGAAGGGCGCCTTTGGTTACAAGGGCGCAGCAGATGTCGCGGTGGATAAAAATGTAAATCGAGGTGCATAATCATGCGTACGGAAGTAAAACTGACGGTTGTGGTCGTTTTGGTGGCGGTGATCGGCGCGGCAACTTATTTTTTCGGTAAGGGCGGTGAACCAAACTATGAATTGACTCCTTCCAAACCACTGGTGCATACGGTGGCTCCGCAAACCGACGATTTACCCCTGCCCCTCGGACCCGGAAAAGAGTCGGTTACGATAAAACCGGCGGAAAGCATGTCGCCCGCCACGCAACCCAGCGAGACCGGAGTATCGCAGGAAACTCCGGCTGGAACCGAAAAGAATAAAACGATTCTGAAAATAGACTTAAATCGATTAAGCGGCGGCACCGCGAGCAGACCCGCCACGATCACTCCGAATCAACCGGCCAGGATTGACATCAATACCATCGCGGAAAAATCAACCCCCGTCAGTGAGCCGGCGCCGGCCACGGTCCATGTCGTCAAACCCGGTGAAAAATTATTTCAAATTGCCGAAAAATACTATGGCCGCGGTGAGTTATGGCGGACTATCGCCAAAGCCAACCGTAATATTAATCCAGACGCCCTGCGAACAGGGATGAAGCTGACGATTCCACCATCCCCTCGTGTCCATGTTTCGGAAAGTCTTCCCAGTAACTCTGATAAGAGTAAACACAAAACCTACAAGGTAAAGTCGGGCGAGACATTTTACAGCATTGCCGGGCAGCAGTTGGGTTCCGCATCGAGATGGAAAGAAATTTATGAACTCAACAAGTCCAAGGTAAATAATAACCCCAGGAATCTCCGAGACGGCCAGACGATTTATTTACCCAATAAATAATTCGTATACTAACCAGCCCCCGATGGTAATCGGGGGTTCTTGTCTTCCGGAAGGGGGGAGGCGATCTCATGTCTGATGTTCTAATTGCCCTTATTTTTTTGGCTGTATGCGTCTTTTCAGGTGTGCCACGGTCGGCTTGTCCGACCGTGCTCTTTATAAGACACGGCTGGACAAGCCAGCCGTGGCACAAAATTATTAAGACAGGCCCACTCAACGCAGGCTGATTATTCCTGTCCAACCGGTTGCGTTTTTGGTTGTTCGGTCCGGGGAACGGCGATAACACCGGTTCTCGCCAACTGCAGGATTCCATAAGGCCGGCAGAGTTCTATAAAAGCCTCGATTTTCTTTTCCGGCCCCGTCAGTTGGATCGTAATCGTCTTTGGACCGACATCGACAACCGTACCGCGAAAAACCGTGGCCAGTTCACCAAGCTCGGTTCGTTTGTCGGGTGGACAGTGGACCTGGATCAGCAGCAGGTCGCGCTCCACGCATTCCTGCTCCGAGTAGTTCCGCACCTTGACCACCGTGACGATTTTCGCCAGTTGTTTGCGTATCTGCTCCAGCGTCGCCTCATCCCCGCTGGTGACAATAATCATCCGCGAAACCGTCGGGTCTTCCGTGCGGCCGACCACCAGAGAATCAATATTAAACCCACGCGCGGCAAACATCCCAGCCACATGGGCCAGAACACCAGGCCGGTTCTCAACAAGCACTCCAAGCACAGTTTTATTTTCGTTCATTAGTATGTCTCCTTGATATTTTTTCTTACGCCAACCGTCCCAATTCCATTTCATGCAGACTCTTGGATGGAGCCACCATAGGATAAACGTTTTCCTCCGGCTCGACTTTAAAATCCATCAAAATAGGTCCGGGATATTTTAAGCTTTCCGCGATCACGTCCTCGACCTGATTTTTATCGGTGATCCCGACGGCTTTGATTCCGAACCCTTCCGCGATTTTGAGAAAGTCGGGCAGATACATTTGGGTTTGCGAATATCGCTTTCCATAAAACATCTCCTGCCATTGACGAACCATTCCCTGGAATGTATTTCGGATCACCGCGATTTTGATAGGCAGTTTATATTGAGCGATCGTAGCCAGTTCCATCAGCGTCATGGAAAAGCTGGCGTCTCCGTCGATATCGATGACCATTTTGTCAGGCCGTCCGATCTGGGCCCCGATGGCTGCGGGCAGACCGAAACCCATCGTTCCCAACCCTCCGGAAGTGATGAGCTGTCGCGGCTGATTGTATTGGAAAAACTGGGCTGCCCACATCTGGTGCTGACCCACTCCGGTGGTTACGATTGCCTTGCCGTCGGCGATTCGCCCGAGGGCCTGGATAACATGCTGGGGTTTGATATTGGCCGAGTCCGTGTCGTACCGCAGCGGATATTTTTGTTTCCACTCGTCGATCTGTGTAAGCCACCCGGATCGATCGACCGGCTTGACCAGATTCACCAGTTGGCCGAGAATTTCCGCGGCATCGCCGACCACTGGAATATCGACCCGCACATTTTTGGAAATCGACGCCGGATCGATATCGATATGAATAATCTTCGCGTGCGGAGCGAATGTATCAACCGTGCCGGTAACGCGGTCGTCGAACCGGGAACCGATGGCAATGAGAAGATCGCATTCCTGCACGGCGAAATTGGCATACGCGGTTCCGTGCATACCGAGCATCTTAAGCGCCAGCGGATGATTTTCATCGAACGCGCCCAATCCCATCAGCGTGGTGGTTACGGGAATGTTCGCCTTGATCGCCAATTGGCGAAGCAGGTCGCTCGCGTTGGAAATAATCACCCCGCCGCCCACGTAAAGCACGGGGCGTTTGGATTGATTAATCGTGTCGGCGGCCAGTTGAATTTGACGCAGATGACCCTTGAACCGAGGTCGATATCCCGGAATCTGCATTTTGGTGTCGATCGGACCCTGAATTTGCCCGCTGGAAATATCCACGGGAATATCGACCAGCACCGGACCGGGCCGGCCGCTTCGGGCGATATGAAAACACTCCTTGACGATTCGGCCAAGATCGCGAATATCCCGCACCAGAATATTATGCTTGGTGCATGGCCGGGTAATACCGATCATATCCGCTTCCTGAAAAGCGTCGTTACCGATGAGATTGGATCGAACCTGTCCGGTAATAGCCACCACGGGAATGCTATCCATGTGCGCAGTGGCAAGGCCGGTCACAAGATTCGTCGCCCCGGGTCCAGATGTGGCCAAGACCACCCCAACCTTTCCCGTGGCACGGGCGTAGGCATCGGCTGCGTGAGCTCCTCCCTGCTCGTGCCGGGTCAATATAAAGTTGATTGGCGATTTGTAAAGCTGATCGAAAATCGGCAACACCGAGCCGCCCGTGTATCCGAACATGTGCTCGACCTTTTCGTCCAGAAGGCACTGATGAAGAACTTCCGCGCCTTTCCAGACTCGATCAGCTTGGTCTAAAGGCGAAGCCGGGATATTTTCTCCGATAGTAATGGCTGTATGTTTCGCTTTTCCCATGTTTTTTATCCTTTCAATTGACGGGTTAACGTTCGTGAGGTGTGCCTGGTATATTTGATCCAAAATCGGCAGGACCGCCGCTCCGGTATAACCGAACACGTACTCGACTCCCTCGTCGAGAAGTGATTGATAAAGAATCTCAGCCCCTTTACATGTACCTTTACCCATGGCTTTTATCCTTTCCAATAGGTGGCCAAGGTTATCTCAGGCCGACCGGGTCCATCCCGGACGTTTTTTAAAAACCTGTGCGGTCACCGTTTAAAAAGTGTTCGCCCCGCCGCAGATCATACCGCGACGAAACGTCCCGCAAACAAAAATGATACATTAATTTTAAAATTAAATCAAGAAGGATATGTTGAAAAAGTTTTCTTTTTCTTTAAAATAGGCTTTCACGAGCACTTCAATATGATGAAAGTTAAAAAGATCACAGGTTGGGTTCTGATTTTGGCGGCGGGAATGTTTGTCGTTTTCTTTACCTCCGGCTGTTCGATCCGATCATTGGGAATGGCAAACTATACCCGTGATATCCAGTCGCCGGACCCGTGTATCAGGATGAAGGCGGTCATTTACGCGGGCAATTCAAAAGATAAACGGGCGATTCCTCTACTCGTGGACCGGCTGGAAGACGAAGATGAAGCCGTCCGTGTGGCCGCGATCGAATCCCTGAAACAGATTACCGGCCAGGATTTTGGCTACCGATGTTTCGATCCGCCTTATGTCCGTGCCAAGGCCGTGCAACAGTGGCGGCAGTGGATGAAAGAACAAGCGACCAGGAAAAAGTAGAAGCAACTTTACAAAAGTGATAACATGTGTGGCATGGGCAAGTATTCTTGCCCGTGTCTTGAAGAGGGCGGAGCAAGCCCCGCCCCTACTTGGGTCATGTTGAGCGCAGCGAAACATCTGGCCAATATATCCATGAAAAATATAACTCTTTTGGGAGCATATAAGAACGACCATGCCCGATCCGATCAAGATGACAATTATCTCCGACCCGTCGAACATCGGAGCGGTTCGGACGGCTGTCGAAGCCTTTGGCGAACGAAACGGGTTTACCCGTGAGCAGTCTGACCAGGCGGGGCTGGCGGTCAATGAAGCCCTGGCCAACGTCATCAAGCACGCTTACGACGGAAATTCCAACCAGTTTATTAATATCACTCTGGATATGGTGGCGGACAATGGCCGACCCGGGCGGGCACTGAAAATCGTTATTCGTGATTTCGGTCGGCACGTCGATTTGGAATGCATCAAAAGCCGAAGCTTAAGTGAAGTCAGGCCGGGCGGACTGGGTGTCCATATTATTAAAACGGTTATGGACGACGTGAACTACCGATGCGTGCCCGAAGGAGGAATGGAGCTGACGATGTTGAAATATATTGTCCCGACACAGGAGGCAGGGAAATGAGTATTCACGATATGACCAATGAAACCGGACCCGTACAGAACATCGATCTTCAAACTGACCAGGCGGTGATTAAGCTTCTTAATGATATCGACTTATATCGCTCACCCGACGTCCGCGTCGTTCTCCTTGAGCTGACGACCCAAAAAGTTCCGGTAATCGGTGTCGATTTAACTGGGGTGCCTTACATGGATTCCTCCGGACTGGCCACCCTCGTAGAGGCGCTGCAGCGGGTGAAAAAATATAACGGCAAACTTGTCCTTTTCGGGTTGCAACATCGCGTCCGCAGCATTTTTGAGATCGCCAGATTAACCGATCTGTTTACCATTCAGCAGGCATTTGATCATGAATGAACAAGCCTTCAAAAAATCCTCACTTCTCGTGCAGGCGATAACGCTGATCGGCCGGGCAGTGTTCCACGCTTACGACAGCCTTGCCGGAGGAATTAAATTCACCGGCGGGATAGCCGTTCTCCTGGGTCAAATTCTCTGGTGGGTTTTGATGAGCATGATTCGGGCAAAAGTCTATTTTCGCCGGCAGGCACTTGTCGCCCAGATGGTCCGGGTCGGAGTGCGAAGCATTCCTATCATCGCTTTGGTGCAAATTTTTATCGGGATTATTCTCGTCCTCCAGATGGCTCCGACCCTGGATAATTATGGTCAATTGGACAAGGTTGCCAACATAATCGGTATTTCCATTTTCCGCGAACTAGGCCCATTAATCACCGCCGTCGTCCTGTCTGGTTTTGCCGGCGCCTCCATCGCCGCCGAATTGGGCGCGATGGTGGAATCCGAGGAAATCAAAGCTCTTCGCGCCCACGCCCTGAACCCGATCAACTTTTTGGTCGTCCCCAGAGTAATTGCCACGATCTTCATGATGGTCTGCCTGACAGTAATCTCCGACGTGGTAGGCGTCTTCGGCGGGTTTGCCACCAGCGTATGGATCCTCGGGATCGACGCCCAGTTATACATGCAGAATACGCAGGAAGCCCTGGTGATGAAGGATTTCCTTACAGGCCTGGTCAAAGCGGGAATCTTCGGTCTGCTCATCAGCATGATCGCCTGCCATCTGGGTTTACGAGTCTCCGGCGGAGCCGTCGGAGTCGGAAAAGCAACCACCCAAACCGTAGTCCTCAGCATCGTCGCCCTCATCGCCACCGATTGTCTCTTTACCGCGATGTTCTACGTGTTTGGATTGTAGTGATGGATAATCAGTAAAATATTATGGAGATTTCATAAATGATCATCTCGTATATAAAATTGGTAAACTGGCGGAATTTTCGTCTCGCGGAAACTGAAATGGGGCCGCGAGTTTTTATTGTTGGTCCGAATGCTTGTGGAAAATCCAATTTTCTGGATGTGTTTCGTTTCTTGAGGGATATTGCCAAACCGGGTGGCGGTTTACAAAAAGCAGTCAATGACCGGGGCGGGATATCTAAAATTCGATCCTTATCGGCTCGAAGATATCCGGATGTTGAAATTGAAATTCACCTTGCCGAGAAACCAGAGCAAGAACCCGTGTGGAAATATGCTATAGGAATTAAACAAGACGTGCGGGGATTCCGCAAACCATACCTTGTTTATGAGCGAGTTTGGAAGGGGAATGAACAAATTCTCAATCGTCCAGATTCCGACGATGAAAAAGACAAAGAACGATTAACGCAGACGCATCTTGAGCAAATCAATGCCAATGAAAGGTTTCGGGATATTCACAGGTTTTTCGTATCCATATTATACCTGCATCTGGTGCCCCAGCTTTTGCGGTTTCCTGAAGCATTTGCGGGACCAAATATGTCGGATGATCCCTTCGGCAGAAATTTTTTAGAGCGGGTGACGAAAACACCGGAGAAAACCAGGAAGGCAAGATTAAAAAAGATCGAGGAAGTTTTGCGGAAAGCGGTACCACAGTTGAAGGAACTGAAGCACGTAAAGGATGAAATGGGCATTCCCCATTTGGAGGCCGTTTACGAACACTGGCGACCCAAAGCCGGAAAACAGCGTGAAGATCAATTTTCGGATGGAACCTTGCGGTTGATCGGTTTTTTTTGGTCTCTCCTGGAGGGCGAATCCCTTTTGTTGCTGGAGGAACCGGAATTATCTTTGAACGCTGGCATTGTGCAAAAATTAGCTCCAATCATTCATAAATTACAGAAACAGAGAAAAAGGCAGGTAATTGTGAGTACCCATAGCTTTGATCTATTATCGGATAAAGGGATTGGAGGAGAGGAAGTCATACTTCTTACGCCCAGTCATGAGGGAACCAAAGTTCAGTTGGCTTCTTCCATATTGGAAGTTTGGGATTTACTGGAAAGCGGGATGAGTATTGGTGAGGCGGCCTTGCCTCGCACCGCACCTTCCAATATTCATCAACTGGAGTTTGTGTTTAAATGAATGAAATCCCTATCAACCTAGTCGTTGAAGATTCTCTGAGCGAAGCGGTGTTGAGAAAACTTCTGGAGGTTTCCGGAAAACGCTTTGCCGTGGGTGCCTGTTACGGCCACGGGGGTTTTGGTTATATTAAGAGTAGGATCATGGGGTTTAACAACGCCGCCAAAGGAACTCCTTTTTTGGTGTTGACCGATCTTGATAAAAGCGATTGCCCGCCGGTTCTGATTAATGAATGGTTTTCGGGTCAGAAGAACCATAATTTGATTTTTAGAATAGCTGTCCGGGAAGTTGAATCTTGGCTGCTCGCTGATCGGAATGGATTTGCAAAGTTTATCAGGATCAGAGAAACTCTAATACCCGCTGACGTTGAGAATATCGGTGATCCCAAACAGTTTTTGATCGATCTGGTCCGGAAATCACCTAAAACAACTTTGAAAAACGATATTATTCCTCGGGAAAGAAGCACCGCAAAAACCGGCCCAAACTATAACGGTAGGCTGGTTGATTTTGTTTATCATGGCTGGAATATCCGCACCGCCCAACGGAATTCACATAGTTTAGACAAGACGGTTGCGGCTTTATCAAAATTTATCCCAGTTTAGCCGGCGGCTCAACTGGGATCATGAAAAGCCCGCGGAATACGGGTTCCGCGGGCTTTATCATCATTTCTGCCTATTCGTTATGCTTACAGGATCGACAGATACCGATCTATCTCGTAATCGGTCACAAAGGTGCGATAGCGATCCCATTCGATCTTCTTGTTTTCGATGAGTTTGTTGAAAATATGCTCGCCGAGAGCCTCTTTGAGCAGTTCGCTCTTTTCCGCCAACAAAATGGCTTCTCCGAGCGAACCCGGCAGTGTGGCGATACCTCGTTTTTCGCGTTCATTGGGGGTCATTTCAAAAATATCCTCTTCCACCGGATCGGCCAGTTCAAATTTACCTTTAATTCCCGCCAAACCCGCTGCCAGCATGGCGGCAAAGGCCAGATACGGGTTGCAAGCCGGGTCTGGAGACCGCACTTCGATCCGCGTCGCTTTTTCCTTACCCGGTTTGTATTCGGGAACGCGAACCAGCGCCGACCGATTTCGCCGTGCCCAGCTCAGGTAAACCGGAGCCTCGTAACCGGGGACCAATCGTTTGTACGAGTTGACCCACTGGCTAAGGACCAGGCAAATTTCCGGCAGGTATCGTAAAATACCCGCGATATAATGCTTGGCGTCTTTGGAAAGATTCAGCGGATCCTTTCCATCATAAAACGCGTTCTTCTCGCCTCTAAACAGCGATTGGTGAACGTGCATTCCGCTTCCGTTTTGGCCGAAGAGCGGCTTGGGCATAAACGTGGCGTACACTCCGTTGGCCATCGCCACCTCCTTGACCACCAGGCGGTAAGTCATGGCGGCATCCGCCATTTGCATGGCATCGCAAAACCGCAGATCAATTTCATGCTGCGAAGGAGCTACCTCGTGGTGAGAATATTCCACCTTGATCCCCATGGCTTCAAGCGACAACACCGTCTCGCGGCGAAGGTCGCTGGCCACGTCCAGGGGGGTTAAATCGAAATATCCGCCCGCGTCCAGCGGTTCCGGATTATTGGAAGCTTTAAAATAGAAAAACTCCAATTCGGGACCGACATAAAAATGATCGTAACCCATCTTGGCGGCCTTTCCGAGCATCCGACGCAGTGCCCCGCGAGGATCGCCCACATAAGGTTCTCCGCCGGGTTTCTGAACGTCGGCAAACATTCGCGCGACGGCGATACCGTCGCCGGCCCGCCAGGGCAGCAGTTGAAACGTTTTCGGGTCCGGCAAAGCGATCATATCGCTTTCAAAAATCCGGGCATACCCTTCAATACTCGACCCATCAAATCCCATTCCGTCCTTCATCGCGTCCGGCAATTCGCCCGGGGTGATCGCGAAACTTTTCAACATTCCCAGAACGTCGGTAAACCACAATCGAATAAATTTTACATTGTTCTTTTTGCACGCGTCCAGTACATCCTTTGCCGTTTTGCACTGCAACGGACCTTCTGCAATCTTGGCCATTTAATTACTCCTTTATTTTACAAAGTAGTTTGAATGCGTTATCGCTCATCATCGGGCAACACGCCCGTCAACGATTTAGCTTCAACCTAACGCAAGTATCGTGCCACTTAAAATGACATCCATAACGTCTTATTTCAAGGTTTATTATGAAAATCTACAATTTTGTTCCTTCTGAATTTCTTTACATATTTGTAAAGGTGTTCCGCCTGGTTTACATTTTTGTAATTGTTTTTTCCGGCGATTTACGATCCATCAAGAAAATTCCCCGGCAATAAGAGGCCATCGCCGGTGTTTTTCCCAAATGCTCCCGGAGCATGTAATTTAATATATCGAACGCTTTGGACGCCGAGATAAGGTCATGGACTTTGCCGAGCAAAAAATACCATGCCCGATGCTCGAAACGGATTTTTTCCAATATCCCAGGTTCGCAGTCCCGGCAGACCACCCCGCCGCCCGACGCGCTGAAAAATAGCCAGTCCGAAGGTGTCATTTGTCGCTTGCAGTTGACGCATCGCTGAAGTTCGGGTCGATATCCGATCGCGGAAAGCAGACGCATCAGCGTGTTAACCAAAATCTCCGCCAGCTCCAAATCCGAACCCGCCGCGGAAAGGCAATCCAAAGAATCGGTCAACAGATCAAAGATTTCCTTGATCGGCTCCAGTTCCTTAGTGGAAATATTCACCACTTCCACCGCATACAGCGCAGCGTACCATTTTTTGATATTTTTTCGAATCGCCAGCCAGGGTTTGCCCGGTAAAAATTCCTTCAACAGTCCCAAACCTTCCGAGCTGATAATAAAATCAGCCTGACCGGTATCCAGAAGATCGATTCCTCCCGCCGTTTTCCCGCGAGGGCGTTTGCTCCCTTTCGCCAGCAGGGAGATTTTCCCATGAGATCGCGAAATAAAAACCAGCACCTGCGAAGTCTCGGAAAACTCTCGCCGCGATAGGCAAACCACTTCATCCTGAACAGTTTCTTTAGTCATTCTTCCGCCAGCAAAATCGGCGACTCCAGGACCGGAAGCGCAAAGAATTCATCCAGCGCCAGAGCAATCGCTCCCATGGGGATTCCCTGGTCCGCCAGCTGCGACCATTCAACCCGCAACTGATTGGTGGGCGGGGTCGTGCGCTCTGTGATGACCCCGGTCAGGGTTTCCAAAAATAATTCACCCGCCAATGAAATCTGCCCGGAAAGAACGATCTTTTCCGGATTAAAAATATTCGCCAAATTCGCCAATCCCAATCCCAGCCATTTCGCCACCTGTTCCAACGCATATTTCGCCGCCGTCTGACCGTCCCTGGCATATGTAACAATCTCTTCCACGCTGACCTTTAATTTATCCTTGCCCACCAGTTTTCGATAAAAATCAATCAGCGCGTCATTCGAGGCCAACATCTTCAGACACCCGCGATTTCCACACCCGCACAACGGCCCCCCAGGATCGACGCAAACGTGACCCAGTTTACCCGCCACTCCTTTGAAACCGCTATAAACCCTGCCGTCGACCATCACACCCACCTGCAGTTGATTTTCAATACTCACAAACAGGAAATGATTGACGTCCCGGGAAACCCCGAATCTCGCCTCGGCCAACGTGGCCAGATGAATATCATTTTCCACCCAGGAAGTGCACCCAAACTGACCCCGAATATATCGGCCAAGTTCGATTCCTTTCCACCACCTCCCGAAATGCGTCTCGGTCAGGGTCTGTTCTTTTACGTCTACTCGCCCGACAGCCCCCAACGCGATTCCCAGAATATCCTGCCGACGGCATTTATCTTCTATCAAATGAATCAGTCCGCGCCCCAAGGCCAAAAGCAGATGGCTTCGATCTTCCTCCACCGTGGGATGTTCCGTATGATGTGAGAGGATGTGCCCAAGCAGATCGGAAAGAACCAAGTGAACATTTTCCGGTTGAAGATAACCGCCCACGATGAAATACCGCCGGGGATTAATCTCCAAAAGCGTCGGACGACGACCGGCCTTAGATGAACCCGGACCCGTTTCGACAAGGATTTTTTCTTTGAGCAAACTTTCCACATGGACTTGCATCGTCCCCTGGCGCATCCCGGTTAGGGCGACGATGTCGCGCCGAGCCAGCGTCTTACCGCCTTTAAACAAGCTTAAAATCAACTGCCGATTATACTGATTAACCTTCTCCCGGCCAACCAGCGGCATATCCATATTTTCCGGCATCTTGTTACGTATCCTTTATCACAATTTAATACATATTGTATTAAATTCGTGAAGTAAATCAAAGGCAGGAATTATTCATTTTCGATTCCATTCACCCCAGACCAGCCCATACTTTTTATTTTGAAAATCCGTAAACTGGGTCCACCACACCCCGCTGGGGGTAAGAAGTTCCCAGTTCCAAAACGTGGCATCGGGCGGCGGCGAGAACGAATGGATGCTTCCATCACAAGAAACGTAGGGGCTGCCTTCGGTATGAATCCTGCTGAATTTGTCGATATGCCCGTGGCAACCCTCGACGTATTTATTATTGATATGGTTTTCGGGATATTCTTCCAGGACGAGAGGGGTCGCGTGACTTTCGTAGCCATTTGTCTGTGGATTTTTGAATCGCGCAAGACTGTCAATTTTATCGATCTTCGCCCCCGCGAAGATTCCGACTACCGAATAATCGAACTTCCCGTTACTGCCTTTTCCCTGTCCGAAAGGACCCTGGGGAATATTCGGGCAGCGAAGGATCCCAGGTTGCTTTCCAATATAAGGGAAAAGAGTTCCTTTCTCAGGAGTGGCCGAAAACGCCGCGTCGATGGTGGCGGGGTCCGGATTGACTCCGGTATCCGGAAGCGAACCCTGCCCTGAAAGCCAATCGGTTTTCCAGTATTCCGACTCATTTCTGGTATAATAATTTCCAGGAAGATAATCGTCATGGTCGGTCGAGAAAATCAAAAATCCTTTATACAGAGTGATAAGATTGCTCTGACATTTCAGTAATCCGCTTTGCTTTCTAACCCCACTTAAGGCGGGAATCAAAAGAGCGACAAGCAGGGCAATGATCCCGATTACTACCAGGAGTTCCAAAATGGTAAAACAAGCTAAATAAATTTTCTTGGTACGGTATTTCATAAATAAGGTTACACAGTATTGTATTAAATCAAGGAACTAAATCAAAGGCATGAATTATTCATTTTACCGATGCCTGCAAAAAATATATACTGGGACAAACTTTACATCACAAAATCGGAGAATGGTAATGGTTACATCTAAAGAGCGAATCATGGCTGCGGTCAATCATCGCGTGGCTGATCGGACGCCGATTACGTTTGACGCGGAAAAGGAAGTTTACGACGCACTTCACAAATATCTTGGCACAAAATCCAGGGAAGAACTCTTCGACCGGCTCAACGTTGATACGTGGATGATCCTGCCAAAAAATTTCATGTACAGCGACGAAGAGAGCAAAAAAAACGAAAAAACCGCTCTCTGGGGTTACAAAACGCGAGTGACCAATTATTCCGGTGGAACGTATGACGAACTCTGTTACAGTCCTCTGGCGGGCAAAGATGAAATCGACGATATCAAAAAATATCCCTGGCCGAAAGATGGAGCCCTGGGATTTTCGCATTTTGTCCCCGAGGCCGACGCCCACAAAGATCTCGCCATCATCGGCGTTTTCACCTGGGGATCGTATTTCATCGCGTCGTTCGTCCGTGGCCTGGAAGACCTCCTGATTGATTTCGCCATCCGACAGGATTACGCCGATCGCTTGATCCAAACGGTCACGGAACGAATCCTCACCTTCCTCGATATCATGCTGGAAAAGCACGGCCAGGGAATCGATATCGTTTACATGGCCGACGATTACTGCTCGCAGCGAGGGCCGCTTTTCAGCCCCGATACTTTTAAAAAATTCGTAACCCCGTATCTGAAAAAAGTGGTGGAAAAAACGCATAAACATAATAAAAAGTTCCTCCTTCATTGCTGCGGTGCGGTGCGTCCCCTTTTGCCGATGATCATCGACGCCGGAGTGGATATGCTCGAGCCGATTCAAACCCGAGCCGAAGGAATGGATCCCGAAGGCCTCAAACGCGATTTTGGAAAAGACCTTTGCTTCTACGGCGGAGTGGATTTGCAGGAAGTCTTATGCAAGGGAACGCCCCTGCAGGTGGCCGACGAGGTCAGGCGATTAATCCGTGTCCTGGGTAAGGACGGCGGATACATCGTAGGACCGGGACACACCTATATACAAATTGATGCACCGATTGAAAACATCCTGGCCATGTATGAAACCGCCTACCGCGGCGGGTAACATTTTTTTGTAACCGTTCAGGCACCGTCATTGCGAGCATCTAACCGGCTCCGCCAGCGATATTCACAACGAACTGGGTGGCATGGGCAATTCCGATTGCCCGTGTCTTTTTTCCCAATCCACGCATGGAAGACACGGGCAAGAAGACTTGCCCATGCCACCCCAAAACATCAGTTCCTTAGGAGGAGCGCAGCGACGAAGCAATCTCATTCCTTCGGCTAAGGGACGAGATTGCCGCGCCCGCTGCGCGGCCTCGCAATGACAATTTTCAATGGGGCCTGGACGGTTACCATTTTTTATTTCTTCATTTTGTTTTGATTTTGACACTTCGGGAATTTATATTTAGAATAGTTCCGTTGGGGCATTTTTTTTATCGGAATATTTAGGAGTGATCATCATGGAACAAAGTTTTATCAGTCCGAACTGGCACGTTCTGTTTATTCATTTTCCCTTGGCTCTGCTCACGCTTGGGGTTCTAATCGAATTAGCCAACCTCATCCGCCCATGTGAGCGGTGCCGAACCACGGGACGTTGGATGGTTATGGTAGGCGGACTGCTGTCGGTGATCACCCTCACCGCCGGAATCTATGCCTTTCGCGGCGTGGTCGCCCCCGGAGCCCTCGATCCCGATCTTAAATGGCACACCGTTCTTAGCCAAAGCCTCTGGTCCGATGCCCAGTGGAGTTTGATGAAAGACCATATCTGGTATAACAGCATCGCCGTCGTTATTTTTCTGCTGGTTATCGTGTTATGGCTCGGAGGTTCCGATCAATGGCGGAAAAAAATCTACGTGCCGTTGCTTATTGCGCTGCTGGTGGGAATGGGTCTTATGTTCGCCGGCGCCTGGCATGGTGGAGAAGCTGTCTATCGTTACGGCACCGCCGTCAATCCCGGCGTCCTGCGAGCAGGACAAACTCTCCTTTCAACTCCGCCTGGAGAACCCAGCACCGGTATCCTCTGGTATATCCAACCGCTTCAACTCCACCTCGTCTTAGCTGGTCTGACAGTGGCCTTTGTGATCGCCGCTTTGGGTCTGACCTTCCGACGCTGGAATGAATCCTGCGATTTGCCGATAACCTCTGTATCTAAAACCCCTTCCGCGTTTCCAATCGCGGAGCCTGTAAAAGACTGCTGTGAGTGTGCATGTTCCCCTTGCATTTTTTGGCTATTAGCGTTGCTGTCCGGCATCGGTACTGCCCTGGCTGGGGCGTGGTCCGTCATGGACGGATTTACCGTCAAGGCGTTCAAAGAAAACATGGAAATGCTGCAACAGGCGGACCATCACCGATTGCTCCTGCACGTGATCGCAGGGGTTAGCATTATCCTTCTGGCTATCATTCTTGCCATCGTTGTTCATTTCTCTCGAAAGCGCTGTCTCCTGAAAGATATTCTCATCGGTATCCTGTTGCTGTTCGTAGCCTTCCAGCTCTGGCTGGGAATCCTGGTGCTCTACGATTCACACACAGGACCGCTCACAGGATTCAATGCCGTCGAACAAGTCCAACAGCCGACAACCCAGGCGACGAGCAACCAACCGACCAGCCTTCCCGCTCCTGTCGCTCCCAACAGGTAAAAATTATTTGGGTGGCATGGCCATTGTGCCACGGTCGGCTTGTCCGACCGTGCTCTGAAGACACGGCTGGACAGGCCAGCCGTGGCACAATGACGTAGGGGGGCGGAACGGTTACCAAAACTTTAATGTATCCTAAATCGGATCAGAAGTTGTATCCCCGCATAATCGACGGTATAATTCAGTGTTTATTATTTGCGGATAGCACGAATTAAGAACTTTGGCAGGTTTTCAAACGTAAGTAAATAATAAGTAGTATTCGGCGGCCTGTTTTTAAGGAAAAAAGATCGATGGCAAACGTACACGATTATTTCGGTGGTCATTCCCTTCAAGCGGAAACGGGGCGGGCCTCGTCCCTTCTGATCGGCACGATGATGGGCGGAATGCTGGCATTGAATTCTTATTTGGCAGGATGGTTCTATGGGGATCCGATCTACAGCACCATTCTCGCCATGTTGGGAGCAATTCTGCTGGGCTTGCCCATTCTTCTGGAGGCTCTGGAGGCCGCCTTCAAGGGAGAGGCCAATCTGGATGTCCTGGTTGCCATCGCCGTGGTGGCCGCCTTTGCCATTGGCGATTACCAAACCGCCGCGGTGGTCTCCTTCTTCTTCCATTTGTCCAACCTGATCGAAAAACGCACAGCACTGGGAGCCAGGGCGTCGATCGAATCGCTGATTCGGCTATCGCCAAAAACCGCGCACCTGCTCGATCCTCAAACGGGAAAAGAGCGCGAAGTCTCTGTAAAGGAATTGAAACTCGGTGATATCGTTCGCGTTCGTCCCGGCGACAATATTCCCGCAGACGGGCAGGTCAAGACCGGCGAATCGAGCGTCAGCCAGGCCAGCATCACAGGGGAATCACTGCCGGTGGACAAGCATCCGAACGACGAAGTCTTTTCCGGGACGATCAACCTGAATGGTTCAATGGATATCCGTGTAACCCGTGTCGGAGCCGATACGACCCTCGGTCAGGTGCAGAAATTGATACTCCAGGCAGAAGGAACCAAAATACCGATTATGCGACTGATCGATCAGTACGCACACTGGTATGTTCCTACCATACTGATGCTGGCGGGGATCGTTCTGGTCTTTACGCATGAAATGACCACGGTCATTACCATCTTGATCGTGGCCTGTCCCTGTGCCCTCATTTTGGCCACTCCTACTGCGATGGTGGCGGGATTGGCCTGCGCGGCCCGGCTGGGAATTCTGATTAAATCCGTCACCGATCTGGAGGCGGCACGAACCATGACGGCGGTCGTTTTGGATAAGACGGGAACCCTGACCACCGGGGAATTGACGGTAACAAGACTCAAACCAGCGGCGAATATTGATCCCGCGGACCTTCTGGCCGTGGCGGCCGGACTGGAGCATCGAAGCAAACATCCGGTCGCCAAAGCCGTCGCTGAAGTGGCCCACAAGGCAAAAATCAATCTCACCGAACCGAACGACTTTGTCGAAATTCCAGGCTTGGGCGTCAAGGGCAAGCTCAATTCCGATTTGGTCATGGTGGGCCGGCGAAAATGGCTGGAAAGCCAGAATATCGATTTTGCGTCGATGAAATCCGAAGAATTCGCCGAACCGGAAGGTATCAGCGTTTTATACGTCAGCCGAAACGGCCGATGCATCGGTTGGATCGGATTGGAAGATCGGGTCCGTCCGGAGGCCAAGTCCGCCATCAGCGAACTGCATCAATTGGGAATCAAGCGGTTGGCTATGGTCACGGGTGACCGATGGTCAGTCGCCCGAAGGGTGGCGGCGGAAATGGGATGCGATGAAGTCCAGGCAGAAGTTTTACCACAGGAAAAACTCAATCTGGTTGCCGAACTTAAACAAAGCGGGCATAAGGTGATCGTGGTCGGCGACGGGGTCAACGACGCCCCGGCCTTGGCCGCAGGAGACCTCGGAGTGGCCATGGGTGCCGCCGGGTCGGACGTGGCCATACATAGTGCTTCGATTGCCCTGTTGAGCAGCGACCTGAGCAAACTTCCGTTCCTCATCAGGCTGTCCCGCGCTGTGACCAGGATCGTCTGGTTGAATCTTGGTTTCGGAGTGCTCTTTATCTGCGTCATGCTCCTGCTCGCCATCCTGGGCGAAATCGGACCGATCACCGGAGTTCTTTTACATACCCTCGGCTCCGTAGTCGTGATCTTTAACAGCGCAAGGCTCGTCCGCTTCGGGGAAGACCTCGGAACATTTGTTCCCCAGCAGCGAGAATCCGAAATGCGACCGGCAACGGTTTAGCCCGACCCCGGCTCCCTTACGGTCGCATCTCTTTTATGCTACCGGATGCCTGCTGTTTTTTTCCCTTGACTACCGCCGGTAATGAATTTAACCTTACGCATAACCGGTGCTTGCTGTAACCGGACATTACAGATGCCTGTATTCAAAAGGAGTTCGAAATTATGGCAGTTCAACCTTCCGGCGGTCGAACCGTACCGCTTTTTGTTCTGATTATTTTTATCGTCCTGTTTTTGGCGGCGCTGACCGGGCTGGTTCTGTTGTTTGTGCGCCAGGAAACGGTAACGCAGGAAGCCAAGCAGGACAAAAGCCTTTTCGATTCTTACATCGGCATGGGGGTCAGTTCCAGGCTGGATGCGTATAAGGCCTTGGGTTCCAGTTCCCGACCACCGAAATCGGCGGGGGCGGCGTTGCTCGATGAACGGGATCAACTGGCCATTTTGTTGACGGGCAATAAGGCATCGACCCCGAAAGAAGTCGCGGAAAAACTCGATAAAGCCATTGCCGGTTTACCGGAAACCTCGGCCGCCGCTAAAAAGTTGAAAGACATCGCCAAATCCGATTTGATCGGAGCCATTCAGCAGGCGGCACTGCTCATGAAAGATCAAATGGATGAGACCGCCGGTGCCCAGCAGCAGTTGGCCGACTGCCAGAAAGGTCGCGACACCATTACCTCCGGTTACAAAGAACTGGAAAACATCTTCGACAACAAAACCAAACAGTTCATGGCCCAGATGGACGCCCAGCAAAAATCGTTCGACGACCTCAAAAATGAATATACCGAGCAGCTCGCGACGATTAAAACCCAGGTCAGCAAGGAATTACAGGACAAGCTGACGCAAATGGGAAAAACGTTCAACGAGCACGTCGATGAACTCCGCGATATGGTTCGGCGAAATTTACAGGTTCTAATTAAGGCGACCACGGAATCTGGTGGTCCCACGGAAGTCCGATCCGCCGCCATGATGACGGTGGAGCAACTGACGCAAAAGATCGACGGCGAAATACTGGACATCGCCGGTCCCGTTATTTACATTAACCTTGGGCGCCAGCAGCAAATTAATCCGGGAATCCGATTTTGTGTGGTTTCCGAGTCCCAGAAGGGGCAAATACGACCCAAGCTTAAGGCCGTTCTTGAAGTTATCAAAGTCGGCGAAATGACGGCCGAGGCTCGAGTAGTTGAATATCAACAGGCTAATCCGGTTATTAAAGGCGATCTGCTCATCAATCTGGTTTACGACCGGGATATGTCGCTCAATTTTTCTGTCTTTGGTGATTTCGATCTCTATCATGTCGGAACAATCGACCCGACGGCGTTCCTGAAAATCTCTGGGATCATCACCACCGCCGGTGGAAAAGTGGCCAAACAACTTTCCCCCACCGTCAATTTTGTGATCATGGGGCAACCCCCGGCAGAAGGCACGGCACCCGCGGCAACCACGGCTCCTTCCGAGACCACGTCCAAACCGGCGCAGGGTCTGCGAACTTATAACGATCTGAAGGACCAGACCCAGGCGATGGGAATACCGGTCATGCCTCCGGATCTATTTTTAAAGTATACGGGCTTTGCCCAGAAACTCGATGATTAGAGATACATGGATTATATGGCGAAGTTCTCATGAGTAAAGATAAACCACGTCTTGGCCGTGGACTGGCCTCTCTTTTGGGGGCCGTGACCGAACCCATTGGCGTTCAGGAACCGGCGAATAAAATTTCTCCACACGATTCCGCTTCGCCTTCCATTCCTGCCGCCGCCGGTCATTCGCCCACCACTCCAACCCTGACCCGGTTAATTCCGCTCACGCGTATCGACGGCAATCCGTTTCAGCCGCGGCTTCAAACCGATCCTCAAGCTCTTTCCGAGCTGGTCGAGTCCATTCGCCAGCACGGTATCGTTCAGCCGATCGTGGTCAGACCGCGAGGCGAACATTACGAGCTGGTCGCGGGCCAGCGGCGATTGGAGGCGGCCCGTCAACTGGAATTGGCTGCCATCCCCGCCGTCGTCCGCGAAGCCACCGATCAGCAAATGCTGGAAATCGCCCTCATCGAAAACATTCACCGCGAGGACCTCAATTGCGTCGATCGCGCCAGCGCCTATAAAAATTACCAGGATTCCTTTAGCCTCTCCTCGGAGCAGATCGCCGTCCGGCTCGGTCAGGATCGCACCACCGTAACAAATTATCTGCGAATACTAGCTCTTTCCCCTGGGGTATTGGACCTTCTGCGGACCAACCGGTTATCCATGGGACACGCCCGCGCCCTGGCTGGTCTCGATGATCCCGAAGAACAAACCAAACTCGCCTTTAAAATCGCCCAGTTGGGTTTATCCGTCCGGCAGGCGGAAACCCTGGTGGCCAAAATGAAATCGGGAAAAACCTCCGCCAGGGTCCTCCAGAAAAACCCCAACGTCCTCGATCTGGAACAGCAAATGTCTCGCTCTCTGAGCACCAAAGTCCAGGTCGTCCCCGCCCGCAAAAAAGGTACCGGAAAGGTCGTGATTGAATTCTTCTCCCTGGATGATTTTGACCGGATTCTCGAACGAATCTGCGGTTCGGAACGAGAAGAACTTTAAACAACGACTACCACGGATTATTCCGAGGCGGAAGCGACGGCTACAACCTCTTTGACTTCGGGCAGTTTGGATTTCAGATGCCGTTCGATCCCCATTTTCAGCGTCATCTGGGCCATCGGGCAGCATCCGCACGCACCCTGCAATTTTACCTGAACCACGCCCTTATCGTCTACGTCGACCAATTCCACATCACCCCCATCGGCTTGAAGGGCTGGACGAACGTCTTCTAATAATGCACTTACTTTTTCTTTCAAAGTTTTTTCCATGTTTGCTCCTTGCAATTAGTTTCGGGTTTCGAGTTTCAGGTTTCGAGTTCACTTGAAACCCGCCACTTGTACAATTATACTCTAAAGCGTGAGAAAATTCGCCAGGATTTTATAACCCTGCTCGGTAAGAAAACTTTCCGGGTGGAACTGGACGCCTTCGATTTTGAATTGTTTGTGCCTCAACCCCATCAATTCGTTTTGGTCCGCTGTTCGAGCGGAGATTTCCAGGCAGTCGGGCAACGTTTCTTCTTCCACCATCAGACTGTGATAGCGGGTCGCGGTAAATGGATTATCCAGGCCGGCAAAAACGCCCTTGTTGTCGTGTTTGATAGAGCTGGTTTTTCCGTGCATGATCCGTTTGGCTCGCACGACATTTCCACCGAAAACGTGTCCGATGCACTGGTGGCCCAGGCACACACCCAGGATGGGAAGGTTACCGGCAAAATGGCGAATCACATCGTTGCTGATCCCCGCCTCCAACGGTGTGCAAGGGCCTGGAGAAATAATGATCCGGTCGGGACCAAGCTTTTCAATCTCACCTGGGGTAATCTGATCGTTGCGGAAGACTTTGGTCTCAATTCCGGCGTCCAACTCGCCTATCCTCTGGACCAGGTTATACGTAAATGAATCGTAATTATCGATTAAAACAATCATGACAACTTTCCACTTCTAATGATGGCCACCACCAGCCACAGTCCCATTATTCCAGCGACCAAATAACCAGTCAATCCCAAATAAAAGCCGTACCCGTGTGGACCTACGCCGATATTAAATATTAGGCTCGATCCGATGATAACGGCGGCGACAATAATCGCAAACGACAACCGATTGCTGGAATGGTCCAGCTCGCGGATAAAATTATCCATCTGGATGACGTCCATCTGTATCCTGAGTTGTCCGCGAAGGAGTTTTCTGGAAAATTCCCGGAACTGATGGGGGAGGTCCTTGAGCAGCATCCCGCCATGCCAGAAGGCGAGGATCGTTTCCCGGGTTAAATTTTCCTTACCGCACATTTTTACCAATGCCTCTTGCACTTTTTCCGCGATGATTTCCGTGGGTTTGACGTTGGGGTCCAACATAAGAGCGGTTCCTCCGATCATGACGAGGCTTTTTCCGATGAGGACAAAATCACGAGGCAAGATGACCCGATATTCGCTGGCCAGGGTCGATATCTCATTAAAAACCGTATGCAAATCGAGGAGTTTTAAAGGCAGCGAACTCCATTTGTCGAGCAGGATTGCCAGGTCTCTCTTGAGGAGTTCTACGTCGGTGGCCGGAGTAATGGCGTTCATTTCGGACAGGATATCCATGGCGATATCCATGTATCGGTAATGGGCCGCCATCAGCAGGAGGATGAACGATGTGTTCCGGTGGCGGTCCAGTTGTCCCGCCATTCCGAAATCGATGATGCCAATTCGATCCGGTGGGATGATGATAAAATTCCCCGGATGCGGGTCGGCGTGAAAGACGCCTAATTCCAGGACTTGTCGCATGAAGGTCTCAATCAGCACGCCGGCCAGTTTTGGTTTGTCCAGCGCCATGGTGGGATCAGTAATCGCCTCATGAAAGTTTTTCCCCGTAACATAACTCAACGTCAAAACTTTGCTCGAAGAAAGATCCCATCGCACGGAGGGTACCACGAGATTCGGATCTGATCCGAAGAACTGGTGAATGCGGTCGGTGATCGAGGCCTCGTTTAAAAAGTCCATTTCCCGGTTTATGCTCTGTGCGAATTCATCCACGATCGACATGGGCTGATTCAGGTGAAGTTCGGGAATATGTTTTTCAATGTTTCTCGCCACCCACTTCAGCAGATACAGGTCGAGTTTGAGGACCTGCTCGATCCCAGGGCGGCGGACCTTGACGATGACTCGCTGACCATTTTTAGTCTTGGCCAGGTAAACCTGGGCGATCGATCCGCTGGCCAGGGGTTCCGGTCCGAATTCCAGAAAAAGGTCTTTGACGTCCCGTTTGAGTTCATGGAGGATGATCTCATGGGCCTGTTGCGTGGGAAAAGGGGCGACGCGGTCCTGCAAAAGCCGAAGATCTTCCGCGATATCCGGTGGTACAATGTCAGGCCTGGAACTTAAAAGTTGACCGAACTTGACAAAAACCGGACCGAGTTCCTCGAAACTGGCCGCCAAACGCTTTCCCAGCGACGATTCAGCATCCGGAACCTCCACGGCCGAACGTCTTTGAAACAGTCCCGACCAGGGAATATGTCTCCGCAATTTCAGCCGCCAGACAAAGGGACCGAAACCGTGACGGATCAGAGTGAGAGCAATCTGACCGAGTCGCTGCGTACTGCGGATTGTCATCGGCACTGAAAAAATTGACATCAGAGACCCCACTTTTTTAATGACTAAATCAGGTTTTCACATTTTCCATCAACACAGCGGCGAGGGGTCCGAATACCATGATTGGCAACCACGCCGCAAAGGCTGGATGGGGGGACGCGCCGGCCATAGTCTGCGAGATAAAGGAAACGACAAAGCATGAAATCGCCGCCAGTAGACATAACCCCACCGAAGCCAGGACGTTATGGGGTTCACGATTCAAGAAAAACGGCAACCCCAGGAATAGCAGCAGGATGTTAAGAATCGGCTGGGTCAGCCGAATATGCCTGGAGGCGATCACCTCGGCTAGATTGGGGACCAGGTGCGGCTCTTTCAGCAGGGCGTTTAATTGCCGCACACTGAGGAACATGGTCCAATTGGCGCTCTGCCGGATGACCAGCTCCTCCGGTTTCCAGTCGCTGTAGTAATACTGGACGGGTTTTCGCGTCATCTCACCGGCCACGGCAAATTCCGACTCGCCCACGGATCGCGAATAGCGGACGCCACGGGTCAGGTCCCAACACTGTTTCTGTTCATTCCACTCGGCGGTGTCGGCGGAGAGCTTGGCAACTATCTGACCCTGCTCGTCGCGTTCCATCGTGAGCAACTGTTCCATCCGCTGCTGTTTGGGAATATACATCATCGCGGATAAAAGCGCATTGTTCCGGTCTTTCAGAAACCACAGGGAAAAAGATCGTTTCCCACTGACTTCATCGTGCCCCAGGACCAGTTTATCCGCGATGCGAGGAATGATCAGTTCCTGATCAATCACCCAGAGCGCATTAAAAGCCAGTCCCGCCCCGATGAGTGGAAGGGCCACCCGATACAAGGAAATTCCTCCCGCGAGCATGGCGGTAAGTTCGTTTGTCTTTTGCATGCGGGCGAGGGTGAAACTCGCCGCCACGAGGGTGATGACCCCCGCGATCTGGGCGAAATAGAGAAAACTGTGATAAAAATAATAACTGGCAATTTCCATAATGATCTGGGTCGTGGCCTTGTCCCCCCCCGTGAAATCATCTATGTTGGCGAACAGGTCGAGCATGATGTACAAACTGAGCATAATGGCCACGCTCACCGCATAGCTATAGATAAAGCCTCGCAGAATGTATCGATCGATCGTTTTTATCGGTAACCTGGATAGTGCCATTTAATTTATCGCCTTAAGAATTTTCCTAAAATCACGAGATTGGCAAGGGCCACAATGGCCAAACCCAGCCAGATTACACCCATGCCCATGTTCAGGGACCCTGCGGCGGTCAGTTGCTTGCCCGTCATGATCAATACAACAACGATCATCAAAGGAATAAACGACAGACCAAACGCGCTGACGAAATGCCCGCCCTTAAAGATAATTCCCAAACTGGCTCCCAGGATCAGAAGAACCAGGGCGCTAAAACTATACGCCAGGCGGGTGTGAATCTCCGCGATACCCTTTCGGATGGTTTCTGCTTTTCCAAAGCTCAGATAGGCTCGCTTTTTATTCAGGTCATCGTTGAAATTATACGGAGAGTTTGACGAAAGAATGGTATCGATATTGGCATTCTTCGGACTGGCCGATTCGAGGACCTCCGGGGGCACATTAATCGGTCCGACGGTATATCGTTCGTGGGTGGCAAAGCGTTTGGAATTTCCACTGTGGGTTTCCGTCACTTTGACCCCTTTTAATTCGATATTGATCTTGGGGGGTAAATCTTCGGAGATCGCGGAGACCGAAATCGTGGCGTCCTTGGCCGAAAACGTCGCCGGGGATCCACCCACCGGATTGGAATGAAGAGTCACATCGCCTTCCAGAATGATTTTTCCATCCTTGGGGATCTGACGGCAACTATTGGCCGTAATAGAATATTGCCCCCGAGCGTCCTTTAGTTCACATTTATACTGCTTTCGATACTGCTCGACCAGATGTTCGTAAGTTAAAGAATTCCGAAGAACCGCATAGAGCGATTTTTTTTGGTCCTCCAATCTCTGGAATTTGAATGGATCTTTAAGAATCGTAAGCAAAATGGGAAGGGAAAGGAATTTGAGTTTCGTGCTGGTCATGGCGGGAATCGGGACCGGACCGATGGGAAAATAGTCCACCTGGGTGACTTGCTCCCGTTCGACATTAAACGCACGGACCTGGTTCATGTGGATAGTGACGCACGAGGTGTCTTTGATGTTTTCAAACAGGATCAAGGCGGTTTTGGCGGTTCCGAAGAAGATTGGGATATCATGGTCGTAACGCAAAAACGCCACCTGGGAAAGTTCAATTTGTCCTGGAGTTTCCGTCCCATCCGGCAGGACCTCGGGCGGATTGGCTGAGATTACCTTTTCGCAATGCAGGGCATAATTCATCTTGTTGATGTATTTTCTATTTTTTAACTCCATATACGCCAGGGTGCGGATATCCCGTTTGATGAGTAGTTCGATCCTGGCGGCCAGGTTGGGGATTGTGTAATTTTGCAGGGTAAAGGTGGTGGCCGAAACAATGATGCTAAGGATAACCGCGGGCAGGAGTATCCGATAGATGTTGACCCCGCTGGCGCGGCAGGCGTTGATTTCATTATCCGCCGATAATCGTCCGTATGTGATAGTCGTGCTGAATAGAGCAGCTACGGGAAGTGAATATGCCAGCACGACCGGCATCAGGTAGATCATTAATTTAATCATCTCCTGGGCGGTAATTCCCTGACTGCGAAGCATATCCATCACCCCGCCCCCAAAACCCATCAAACACGTCAGGGCCACTGCCGTCATCAAAAAACCGCGAAGCAGCTCTTTCAAAATATATTTTTGTAAGATATAAGTCATAATGTGTTTTAAAATACCAACTAAGGAACCTTTATGCAATAATATTGAGTTATGAATAACCTCTTGAAGAGGCACGACCGTAAGGGAGTGTTCTTTGAATAATATTATCGGCAATGCCCTAAAGAGCATCGGCACTTTGATTTATCCATCCCGGTGCGGCGCGTGCCAACAATTTCTTTCCCCTGGTCGTAATTGGTGTCCTGAGTGTTGGGTTCAGTTATCCCAGGCGACGGGGCGGGACTATTGTCCCTCCTGCGGATCGAATTTGGGTCCGCATCAGGTGGTAAATTCAAAAGGGCGATGCCCGTTGTGTAAAAAAATACCCTCACCATTGGAAGGCATTTGCCGGCTGGGAGTCTACGAAAACGCCCTCGCTCGGGCGATTAAAAATTTTAAATATCATCACTCGATTACCGTCGGAAATGTCCTGGGGGACATGTTGGCCGAGGTCTTGACGGAGCAAAAATGGTTCGACCAAATCGAAGCCCTTTGCCCGGTCCCAATCCACTGGACCCGGCGGATCGACCGGGGTTTTAACCAGTCTCAGCTCCTGGCGGAACGGATTTCCGTCTCGACGCGTTTACCCGTGATCAAATTACTCAAGCGAACCAAGCCCACTCTGCGACAGGTAGGATTATCCCCCTCCGCCCGGAAAGAAAATTTAAAGGATGCCTTCATACTCCGACCACTCTGGCCTGTGACGGGAACAAAAATCTGTCTGGTCGATGATATCATGACCACCGGGTCAACGCTCTTTGAAGCCGCCCGTACCCTTTTAGATGACAAGGCCGATGAAGTCTTCGCCACCGTCCTGGCCAAGGCTGATCATATAGCAGGTAGTATTGGATAGAACATACGACACTGGATTAATTAATGCGCTCGGAGGCAAGTATCCGCCGTTGCGTTAATAACGGCTTTGAAGCCTAAATCCGCATGATAACCTACCATAAACGAACATCGACGACTTGCCGCCGAGCGCATTAATTAATCCGGTGTCGTATCATTTTATTGTTACTTTGCTTTTCCTTCGAGATACCAGGCACGGAGGACTTTTTCGGCGGGTTTTCCTTTTGGGGTGTAGCCATAATCCTGGGGTCCGGAGCCGTCGGTGGTCCATTCCCGGAGTCCGAGGCGAACTATAATCTGGCTTTGAAATCAAATTCGGAATTTCAGCCCGCTCGTAAAGGACTGGACCAGCTAAAAAGTGAGCGTTCCTCGAAGATAATTAAGATGAGCGAATCGAATTCGCTTGGACATTGATTAGTTGTAGGATGCGTCTGGACGCATCATCCTTTTGGCAGGCGTCCACTTTCGAACCAACGGTACGGTGCTACGGAACTGGACGTCTGCACCCCCGTCCGCGGCACGTGATTGTTCGCCTTTGCAATTATGATGTTGCCACGACAGCCATAACGGACGCCCCTCTTTGTTCAAGGAACCTTGCTGCCATGGACACATCAGGGAGATGTAGACGAAGTTCAATCTGTCCTGATGCGTTTGGGAGATGATCCGATGCATCAAACGTCACTGACAGGTACTTCTGTTTGACTCTGAAAATCATTTTCTTGAAAGTTGCATCGTCATACGTCGCGTTGACTCTGACTTCATTATAACATTTGCCTTGCACAACGATCCTGCGTTCGGATAGAGCAAGAAACCCGATGAAGGTCATTCGTCTGTAGACGCAACGAATCCATTGTGCTTTGAAATCTCTGAATATGGCCGTTACTCCGATGCCCTCCGCCAGGTAAACCATTCTGCCTTCCAATTCCATTTGTGCCCGGAGTTCATTGGGTAGTTTCCCGATGTGGAAAAAAGCCGTAACTTTCTGCATTAATGTGCTCAATATTTAATACTCCTTGTGGCTGCTGCCCTTGCGTCATTATACAATGACCTCTTCTTACGCCTAATATTTTTCTCCCCCTCTACAATCATCTTGGGCCATGCTACCCAGTCCTGCACTATTCAAGAAAAGACCCCCGAGCCACCGTAGGCTAGTTCGGAAACCGGTTTTTTGTCAAAAAGTGCAAAAATGGTGCAAATTTGGTTTCTATTCGTTTTTTCATGGCTGGGATTGGAGAGTGGCGGGATGGCCATTTTTATGTCCTTTTCTTCAAAGAGCAGGATTTACGAGAAGCAAAGATCGCGTCTGCTCGAAAGAGGGCACAGCAAGCCGTGCCCCTACTTAAAGAGGGTGTAGTTTCCATTTTACGTTTAAAATTTGAAAAACAGACCCCTTCTCTTTAGGATGTAACTTTCTGAAACAATGGAGGTTACAGGCCCAAAGGAAAGGAGT
>JBAZZQ010000006.1:0-90366 GCA_041658725.1 Phycisphaerae bacterium | reverse complement strand
ATCGCGGCCACGATTACACCGGCTCTGCCGCGGTCCACATCGTTGGCCGTGGCTTTAAAAAACTCACGCGACCCTTGCGAAAATTGTTCAAGCGACGAAGCTCGATTGAACCTGTGATAGGCCACGCTAAAAGCGAGTGTCGATTGGGCCGAAATTACCTCAAAGGCCAGGAAGGCGACAAGATGAACGCGATTTTAGTCGGCTGCGGGTATAACCTCCGCCGCCTGCTGCGGCATCTTTTATTGTGCCTGCAATTTTTGGCCCGGATTTTTGATCATCCGAATATCCAAACCCATCGCTTTGTAGTGTGCTTCGTTAAAATTTGACTTTTTCAGGGACGACTATCATAATTTATTGGCCCGAAGCAACTTATGTCAAAAATATCATTGGGGATCTCTACCGGATCAGCATCGGAAAAAAATTTCCGGCTGGTGCAAACCCTTGCCCAAAGATCAGTTTGTTTGTTACATCGCGGATATTGACACTCCTCCGGTCCAGAAAGGACAAACCGGAATCGTCGTGACAGATCAGCGTCTGATTTGCGGAAAGGGGCCGATGCCGCTTGGGTCGATCTAAAGCAGTCTGTGGATCATCTTAAGGTTGGGGTGCAATTCTTAAAGCCTGATTTGGTATATATTAATTTCACACAAGCTGACCCGTGTGGTCGTCTGTAGGGACGCATTGCATGTGTCTCTACTTCGAACGATTTCCAGAAGAAAAATTAATTTGGGTCAAATTCCCCGCAATTAAAAAAGTAGAAAAAATAACTGGAAAAAATATTGACTTTAAATAATTAACTGATATTCTTAAGGGTCTATCGGTTTTTTTGAGACCGTAAGATGGCCTCTAAAGGTAGATAGAGGCTGCTGTAGCTCAGTTGGTAGAGCGCGTCCTTGGTAAGGACGAGGTCAAGGGTCCAATTCCCTTCAGCAGCTTAATGTAGGGTCTTAAGAAGTCTCAGCATAGCGCTTGAGACTGCTTTTATTTTGTACTGGGATTATAACAGGTTTTTTGTAAACAAGAAACAGGAGACAATACTCCATGGCGAAAAGTAAATTTGAACGCACCAAACCCCACGTAAACATCGGCACCATCGGCCACGTCGATCATGGCAAGACCACGTTGACCGCGTCGATCACCAAGTATCTGTCCACCAAAGGGCTGGCCACTTACAAGGCGTATGATGAAGTCGCCAAGGCGTCCGAAAAAGACGGTCGGCGTGACCCCACGAAAATCCTCACCATCGCCACCGCCCACGTGGAATATGCGACCGAAAAGCGGCATTACGCACATGTTGACTGTCCAGGGCACGCCGATTATGTCAAAAACATGATCACCGGAGCCGCGCAGATGGACGGAGCTATTCTCGTTGTCTCCGCTGCCGACGGACCCATGCCCCAGACCCGCGAGCACATCCTTCTCGCACGTCAGGTCAACGTTCCCGCCATCGTCGTCTTCCTGAACAAGGTTGACCTCGTCGACGATCCCGAACTCCTCGAACTCGTCGAATTGGAAACCCGCGAATTGCTCAGCAAATATGATTATCCCGGCGACGATACCCCAATCATCAAGGGTTCCGCCATAAAAGCCCTTCGCGACGAACCCGAAGGACAAAAACAAATCCAGGAACTTCTCGACGCATGCGACAGTTTCATTCCCGAACCGACCCGTGACGTCGATAAACCGTTCCTCATGCCCATCGAAGACGTATTCAGCATCAAAGGCCGTGGAACTGTCGGTACCGGTCGTATCGAACGCGGAATCGTCCATGTCGGTGACGAAGTCTCAGTTGTCGGTCTGCGGGCCGAGACCCGAAAAGTCGTCGTTACCGGCGTCGAAATGTTCCAGAAGACCCTCGACGAAGGCACGGCCGGCGATAACGTCGGTTGCCTCCTGCGAGGTGTCGAACGTGAGGAACTCGAACGCGGTATGGTTCTCGCCAAACCGGGTTCCATCACCCCCCACACCAAATTCATGGCCGAAGTCTACGTCTTGACGAAAGAGGAAGGTGGGCGGCACACCCCGTTCTTCCCGAAATATCGTCCCCAGTTCTATTTCCGAACCACTGACGTTACAGGCCAGATCGTCGCCATCAAGAGCCGCGACGGAAAAGACGCCGAAATGTGCATGCCAGGCGATAACATTCAGATGGAAGTCGAAATTATCAGCCCCATCGCCATGGAAGACGGACTGCGGTTCGCCATCCGAGAAGGCGGAAGAACTGTCGGGTCAGGGGTTGTTACAAAAATTATTCAGTAATCACTGATTTGCCGCGACCGTAAGGGAGCGGGCATTTGCAGTAAAGGTTGGAGCAGATATGGCCAAGGGACCGAAAAGTGAATGGGTTTGGATGGAATGCACCGAGTGCGGCGAGCGCAACTATCGGACCACGGTGTCGCAGAACAAAGCGGGTGGTGGCCAGCCAACGAAATTGGAATTAAAGAAATTTTGCTCCAGAGATCGTAAACATACGGTCCACAAAATGAAAAAGAAATAAAAAGGTGCTCGCCGGGTACCCGATAGCTAAGAGCTGTAGTTAGGGCAGTAGCTTAATTGGTAGAGCACCGGTCTCCAAAACCGGCGGTTGTGGGTTCGACTCCCTCCTGCCCTGATCGTTTTGGCGCATAGAACACGATACGAACCGCGACCGTAAGGGAGCGGGTATTTTTTGAATGGTAAGATATTAATATGGCCAATGGAACGCAAACAACCAGTATGGAACGCGGGAAATGGTTTCAGATATATAAACCAACCCAGGGATATTGGACCAGGATGTTGACTGCCGTCGGCGGAGGCGCCATGATCCTCTGGGGCGCAAGTTGGCTGTTCAACAAGTTCAGTGTCATCCGAAGCACTGAGTATGGACTCCTGATCCAGGTGGCCGTCGCTGTCGTCTATATCGTGGTTCTCGGGTTTCTCCTCTATTGGGCCGCCGGAAAAAATACCTCCACCGTCGATTTCTTCATCTCCGTCGAAGGCGAAATGAAAAAAGTCAACTGGACCAGTAGGCCGGAAATCATCGGATCCACCAAGATCGTTATCCTCTTTGTCATCTTCGTCAGCCTCATGCTCTTCATAGTCGATACGTTCTTCATGCTCTTTTTCTCCGAAATCGGTGTCTTAAAAGGACCTGGTTTTGTTTCCGTGTTCCAGGGTATTTTCCAGTATTTCCGAAATGTATTTTAATCAATCAAGCTTAATCTAAAAATAACCATGACTGAAATGACTAAACAATGGTATGTCCTGCGTGTTGCTTCCAATAAGGAAGACCAGGTCTGTGAGGCCTTGAATAAAAAGGTCCAGATCGAAAACATCGGCGACGTTATCGGCCGAATTATTGTCCCGACCATCAAGGAAAAACGGGTCAAAGGCGGACAAGCCAGGGTCTTTCAGAGAAAACTCTACCCCGGATACGTCTTCGTCGAAATGCAGATCAGCGAGGACGGAACCATTCCCGAAAAAGCATGGTTCGTGATCAAAGAAACAATGGGGGTCGGAGATTTTATCGGCTCGGATAATAAACCTGTTCCCATGGGAACTCAGGACGTTGAAAAAATGCTCGTTGTTGTTGAGACCCAAAAAGAACAGCCGTCGCTCTCCATCGACTTCAAGAAGGACGACCAGGTCAAAATCCGGGAAGGCCCGTTTGAGAATTTTGAAGGACGAGTGGAAGATGTAAACTCGCAAAAGGGAACGGTCAAAGTGATTGTTACCGTTTTCGGTCGCGCCACCGAACTCGAGCTTGAATACTGGCAGGTCGAAAAAGCATGATATTTTGTAGGGGCGCTGCTTGCCGCACCCTCTGAAACTTTAAAAAAGGAAGAAGCAAAATGGCAAAACAGATGACCGCACAAATTAAAATCCAGGCCCCGGGTGGCAAAGCTACGCCCGCGCCGCCCATCGGTCCGGCCCTCGGTCAGCACGGAGTCAATATCGGGCAGTTTGTCAGCCAATTTAACGAACGAACCAAACAATACAACGGAATGATTGTTCCTGCCGTCATCAACGTCTACGGCGACCGGACCTTTGACTTTATCATCAAAAGCCCACCCGCATCCGTCCTCCTAAAAGAGGCCGCAAAGGTGGCCAAGGGATCGGGAAACCCCTTGAAGGAAAAAGTCGGAAAGGTCACCAGGGACCAGCTCAAACAGATCGCCCAGACTAAAATGTCCGACATGAACGCCGCCGATCTCGACCAGGCCGTAAAAGTCATCGCCGGAACCGCGCGAAGCATGGGAATAGAAGTCTCCGACTAAAAGAGGCACGACCGTAAGGGAGTGTGCATTTGAAATTGTGGAATAAACGGGTCTAACCACGGACCCACGTTTTTTTAAGCAGAAAGCTGTCGGCTTTCTGCGTGGGAGCATCAAAAATGCGTCAAAGAAGTAAACGGTACGAAAAAATGCTGGAGCTTATCAAAGACAAGCCCCAGCCGATGAGCATCGAAGAGGCCGTCAAAACCCTGAAACTTTTTAACACCGCCAAGTTCGATCAATCTGTCAACTGCGTGATGAACCTCGGAATCGACCCAAAGCAGGCCGATCAGTTGATTCGTGGATCGCTGTCCCTGCCCAGGGGCATCGGTAAGAGTTTTAAAGTCATCGCCTTTTGCGAAGGCGATTTGGCCGTTAAAGCCAAAGAGGCCGGTGCCATCGAGGCCGGTGCCGACGACCTCGTCAAAAAAGTCCAGGACGGGTGGATGGATTTTGACGTAGCGCTCGCGACCCCGGGAATGATGAGACTGGTCGGGCGATTGGGGCGCGTGCTTGGTCCCTCCGGAAAAATGCCGTCACCAAAGGCAGGAACCGTCACCGAGGATGTAGTCGGCGCCGTTAAGGAATATTCCGCCGGAAAGCAGGAATTCCGAAACGATGCCGGCGGAAACATCGCACTTGTAGTTGGGAAGCTCAGCTTCACCGAAGAGGACCTCACAGCCAATATTGGCGCTTTTACCAACCAGATTAAAAAAATGAAACCCGCGGCAAGTCGCGGCACGTATCTTAAACGTTGTGTCATCAGTGCCGCCATGAGTCCGGGCATCGAAATTATCGTCGCATAAGGAGAGGTTAAATATGAGTAAACCAATAAAAGACATCGTTACCAAAGAGATCAATAGTCGCTTTGGCCACCTGGAAAGCATTCTCGTCGTCAATCCCATCGGATTGAACGCCAAAGATAGTAACAAGCTCCGGATCGATCTGCGTAAGAAAAAGATCGAGATGGAAGTGGTCAAAAACTCCCTGGCCCAGCGAGCCTTTGCCGGAACCAAACTCGAACTGGTAGCCAAATTGTTCGAAGGGTCCTGTGCCCTCGTCACCGGCGGAGACTCGATCGTCGAGGTAGCCCGAGAAATCACCGGCTGGCTCAAAAAAGTTCCTGCCCTCAAGGTTCGCGGAGCTGTCGTCGAAGGACAACTACTCGACGCCAATGGCGTCCAGGTCCTATCCAAAATGCCGAGCCGGCCCGAACTCCAGGGTCAAATTATTATGTTGGCCAAATCGCCAGGCGCCCGAATTGCCAGCCAGATCGCGGCCCCCGCTTCTAAGGTCGCCGGATGCATCAAGGCCCTCGTGGAAAAATTAGAAGAAAAAGAAAGCGGGGCACAAGCTGCTGCCTGATGTCAGGCGTGATCCGCTTTTTTAATATATCCGATGTGTCGTCGAGGAAAGGTTTTTACGCACTTCCTGGAGTCTTCGACAAAGTCGGGAAATTTTAGGGTATTTGGGATACAATTAACGTTTTGTACTGTTTTTAGGAAGGTAACACAATGACTGAAACTGTAACACGCGAATGGTCTGGGAATATTAAAGAAATCGGCGACAAGATTGTCGCTCTCACTTTGATGCAGGCCAAAGAACTTGGAGATTATCTGAAGGAAGTTCATGGAATCGAGCCGGCCGCCGGTGCCGTCGCCGTGGCCGCCGCGCCCGTCGCCGAAGCCGCCAAGGCCGAGGAAAAGACCTCCTTTGACGTAGTATTAAAGGCCGGCGGAGACAAGAAAATCCAGGTCATCAAGGTCGTCCGTCAAGCCACGAACCTTGGACTCAAAGAAGCCAAGGATCTCGTTGACGGCGCGCCCAAGACCGTAAAAGAAGCCTTGCCAAAGGCCGAAGCCGATGAACTCAAGAAGCAACTCGAAGAAGCCGGCGCAACCGTCGAACTGAAGTAACGTATCCGCAACGGAAAAAAAACGTAACATCAGTTTACCTCATCGCGAAGGCAGAAAAAGAGTTGGGTATAGTTAAGTTAGATAGAAACGTAAATGTTGTTAATGTCTCAGAAGCACCCGGACGGGTAGTCCGGGGAGCTTCTGACTATTTTGTGAGGTCCGAGATATGATCGTACCTTCTACTATCCGTAGTTTTGGTAAAGTCGGTGACGCGCTGCCTATTCCGGATTTGATCCGAATCCAGCGGCAAGCCTATGAACGCTTTTTACAGGAAACGGTTGACCCCGCCAAACGAAAAAACGAGGGGTTGGAGAATCTGCTCCACGAAACCTTTCCCATAGAAAGCTACGCCGGCGATGTAAAATTAACTTATGTCGATTATGAACTGGGAAAACCCAGGTACACTCCCGATGAGTGCCGTGAGCTGAAATTAACTTACGGCAAGCCCCTTCGCGTCCGCATCCGCCTGACCCGCAAAGAAAGCGGTGAGACCATCGAGGAAGGAATCTACCTCGGCGATATACCCATCATGCTCGGCGGCGGTGAGTTCATCATCAACGGTGCCACCCGCGTCATCGTCTCCCAGCTTCACCGGTCGCCCGGAGTCGACTTCGTCGTTGAATCTCAGCAGGCGGATCGTCCCCTCCACGCTGCAAGGGTCATCCCCGAACGCGGGTCCTGGATCGAAATCAACGTCACCAAACGCGAGTTGATCGCCGTTCGAATCGACCAGTCATCCAAGATGCCCGCCACCACTTTCCTGCGGGCGTTGGACGCCAAATACAGCTCCGATATCGACATCATCAAGGCATTCTATAAAACCAAGTCCATGTCCACCGGACAACTCAAAGCCGGCATGGTCGCCGCGGAACCCATCGTCGATCCCGAAACCGGGGAGGAACTCCTCGCCGCGGGTGCGCAGATCGCCGAAGCCCTGTCCAAAATCCAGGCCAGTTCCGTCAAACAAGTCGAGATCATCGAAAAAGTTTCCGACCCCCTGATCTTGAATACGATGACCGAAGACACTTCCCGTTCGCACGAAGAGGCGCTCCTCAAAATCTACACCCGATTGCGGCCGGGAAACCCCCCGCAACTGGAAAAAGCCAAAAAGCTCTTCCATGAAAAATTCTTCGACCCCGCCCGATATCGTCTGGGACGCGTCGGTCGATTCCGGATCAATCGTAAATTCAACCAGAACATCGATCTGAATGAAATGGTCCTTCGCCCCGAAGATTTCGTCGGTGCCCTCAAGTATATCATGGCACTGCGGGCTGGCGAAGGATACATCGACGATATCGACCACCTGGGCAACCGCCGACTCCGAACCATCGACGAACTCGCCGTAGAGGAACTCCGAAAGGGGCTTCTTAAACTCCGGCGAACCGTCCAGGAGCGGATCAGCATCAAGGCTCCCAGCGAGCTTAACCGAATCAGCGAAGTGATCAACTCCAAAGCCGTCGGCTCCGCCATCGAATATTTCTTCGGACGAGGCGAACTCTCACAGGTCGTCGATCAGACCAACCCGCTTTCCCAGCTGACGCACGAACGGCGCCTGTCTGCCCTCGGACCAGGCGGTTTGAACCGAAAACGCGCCGGATTTGAAGTCCGCGACGTCCACATCTCACACTACGGGCGTATCTGCCCCATCGAGACCCCGGAAGGAACAAACATCGGTTTGATCTCCTCCCTGGCAGTCTATTCCGGAATCGACGAATACGGATTCCTGATCACCCCCTATCGACAGGTCGAACGCGGAAAGGTCAACGGAAAACTCGTACACCTCCGGGCCGACGAGGAAATGAACGCCATCATCGCGCCGCCCCACATCCTCAAGGATAACAAGTTACCCGATGAGATGGTCCTGGCACGCGCCAAAGGCGATCTGTCTAAGGTCAACGCCAAAGACGTCCAATATATCGATATTTCTCCCAAGCAGATTGTCGGTATTTCCGCCGCGCTTATCCCATTCCTCGAACATGACGACGCCAACCGTGCGCTCATGGGTTCCAACATGCAGAGGCAAGCCGTTCCCCTTCTGCGGACCGAACCGCCCATCGTCGGAACCGGCATGGAAACCTACGTAGCCCTCAATTCCGGAATGGTCGTCACCGCCAAGCAGTCCGGTGTCGTGACCAGCGTCGACGCTACACACATCATCCTCAACGATACCGACGAATACGAACTGGCCAAGTTCAAAGGACTCAACGAGCGAACCTGCTTGAACCAGAAACCCATCGTTAAGGTCGGACAAAAGGTCAAAGCCGGACAAATCATCGCCGACGGACCCGCCACCAGCCAGGGCGAGCTCGCACTCGGACGAAACCTCCTAGTCGCATTCATGCCCTTCGACGGATACAACTTCGAGGACGCCATCCTTATCTCGGAAAAATTACTCCACGAGGACGGCTACACCTCCCTGCATATCGACGAATTCGAAATCGAAGTCCGGGAGACCAAACTCGGCCGAGAGGAATTCACCCGCGACATCCCCAACGTCTCCGAAAAGGCGCTGCGAAACCTCGATGAGCGCGGAATCGTCAGTATCGGAACCCCCGTTACTCCCGGAGACATCCTCGTCGGAAAAGTCTCTCCAAAGTCCAAGACCGAACTGACCCCCGAGGAAAAACTCCTCCAGGCCATCTTCGGCCGCGCCGGGGAAGACGTCAAAAACGACTCCCTCGAAGTCCCCGCCGGAATCGAAGGAATCGTCATCGGGGCAAAACATTTCGCCAGGCGAACCGCCCTCAGTGAAGCCCAGAAAAAGGCGCTCAAAACCGAAATGGCCGAGTTCAAATCCAAATGCAACGCCAAGATGATCCGCGTCTTCAAACAGTTGATCGACGAAATTAACGAACTGACCAGTCAGCCTCTCGTTGACCCAAACACCCGACAAAAAGTCGCCGCCAGCGAAAGCGACGACGTGGTCATCGAGCAAATCGACACCTTCAATATCCATTGGGTCAAGCCCGCCTCCATTCGAGACCAGGCACAGAAAATCATCGACAAATACTGGCCCAAAATCCTCGAAGCCCGCGAACTGATCGAACTGAAAACGGCCCAGATGAAACGCGGAGACGAACTGCCCAGCGGCGTCCTCGAAATGGTCAAAATCTACATCGCCGCGAAACGGGTACTTTCCGTTGGTGATAAAATGGCCGGTCGGCATGGTAACAAGGGCGTCATCGCCCGAATCATGCCCATCGAGGACATGCCCTACCTCGCCGACGGAATCCCCGTGGACATTGTCCTCAACCCCCTTGGCGTACCCAGTCGTATGAACGTCGGACAAATTTTGGAAACCCATCTCGGATGGGCCGCCGGCACGCTCGGTTTCCGAGCCGTCACCCCCGTCTTCGATGGCGCCCGGGAAGAAGAAATCCAGCAGTGCCTCAAAGACGCGGGGTTGCCCGAAGAAGGAAAAACAACCCTCCACGACGGCAGAACCGGAGAACCGTTCTCCGAAAAAGTCACCGTCGGCTTCCTCTACATGATGAAACTCCATCACCTCGTCGATGACAAAATCCACGCAAGGTCCACCGGCCCCTACAGCCTTATCACCCAGCAGCCTCTAGGTGGAAAAGCCCGCACAGGCGGTCAGCGCTTCGGCGAAATGGAAGTCTGGGGCCTCGAGGCCTACGGCGCCGCCTATATCCTCCAGGAAATGCTAACAGTAAAGAGCGACGACGTAGAAGGCAGAACCAAAATCTACGAATCGATGGTCAAAGGCGCCAACGCCCTCGAAGCAGGCACCCCAGTCAGTTTCGAAGTCCTCTGCAACGAAATCCGAGGTCTGGCGTTAAACGTCCAATTGGAAAAGCGAAGACTAATTTAGTAATTGTAGGGGCGGGGCTTGCTCCGCCCTCTTTAAACTCTCAAAAAATGAGGGAGTAATAAAAAATGGCAGAAAGCGTATACGATAGAATTAACGATTACGGTTCGGTAAAAATCTCGTTGGCCTCCCCCAACGACATTCGCAGTTGGTCCTTCGGAGAAGTCAAAAAACCCGAAACCATCAACTACCGAACGTATAGACCGGAAAAAGACGGTCTGTTCTGCGAACGCATCTTCGGTCCCGAACGCGACTGGGAATGCGCCTGCGGAAAGTACAAGGGAACCAAGCACAAGGGAATGATCTGCGACCGCTGCGGTGTCAAAGTAACCCACAGCCGCGTCCGGCGAAAACGCATGGGACACATCAACCTCGCCGCCCCCGTGGTCCATATCTGGTTCTTCAAGTCCATGCCCTCGCGCATCGGAAACATGCTGGACATCAAGACCAACGACCTGGAAAAAGTCGTCTATTTCCAGGATTACATCGTGACCAACCACGGTGAGACCCCTCTGAAATACAAACAGCTCCTGACGGAAGAGGAATATCGCGCCGCCGTTGAAAAATACGGCCAAAACGCCTTCAAAGCACAAATGGGCGCCGAATCTGTCAAGACCATGCTCGAAAATCTCGACCTCGAATCCCTCTCCCGAGATCTTCGCGAAGCATTCGCCAAGACCAACAGCAAACAAAAAATCAAGGACCTCACCAAACGCCTGAAAATCGTCGAAGCCCTCCGCAGCTCCGAAAATTCCGCCTCCTGGATGGTTCTCGAAGTGGTCCCCGTGATCCCACCCGATCTAAGGCCGCTGGTTCTCCTGGAAAGCGGAAACTTCGCCACCAGCGATCTCAACGACCTCTATCGCCGGATCATCAACCGAAACAATCGTCTCAAAAAATTAATGGACCTCAACGCCCCGGAAGTCATCGTCCGAAATGAAAAACGTATGCTCCAGCAGGCAGTTGACGCACTCTTCGATAACAATCGCTGCCGACGACCCGTCCTCGGATCCTCAGGCCGGCCGTTAAAATCCCTGACCGACATGATTAAGGGCAAACAAGGCCGATTCCGTGAAAATCTTCTCGGTAAACGCGTCGATTATTCCGCCCGATCCGTCATCGTTGTCGGTCCGGAACTGAAATTAAACCAGTGCGGACTGCCCAAGCGGATCGCCCTCGAACTCTATCAACCCTTCATTGTCCGACGACTCCGCGAACGAGGACTCGCCGACACCATCAAATCCGCAAAACGAATGCTAGAACGACGCGACCAGGAAATATGGGACATTCTCGAAGAAGCCATTCATCAGCACCCCGTCCTCCTGAACCGTGCGCCAACGCTTCACCGAATGGGTATCCAGGCCTTTGAACCCGTCCTCGTGGAAGGAAACGCCATCCGTATCCATCCCCTCGTCTGCAAAGGATTCAACGCCGACTTCGACGGTGACCAAATGGCCGTACACCTGCCGCTCTCCGTCGAGGCACAGTGCGAGGCACATGTCCTGATGATGTCCACCAACAACATCTTTTCCCCGTCCAGCGGTCAGCCGATTATGTCTCCCTCCCAGGATATCATTCTCGGTACACACTATGTCTCAATCATGCGAGATGATGTCAAAGGCGCGGGAATGGCCTTCACTTCCCCTTACGAGGCCATGATGGCACATTCCCAGGGAAAAATCTCTATCCACGCCAAAATCAAAATCCGGCTCGGACAATACTCGAAAATCGTCAATTCCCAAAAAAGCGAACCCGAAAATCTTCCTAAAAATAAACTCGCCGAGACCTCTGTCGGTCGATGTATGCTCAACGACATCCTCCCCGACGGAATGCCCTTCTATAACTTCCTGATCAGCCAGAAAGGCTGCGCGCAAATCATCGCCGATTGCCACCAATTGCTCGGGCGAGCCAAAACCATCGACCTCCTGGACCATCTAAAGGAACTCGGATTCAAACAGGCCACCCTCGCCGGCATCTCAATCTCGTCCAGCGACCTGGTCATTCCGCCCAACAAATGGAAGATCATCGAAGCCGCCCAAAAAGTCGTCGAGCAAATAGAAAAAGGTTTTCATCAAGGCGCCATCACCGAAACCGAACGCTACAATCAACTCATTGACGTATGGATCCATGCCAGAGAGCAGGTCGGTAAGGAAATGATGGACACCCTCGCCAACGATAAACGCGACGGGGTCCGCTACCTCAACCCCATCTTCATGATGGCCGACTCCGGTGCGCGAGGCTCAAAGGACCAGATCCGTCAGCTTGCCGGAATGCGAGGACTCATGGCAAAACCGTCAGGTGAAATTCTTGAAACACCAATTCTCGCAAACTTCCGAGAAGGATTGTCCGTTCTCGAATACTTCACCACCACGCATGGGGCACGTAAAGGATTGGCCGATACCGCTCTGAAAACCGCCGACTCCGGCTACCTCACCCGACGTCTGGCCGATGTCGCGCAGAACGTCATTGTCCGCGAACTCAACTGCGGGACCATCCACGGAGTGACTAAAAGCGTCATCTATCGCGGAGAAACCCTCGACGTGTCCCTCAAGGAAAGCGTTATCGGAAGAATCGCCCGCGACACCATCGTCAACCCCATTACAGATACCGTCATTGTCGCGGAAAACGACATCATCACCGAGCAAATCGCCGACAAGTTGGAAAAAGAGCTTCACCTCGAACGAATCCGCGTCAGAAGCCCGCTCACCTGCGAGTCTCCACTGGGAGTCTGTGCCAGGTGCTACGGTGTCGATCTTTCCACCGGACATCTGGTCGAAGAAGGAATGGCCGTCGGAATCATCGCCGCACAGTCCATCGGAGAACCAGGAACCCAGCTGACCATGCGTACCTTCCACATCGGAGGAGTCGCCTCCCGTGCCGTTATGGAATCCGATATCCGATGCCGTCAGGGCGGGGTCGTCAAATATCATGACCTCATGCCCGTTCCCGTCACTCAACCCGACGGAACCAAGACCACGGTCGTCCTCAAACGAAACGGGGACATTATCATCTGCGACACCAAAGGCCGAGAAATCGAACATTATCGCATCCCCTACGGAGCCACTGTGCGAGTTAAAGATGGTCAGACCATTACCGCGCGAACCGTCCTGTGCGACTGGGACCCCCACTTACTCCCCATCCTCGCCGAAGCCGGTGGAATCGTCCGCTTCCAGGATGTCGAAGAGGGCGAAACCGTCCGGGCCGAGTCGGAGAAGGGCGAAAAGAAGCGTCTCGTCGTCATTCAACATAAAGGGTCTTTGAACCCGCGAGTCGTTATCGAGGACAAGGAAGGAAAAATTCTCGACTTCCACTATCTGCCCGCCAAGGCGCGTATTGAGGTCGAAGAAGGCCAGAAGGTCACCGCCGGAACGCTCCTCGCCCGTCAACCGCGAGAAATGTCCGGTACCCAGGACATCACAGGCGGTCTGCCCCGAGTCACCGAACTCTTCGAGGCACGCAAACCCAAAGAACCCGCCGTCATGGCCGAAATCTCAGGTAACATCGAGCTTCGAACCGACCGACGACGCGGGAAAATGACCATCATCATCCGTAGCGAATCCGGAATGGAAAAAGATCACCATGTCCCACAGGACCGACACCTCCTCGTCCACACCGGCGACTACGTCGATGCCGGAGATCCCCTGATCGAAGGACCGCTCGTTCCGCACGATATCCTACGAATCAAAGGCGAAGAAGCCCTCCAGGTTTACCTCCTGGCCGAAGTCCAGGGCGTCTATCGCAGCCAGAACGTCAGAATCAACGACAAACACATCGAGGCCATCCTTACACAGATGCTTCGCAAGGTCCGTATCGATGCCGTCGGAGACAGCAACTTCCTCCCAGGCGCCGTCGTCGACAAATTCGCCTTCCGACAGGAAAACCAGCGAATCGCTCAATCCTTAAAAATTTCCGAACCAGGCGATACAGGCCTCCAGGAACACCAGGTCATCTCAAGACAGGAACTCGAAGAAATCAACGAGACCACCGAGGCCACGGGCGGAAAACCGGCAAAAGGCAAAAAACCCAAACCGGCTATGGCAAAAACCCTGCTCCTCGGTATTACCAAAGCCTCACTCCAGTCCGAATCCTGGATCGCTGCCGCCAGTTTCCAGGAAACCACAAAGGTTCTCACTGAGGCCTCCATGTCCAGTAAAATCGACCGACTCGTCGGACTAAAGGAAAACGTCATCCTCGGACATCTGATCCCAGCGGGAACGGGTTTCAAACCGTACATTGAAATGAAGATCAAAAAGGCGGTCCCAACGCTACCGCAAGACGCTCCGGTCACCGTCGAGGACCGTGTCCGGGCCGAAATCGAGCAGGACCGGGAACGTTTATTACGTATTTAAGGTATCTTTTTCTTCGTTTAGCAGTCGCCGGGACGGCGACTTCCTACTCTCCGTTAAGGCGGGCGGGAAGCATTTGAGTGTTGAAGGGACAAAAATCTTAAAATTTTTGTCTGGACTTTTTGTCCAAAATTTTATTAAATAAATAGTTCGCTTAACTATTAGATGGTGCGGCGGTGTTTGCTCCGCCCTGTAAAAATGAATTTGAAAGGAAAAACGAGGAACCGTATGCCGACTATCAATCAATTGGTCCGAAAACCCCGAAGGACGGTAAAGTCCAAATCGAAAAGTCCCGCCCTCGGTGGGGCGCCGGCAAAACGCGGCGTCTGCCTGCAGGTCAAGACCATGACCCCAAAAAAACCCAATTCCGCCCTGCGAAAAGTCGCCCGTGTCAGACTCTCTAACGGGAAGGAAGTTACCGTCTACATCCCAGGGGTCGATCATAACCTCCAGGAACACAGTATCGTCCTGGTCCGGGGTGGACGTGTCCGCGACCTGCCAGGTGTAAGGTATCATATTATCCGCGGTGTCCTCGATGCCGCTGGTGTCGAAAATCGAAAAAAATCCCGCTCCAAATACGGTGCAAAACGAGGCAAATAATTGTAGGGGCGGGGCTGACTCCGCCCTCTTAAATGGAATAAAAATAACGAGGTAATGTATGGCGTTTAAAAAATGGACCGCGTCGGCGGAAATTCACAAACCGGACGGAAAATATAATTCTCTGCTCATCAGCAAGTTCATCAATTGCCTGATGTGGCGGGGAAAGAAAAGCGTGGCCACGTTGACCGTCTACGAGGCCTTGGAGATCGTCGGAAGAAAAATCAAAGACGTTCCGCCCCTGGAAGTCTTTGAAACCGCGATCGACAATGTCAAACCGGAGCTCGAAGTCCGTTCCAAGCGGGTCGGTGGTGCCAACTATCAGGTTCCCATGCCGGTAAACTCCAGACGAAGACAGTCCCTCGCCATCAGATGGGTTTTGGATGCCGCACGTAAAAAAGCCGGTAAACCCATGTCGCAACGATTGGCCGAAGAATTTATGGCCGCCTTTAAACGCGAAGGCGCCGCCATGACCACCAGAGACAACGTCCACAAAATGGCCGAGGCAAACAAGGCCTTCGCCCATTTCGCATGGTAAAAAGTTTTTCGATATCTTCCGGGCCGGTTTGTCTAGACACACCGGCCCGATGTATTTATAGTAAAAGACGATAAGATAAGGTTGCATAACTATGATTACTAGCCCCCGATGACAATCGGGGGTTCTTTTCCGGTGATTATAAAACCGCGTCTACGAATTAGGCGCTAATTAGGCATTAGTAAATCATGGAATACGACATAACCAAAATCCGAAACATCGGCATCTGTGCCCATATTGACGCGGGCAAGACGACTGTCTCCGAACGCGTTCTCTATTACGCCGGAAAAACCTATAAAATGGGCGAAGTCCACGAAGGAACCGCTGTCATGGACTATCTCGAGGAAGAGCAGGAGCGTGGAATAACCATCACCTCCGCCGCTACCTCGTTCCTCTGGCTCGATTGCACCGTCAATCTTATCGATACCCCCGGCCATGTCGATTTCACCGCCGAAGTCGAACGGTCCCTCCGCGTCCTCGACGGCGCCGTCGTCGTCTTCGACGGAAAGGAAGGCGTCGAAGCACAATCCGAAACCGTCTGGCGGCAAGCCGAAAAATATCACGTCCCCAGATTTTGCCTAATCAACAAAATGGACAAAATGGGTGCCGATTTCTTCACCTCCCTGCAATCCATCAAGGACCGTCTGCCCTCTCATGCGATTCCCATTCAAATTCCCATCGGCGCGGAATCCGAGTTCCGTGGATTGATAGACCTGGTGGCCATGAAAGCATACACTTGGAACGATGAAACCCTCGGTGCCGAATTCACACTCGAGGACATCCCCGAAAATCTCAAATACGACGCCGATTGCTGGCGGCACGAGATGATCGAGCGAGTCTCCGAAATCGACGACCTCCTCATGGCCAAATTCCTACACGACGAGCCAATGTCCATCGATGATATCCAGGGTGCCATTCGCCGAGCCACCTGCGCCAATAAAATGCAACCTGTCCTCTGCGGCTCCGCTCTTAAAAATAAAGGTATTCAACCGCTCCTCGATGCCGTTTGCCATTATCTGCCTTCGCCCATCGACATTCCACCCATTGAGGGACGCGATCCAAAACACAAAGAAACACGTATCCCACGAAAAACCGATCCCGACGAGCCCTTCGCCGCTCTGGTCTTCAAAATCATCTACGACAAGCACGGCGACCTGAGCTTCATCCGAATTTACTCCGGAACCCTCAAAACTTCCTCCAGAGTCCTGAACCCAGGCCGAAATAACACAAAGGAAAATGTCACCCGTATCTGGCGAATGCACGCCAATGCCCGAATCAAAGAGGAATTCGCCCGTGCCGGAGAAATCGTCGCCGTAACCGGACTCAAAAATTCCCTCACCGGCGATACCCTCTGCGATCAAAAACATCCGATCCTGCTCGAGCATATCGAGTTCCCCGAAACCGTCATCAGCATGGCCATCGAACCAAAAACCAGTGCCGATAAAGACAAACTCGGCCACGCCCTCCGACTCCTCGGCCGAGAGGACCCAACCTTCGAATACCGGCACGATCCCGAAACCGGACAAACCATTATCTCAGGCATGGGCGAGCTTCACCTGGAAATCATCAAAAATAAAATTCAACGCGACCTGAATGTCCAGGTCAACGTCGGCAGACCCAAGGTCAGCTACCGTGAAACCATCACCGCCTCCGCCGAGGCCGAGGCACGGTTCATCCGTCAAACCGGCGGACACGGCCAGTTCGCCGTAGTCAAACTCAAAGTCGAACCCTATATCCCGCAACCAGGCGAAGATCATATCATCGTGGAAAACGCTATCTACGGCGGTGCCATCTCCCAAAGTTATATTCCTGCCGTAGAGGAAGGCATCATCGGAGCCGCAAAATCCGGTGCCCTCGCGGGCTATCCCGTGATCAACATCAAAGTTACCATTCTCGACGGCCAGGAACACCCAGTCGATAGTTCCGAAATCGCTTTTGAAAGCGCAGGCTCCATCGCCTTCAAGGACGCCGTCCTGAAAGCAAATCCCGTACTCCTCGAACCGATCATGAACCTCCAGGTCACCACTCCCGAAGAATTCTTCGGCGCCGTCACCGGAGACTTGATCTCCCGCCGCGCCGTCATCCTCGGAACCACCAAACGCGGAAACGTAGTCATCGACGCACACGTCCCACTTGCCGAAATGTTCGGCTACGCAACCACCCTCCGAAGTCTCACCCAAGGCCGCGCCAACCCAACCAACTTTGCCCCTTCCGGTTACCAACTAATCCCAGACCACATAACAAAATCGCTCCTCGAAACTTTATACTAATACCAATCTCAGTTAGAGTTTGCCGAATGCAGCCATGAAACACGGCATAACGGAGCGGGCCTTGCTGGAGCCATTCGATGTTTTCCTGGGAGACCATCCCCAGATCCATCACCCAGATCCGGTCCGCCTTTCCGTAGCGGGCTTCCATCACGGACACAATCGTTTCGACCGTGGTCGAGCCGTGGCGATTGCCGTCAAAGACTTCATACCCCAACTGTATCCCGTAGCGGGTCACCACCAGGGCAATCAGAACCTGCTTGCAGTCCGACCGCAACGAACGCTGCGGACCAGACGCCAATAGGTATGCGTCTTGCCGTCCTTCCGGAGGGTACTGTGCCGAAGATACATCGGGTCTTCCTTCTCTCTATAGTTTTCCATAGATAAAACACAGATCAGGCACTACATCGACCCCGAAATGCCGGGAGGAAGGAAACCATCAACGGAATTAATCTTTGGAATAACCCGCCTGATAAAAACAAGGAAAAGCCTTGGGATCAGGCAAAAATATTTTTGATTCATCGTAACTGCGGAAGTTCGGCTAGACTCCTTTAATTGTGAAATTAACTACAGGATCGCTGAATTGCAAGATTATGATGTTAAATAGTAAAAATGTTTAAAAAATGTTGACAAAATGTTTAGAATTATGTTGCATTTTTTTTAAAAGCAGATTAAAGAAAAGAATAGTAAAAAGACGAAGTAGTATAAGACGTTATTGTTGAAAACGGACATTCTGGCGGGTAGCATTAAAAATCATTCATATATATTTTTTTGGCTTCTTTCCCCTCCGGAAAGCACCGGGCGAGCTAAATAGCACCTGGTGCTTTCTTTTTGCGCTGAATTTGCTTACACTCTTCTTGCTATAATTAATCTCTATGTATTGTCATTTTAGCTAATAAGCGTGATGGCGGCACCGAGTCTTTCAGGCGTGGATAAGGGTAATCCGTGGTTTCTTGTCCTTGTCTTAAATCCGGGTTGCGATTATGATGTGAAAAATATTGATTGGAGATACCGGGTATGCGATGGAAATTTTTGATATTAGCGGTGGGATTTGTCGGCTTAGGGTCGTTGGGTTGTCAGTCCGGGAGTTATGAGTACAATTGGCGGACGTTGCGGTTCGAGCAAGTCGGTCCCCGGGCACGATATCAAATCGACGTCTCACACGAAAAAAAAGGTTCGGCGGAAGACGAGGATATGGGTCAAATTCCCCCGCCGGGAAATCCCTCGGGAGGCGAGTTGACTCGAAAACAACAGTCGGCCTTTGCCAAAGGTCGGCTTTACCGGTTTTATCTGGGCGACCAGACAGTCGACAAAAACGCGTCGATGCCGGAACTCTATGTGGTGCGGCAGACCACGCCGGATAAGTTGGCGGAGTTACTTTCTTTGATCTATCCCGGGCAGGGGCCGGGAGGGAGCGACCGGCTTCGGTTTATCATTTACGCGGATGAGAAAATTTTGGAAAAGGCACAATCCTTTGCCTCTCGGCTGGACGTGCCGGCGCAAAAAAATAAACCGGAGAACCTTTCCGATTGGGACCTGGCCATTGGATTGATCTACGGCAGTGAATTTCCACGCAAACTTGATTCCGATGCCAGGTTTCGGATTGTTTCCATGCTCAATCGTATAATGGACGACCGTTCGGCCCAGGTCGCGGTTCGCTGGGCGGCGGGGATTATCGCTTCAGACTTGTACAGCCGGTTCGATCCGAGGGATTCTGTGGCGGCGTCTGCCACGCTGAGCCGATTGAGCAAAGTGGTTCGCGGGCAGGATTATAAGGCGATGGTGGTCCGGTATCATCATTTGCAGCAACTGATGGCCCGCGGCCAGACCCTGACCGCTAAAAAACAGGCACAGGACGCATTGAATTATTTTCAGAAATGGGAAGATACGAATTGCTATCAGTCCATTCGGAATATCGTGGAGCAAAAATAACTTCGTGCGACTTTGGCCGCAACCGAAAAAAATTCTAACCGCAAAGACCGCAAAGATAATTCTTTTATAAATCTTTAACTTTGCGTCCTTTGCGGTCTTTGCGGTTAAATGGATTTAGGTTTATTTAGAATTCGAGGAGTTTATGGATTTATTTCAATATCATGACGGTTCACTTTGTTGTGAAGAGGTTTCGATTCGCCAAATCGCCGAGCAGGTCGGCACGCCGTGCTATATTTACTCGGCCAACACGTTTATCGATCATTATCGCAAGATCGCATCAGCGTTCGCCCGACTCGATCCGATGATCTGCTATTCGGTCAAATGCAATAGTAACACCCATATTTGCCGATTGCTGGCCAAGGCAGGGGCGGGGTTCGATGTGGTCAGTGGCGGGGAATTGTTCCGCGCGATCCAAGCGGGCGGGGACCCTTCGCGGATGGTTTACGCGGGGGTAGGAAAAACGGATCAGGAAATCAACGAGGCCCTGGACGTCGGCCTGGGCTGGTTTAATATCGAATCGGTGCCGGAACTGGAAAATCTTCAGCGAATCACGTCGGAACGAAAGATCGTTACGCGGGCGGCCCTGCGGATTAATCCGGATATCGATCCAAAAACACATCGGCATACAGCCACCGGGAAAAAACATAGCAAATTCGGAGTGGATATCGAGCAGGCGGAGTCGATCATTAAAAAATACGCCAAACACGATTACGTGCAACTTGTCGGGGTACATTTACATATCGGTTCGCCGATCAATAGCACCCAGCCGTATATTCAGGCCATCGAAAAAGTCCTGCGGCTGATCGAGTCCCTCCGCAAACAGGGTTTTACCATCGATACATTGGACATGGGCGGCGGATTCGGAGCCGATTACACCAGCGAGCAGGCACCGATCAGCGAGGTTTATGCTTCAGCGATCATTCCGTTGCTTGTCGATTCGGGTCTTAAGATTATCATGGAACCAGGCCGAGCCATCGCCGCCAACAGCGGGATTCTCGTGACCAAAGTTTTATACATCAAGGAATCGCCGGAAAAAGCTTTTGCCATCGTGGACGCGGGAATGAATGATCTGATTCGACCAGCCTTTTACGAAGCGTTCCATTTTATCTGGCCGGAAAAAGTGCCGCCGGAAAAAGTGCCGCCCATCCGTTGCGAAGAGCCGGAGGTGGTGGGATTGAGAAAATACGACGTGGTAGGTCCCATCTGCGAATCCAGCGATTGTTTCGCCAAAGCAAGGTCGTTACCGGAGCTTCATCGGGGTGATTTGGTCTCAATCTTTACGGCGGGGGCATACGGTTTTTCAATGAGCAGTCAGTACAACTCCCGGCCCCGCGTTCCCGAAGTCCTGGTCGAACGCAATCTCTCGCGCCTGATCCGCCGGCGTGAAACATACCAGGATTTAATCGCCCCGGAGGTTTTTGAGTAACCAAAAGATGACGATGGTGGGTTTAAGGCTACCCTACCAAACTTTTATTGCCTCATTTTTGTCATTTTCCTTCGGTAAATCCAATATCCGATCAATGCCCCAAAGAGAGCACTCAATAAGAGAAAGATGAATGCCCCTTCAATTAATAACGCCATTGCGTATTCGCCCTGCGGTAACTGAGGAGAACGAAATCCGTTTGCTATGAAACGTACCGTAATCGAAAGATAAATAAAAACCAAACCCAAAGGTGTACCCAAAGTTGTAAAAAGCCAAAAACGCATCCAAAGAAATACCAGAATAACGCCTACCAACAAACCGCCAAGCCCACCGAGGAAAAAATATTTTAACAAGCTCTTTAAATTTGTCATTATCGACCTCCAATTTAATTCATATTCAAATCTTTTTCAGGTACATCAAACCCCTTATGATGGCGATGGCCGGACAGAGATTTACGATCACGAGAAATACGGCAAAGCATAAATAGTCCTCTAATTTGTTTCTGAAAATCAATAAACCGATAGATACCGCCACCGTCGCCAATCCTCCTATGATGAGGTCTCGTGCGGAATATTTATTGACCTTGTACCAAATCTCCGGATTGGAAAGGGTCTTTTCCGTTCGAAATCCATAGAGGCCATTGGGCGGAATCTTCTCCAAAAACAGCGGTACTCCTAAAATTACTTCCAGCAAACCGATACCGTTTAAAAGAAGTATAAAAATTAACTTGCCGTCCATTTTTCACCCTTTCGGAAAAATCGATCCAGGTCTTATTTACCTGATGATACTTTTTTCAACACATAATAATGCGGTTTCATGTGCCGGATGGTGTAATCGCCGCTCTTCCATTCGAAGAACATGTACATGGAACCATTCATGTTTTTGAGGTTATATTTTGCCGCTGTCCGATCGCCCGGATGCATAATCAAGCCTTTCGTCCACGTCCAGGGTCCGGCTGTACTGCCGCTGGGGAAAAGAATCATTTCCTTCAGGTATAAATCTCCCGGCCAATGCTGAACCCCCGGCTCAAAATCTTCGATTTTCTGAATAAAGTCCACACTCTTCCATTTTCCGACGGCCTGCGCATCGTCGATAAAGGGATAATCGATTTTATCGACGATTCTGCCTTTTTCTTCCCCGGCGGATACGGGGGATTTCACAGTGGAATGATCAACCCGATCATCTGTTTTAGCTTTTCGTAGTATTTCCGGCAGAAGGAATGAAAGAAGAATTATGTTGGAAAGAACAACCCCGGCAATGATGATCAGGAAGCGATTATTTCGACTCACGGCCTGATTTTTTTGATATTTTCCCACGGCCTGTATCATACAAACCATAACAAGTGTGAAGAACCAATCCAGAAGGAAAATTATCTGAGGAAAGTTTTCAAAGGGAATTATTTTCTCAAAAGAGGGATTGATCTTCGGAGCGGCATAACACGCCAGAAAAAATATAAAAACAAATAAAAAATTACTGATCCAACCAGCCACGAGAATTTTTAAGAAAGAGGTGAACGAGAAACTCCGCCCTTGATAGAATCCAAACAACCCAAAGACAATTAATTTGATCACGAGAAGGGGCATCAGCAAAGGAAGGAAAAGAGAAAGAAACCACAAGGAGAAATTATGGAAATTATAGGCGATTGTAAAGGACAGTAACAAACTTATGACAAATGAAATTCCATAGACAACTGCGATCTGTAATTGATCTTTTTGACTTACGGGTTCTATCGATGGAGCCGGTCCTGCGTCGAGCAGTTCGGCATAATCGGAGGCGGGACCCATTTCATTAAGGATCGCCCTGAGGTTTTCCGGTGTTTGCCGATCAGGTGCGAGGTCGGAAAAACGCTGATCCAGGTGCAATCGCACATCCTCCAGAACATCATAACGCCGGGGGTGTTTCACCGACGATAATGCCTTTTCCACCTCGCGGAGATATTCAGATTTAAGAGCTTCCCATCGTTTGCTTTCGGAGGTCATTTGTAAACTCCTTTTCTTATATCCTGAATACTTTCGTTTATCCGGTCCCAGTGGGCGTTCATATCACCGAGGCTTTCTTTGCCCAGGGCGGTCAGTTCAAAATACTTCCTCGGCGGACCGTCCCGCGATGCTTCGGAATGACTGGTAACCAATCCATCCGTTTGCAGCCGGGCCAAAATGGGGTAAATATTGCCTTCCCGAATTTCCAACCTCTCGATCTGCTTGAGCATCTGAACCATTTCATAGCCGTGATACTTTCCATGACGCAATAGGTTCAGGATAACGATATCCAATAATCCCTTACGAAGTTGAGTTTGCCAGTTATTATCCAGCTTCATCCTTTATCTCTTTTGGAAGTATGGACGTTTAGTTTATCCAGTATACTATATTAAAGTATACTAAAAAATCATTTTTTTTTATTCTACTCCTTTAATTTGGGTGGCATGGCATCGTCTTCGAGGCCATGTCTTTTCTCGGTTTCGAGTTACGAGATTCAGACGCGTAACCCAAAACCTGAAACTCGAAACATCTTACGACATGGCCTCGAAGACGATGCCATGCCACCCAACAGATTACGTTCCGAAACTGATAAATGCTGTACTTCGATGTTTTCCTGCTCTTTCCTTTTTGGTCCGAAATCAGTACACTTTTAGGGTATGAAATATTTTGGTTTTCAAACCCGACGACGAATCGTTCGATTGCGGCGAATTTCCCACTGGTGGCCTTGGGTGGTCTCCGTGGCGGTTCACTGCACCGCTCTTGGGATTTTGTCGGTGGTGGTGCTGGTTTCATACAATACGAAGGCTGAGCAGCCGGAAATTATCCCCGAAGCGCGGCTGGGGAAGGTCTCGCCGGGATTGCCGCTTTTTCAGAAGATCAGACAGGATATCGATCTGCCGCAGGATACGACTTTCGCGAAGAACCTTCGTGAGCAGGTCGCGCCGAAAGAATTTTCAACGGGTATGGCCAAAAAGCTTTCGGCGGGCGGGAGTGGTAATAAAGAACCGTTCATCGCGATTGGTGTGCCTTCGGCGGGAATGAGCAACAGTTTTTTGGCAGGGAGGAATGATACGGGACATACGCCTTTGTCTTTGCCGGGCGGGGATTTGGCGCGATTGCAGCCGTCGGCTCCCGTGACGCGATTTTTTGCTTCCGGGGGTAACGCATATCAGGTGGTTTATCTGGTCGATCGCTCGGCCAGTATGATCGACAGCATTGAACCGCTCAAACGAGAACTCAAACGCAGCATCAGCGGTCTTCAGCCGATGCAAAAGTTTCACATTATTTTTTTCAGCGCGGGAAAACCGGCGGAGGGGCCGGCGGGTGAATTGACCTGGGCGACGGATCGGAATAAGGAAAAATATTTTAAGTTCATCGACTCCATCGGGGCGCAGGGACAAACCGATCCCCAATGGGCATTGCAGCGGGCGCTGGAATTGAAGCCGGATTTGATCTATCTTCTGACGGATGGGATTTTCAGCGAGAAGATCGCGGAAAAAATAATCGAAGGGGCTAAGGCTCATAAAATCAAGATCAACACCATTGCTTATGTATGGGAATCCGGCGGAAGTCTGCTGCGGCGAATCGCGGAGCAGACGGGTGGGATTTACAAATTTGTTTCCGGAGAACAATTGCAATGATACGGTTTTTTCAGAATGACAGTAGGGGCGGGGCTTGCTCCGCCCTCTTCAAAACACAGGCAAGAAGACTTGCCCATGCCACCCCTTTCTATGTTTTACTTTTGAGTTTAACCTGCGTCTCCGCAGGTTGGGCGGATACGGTTCTTTTGCGGTCGGCGGAATCGGTTCGTAACGTCAGGATCGTTGGATTTAAGGAAGGGCGAATCGAGACCTTGGATACTAAAAATGGTCAGAGGCAGATTTTTGGATATTCCGAGATTGCTCTTATTCGGGTTGACGGTCAGCCGGACCTGAACGAGGCCGAGAAATCTTTTACAGTGGGGCAGTTCGATTCGGCGGTTCGGATATATCAGAAGGCGCAGGAAAAAATGCGTGTGAAAAGTTCCTGGCCCACGATTTGGATCAAGGTTCGGTTGATGAATATTTTAGCGGCCCAGGGACAGGTCCAGCGGGTGGTGGAAACTTATATCGACCTGGCGAAACAGATTCCCGATTGGGTCATATCCGTTTCGCCGACCCGGAAAGATTTGAAGGCCACCCAGGTGCAGCTTGAGCTGGCGGCGAGACAGCTGGTCCAGGCGCGCGACGCGAGCAATTCGGGGAAAGTTCGGGAGGCGCTTATGAAATTTTATCAGAAGATCGACCGAGGCCGACAACCGCCGGTCGCCAGGGACTTGAACGTTGGGAAGCTGGAGGAAAAGGACCTGGAAAAACTCGATCAACCGGGGACCTGGTTGGATACCTGGGCGGAGGAAAAGATTAAAGTCGGCGGCGTGGATTCGGCCCTACGGGTGACGCAGCGTTTATTTTCATCGGCGTTTCGACGAAATTTGCCGGGTGTTTTTTATTGGCAGGGTCGCGCACAACTGGCGAAAGGGGATTACGAAAACGCGGCGTTAAGTTTTATGGAAATAGCGGTGGAATTTCCCTCGAGCGATTATTCGGCCCGCGCGTTATTTTATGCGGCCCAGACGGCCTCGGAATCGGGACATCTGGATTACGCCCGGACGCTTTGGCAGGAATTGATCGATAACTTTTCAAACAGCGCCGATTATAATGTTATCCAACTGGCCGAACAGGCCAGGGATTTATTGCACGAAAAGGAGTGATGATAAATGACTTTGCGTAAACGTTTCAGTTTGGTCCTGATTTGCTTCTTTGGGTTGATGCCCTCGGTTTTTGCCCAGGAGCCTGGAGAAAAGATTTCGCTCAATTATTTTCAGCGGTTCATTATCGACGGTGGAGTCCTGACGTGGTTTGTTCTTATTCCTTTGAGCATCCTGACCCTGGGACTGATTCTCGATCATGCGCTGCGGACTCGACCGGCGGTATTGCTGGACGAAGATTTTTTTGATCGGTTCTCAGCCGCCATCAACAAGGGCGACATTAAAACCGCCTGGCATCTCGCCGAGTCGGAGGAAAATTTTCTATCCACAGTGATTCGGCGAGGGCTTTCCGAACTGTCGGTGGGTCAGCAGGCGGCTGAATATGCCGTGATCGAGGCGACCGAGGAACAGGCGTCCAAATTGTTCAGCCGAATCGAATATTTGAACATCATCGGAAACGTCTCGCCCATGATCGGGCTGATCGGAACGGTTTATGGGATCATTCTCGCGTTTAATACGCTCGCCGACGTTGCTCGACAGGGCGGAGTTACGCGTCCCGATCAACTGGCGGAGGGAATTTCCATAGCGCTAGTCAATACGTTCTGGGGGTTGATTATCGCCGTTCCTGCCTTGGCGATGTATGGTCTGTTTCGGAATCGAATCGACGCGACGGCGGCCAGGATCGCCAGCAAGACGATCGAGATTCTCAGAGCGATCAAACCAGGGTCGCTCGATGAGCTTAAGCGACTGGCTGGCGAGAAGGTAAAAGCGTAACATGGCGAATCTAAAATCTATCAGCCGATTTTCGACTTTTTCCGGACGGATCAATCTGGTCCCTATGATCGATATTGTGTTTCAGTTGCTTGTTTTTTTCATGGTCGCCGCCCATCTGGCGACGGCGAGCCGCGAGGTCATCAAACTTCCCCAGCCCGTGCACTCCCAGGCCAGAGAGAAGCAGCTTGAAAATCAACTGGTGATCAATTTGCTTTCCGACGGTTCCGGGCGGATCATGAAGATCAAGGCCAACTCCGATCTTGTCAGGGATTTGCCGGGGCTGGTCGATATGCTCCTTCGCTACGGGCCGAGACTTCAAGCGAACAAAGGAACGGTCGTTCTCCGAGCGGACCGGACGATGCAATTTGCCCAAATCGAAAAAGTTCTCCAAGCCATCGGAAATGCCGGCATTACGTCGGTCCATGTGGCTGCGGAGCAGGATAAGCAAGTGGGTGCGAAAGGGCTATGACCAGCGAAAAGGACATTACGAAACTTTTACATCAGAGACGCCTGGCGCGGCGGCGGTCGAACAATGTTTTTACGTTGAACCTCGCGCCAATGATGGATGTTATGTTCAACCTTCTGGTGTTTTTTCTGGTGGCGACGGCGTTTACGCTTCCTGAAGGATTACTGGCGGCCAAACTGCCTCGGACCACGGGAATTTCCGCGAGCGCAAGCCTGGCAGTTCCCGTTGTGCCGATCAAAATTTTCCTTGAACCGGCGGATACGAAGGCGGGTACGCTGATTCGCGTCAGTACAAGTGTGCGGTCGGACGCGACAACACTAACGGTGGTTCAAAATTTCGAGGACCTGTATTCCCTGTTGGCGCAGATGACGAAAAAGCCAGGGATCACAGAGGAGACTCCGGTCATCATCGCCGCCAAACCCCAAACCTCCTGGGACCAGGTCGTCAATGCCTTTAACGCTTGTTTGCGGGCGAAATATAAAAATGTTGTGTTTGCGAGCTGGAAATGAAAGCTATTTTGGATTTTAGATTTTGGATTTTGGATTTTCTTTCCGTCATTCCCGCGCAGGCGGGAATCCAGTTCTTTTCTTTTGCGACCGGAAAGTCACATCTGGATCGTCCGGTCAAGCCGGACGATGACAATCGGAAGGGCAAATCCTGGCTCACCCTTTTCATGATTTTCGTTTTGCTCATCGCATGTCCAATTTGGACATTTGCTGAATCGGCGCGGATGGATTATCGGTTGGACAATGAATTGTTTCGCCGAGGGTTGATAGATCGGGGGTTTGATGAATGGCTGAAGGTTTATGACAAGCAGCATCCGCCGGTTTCGGATTTGGATTTGCTGGCTCAGCAGATCGGAAAGGCCTGGCTGGACTATCGCAGGACCAAGGACCCCCAGAAACGAAATCAGGCGATGGAGACGCTTTTACAACTTGAATTGGATCGCGTAGAGTCTTATCCGGAACATCCGCTTTCCGCTAATTGGCGGGTTCGTTACGCGAGCGATCTTTTGAATGAAAAGCTTGGGTCGTGGGCGTTTGTTCAACTATTAAATTTGGATCTTCCGCCTCAGCAGCGCCAGGTGTTCCAGACGGGGCTGGATCAGGTGGAACGGCAGGTCAACGCGGCTAAAGAATTTCTGAAAGCCAAACTCAGCCGGTTCGAGCATCTGGATAATGCGCAGCTTACCCAGATCAATCGCCAGGGCTTACCGGAGTTGTATGCGGCGGCGGTGCTGCAATCGGATTATTTACGGGCATGGTGCTGGTTTCATCGGGCGAAATTGTTCGAGCCGGACAGTCCACGGCAGGTGAAGATTCTTTATCAATTGAGCGATCTTCTGGATCGTCTGGGGACGGACGGGAGCAGAAAACTTCTGGCCGCCGGCGTAGCGAGAATGCTCGGAAAATGTTCGCAGGCAAAACCGATGTTATCACAGGCGAGGAAGATGCTTCCCGCGACATATTTTCTTTTTACCGATATCGAGCAATCTCTTTTAGCCTTGGCGGAAAACCAACCGCAGGCAGCGATTAAAATCATTACCTCTGCTCAGCAGGCGGGCTTTTATAAAAGCGAACCCTCACGGCAAGAGATGGCGGCTCTTGCTCTGGGATTGTTGGAGGGCCAAGCCCGGCTGAAGATGCTCTCCGCTGACGAGCAAACCGATGTTACCATTCGAAACCGAATTTGGAAAAAAATCACGGCAGTGCTGATGGAAAAGCCGAGGCTTTGTGTTTTTGCTTTTCCAAAGATTCTGGAATATTCAAAATCGTGCTCGCAGAATTCGTTAGCCGACATTGAGCTTTACGCCCATGCGGAACAGTCGGTGAATTTTAAAAAACTGCCTTTGGCGAAAAGTGAGTTTGAAAATCTTTTGTCCCGTCGGGAGGCCCCAGTGGCCTTAAAAATTTCCGCAGCCCTATTTCTTTCCCGGACGCTGGAACAGGAAGGTCGATTTTCCGATGCCGTCAAGGTTCTTCATCAGGCGGGAGGTTTGGATCAAAATTTACATGCGTCAGAGATTTTGGCGGAATCGGCCAGACTCTCCTGGTTGGCCTATCGGTCTGCGCCGAATGTAAAACAACGGTCGCTCTTTATCACCGATGCCGGGCGATTACTGGAGCGATTTCCGCAAAGCGAATCCGCGGATCAGTTTAAATTGCTGATGGCGGAGGAATTTTCACAGAGCGGAGAATTCAACCAGGCTTTGCAATGGGTCCGGCAGGTTCCACCGGGCTCGCCGATGTACCTTCAAGCCAAGGCCGCCACGGTTCTTGTTCTTTCCAGAAAGTTTACGAAACAAGCCCAATCGCCCGTGGGTGCTTCCACGCAGCCTGATTCAATGGCGCAACTTCTAGCCGACCAGATCGAGTCTGCCTGCCGCGAACTGGTTTTAATCGCCTCGGCCAAACAAAAACAACCGGAAGCGATGGCGACATGGACCCTCGACAACAACCAGGCGCAATTAATGGCCGAGGCAATCCTGGCCACAGCCAACGTGCTATCCGATCCGGCGGTGGGGCGAGGCAGTCGGGCCGAAGCGATTCTGAGGCAATATCGACCCATCCTGGCGCAATACGAAAAAACATCGAAGTCCGCCGTTATCTCCCAGATCATGACGCTAATCCAAACCGCCACGACGGGGAGTCTTTTTGAGGCAATTCATCTGACCAAAAAGCTGGTCGATAAAAATGAATTACCCCCTAGAGAGATCATCATCACCGCCGCCGCTTGCGTTCTTGAATCCATTCATCAGGCAGTGCTTGCAAAAGAGGCCGACCCGCTGGCGCCGGCGGATGATTTATCACTCGCCGGATTTAATCTAGCCCAACTAATTAACACGAAATATTTGAAGTCAAAAAATCTTTCTGCCGATCTGGTCAACCGGTTTCATCTTGATTATATCGTCACGTCCGTGGATGCGGGACAATATGAACAATTTAGTCAATTAATAACGAAATTTCCTGAGAAAAATAATTCACTCGATCTTGATCTTGCCCGAGCCAGGATGGCATTGAATCAAAAACAATATCTTGATGCCGTCCGGATAACAATGGCCGATCTGCAAAATAGTTCTCCCGCTGACAATCGGTACTGGCATGCCTTAATCATCAATCTTCGCGCTCATTTGGCGTTGGGTTCCGATCCCGGCCAAATCGCCGCCGCCGTGGTCGCCCGGCAGCAGGAATATCCAGACCTGGGCGGACCCGCTACCAAGAAAGAGTTGTTAAAAATCTTAACCGCCGTTCAAGAGACAAAAAAGAAAAATTGATTGCTCGTAACGTTTTGAAGACTTCTTGTTACGATGGGCTGGATACCCTATAATTCGACAATCAAATTATTTGAAGGTCAAAGAGTTATTCCGGCTTTTTCAAAAATAGAAAATAAGGATCAAGCAATGGCTAAATCCGCGACAAAAAAGATTCTGAAATTCTGGGGGATCAAATATGTTCCAAAGGATCAGGAACCCTGTGCCGTACCAGTAACAAGCTCCTCGGTGATTCCCAATAAACTCAGCCTAAAGGAAAAACAGCGATTGCTGGCCGAACTGGAAGCCCAGGTTCGTAAAAACGAAAAGTGCGGGTTGAGGAAAGGCTGCACGAACCTCGTTTTCGGGGAAGGCAATCCCGGCTCTGAGATCGTTTTCGTCGGAGAAGCTCCGGGGTTTGAAGAAGACAAGCTTGGCCGCCCTTTTGTCGGGCGGGCGGGAATACTGCTTACCGATATCATTACCAAAGGCATGGGTCTCGAACGCGAACAGGTTTACATCTGCAATGTCCTCAAGTGCCGCCCGCCGCAGAATCGAACACCCACCCCGGATGAAATCATCGCCTGCTCGCCTTATCTGACCCGGCAATTGCAGATCATTCATCCCAAAGTCATCGTCGCCCTCGGAGCGTCGGCCGTCCGAGCGCTCTTACCCGACGTTCAAGATACCATCAGCCACACCCGAGGACATTTTTTCGATTATCATCTCGATGGTCCCGGCACACAAACCGGCGAGGTGGTACAATTGATCCCGACCTTTCACCCGGCGTACCTGCTGCGAAATCCACCCGAAAAAGCCAAAGTCTGGGACGATATCAAAAAAGTTATGGCCTATCTGGATATCCCGATCCCGGCCAAGCAAAAATAATATGTAACCGTGTGCCACGGCTGGCTTGTCCAGCCGTGTCTTAAGAGCACGGTCGGACAAGCCGACCGTGGCACAAGGGGGGATATGAAATGGTTACATAATGTTTTTTTATACTAAGTTGAAAAGGGAGGCCTTTAACGTAATAATAACAGCAACGGTTTATAAACCGCCTGGCGACTTATTTTGATGGGAGAAGCATACGGTGCCTATTTATGAATATGTCTGCGAAAAATGCGGCAAAAAGTTTGAGCTGCTGAAAAGTAAAATGGTAAAAAATTCGCGAGAGAAATGTCCCGCCTGCGGGGCAATCGCAAAACAGCAACTAAGTTGCTTCGGTGTCGGGTCGTCCAGCGCCAATTTATCTGCCGGCGAGAGTATGTGCGCCGACGCCGGATGCCAACCGGGCCATTGCCCCTCCGGCGGTTGTCCGTACTCCGGAATGTAATCATAAGGAAATTTCAAAAATGGCCGATGAAAAAAAACAGCAAGACGTGGCTTGGGCAATGCTTTTGAATTGGCTCATCCCCGGCGCAGGCCACTGGTACATGGGCGATCGAATTCGCGGCGTCATTTATTTTATCGCCATTACCATGACCTTCTGGATCGGAATCCTCATCGGCGGCGCCCTGAGCACGGTGAATATTAAAACGAATACCTACTGGTTTTTCGCCCAGGGCTTCGCCGGCGGGTACACCATACTTTCCATGCTGATCGGAACTCTCCCCGGTGCGATGCGTTCTTACAGTAAAACCCTCGATCTATCGACCATTTATACCGGCATGGCCGGGTTACTTAATATCTTCGTTATTTTGGACGTAACGACCAGAAAATTTAAAGGGACGAGCGCGTGAACAACCTAATAATGGCCATGATCTTCTTAAAACCGTTCGTCTATGACAGTTCGCGCCTGTGGATGTTGCTTCCCCTGACACTGAGCATTTCCGTGGTCTACAAAACCAGCCGAATGGATAATCTTCGCGCCCTCCCCCTGGCCATCCTGCTCCTCTGGGCAACCATCACCGCGGGAATGATCGCCGTAGCAGTGGTTTTATACATTATTATGTATCTATTCCTGTATCCATGACCAGGGACTGATGAATGGCCGCGAGTTGGTCGTGCTCTCCAGACACACCCGCATCGCTTCGGCCCCCAGGTCGTCCAGAAAGCCAGCCGGCGATTTGCGGTTGTTGTGAATTCTGTTTTTTTAACCGCTTGACTTTTTTCATCCGTTGCGATCAAATACGAGCTGCGGACATGAATGTCCACTAATGAAATAGGAGTTAGGTCATACACATGAAACAGACAGAAGTTCCCGGTAATAGCATCCGGCCAAAAGTTCGAGTAGCCCTCGTCGGGGCCGGTAGCCGAACGACATCGTTTCTTCACTATTTTTCCCAACATACAAGTGAAGGAGAAATCGTCGCTTTATCCGATATCATTCCCGAAAAAGGACGCCTACTGGCCAGAATTTATGGGGTGAACGCTGAAGTTTTCGATAATACGGAAAAAATGGTTCAACAGGTTAAACCCGACATGATCTTCATTTGCACTCCGGATTATGCCCACGTGGAAACGGCGGTAACCGCTTTGAAAGCCAAAATTCACGTTTTTTGCGAAAAGCCCATGGCGACGACGCTTGAGGATTGCGACACCATTATCAATGCGGCCAAGAAATCACCCGCGGTTTTTTATCTGGGTTTTAATCTGCGTCATGATCCGGTCCATGAAACCATGCACGAGTTGATCGCCTCCGGCCGGTTGGGGAAAATCACGACCATCGAGGCCAACGAATACTACTACGGTGGAAAGACCTACTTTCGCCGCTGGAATCGCCTACAGAAGTTCGGGGGAGGGCTGTGGATCACTAAAGCCTGTCATGACTTCGACCTGCTGAACTGGATGGCGGGGGCGGAACCACAAACCGTCTATGCAACGGCCAATCTGTCGCACTATCACTCCAAGCCCAAAGCCGCCAAGCAATGCCGAAAATGCGAACTGCAATATGAATGCCCCGATTATTATGACGTGTTTGACACTCAATCGGAAGAAAAAGGCGGACTTTGGAGAGAATTTCGCCTAACCTCGGAAAAGTTCGGCAAGGAACCTTCGGACCTGTGCCTGTTCACTTCGGACAAAGATACGTTTGATAACGGAATCGCCGTCGTCACGTATAAAAATGATATCCGTACCACTTATACCGTCAACGTTTTGGCCAGCCGCAGTTCTCGCGAAATGCGAGTGATCGGAACCGATGGCATGGCGGAAGCGGATATGGAAAAAGGGACCATCGAATGCACCGAGCGCCACAGCAAACGCAAATATACCTATGATCTTAGCGAGATGATGAAAAGCGGACACGGCGGATCCGATGATCGCATGATCAAGGATTTTCTGCACACGTGCCATACCGGCAAAAAACCCAAGAGCAGTTGGGCGGAAGGACGTCTGGCCGTAGAAGTGGCCCTGGCAGCACGCGAATCCTGCAGCACTGGGAAAGTGATAAAGTTCTAGCCTCACTTCGGCTTGAACTTTTTGCGATCTTAGACTGGAAAATGTCATTCAGGATATGGTATACTCTGTTTTCATATTTTGGCCTTTCTATTTATCGAAAAAACTCGTTAAAATATTAGTCATTATTTGTATTTTTCATTTTTAACTCTATTCTTTACCTATGTCAACCATCGCCAAAACCGAATACAAGAACATCCTCATCATCAAACCCTCCGCCGCCGGAGACATCATCTGTGCTCTGCCCATTCTCCCTGCTTTAAAAAATCGTTACCCAAACGCCAAAATCACCTGGCTCATCGCCTCCCATCTCGCCGATCTCCTACGAGGCCATCCTCTCCTCGACGATCTGATTGAATTCAACCGCCGACGATACGGATACCTCACCCACAGTTGGTCCGTCACAAAACGTTTCATGGCTTTTCTCAAAATACTCCGACAGGAACGTTTCGACCTGGTCATCGACCTGCAAGGCCTGTTTCGAAGCGGATTCCTCGCCTGGACCACCCAAGCTCCAGTACGAATCGGGCCCGCCGAAAAACGAGAACTCGGATGGATATTCTACACCCACCGAATCCCACAATTACCCCACGATACCCACATCGTAGACCGCATCGCCGCCCTCGACTCTCTCTTGGACCTGGACTTAACCGCTCCAAAATTCATCCTCCACATCCAAGACTCCGCCAAACAAAAAATAAACGACTTCCTCCACGCACGCGATCTTAAACCAAACCAATTTATCACTCTCGCCCCAGGCGGAACCTGGCCCAGCAAACGCTGGCCCACAGAAAAATTCGCCCAACTCGCCAATTTAATCGTAACCCAACTAAACTACCCCGTAGTCCTCGTCGGCGGGCGATCCGAAAAACCCCTCGCCGAATCGATTCTTCAGAAAGCAAACAACCCCAAAATATTCGACCTCACCGCCCACACCACGCTTCCAGAACTCTTAGCCGTCCTCGCCAACTCCAAAGCCCTCGTCTGCAATGACTCCGGTCCCATGCACATGGCCGTCGCCTTAAACATTCCCGTCACCGCCATCATCGGCCCCACCAACCCTCAACGCACCGGTCCCTACCGCCGCCCCCAAAGTATAGTAAAATCCGCCAAACCATGTTCACCATGTTATAAACGCCAATGCACACAGGTCCCCGAATCTCAAATCCCTCCCTGCATGCACGAAATTTCGGTAGACCAGGTCTTCAAAAACTTAAAATCACAACTCCAGATAGTTTAGGTGTCCATTCCTCAAAAAACATAATATCGGTTTACTTCTTCGCGGACCCCTCATATTTCGACTTCCCATCTATCCTTGACAAAACCCCGATCGCGCCTATTATTATCTATTACAAAACATAGATGAGATAAAAAAATGAAAACACTGACCAAAGCAATATCGTTGATTCTGGTTTTAACCCCCTTTCTTTCCCTTCGCGCCGAAGATCCCGACTCGACCAAACGCGCCCGCCGCGAAACCGATGTCGTTCGCGCCGTCCGCGCTGAAAAAGACGCCGTCGTCAATATCAGCACTACCACTCTCATGAAAACTGAAGATGCAAATGACATCTTCCACTTCTTCCCCGAACAAGAGGTCCCCGTCCATTCCCTCGGCAGCGGTTTTATCATCCATAAGGACGGATATATCATTACCAACGCTCACGTCGTCCAGCGAGCCCAGGAAGTTACCGTCAGCTTCGCCGATCAAACTACTGCCAAAGCGCAAGCCGTTTATCCCGATTTCAAAAACGACCTTGCCGTCATCAAAATCAATCCCAAAGGAAAATCCCTCCACGCATTACCGCTTTGCGGTGATAGCCTCATGATCGGCGAAACCGTCATCGCCATCGGAAATCCCATGGGACTTCAGCACACCGTCACCGTCGGAGTCGTCTCCGCGATCGATCGCACCCTCAGCTTTTCCAACAACCAAAAATATTCAAACCTCATTCAAACCGATGCCGCCATCAACCCCGGAAACTCCGGCGGACCCTTGCTCAACATCAACGGCGAGCTTGTCGGCATCAATAGCGCCATCCGAGGCGACGCCCAGAACCTCGGCTTCGCCATCACCGTCCAAACCCTCAACCAAATTCTCCCCGATCTCTTAAGCAGCGAAAAAATCAATAGGATCAACCTCGGCTTTCGATTAACGTCATATCAATCCAATCACATTCGTGTCATGTCCGTCAACGAAGATTCCCCCGCCCGTGCCGCCGGACTCCAACCAGGCGATATCATCACCGCCTACGACGACAATAAAATCCAAAACCCCATCGACTTATACGTCGCCCTGCTTGAAAAAAAACCCAACACAAAATTAAATCTCACCATCACCCGCGAAGACAGGAATATCAACATCTCCATCCCGCTCAAAGTCAAACCCAAACCCAACGGCCTCACCCTCGCCCGAAAACATCTCGGCATGGTCTTAAGTTCCCTCTCTGCCCGGCAAGCACAGCAAATGGGTCTCACGGATCAACCCGTCCTCGTCGTCGAAAGAACCATCTCCAACTCACCCGCCGCCGAGGCAAAAATCCGAAAAGGCGATATCGTCTTCCAGCTCGATAACTATCGAATCAATTCCCTCGACGAGCTAGGCCAAATTCTGGAATCCGCGCGTCCGGGTCAAACCGCTACCCTCGGCGTAATGCGAATCCGGGGAAACATGGTCTATTCCGCCACCGTCCAACTCAAACTCCAGTAGTTCTTAATCTTTGTTTAGCAGCGCCGGTGCGTCGACCGATTATAAATTGAGGTAAAACAATGAAAATCATAATCGCCCCCGACTCCTTCAAAGAATCCCTGACCGCCTTCCAGGCCGCCAAGGCCGTCGAATCCGGTTTCAAAAAAATATTCCCAGACGCCCACTACGACCTGATCCCCATGGCCGACGGAGGAGAAGGAACCGTCCAGGCCATGATCCAATCCGCCTCCGGTTCTCTCATCTCCTGCATGGTCACCGGACCCCTCGGCCAACCCGTCGAAGCAACCTTCGGACTCCTCAACGACAACTCCACTGCCGTCCTCGAAATGGCCGCCGCTTCAGGACTACCACTCGTCCGACCGGACCAAAGAAACCCAATGTTCACAACCACCTTCGGCACCGGCGAATTGATCAAGTCCGCCCTCGACCACGGAGCAAAAAAAATCATCATCGGAATCGGAGGTTCCGCCACCGTCGACGGCGGTGCCGGCGCAATCCAAGCTCTCGGCGCAAAACTTCTCGACGAAAATGGATCACCCATTCCCCACGGAGGCAGAGGCCTGAAAAAACTGGCAAAAATAGACCTTACCGATTTCGACCCCAGAATCGCCCAAACCGAAATCCTGATCGCCTCCGACGTTGACAACCCCCTAACCGGACCCAAAGGCGCCGCCCGCGTCTTCGGCCCACAAAAAGGCGCCACCCCCGAAATGATAGAAATCCTCGACCAGAATTTAAAGCATTACGCGAACGTCATCCGCGATCAATTAGGCATTGATATTGAATCCGCCCCAGGCTCCGGTGCCGCAGGCGGACTAGGTGCCGCTCTCCTCGCCTTCTGCCGAGCCAAACTGGAAAGTGGAAGTCTCCTGGTCGCCAAAACCGTTAATCTCACCAACCGTCTCAAAAACGCGAATCTTTGTCTAACCGGCGAAGGACAAATCGACAGCCAGTCCGTTCACGGAAAAGTCTGTCACCGCGTCGCCCAACTCGCCCACGCCCAAAATATCCCCGCCATCGCCCTGGTAGGTTCCATCGGAAAGGATGCCCACCTCACCATTCCACCCCTAACCGCCTATTTCTCTCTAATAAATCGTCCCATGGAGTTAAACCACGCCATCCACCACGCCGACGATTTACTAACCGACCTCGCCGAGCAAGTAGCAAGAACCCTGACCTTATGTTTTCCTACCTCAAATATTGAGCATTGAACAGTGGATATTGAACATTAAATTGTCTTTCTCAGTTCTTCCGTCCAAACAGGTGTCGCCCCCGCCTGACCCGCCACAAATTCACCAACCCGACAGGCGTCCCGCGCAATGACCTCCAGCTCTTTCTTGCAAACCAGACCATGCACCAGAACCGCCGTAACCGCATCCCCGCATCCCACCGTATCCGCGATCCCCACCGCCGTCCCCGGCTGCTCCACCACCCTCTTTTCGCTCACTAAAATCGCTCCCTGGGCTCCACGAGTCACGCAAACCAGGTCCAACCCATATTCCCCCAAAATCTCCCGAGCGATCTCCGCAATCCCCTGACCCGAAAGCCCCAATAATTCCTTGATTACCATTATTTCGTCATCGTTCAATTTCAACACATGCGAAAACTCCAGCGAATCTTCTATCACCTCCCGCGAAAAAAACTTCTGGCGCAAATTAATATCAAACACCACCAACCCCTGACATTCATACAGCATCGCCATAATTGCCGACTGCGACGCTGTATTCCTCTGGCCGAGCGTTCCAAAACAAACCGCCTCCGCCCTCCGAACCGCCGACATTACTTTGTCGTCCCCCTCAATAAAATCCCATGCCGCTGGCTCCATAATAATAAATCGATGCTTCTCACCCGTCATCTCCACCCGAACCGTCCCCGACGGATGGTCCGGATCGATTTGGATAAAATCGGTAGGTATCCCTTTTGTCGTCATTTCCCCCAGCAACTCTGTCCCAAGCTCATCACTCCCCACCCGCGAAACCGGATACGCATCCAATCCCATCTGCCGGCAGTGGTACACAAAATTCACCGGTGCTCCCCCTAGGTATTTTCCATTAGGAAAAATATCCCACAAAACCTCGCCGATACCCAAAATCTTCCCCATAAAAGAATACCTCGAAAAAAATTGAATAAATCCCAATGTCGTATCAATATCTAATGTACAACTGACCTAAAAAATACACAACGCATTTCTTATTAGTCATTTACAAACATGAAACATCTGCTATAATTCCAGGAGAAATGGAGGGTTAACCATGAACAGGTATCGTTCTGCAGGATTAGTGATTGTTCTGGGTATGCTTTTTTGGGGAACTAGCGGACCATTTGTCAGTACCGCGCAAGCTCAGGAAGGGGTTGAGGCGCAAACTCGCGGACCGGTTCACGAGGCATTTGCCGAACTGGTCAGTTCAAATCCCGAACCGGGAATTATTGTCTCCAAAGCCCCGCCGCAGGATATTGAGGAAATTCCACCCGAGCAAAAGCCGGAAGGTGAATCCATCGTCTGGGTTCCGGGGTATTGGGCCTTTGACGACGATCAGTCGGACTTTATGTGGATCAGCGGTATCTGGCGAGTTCCGCCTCCTGGCTACACCTGGGTTCCGGGATATTGGACCAGAGTGGAAGCCGGATATCAATGGATCGCCGGATTCTGGTCACCCGTTGATACTCAAACCATCGACTATCTGCCCCCACCGCCGGAAAATCTGGACCAGGGACCTTCAGGTCCACAACTTTCACCTGATTCCATTTGGATTCCGGGATCATGGTATTGGACTCAGGGCCGCTATGCCTGGCGACCGGGATACTGGCTGATCGCACGGCAGGATTGGGTGTGGGTTCCCGCGCATTACGTGTGGACTCCCAGCGGATATGTGTTCGTCGATGGCCATTGGGATTATCCGATCAGACAGCGGGGAATTCTCTTCGCTCCCGTTTATATCCAGCGGTCAGCCTATGTGCGTAAAAGCTTTTTCTTTTCCCCGTCCGTGGTGATCGATATCGGTGCGTTGACCGCACATCTCTTTGCCAGGCCGCGGTACGAGCATTATTACTTCGGGGATTACTATGCGACAACATACGCGAAACGAGGAATTCACCCATGGTTCGAAATCGCCGCGAAACGCCATAGATACGATCCGATTTTTGCCTACGCACAGTGGCAGCACCGTCGGGACGATCCTCACTGGGGGGAACGTCTTCGCGTCGAGTATAAATCGCGACAAGACAATCCCGCTCTGAGGCCGGCACGGACCTTTACATCTATGCGGACCTTGCAGCCGAAAATCGAACGCCTTCCTGAACGCGATCGAAGGAATCTCCTGATCGCCAGATCCTTCAAAGACCTCACCGCCGGCAAGAACCTGCCCATGCGATTTGAACGGTTGCCTCAGGAGCATCGCCAGAAATTCGTCACTCAGGAAAAAGAATTCTCGAAGTTCTCGAACCAACGGTCGAAATGGGAGCTTCAGGGAGGCAAAACCAATAAGGGTGGCAATGTCTTCAGCCGGCAGAACGTGAAAATACCCGCCTATGTGTTTACGAAAAAACCCGGAGACATCAAAAATCGAATGATTGCTCCGCCGCCCAAGCCGTTGATGCCCAAGTTTGACACGAATATAAAACCCCGGGTCAGTCAGGGGTTCAGGACCGACACAACCATTAAGCCCAGAACAGACTCAAACATCAAACCCAAATCCAGGAGACAGGAAGATCAACCGTCGAAGGATAAGCATGACGCAAGACCCAGAAGATAGTATTGTGTCACGGCTGGCTTGTCCAGCCGTGTCTTAAAAACACGGTCGGACAAGCCGACCGTGGCACAATAGAGGCCAAATGGATGCGGTTGGACTTTATTTTTCTATCGGTTCGGTGGCTTTGGCAAAGGAGCCGAGAACGGACAGCAACAGGCAATGTTCCCGGGCCTCCGCGATGGCCGCCTGCACCTGCGGATCTTCATAATGACCTTCGGTATCGACAAAGAAGTAGTATTCCCACGTCTGGTTTCCAGATGGTCGGGTGTCGATATTGGTCAAATTGACTTTGTACTTTCTGAAGATATCGAGCACGTCGGCCAAGGTGCCGGCACGATGGGCGGTGGCAAATAGAATCGCTGTTTTATCCTGACCGGTCGGCTTGGCGGTATAACGGGAAATGACAAAGAATCGCGTAAAGTTATTGGGATTATCTTCGATATTTTCATCCACGACGGCTAATTTGTAAAGTTCCGAGGCCAGGGTCGATCCGATGGCAGCAGCATTGGGTTCCTGGGCAGCCAGTTCGGCGGCCCGCGAGGTCGATGCCACAGGAACGGTTTGTATCCCTTTCATCTGCATGGAAAGCCAGTTTCGGCATTGGGCGAAGACTTCGGGTTTGGAGTAAATAACCCGAATCTGTTCCAGGGGGCAATTGGCAAGCAGATTATGGTGGATGCGGAAAATCATCTCCGCGCAAATTTTAACATCGAGTTCCAGAAACGCGTCCAGCGTATCGATCACGGACCCGCCGAGCGAATTTTCCACCGGAACCATTCCCAGATTGCAGTGCCCCCGGGCGACATCCATAAATACGCTGCGAATATCGGGAAGGGGAACATATTCTACCGCCGCTCCGAATTTCAGCACCGCCGCGATATTGGAAAAACTTCCCTCCGGTCCCAGATAGCCGACCTTCAAGGGTTTTTCCAGGGCGATGCATCCGCTCATTAGTTCCCGATAAATGGCCGAGATCACCTTGTCCGGTAGCGGACCTTTGTTGACGGTTCGCACATGGTCCAGAACCTTTTTTTCCCGGTCCGGGACATAAATCGCCTCATTGGACCGATTTTTGAGTTTGCCGATCTGGACCACTACTTCTGCTCGGCGATTCAATAAGTGTACAAGTTGCTCATCAAGCTGATCGATCTCGTGGCGGAGTTTGGATAAATCATCAGATTTTTTTGGCATAAAACCTACCTGTTCAAAAGAGCCCAACGCTCAAGAGATTTCTAACACATCGGTAGGAGTGGGTCAACTGAAAATTCAAGGCGGTATTTTTTGCGAGAAGCAGTGTCTTTTAAAATTACTTCATGACCATTTCGGCCACTTCGAATTTTTCATCGAAGGCGTCAAAAAGCTCGCCCAATTGTTCTTCCGCAAGTCCAAGTTTGGCAAGAACTTCCGGTTCGTAGTGGAGGTTTTCCAAAGTAAAACCAATATTCTTTTTCATGGCCAGGACATCGGCCAGATGAGCGATTGCGGTTATTTCCTGATATTGTTCTGAAGTTTTGAAAGGTTGATGATGATAACCGGTCGTCAGCTGGAAAAGATGTGGAAATTTCCATTTTCCGGCCAGGGCGGTTCCAAACGCCTGATGATCGGCTCCTAGTTTTTCCTGCTCGACCTGGCAAAGGTCCGAATGGTTCTTCTGTGTTTCGTCGATAATTTCCGCCAGCTCTTGCGGGAAAACCTGTTTTTCGACCACGATCCCCAAATCGTGCATCAAGCCAGCCACAAACAATTCATCGGCATTTTCCATCCGCCGGGTCTGAGCGATCATTTTGCAAAACACTCCGCAAGCCAAACTGTGCTGCCAAAGGTCTTTGGCGGTAAACTTGCTGGAAATGTGCTGCCCGCTGAACAGTTTGGTCATCGAGGTGGCCACCGCGATATTTTTCACCGTGCTTAACCCCAGAAGCACAATCGCCCGGTCCACGCTGCTGACCTGCCGAGGTAACCCGTAAAACGCGGAGTTCACGACTTTCAATATTTTTGCGGAAAGAGCAACGTCATGCTTGATGATGTTTTGCAGATCTTTGGCGGTCGAGCGCGGGTCTTCGACCACCTGAACGATCTTGGTGGTAACTTCCGGCAACGTTGCAATCTGCGTCACCTGCTGAATCGCCTTCGCTACTTTTCCGTCATTTACTAAGGACAATGCCATCCTCGCTTTTCCCTTCTTTTCCCTTCATTAAGTGATCTAAATCCAATTGCAACTTCCAACCTGTCCTATTTTCGGTAAACCAAGAGACGATATTAACCTTAAAAATGAGTTTTTACGATTAATTTGCGGTTCAGGCTGACTTGGGAGAGGACTTGTGTGATCTTTTCCCCGGCTTGGCCCGTGCCAAATTGGCTTAGTGAGTGGATTTTATGGGTTTTTGAGAAGTTTAATGCCTCTCTGATAGCGGATTTAATTTCTTGCAGGCCATAATTACAATCAAAAATCGCGTTTCCATTTCGCTGTCGACCGGCCTGGCGAGGTCCAATATTAACCACCGCCGTATATAACGCGTTGGCTTCCAGAATACCGCTGGAACTGTTGCCAACCAGGCAATCCGCGGACCACAGTGCCATAAGAAAATCCTCCCTGGAAAGATTGTCAAAATAACTCCAGGAACCGCCGGCTGACATTTTCTTTCGTGTGGAAAAAGTTTCCCGGATTGCCCGGCGGATACCGGAGTGTCCCGGATCGTTGTTAGGTCCGATAACGATTCCGTCATAGCCCTTGACCGCTCGAAAAATATTTTCCATGTAACGATATTCCCGGTCCGTTCCAAATCCGCACGAATGATGCACCACCACGAGCATGGGTTTGTCTGCGGGCAAATTTATTTTTCGCCGGAATTCTTTTCGTTGACCGGGATCAAACGACCGACGGGCCTGAAAAATTTCATCCATCGCCATCGCCCCGACCACAAAAATCCGATCCGGCGGCTCACCGGCTCGAAGCAAACGTTTTTGCGCATCCGTCGTGGAGACAAAATGCAAAGAGGCCAGTGCGCTTATGGCAAAACGGATGCGATCATCCATATCCCCCGCCGCCAATTCTCCACCATGAAGATGGGCAATCGGAACATTGGCCGTCAGACCCGCCAGCGCGCCGCCCAAGGCTTCGACCCGATCTCCGAGAACCACAATAAAATCACTCTGGTGCTCCAGTACACATTTGCCCAGTTTATCCACCAACCGAGCCACACTGGCCGGCAGTTCGCTCCGGACATCGGCAGCGGTCTTGTACATCGAAATAGCCGAGGAAATCTTAAATCCGTCGGCACGGATTAAATCCACACTGCGGCCGAACTCCTTCAGAAGATGCATTCCCGTAACCACCACCTGCAACTCCAGCCGGGGGTTCGCCTCGATTGCGCGCATCAGCGAACGAAGCAGGCCATACTCCGAACGCGTTCCGGTAAGTACGCAAATTTTACGTTTGGATTTCATATAATATCCAATATCCGACACTCAATATCCAGCATCCAAGTGAAGAACAAGAAAAATTACTTCCCCTATTTTTGTTGTTACGCTGCGCCGTTTCAATACTTTTGAAAAAGATCGAATTTAGCTCGCCACATTCGATCAAAATAGCATCTAACTTTTTCGTTGGTGAGATTAATGACTTGCGCTGAATAATCAGCAACCAAATACGTGTTTCTCGCAATTCCTTTAAGGCGATTTTCATTTTGTGGATAAAATCACAGCGGGATTCTCCGCTTTGTGCTTCGGCGTAATTTGAAGCCGGCGAAGTACCGCAACGCACAAGTTGTCCGGCAATATGATTTCCAACGCGCGTTTCAGGTAACGCTTCCACTATGTTCAAGACTCGAACCGAAAAGCTAATCAGCCGTTCTTCGAGATCAAATTTTTGTTTTTTCTCGCTGTCCAATCTGTCTTTCTCCATTCTTAACTTGGATGTTGGGTGTTGAGTGTCGGATATTGGATATTTAATTTATTACAATATGAACTTCGATAGATCTTCATCTTTCGCCAGTTCTTCCAGATGCGATTTCACATATTTTTCATCGATCACGATTTTCTTGCCTTTGAATTTCGGGGCATCGAAACTGACCTCTTCCAGAAGTTTTTCCATGATCGTGTAAAGCCGTCTTGCTCCGATATTTTGTGCGCTCTGGTTGACCTGGTAAGCGATCAGTGCCATCGCGTCGATCGCTTTGGGCTTAAAATCGATATCCACCCCTTCCGTGGCCAACAGGGCCTTTTGTTGTTTGGTCAACGCGTTTTCCGGCTCTTGCAGGATGCGGACGAAATCGGCTTTGGAAAGTTCCTTCAGTTCCACCCTGATTGGGAATCGGCCCTGAAGTTCCGGCATAAGGTCCGACGGTTTCGACCGGGAAAACGCTCCGGCCCCTATGAAAAGAATATGATCCGTCCGCACCGTCCCATGCCGCGTGGTTACCGCGCAGCCTTCGACTATGGGCAGCAAATCCCTCTGTACGCCTTGTCGTGACACGTCCGGCCCGTGGGCCGACTCGGGACCGCAAACCTTGTCGATCTCGTCGATAAAAACCAATCCCGTATTTTCCGTCCGCCGGATCGCTTCCAGGGTTACTTTCTCCCGATCCAACATGGCTTCGAGCTGTTGGGCCCGAATGATTTTCCGCGCCTCGTGCAGAGGAATCTTTTTCGTCTGCGTCCGCGACGGCAGTAATTTTTCAAACATTCCCTGGAATTCTTCATCCATTTGATCAAATCCCATCGGAGTCATCACCCCCATCGGAATCGCCTTTTCTTCCACCACGACCTCCACCAGCTTATCTTCCAGCCCACCCGCTCGAAGCTGTTCCCGCAATTTGCCGCGTGTCCGCTCATGCCGCTGACGGGCTTCGTCATCCTCTGCCGCTTCGCCGTGCCTCCCCGGCAGCAGCGAATCGATTAACCGCTCTTCCACCTGATGATCCACCTGGTCTTTGATTTTTTCCGCGTATTCCCCGCGCACCATGCGGATCGACAGTTCCAGAAGGTCTCGAATGATCGCGTCCACGTCCCGGCCATGATAACCAATTTCCGTATATTTCGTCGCTTCGACTTTGATAAACGGCGCCTTGACCATCTGGGCTAATCGCCGGGCAATTTCCGTCTTTCCAACCCCCGTCGGACCGATCATCAGAATATTTTTCGGTCCGACCTCTTTTTGTAGTTGCTGGTCCAACTGCAGCCGGCGCCAGCGATTTCGAATAGCGACCGCCACCGACCGCTTGGCCGCCTGCTGACCGATGATATATTTATCCAGCTCCTCCACGATTTTCACCGGTGTCAATTCCGCCTCACGGCTGATCATCGCGGAAATTCCCTGCTCCACATTGTCTTCTTTCACTGCCATTATTTTCTCTCCTGTCGCTTAAATCGCAATCGTCTCGATATGAATATTTTTGTTTGAATAGATGCACAATTCACCGGCAATTTCCAGCGACGCCTGGACGATGGTTTTAGCGTCGAGTTGGGTGTTGGCCATCAAAGCCTTGGCCGCGGAAATAGCATAATTCCCACCCGACCCGATTCCGATAATCCCATCCGTCGGCTCGATCACATCGCCCGACCCGGATATAATCAGCGATGTTTGATTATCCGCCACCGCCAAAATCGCCTCGAATCGCCGTAAAATCCGATCCGTCCGCCAATCCCTGGCCAAGGCAATCGCGGCCCGTCGAATGTTCGTCTTGCTCTCATTCAAACGCGACTCAAACCGTTCCACAAGGGCCAAGGAATCCGCCGCCGAGCCGGCAAACCCGCACAAGACTGCGCCATCCGCCAAACGCCGAATCTTTATCGCGTCATGCTTCAGCGCCACATCACCCAGCGTTACCTGGCCATCACCGCCCATCGCCACCTGATTGCCTCGCCGGATCGTCAATATCGTCGTGCTACGTGCTTTTTCTGTCATTGTTTTTTTCCTTAATCGCGGATCAAATTCACAGAGTATTAAACCACAGAGTTCGCAGAGAGCACAGAGAAAGAATTTCTTAATATAAATCTTCTCTTTGCGTCCTCTGCGATCTCTGTGGTTATAATTTACATGCTTGTAAAATTCGCTTCAACGTCTTTTCCTTCCCCAATACATCCAGCGTCTCATACAACGGCGGGCTTACAGCCGATCCGGTTACCGCCACGCGAATCGGCTGAGCTATCTTGGAAATATGTTTTTGTGTTTCCGCGCAGTACCCATCGATGCACTTTTCGATTGTTTCCACCGTCCACGGTTCGACTTGTTCCAGCCGACCCGCCAACTCGGCAAGAATGCCCGCTCCGCCTTCTTTCTTCAGGACTTTTTCCACTGCCTTGGAATCATATTCCACCTGTTCGGTAAGGAAAAATCGGCAATTGTGGGCCATCTCCACCAATGTTCGCGACCGCGGCTGATAGAGTTCGAGCATTTTGTCCAGCATGACATCGTCCGCATACTTTAGCGGATAATCCGTTACGTCTAAAAATTGTTTCACCACTTCCTTCAGTCGTTTTCGGTCGGCGTTTTTAATATACTCCATATTAAACGACCGCAGTTTCTCCCGATCGAACTTCGCGTTTGTCTTGCCGATCCGTTCGATGGAAAAAAGTTCGATCATCTTCGCCATCGACATGAACTCCAAATCCCCGCCCGGCGACCAGCCCAGAAGCGCGATAAAGTTCAAGAGCGACTCCGGCATATATCCCGCCATCCGAAAATCATGAACGTCGATCTCCGGCACGGGCTTACCGGCCTTAATCGCTTTTTCTTTGTCCCGTTTGGACATTTTCGTTCCGTCCATGTTAAAAATCAGCGGCATATGGGCATAAACCGGATGCCCAAAACCCAGTGCCTCCTGCAGCGCGATATGTTTGGGCGTATTCATCAGATGCTCCTGGCCGCGGAGGATATGCGTTACCTGCATCGAGTAATCGTCCACGACCACGGCAAAATGATACGTCGGAAAACCATCGGATTTCACAATCACGAAATCCTCCAGCTCCGATTCTCGAAGCGTTACATCCCCCAAAATCGCATCGTGCACGGTAATATCCTTATCCGGCATCAAAAATCGAACCACAAATGGCCGGCCTTGTGCCTCATATTGCTTCACCTGCTCCGGTGCCAGCCGGTATCCCGTCCGATCATATTTAAACGTCTTGCCGTCCGCCCGGGCTTTGTCCCGCATGGCTGTCAGTTCCGCGGGAGTCTCAAAACATTTATACGCCCGGCCCATTTCCAGCAACTTGTCGGCATACGCACAGTAAATCGTCAGCCGTTGACTCTGAAAATAAGAACCCGCCGGACCGCCCACCTCCGGACCCTCGTTCCAGTCCAGCCCCAGCCATTTCATATCTTCCAAAATCTTCAGCGTCGATTCCGCCGTCGAACGAATCTGATCGGTATCCTCAATTCGTAAAACGAACTTCCCCCCCGTTTGCCGAGCAAGCAACCAGCTAAACAAAGCCGTCCTCGCCCCGCCAATATGTAAATATCCCGTCGGCGAAGGTGCGAACCGAGTCACTATCTGCATAATATCTCCTTAAAGCTTTTTAACCACAGAGATCGCAGAGAACACAGAGAAAGATATTTTATCTTAATATAAATTTCTTCTCTGCGATCTCTGTGCTCTCTGTGGTTTCATTCTCTTATTCATGCGAAGTCGTGTAATTCACAGTCAATGAATCTTGATCTTTTCTTTTGCGTAAATTGATTATCCACGCGACCGGTCCGCCCGCGGCGTATCCGCACAGGGCAATCGCCAGCACATATCGCGGCCACATCAAAAACGCCAGAATTCCCAACGCCCCCGCCACCAGCATCCAGAACGGCTTTTTTCCTCGCAAATACCTATTGATGATATGCGAATACGGCAATCGGGAGACCATCAGCAATCCCAGAATTATCGTCAACCACGGTATAATCTTGGCCAGTATCTCCGGACTCCCCGCCAGCTCTGCTCCCGTCTTCGTTACCTCCTCATTCAGTAAAATCACCGCGATCAGCGCCCCCGCCGCTGCCGGTGTGGGCAAACCCTTAAAACTCATGTGCGCCGATTCATCCGGCACGTTTTCCGCGTTGAACCTCGCCAACCGTAACGCCGCACATGCCAAATACGCCCCCGCCGCGATCCAGCAAAACCGTCCGAACGCCGTTCCCGCCACCGGTCCGATCAATCCCTCCTCGTGCATCGCCATCTGACTGGCCGCCGCCGCGTGAGGCAAGATCGTAAATACCCGCATCACCAGACGAATCACAATAAACGCCGGCGCCGCCCCGAAACTTACTACGTCCGCCAGACTATCCAACTGCCCCCCAAAATCGCTCGTCGTCCGGGCAAATCGGGCGAGCCTTCCATCCAAAGCATCACACAGCATGGCCGCAAAGATCAAATAACACGCAATCGCCAAATTCGTCGGCAGCCACGCCTGCAGCAAGGGGTTTTGTATCGTATAATCAGGCCGAGCCGCAAAATGGATCGCCGCGAACCCGGAAAGCAAATTCCCCAACGTCAACAGCGCCGGAGCGATACTGATCGCCCGAATCCGCCGATGTCGAGGCCGTAATTTCGCCACATTTTCCACCAGGTTAGATTTTACCATCCATGAATTATCCGTCAGTCGCAGGGAAGATTCAAGCTAGAACCGCGAATTACATGAATGAACCCAGCGAGGCCTTTGACTGCTACCAAAAGAATTTTAAACCGCAAAGACCGCAAAGATAATTCTTTTATAAATCTTCAACTTTGCGTCCTTTGCGGTCTTTGCGGTTAAATAAGATATGAAACTATCCGCCCATTGCGTTCAGGACAATTGACAGGTCGGTCGAGGTGATCTCCTCGTCGCTGTCGAGGTCCGCTCGTTCGTCGTAACCTGCCTCGCCCTTTAATTTATCCAGGCTGTCCATCACAATCGTCAAATCCGCCTCCGTCACATAGCCGTCGTGGTTGCAATCACCTTCCGGATAAAACATGTTCATTTGCACGATCAACAGGTCCGTGGCATTCACTACATTATTCCCGTCGATATCGCCGCTGGTCAAGTGTATCTCCGCTCCTGGTCCTCCGAGGGGGAACGGATCGGTCGTGATGTTTTGGTTGAGAAGCACGGTCTGGAGGTGAGCATAAGTCTTGACAGCTACGTTATACATTCCGGAAGGAATCCCTGCGACGCTAAAAGTACCGTCTGAATTCAAGAGCAGCTTTTTGACAACTATCGTGCTGTTGTCCGTCGTGTTGTCAAAGCTAACCCGGACCCCGACCATATCCAGATTCGGCGAGCCGCCGCCGTCACCCGTGTAATTGTCCAAGACCACCTTGCCCGTCACCGTAATCCCGTCCTCATAAAACGCCACGTTATCCATCGCGACGTAGATAGCGTTGCCTCCCACGGTGGAGGTTTCCACGGTCAGTTTTACCACGTCGGCTGTTGCACCCGTGATGTCCGCATGGGCGTGCGTCGCTCCGTCTACCACATGCACCGTTCCCGATGCCAGCGTGGCGTCCGATCCGTCTTTGGCCGTCCAGGGAATGTCATACGTACCAAAATACACTCCCATATCGAAACCGGCCACCGTTACGGAATGTCCGCCGCCGGCAGTAAAAGTAATCGTAATGTCGGTTCCGCTTGAGGAGGGAGCAATCACGTTTGTCAAGTTCCCAAAGTAATTATCCCAGAGGGTTAATTGAGTTTCCGGATTGGCCCCTGCGTTGTAACTTACCGTTACGTCCGGGGTCCCGGGCATATTGTCCCCGTAAGCCTGATTGACGCCTCCATTAATCGTCCCGGCACCGGGAGGATCAAAAGTCAAAACCGAACCATTCGCGGGCATAACCGCCCACCCCACCATCAGACAGACCGCTACCAACACATGCTTCTTCATTCCCTTACTCCTTATCGAAATATAAACTGTAACATAAATCTGACAATATTACAAGCATTTTTAGGGAGGCCTCAAGGCCCCGTGCTGTAAACATTATCTCCCGCCTGCTGAGAATTAACTTGGACTGGAGGTTCTGCTCCCCACCAGCCAAACTTCCCGTCCTTCCCCGCCGATTCAACAAAGAACCCCCAATTTGCTTGCTGAAGCCGCGTCGAAAGAAGCTGTTGAATGGAAGAATGCCAGTTTCCGCCAGTCTTCGCCCATTTCAAAATATCCCCTGTCCAGAATCGCAGAGGGGTTCCCCATGCATCTTGAACCTGATAAACCGTTCGAGGGGGGCCTCCAAGAGGATGAGTTATTTGACAATCATTGCTTTCTTTTTTCCAGGTTTCCGGTGTCGAAAAACTTTTTTGCTCCGCCACCGAATAGGTCTCTTTTAACTTGCCAAATATCTTACTCGCCGCCGGTGCTTGCTCAAGTTGAAAGGCCAGCATATGAATGTTGGTAGGTGAAAATGAGCTAGGGCTGAATGTGGGTTGATTTGAAGCAGACTTGACAAAATACTGTTGCCACCTGTTTAACCATGTCATGGTATCCGTAAATCCACCCGGTAAGGTCCAATCAGTAGCCCCCCACACATCCTCCGGTACCGCCAGCGGGAAATAACCGGTGGAATCTTTAAACGCCGTGACCGCCTGACCGAGCAATTGCATCTGAGCCTGCGTCCGCGCCGTCTTGGCCTTGTTATCCAGACCCGATATCACCACAAGGATCATTGTCGCCAGCACGGCCAAAATCCCCACCGCCACCATCACTTCCACCAACGTAAAACTAAATAATTTATGATTTGTCATTTCTGATTTCTGATTGGAAGAAACGTTTTGGATCATGGTATGGTTCCATCCTAAAAAACAGGATCGATAAACTCTGTGCGGCGACCTTCGGATTTAATTCTTAACCCGAAACCCTAAACTCGAAACACGAAACATTTTCTTTCTACTAACTACTTCTTCAATCCGCCCAGTTCTTAATGTCATCGCCGGTAAAATACTTCCCGTCATAACCCGCACTGATCAGCAAATAACTATCGCGGTCGTGCGGCATATGGTCAACCCCAATAAGCGCCTTGGGGTCTTCAATAAACTGCCGGAAAGTAGTATTATCGCCGCCGGTAATTTGCCAGTTATCCGTGGCATAATAGATTTCTTCAGACCATGGATTCGTTGTTCCTGGGGCAGCCTGCTGATAACCCGTAATTCGTTTCCCTTGTTCATTGGCGGTAAAATATAAAACCATAGACGATTTGCTATAATCGGTGGTAATATTATCGTTTGTATTTTTGTCAAATTTGTCGCAAAGAACAGGCATATAGCCTTTCTCATTTCCTCCCAATAGGGTATCATTTACTTGGTCGTTGGCAATTTTAAATCCCTCTGGGTTAATATAAGGACCTTTTCTTGCTGTCCTGTTGTTTGCACTTGCGGTGGAAATGTATATTCTGGGGGTTGCAAAAGTGCCGTCTGTGGAATAATACCATCCTTTGAGGCTATCAGGGCCTTTATCAGCATTAGCAGACACACCCATCCCGTTTAATGTTCCTCTTTGTGCCGGACATCCCAGTCTGTCTCGGCCAAGAAGGGCAAATGCCATCCGATGAAATCCCTGGATAATATGAGTAGCATTCGATACCTGCAAATGGATTCCATCACTTTCAGCTACACCCCGATAGGCAGAGCCATTAACTCCGCTACTATCCTGCGGAACCGACGACGGATAATATCCGAAATCTGTTTTAAACAGGTCCAAACCCTGGGCCAGGGTGCTAATTTGGGCTTTTACTGCCGTTTCTCTGGCCTTGACCTGGGCGTACCGGACGGACGGAATTAAAATTCCCAGCAGCAAACCGATAATGGCGATGACTGTCATCAATTCCACCAGCGTAAATCCAAATAATTTCTGATTTCTGATTGCTGATTTCTGATTGGAAGAAACGTTTTGGCTTCTTAACTCGAAACTCGAAACTCGAAACCCCGAACTTCTTTTTTCGTTGACCATGGCTTTACTCCTTGTAATGTTCCACGACTTTTATCTTCTTCGAAGCTGTTCGCTGTAAGCTGTCTGCTGAATGCCTTACTTCCAATTCGTGACATCGTCGTCGTTAAAGAAAATTCCGTCATAACCAGCCGAAATCAGCAGGTACGATTCTTTTTTGTAGGGTTGATAAATAGCGCCCACAGTGGCCTGAGTATTGACAATCCCGCCTGGCTTCGGGTTGCTGTCGGTACCTAATTGACCCCACAGGAAGGGACTCCAAAGGGTGGCGGTAAGATTATCGGCTGGCAGATTCGCAGCATTGGCCGCTTCGCCGATAGTAATCTTGGCATTATCATGAGGATTATATATCTTGCTGACATTATCTCCGTTATTTGCTGCCTTATAATACAAAATAATATTCCGGCTGCCATAGTCGGCGACAGCTTGTATCGGTTGATTTTGTTTTTTGTCGAATTTATCGCACAAGAGCCAGACGTAGGTCGAAGTTGCACTAGTGGTCGTATTATCATTCGCTACGTTGAATCCGAGCGGATCGATATATGGTCCGCGTCGTGGGGTCTTTATTCTCGTGCCCGTTCCCCAAAGGGATGCGTCGTAGACTGCAGCGCCGCTGTCCGTGTAATACACCCCATCATATTTGTCGGAATTCGAAGTAGGGCATCCCAGTTGGTCGCGCCCCAGAAGGGCAAAGACCAGCCGGTGAGCTCCCTGAATGGAACCCTGTGAATCGGGATCAGAGGCTCCCCAAGTGCTTCTGCTCGAGTCTGGATAATCCCCGAAATCCGCCTTGAAAATTTCCATGCCTTTGGTGATGCCGTCCAACTGGGCCCGAACGGCTGTCGCTTTGGCCTTTCGCATCGCCATATTGACCGACGGCACGAGAATTCCGATCAATAAACCAATAATCGCCACCACCGTCAAAAGCTCAATCAGCGTAAACCCGCGTCTTTTTAAGCCAGCCATTGTATATCTCCTTAATTCGTAGGAATTTATAATAACATTTCCGATCGTTTTCTCTTTCGCAGGAGCGGACCTGTGTTCTGGTCCAAAGAGACACATTCAATGCGTCTCTGCTGCCCCTACACACATATTTTACGTTGCTCGGCAAGTATTTAAAACGCAATCGCCAACGGAGGCCTGAAGTCTGAAGCCTAAACCTCTTATATTATACCCATTTATCCGCTCAGAGCGAATAGTATGTTCCGAAAATTTTTTTGTTTCAATCGGAAGGTATTTATCGATATTTTTGTCATTGCGAGCGCACCGAAGCAATCTCGTTCATTTGTCAAAGAATGGGATTGCCACGTCGCTTCGCTCCTCCTAATGAACTGATGGTTTGGGGTGGCATGGGAAGTCTTCTTGCCCGTGTCTTCCAGGTGTCAATGGGGGAAAAAGACACGGGCAATCGGAATTGCCCATGCCACCCAGTTTCTTTTGAAAATCGCCGACGCAGCCGGTTAGATGCTCGCAATGACAGAGGGGGCTGAACGGTTACAATCCTGGAGGCAGACCGTGTCCCGGCGTTTTTTCGTAGATCAGCCAGTATGCCACCGGGATTACAAAGAGCGTAAACACCGTCGAGGCGAACAAGCCGAAGATCAGGGACCAGGCCAATCCGGAGAAGATCGGGTCCAGGGCAATGGGCAAGGCTCCGAGCATGGCGGCCCCGGCGGTCAGGAGGATCGGTCGAAGGCGTATGACGCGGGATTCCATGATCGCGTCAAACAGCGACCTGCCGCGGGCCAGCGACAGATGAATGAAGTCCACAAGAATGATCGCGTCCCGGGTAACGATCCCCGCCAGTGCGATCATTCCGATCATGGCGGTGGCGGTAAAGAATACGGGGTCGGAGTACCCGGCGATGGTCTGGCCGGTGAGTTTATTGAGGAGCCAAAAACCCGGCATGATCCCGATGATGGTCAGAGGGATGGCCAGCATGATCACCCCCGGCAGACCAAAGGAGCCGGTCTGGTTGACCAGGAGAATATAAATACCGAGGAGGGCGGCGACGTAGGCCAAACCCATATCGCGAAAAACGTCGATGGTAATTTGCCACTCGCCCTCGCCGGAAAACCGAACGGTATAGTCGGCAGGCAAGTACCATGGAATGTTTCCACCATTGCTCAAGAATGTGCGATTATTGACGGGCTTTGCGATTGGCTGGGGACGAATTAGTTTTTTACCCTTCCAATATTCTTGAGTGTCTTGTCCAAAGACCCGGTCGGCCTGAATATCCAGGACCACATCCGCCGGTGGCCGGCCGGCTGTGTCGGCAAAGACATACACGACCGCCCGCATGTCCTTGTGGTAAATTGTCTGGTCCCGAATCCCCTTCTGCCAAACGCCCAATTCCAGAATTGGAACCATGCGTCCGCTCGTGCCGCTTCGGATATAAATCTGCGAGAGGCTGTCGAGTGAGCTTCGCATTTCCCGCGACAATCGCAGCAGGATTACCAGGGGTTGGCGTTCATTGGGAATCCGAACCGTACCCGCCTCGCGGCCTTCCAGTGCCTCCTGGATCGTTCGTGCAATTTGTCCGGTCGTGATTCCGTTAAGCTGGGCTTTTTCCTTATCCGTCACGAACATGATCTTTTCCTGCGGGGCTTCAATAGTGTCGTCGATATCCGCCACCCCAGCCTCTTTTTCCATCCGGGCCCGGACTACTTTTGCCGCTCCTATCAAGTCGTCGTAAGTATCCGACGGTCGGCCCATTACTTCCGCCGCCAGAGTCTCGATGACGGGCGGGCCCGGCGGGGTTTCGACGATTTTCAAGGCCACGCCGCATTCCCGGGCGATTTTTTCCAGCCCCGGCCTCAACCGAAGGGCAATCGCGTGGGATTGCATCACTCGATTCTTTTTGGGTACCAGGTTGATTCGGATATCCGAGACATTCGGCCCCTGGCGAAGATAATAGTGCCGGACCATACCGTTAAAATCCATCGGGCTGGCCGTCCCCACGTAAGAGGCAAAATCGGTTACTTCCGGAACCTGTCGCAAGAAGTCCTCGAATTTCCGCACACACGCGTCGTTTTGTTCCAGAGTGGTCCCTTCATCAAAATCCATCACGAGTTGTAATTCGTTTTTGTTATCAGAGGGCAGCATCTTCAATGGCACGGCCCGAACCGCCATCAACAACACCGACAGCACCATGAGCAGGGCGATGACTCCCATGAAGAGCCACGCGTTCCGGCGCGACCTCATCAAAGGAGCCATGAGCGGTTTAAATAACCGGTACAAAGGCGAATCTTTAATGGTTTCCCCTGCCTGTATAATGGGATCCGCCAGCGGCTGTAATATCCCACCTGCCGCACCTTCTTCTGTCGGGTACATTTTCCGCAGGACGTGGTAGCTCATCCAGGGTGTTACCGTAAATGACACCAACATCGACATCAGCATCGTGATCGGAACATTGAGTGCCATCGGCCGCATGTAGGGGCCCATCATCCCCGTAATGAACATCATGGGTAAAAAGGAAATGATGACCGCCAGGGTAGCCGTAATCAGGGGTGGCCGGACTTCATTGACCGCTTCCAACACGATCCGTTTCGATGATCGCTTCCGCAGCGAAAAATGCCGATGGATGTTCTCCACGTCAACGATCGGGTCGTCCACGAGCAACCCCAGCGACAAAATCAACGCAAACAGCGTTACGCGGTTGATAGAGTACCCGGAAAGCAGGTTGACTGCCAGGGTCAGCCCAAACACAATCGGCACGGCCACGCTAACGATCATTGATTCCCGAAATCCCAGGGCAATCGCGAGCAGGGCGACCACGATCACGATGGCCACGGCCAGCGCATCCACAAGGTCATTTACTTTTTCATCCGCCGTCAATCCCGCGTTTCGGGTGATCACTACCTGGACATCGTCCGGGACCACCTCGCGGGTAAGCTTGCCCATCTCGTCGATGGCCGCCTGGGAAACCCAGACCGCGTTGGTCCCTTTTTTCTTGGCGACCGCGATTGTGACAGCGGGGTAAGCATTTACCGTATCCGCTTTTTTCAGTTTTTCTCCGATCAGCGATCCAGGCGATTCCGGTTTTCGAGGCTGATTCCACGCCGGCCCCCATCCAAGGCGCACATATTGGATTGTTTCCGATGGACCATCTTCGACCGTGGTAACGTCCTTTAAAAACACCGGGCGACCGGCATGCACCCCGACCACTAGATTTTTTAATTCCTCTGGAGACACGAACGCCCGCCCCGCATCGACAAGGATATTTTTGTTGTTATGGTCGAAACTCCCCGCCTGTACGGTAACGTTGGCCCCCTGGATCGCCTGCTCGATCTGCACCGGATCGATGGAATAGGCCGCCATTCGATCCGGCGAGAGGTACACCTTGACCTGCCTGGACTGTCCGCCCACGATCGAAAGCCGGGAAATCTCCGGGATGACCGCGAGTCGGTTCGATATCTCCTCAGCAACCCGCCGCAAATGGTAATCCGAGTTCGTTTTGGAGGTCAGAGTAAAGGACACAATCGGCACATCGTCGATCTCCACCGGTTTAATCACCCACCCCGTTACACCCGGCGGAATAGCATCCGTGTTTTGGAAGACCTTGTTATATAATTTGATCAGGCTGCGTTCGCGGTCCTGACCGACGTAAAACCGAACGGTCACCACCGCCTGGCCCTCACGGGACATCGAGTAAACGTGTTCCACCCCGTCAATCTGAAAGAGGAGCTTTTCCAGCGGCACAGCGACCAACTGCTCCACTTCTTTAGCCGAATGGCCTGGGAAATTTACAAAAACATCCGCCAATGGGACTACGATCTGGGGGTCTTCTTCACGAGGTGTTATCCACAAAGCTACCCCGCCAGCCACCAGAGACAGAATGATGAGAATGATCGACAAGTTGGAATTCAGGAATTTATTGACGATGGCCAGGGTAAACGCATGTTTCTCTTGTGTCATCGGGTACCTCTTATTTTGGTTGGGAAGTCGGGCAAGCGATTCCCGCTTCCAGGCCTTCCCACAGATAGGTTGGAGTAAAGGTTTTCTTTTCGGATACCGGGATTTTCCTGGGAACCCAGATATTTTCCCCTCCCGCTAATCCGCTGAGCGCCTCTACGTAATCCTCGAACGTTCGCCCTGTCTGGATACTTCGCCGAGCCAGATGGTTTCCATCCACTACTTCTATCAGCTTGAGCTGCCCGACGTTTTCTACGGCCGCTTGCGGAATCAGGATAACCTGCTCTTCGCCCAGAGGGATTAAAAGTCGTCCGAACATTCCGGTATAAATCCCGGGGGCACACGGGCCGACGACCTTGACGTCGAAGCTCCTACTTTCCGCCTGGGCCTGGGGCACAATCTCCGCCACCGTGCCGGCGCAGAGCTTACTCATGGCAGGGATATACGCCTGCAACGGCTGACCGACCTGCAAATTCCTGGCCAGGGACTCTCGGACTGTTGCCACCAGTTGCATTCGCTTCGGATCATACAGCTTCAGAAAAATTTGCCCCGGCACAACCGTGTCCCCCGCCTCCACCTTTTTATCAATCACCAGCCCGTCGAAAGGGGCCCGAATCACCGAATAGGTCAGGACCGTCTTGGCCTCATCCAGGGCATGCTCGGCCTGGGCTAGTTTTGCCTTCGCCTCCTGCCAGTGACTCTGGGTGCTGGTCAATTCGTAGTCCGTCGCCGCCTTTTGCTTCGCCAGATTCATTATCCGATCATAATCCACCTTCGCCTGGCTCTGGGCCGCCCTGGCCCCATCTATTGCCGCCGTCGCTTGATCGACCCTCGCCTTCAAATCCGCATCATCCAACCGCATCAGGACTTCGCCTTCCCTGACCGGCTGACCCGCTTTGACGTTCGTTTCCTTCACCTTGGCCAGTATCTTCGCGCCCAGGGATGTCTCATGGACGGCCTGAATACTCCCAATGGCCCATTCGTATCGAGGGATGGAATAGCTTTTGGCCTCGACCACTGTTCCGCCCGGGACCATCGGCCGTACCGGTCGTTCTATTGCATCAGGACTTACTTTGGAATGAAAAGTTCCCGCCAGCCAAAACAAAACCAAGACCACAGCCAGCATGGCAACAATCGATTCCAGCACAATTCTCCACGGGCCCCCAAACCATTGGAAAAGACCACTTCCTTTGGGGGCTTCTTCCGATATACCCTTTACCTGTTGAGACTCCGACCTGGGCTTGGGTGGTAATTCCTGATTTTGTGCCATTGGCGATATCCCCTATATAAAAAGATTTACATTGCCCGCTTCAGCACGATCCAAATACATGGCCACTCCGCCTTCCTCGATTCCGTCGATCAATTCCTCGTGTTTGATGCCCATCAAATCCATCGACATCGAGCAGGCCACCATGCGAACGCCTTGCTTTTGAGCACTACGGATCAGCTCCGATAAGGAGGCGGCATTTTTCTTTTTCATGATCCCCTTCATCATCATCGTTCCCATTCCGCCCATATTCATCTTGGAAAGGACAAGCTTTTCCGCTCCGCGAGGCATCATCCAGCCGAACATTCTTTCGATCAATGTTTTCTTGACCGGAATTGTCTCATTTTTTCTCAGGATATTCAATCCCCAGAAGGTAAAAAAGAGCGTAACATCACTTCCCATGGCGGCGGCTCCGTTGGCAATGATAAAGGCTGCCATGGCCCGATCAAAATCATTGCTGAAAACGACGATCGTTGTGCTTTTTTTCTCGCCGGGTAAAACAGTCCCCTGACACCTCTCTTTTTCTTTCTTAACCACCGTGGCCCGGTAGCCGCCGTTCGATGGAACAACCTCCAGGAGCTGGTTGCAGGTGCTATGGCACCAGCCGGCGATGTCGGCGGCGAAACCATGATCGCGAGTGGTAATGGACACCGCTTCGCCGACCTGGATTTTTTCCAGTTCACTCTTTAACTGCATGATCGGCCCGGGACATTGCTGTCCGGTGGCGTCGATATTCCGCACGATTTTGGGTGGTTGGTTATTTGTTTCCATTATTTGACCTCCTGACCCGGAATCATCCCGCATGTCCTCACGTTTGGGGGCTGGCGTACTTGGCCCAATCGCCGTGACACTCTGATACGTTTTATATCCGCCGGTCAGGTTCCGGCAGGTTAATCCATGCTGGCTAAGCATTCGGCAGGCAATATAGCCCCGAAGCCCGACTTGGCAGAAGACCAGCAGTTCCTTGCCCTTCGGCAATTCGTCGATTCGTCGGCGTAAATCATCCACGGGAATATTGATCGCGCCGGGGATGGTCCCGGCCTTGACCTCGGTCGCAGTTCGGACATCGAGCAGGAATTGATCTTCCCGCGGGTTAGCCATATCCTCCGCATGGCAAAGCTTGACATCCCCCTGGATGACATTTGAAGCGACAAATCCGGCATAGTTGATCGGATCCTTGGCCGAGCCGTAGGGCGGGGCGTAGCACAGTTCCAAGTCCCCCAGATCATGAACCGTCAACCCGGCACGCATGGCCACGGAAAGGATATCAATGCGTTTATCGATCCCCTCCGAACCCACCGCCTGAGCTCCCAGGATTTTTCCGTTCCGGGGATCAAACAAGAGTTTTAAAGTAATCGGACTGGCCCCCGGATAATAACCGGCATGACTGGCCGGATGGACATAAATCTTTTCATATATCGCGCCGCTCTGCTTTAACGCTTTTTCACTCAGTCCGGTTATTCCGACAGCCAGATCGAAGACTTTGCAGATCGCTGTCCCCTGGGTTTTGCGATAAACGCTATCGCGTCCGAAGATATTATCCGCGGCAATCCGGCCTTGCCGATTGGCGGGGCCAGCCAAGGGAATGAGGACAGATCGGTTATCCACAAAATGAGAGACCTCGACAGCATCGCCGACCGCGTAGATATCAGGATCGCTTGTGCGCATGTGCTCATCGACCACGATCCCGCCCAGCTCACCGATTGCCAGACCGGCCTGACGCGCGAGATCCACTTCGGGTTTTACCCCAATGGCAAGAATGGCCAAATCGCAAGCCGCAACTTCACCGGTGCTAAGTTGCACTCCAAGGGAATTTCCCTCCTCTCGAAAAGCCGTTACGGAAGTCCCCAGGCGAAGATCGATCCCATGTAACTTCAATTGCTGGTGAAGTTGCACGGCCATCTCCGGATCGATTATCCCCATGACCTGACCGGTAAGCTCAATCAGCATCACCTGGATTTTTCGCTGACGAAGAGCCTCCGCCATCTCCAGCCCGATATACCCGCCCCCGACAATCACGGCCTTTGCCGGAGTCTGTCTTTCAATCGCCCCCTTGATCGCATCCATGTCCGACAGGCTGCGAAGCGTAAAAATCCGGGGAAAATCGATTCCCGGAATCGGCGGGCGCACCGGAGCCGCCCCCGGACTAAGAACAATCGCATCATAAGGAACCACCTGCTCCTCGCCCGTCACCAGATTCTTCGCTACGACTTCCTTCCGCCCACGATCAATCCGTACCACTTCCATTCGCGTCCGAACATCGATCCGAAACCGTTTCGCCATCGACTCAGGGGTCTGTATGAGCAGCCGTGCCCGCTCCACAATCGTTCCCCCGATATGATAGGGCATTCCGCAGTTAGCAAAGGAAATATACTCCCCGCGTTCAAACAAAACAATTTCCGCCTCTTCCGACAATCTCCTCGCCCTTGCCGCCGCCGAGGCCCCACCCGCCACTCCGCCCACGATTACAATCCGCTTAATCTCCGCCATAGGTATACTCCTTATCTTATTTTTTTAACCCCGCAATTTTTCCGAAGACACTCAATAAGCCCCGGCAGATTCGAGGAAGCAATCTTATAATAAACCCTCCTACCCCGGCGTTCACTGGTGAGAAGACCGCGCCCCTTCATCAACCGAAGGTGCTCGCACGTCTGGTCCGGCGAGGTCTCGCACAACCGTGCGATTTCGTGCACCGGAAACTCCTTCTGCATCAGCACGTCCACAATCCGAAGCCGAACCGGGTGCGCCATCACCTTCAGGCACTCCGCCGCTCCATTCAATACGTCGATGGAAAGCAGTGACAATTTACCAGCCATAACGTTACCTCCTAATATATCAGTATATCGATAAATAACGATATATCAAGTATGCCTTTCCAAATTTTTACGAACGTGTATGGAAAACCCCCACTTGGTCATTGCGAGCATCTAGCGGGCTACGCCGGCGATTTTCAAAAGAAACGTGGGTGGCATGGCCTCGTTCTTACGTGGCCATGTCTTAATGATGCCCAATACGACACCGTGAACTTGACGGCTATGTATATAAAAAAATCTCTTTGCGCTGCGTATCTGCTGCAAGAACCCACAAGCCGGCGCGTATGTTTAAATCTCCGGCTGCGTAAATCCACTTGAAATGGCGTTTGGATAGCTTAAAACTCATTCTAACATTCTTGAGAATGTTAGAATGAGTCTTATTGTTTCGACGGTGGGAACAAAAAGGTTGATTGATGTGTGGAGGAACGATTTTTACTCAAAGGCGTTAGTTCACGGCGTTGCACGCCACCCGGAAAGTAATGTCTGGGAGCGCAGCGAAACATCTTGCTGCCTATGGGGCGAGATGCTTCACTTCGTTCAGCATGACGATTTGTGTGGTATCGGCAAAGCGAATCTGGGATGGGTATTATTCACGATCCATGAGATCGTTTTGTATCCAGCCGAACAGACCGTTGCCGGTGGTATCGGATTGGTAGGCCTTAAGATTATCAACATGGCCGTCGCAAAAAATCATATTGGCCGTTTGGCTGTGCCGAAAATGAAAACTGGCTTTGTTTTTTACACCGTTCGATCTGTATAAAGGGTATATGAAAATTTCTTCCTTTGCCCTTTGATTTGTTGTATCAAAAAGAGCGCAATCCGCAAAAGCAATCGTTCGATCAGGGTCGGCAATCTGACCTGTTCTCGCCGGCAACATGTAACCGTTCATGCCGTTGGGATCCTTGTCGGGATCGCCGGCAACATATTGGCTGTTGATCCCATATCCCGATATCGCCCCTGAACCGGCATATTTCACTGTAAACCCGGTAAAAGAGGAACAGGACAGCGTTTTCTTTTCCTGAAGATAAGGCCAGAGTGGGCTTTTTGTCACATCCATGTATTTAACACCGCTGACCGTTTTATATTCTCCACACCAGGCGATCGAGGGTGTGATCTTCAGGTCCCAGGCGGGAGGGTAAGAGTCATTCCAACTGTTTGTGTACATTTGGACAGCCAGGAAGAGTTGACTGCTATTACTCTTACAATCGACAGTTCGGCCACGTTCCTTGGCCAAGGATAGCGAGGGCAGCAGGATGGCGATCAAAAGGGCGATGATCGCGATCACGACTAAAAGTTCGATTAAGGTGAACGCGATTGAATATTTGCACCGTATTGAGATTTTCATGGGTAAATTTCTCTATTCCTTACAAAAAGAACTCGTTCCGGCGCTCACAACGATGTGAGGTTTTCCGGAAACGTGATTTTTCTCTATATAAACCGTCGTTTGATATATCTTGGCAATTCGCGGGGCGGTCAGAATGTCCTGGGCAGGGCCGACGGCGTCCATTTTTCCCTGATTGAGGACCAGCAAGTTATCGCAATATTCGGCGGCCAGGTTCAGGTCGTGAAAGACGGCCATTACGGTCAATCCTTGCCGCCGATTTAGGGAGCGAATCAGGTCGAGAATGGATATCTGGTGGGTGATATCGAGGTGGCTGGTCGGTTCGTCCAGGAGGAGAATGCTGGGCTCCTGGGCTAGGCACATGGCGATATAGGCGCGTTGACGTTCGCCGCCGCTGAGTTCCGTAATCACACGATCGGCGAGTTCCGTTACGTCCGCCAGCTCCATCGCCTGGGCGATGATCTGTAAATCGTGGGCGGTTTCCCGTCCCAGAAACGCGATATAGGGGAACCGGCCCATGGCGACGATTTCTCGCACGGTAAAGGGAAAATCCACGTTGAAATTCTGAGGCAAAACCGCCAGGGTCCGGGCAAGAGATCGTTTGGGTATTTTTCGGATGTCGTCGCCATTGAGCGTGACGCTTCCCCGGGAAAACGGCAGCACACCGCCGGCCACCCGCAGAAGCGTGCTTTTCCCAGAGCCGTTAGGACCGATCAGACCGAGGAATTGCCCTTCGCGGACCTGGACGGTAACTCCATGAACGACTTCTTTCGGGCCGTAACCGGCATGGATGTTTTCAATGTACAGCATAGGTTTAACCCCAATAGCGGCGTTTTCTTCGCCGCAGCAGATAAAGGAAAAATGGACCGCCCAAAAATGCCGTCATTACGCCGATGGGAATCTCCCGCGGTGAGAGGACCACTCTGGCCAGACAGTCGACAAGGACCATAAAGATCGCACCGGCGAGCGCTGAGGCCGGTATGAGCCTTCGATGATCCGGACCGACGACCAACCGAACGGAATGGGGAACGATCAATCCCACAAAACCAATTAATCCACAGGCAGCCACGGTGGCTCCCGTCATGAACGAGGCAATGATAAAAAATAGTTTTTTCGTGCGTTCCACCGGAAGCCCCAGATGGACAGCCGGCTCCTCACCGAGAGTCATGACGTTCAAATCACGGGCGAACGCCAGAGTTACGGCAAGGCATGCAATGACGACAACGGCCACCGCGCGCAAGAGGTTCCAGTCAAAAATTTGCAGGCTGCCCAGCAACCACCACGTTTCATTGTGAAGGTCCCCAGCGGAAGAGATCGAGATGATGAACCGCAGAATACTACCCATCACAGCTCCGATAATGACGCCGGAGAGCAGCAACGTATGGACCGGCACACTGCCGTCGGCCTCCCGGGCCAGGGCATAAACGGTGATGATCGTTACGATGGCACCGGCAAAGGCCATCAGAGGAATGGTCCATATTCCGACGAACGCTAATCCCAGAAGGATGGAAATCACCGCTCCAAGCCCGGCTCCGGAGGAGACACCCAGGACATAAGGTTCTGCCAGCGGATTACGCAGAAGCGCCTGGAAAATAACCCCCGCCACGGACAGTGCCGCCCCGGAGAGGACGGCCAAAAGAATACGCGCGATGCGAAGACGGATGATTCCTGATTGGAGCATCTGATCGAAAGGAATATGGACCGCACCGGTCAGGAGAGCGACAATGCACGCTCCCGCCAGGGTCATCGTAAGGACGATATACAGCAGCCAATCTCTATTTGGGGGTATCATGATATTGATGTCCGTATAAGTGTTCCGCCAGCATCCGAACCCCATCGACCATACGAGGCCCGGGCCGAAGGATCAAGTCGCGAGGGATATCACTATATGCGCGGTTATTAATGACGGCTGGTATATCCTGCCATCCGATTCGGGAACCCATTTGCATTTTGTTTTGTTGTTTCGGAGTCATATAGCAGACGATGATCACGTCCGGCTTCCATTCAATAACCTTTTCAGGACTAATATTTGGATACATCCCTGAAACATCCTGGGCAACGTTTACTCCTCCTGCCAATTGAATGAGTTCATTGATGATCGAGGAACGGCCGACGGTGGTGACCGGGTCGTGCCAGATTTCCATAAACACTTTTGGGCGTTGAGAATTGGGAATATCATTAAAATGGTATTTTTGAACCAGGGACTTTAAATCTTCCTGCATGCGGTTGATGATAGTTTGGGCTTGAGGAATATGGTTTGTCGCTTGGCCGATTTGCCGGAAGGCCTTGAAGATATCCTCAAAACTTTTGATCGTCAGATTCAAAATACGGATACCGGATTGTTCCAGGGGACGTAAGATTTCTCGGCGTTTATCGTCGGCGGTAATGACGAGGTCGGGATGCAGTTTAAGGATTTTTTCTATATTGGGCATGGCAAATCCGCCGACGTGCTGGATGTTTTTGGTTTGCGGCGGATAATCACAATAATCGGTTATCCCGACCACCGCATCGCCCAGACCCATCGAAAAGAGCATTTCCGTTACGCTGGGGGCCAGGGAAACAATTCGCAGCTTTTCCGATTTGATTTCCGCTATTTTTTCGGTTTTTTTATATATCGCATCCGGCATCAGAAAAACTGCCGTCAGCAACACCACGGGAACAAGAACGATCAGGAATGAATTAGCTTTCATAATCTACCTCCCGACATAGATTCAGGAAATAGTTGAGCGTAGCGGGTTCCGAGGCGAAATGCAGATGGGGATAACCGGCAAGAATATTTCCTTTTTGGTAGCCCTCCAATCGCAGTTTTCCTGAACGACTTTTCAGAGAATAGGCTTTTTCAAAACCGGACGAATCCGAGGTGATCTCGCTAACGTCGGAATAATGGAATTTATGTCCGCGCAGGGTCTGTCCGGCTTGCCCCCAAAGCGAATCCTGGTTTAAAGTCACTTCCACGTAACCTAATGATTTCAATCTGTTTTGCATCACAAAAGTCAACGGCAAGAGGCCTGACATGGGAAAAGATACTCCTGACCGATCAACAACTTTTTCGCCTAAATACATCAAGCCGCCGCATTCGGCAAAAATCGGCCGACCGCCGGAAGCAAAGGATCGAATCGAATCGAGCATGGTGGAATTTGAAGAAAGCTCGCGCGCGTATTCCTCCGGGTAGCCTCCGCCGATATAAAGCGCGTGGAGCTTATCAGGAAGGGCCGAATCGCGTCGCGGGGAAAAATAAACAAGTTCCGCTCCGAGTTGTTCGAGCACCTCCAGATTATCCGGATAATAAAAATGGAAAGCTTCGTCCCTGGCAATTCCCAGTCGAACGGTGGTTCCCTTTTGTGCCGTGGGCGAAGATGGAACATCGAGACAGGGGGCCGATTTTGCGATAGCCAAAATTATCTCCAGATCGAGATTACTTTCACACGCATCGGCCAGTTTGTCCAGAAGGTCACTATTCAGAAAATGCTGATCGGCGGTTACCAGACCCAGATGCCGACTAGGAAGCGTGGGAAACGCATCCTCCGGAATACCACCCACAAGAGGCGGGCATGCGAAGGATGTGAGGGCTTGGCGTAAAATATCCTTGTGTCTTTCGGAACCACATCGATTGGCCACCACGCCGCGAATGTTCACGCTTTTATGAAATTCGGAAAATCCTTTGACCATGGCAGCAATCGAGCCGGCCATGCCGTGAACGTTTACCGCCAGCAGCACGGGCGAATCCAGACAAAGGGCAATTTCCGCCGTGCTGGATTCGATACTGACAGGGGAAACCCCGTCAAACAGACCCATCACCCCTTCGATTACTGCGATGTCCACGTCGGCCGTTTTTCGGGCGAAGAGTTCCCGCACATAATCGCGGCTGGTCATCCAGCTATCGAGATTGTAACAGGTTCTGTTCGCAGCCAGGGTCAAATAGGTTGGGTCGAGAAAATCCGGTCCGACTTTGAAAGTTTGCACCTTTAATCCCCGACGGACCAGAGCGCGAACCAGCCCCAGCGTCAGCGACGTTTTACCCACGCCGCTGGCCGTACCGGCCACAACCAGTCGAGGACAAGCGCAGATCAAAGCTCGACTCCTTTCTGAGCGGAAAAACCCAGTTCAAGACCGTGTTTCAAACACCGCATCTCGGTAACCGTATCGGCCAGGGCGATTAAATTCTCAGTGGCTCCGCGACCGGTCAAAACGACGCAGCTATCCGGAAGGACTTTTTGGAGAAGTTCAATCACCTCGCCTTCCTCCAGCAACCCGCGAGACACCGCAAGGCAAATTTCATCCAAAATAATCAGAGAATAATTTCCCGACTCGATCGCGCCGGCGGCTTGATCAAGTCCGGCCTGGGCACCCTGGCGATGGGCGGTAAAACGTTCATCCTCTGCGGAAGGCAAAAAACCAAGACCTGTTTGCGAGATTTCAATGTTGGGAATATTTTTGACGGCCAATATCTCACCCGTCAAAGCATTTTTTATAAACTGAATCACATAGATGTGCATACCATGACCAGCCGCCCGCAAAGCCATGCCCAATGCGGCCGTGGTCTTTCCCTTCCCGTCACCGGTAAAAATGAGTATTCGCGGTCCTTTTTTCATTTGCCCATCCTCCACAACAGCCAAACCCGTGCCCCCAGACAAATTAATAGAAAGAGCGATACCGAGGCAAACATCAGCGCGTTTGCCTTCGGGATATGATCTTTTGTCAATCCCACCACCGGATCGCCGATGGCCGGTTTTTCCACGGGACGACCGAAATAATAATTCACACCCCCTAACCGCACACCCAACGCCCCCGCCATGGCGGCTTCAGGAAAACCGGAGTTTGGACTGGTGTGTTTACGCGCATCGCGTAAGAGAATCCGCAGCGATAAGATTGGCCGTTGTCGCAGCAAACCCGCAGCCAGACAAATGATCGGCGCCGTCAAACGAGCAGGAATCAAATTCGCCAGATCGTCGATTCTCGCCGACGCCCAGCCGAATTTAAGATATCGCTCATTTTTGTAGCCGAACATCGAATCGAGGGTATTGATCGCTCGATACACCATGGCCCCTACAGGTCCGGCAATGACCGCGAAAAACAACGGAGCGGTAACACCGTCCACCGTGCTTTCCGCCACGCTCTCGACGGCGGCACGAACGATCTCGCTTTCATCAAGATGATCGACGTCGCGCCCGACGATCATCCGAACGCGTTCTTTCGCCAAAGGCACATCGCCTTTCGCCAAAGCCCGGAAAACCGCCAAACTATGATCCGCCAAATCGCGGGCGGCAATCGTGGTATAGATGACGACAACAGATACGATATCCCCGGCAACGGGATGAGCCAAACCGGCCAATCGCACCATCGCAAACGCGCAACAACCGGTCAAACCAATGACGCTTAGCGCCGCAACCAAACCAGCGAATCGTGGCCAGGGAATAATTGTTCGCGTTATCCCCTCGGCCCGAACCGCCAACCACCCAATCCCTCTGACCGGATGAGGCATCCATCGTGGATCGCCAATCGCCAGATCGAGAAAGAAAGCGGCTATGATTTGATATTCCAGTCTCATCACAACCCCATCAATTTATAAATTTGATCCATCGGCAAATTTTGCCGAACGACGTCGGCCAGATTATCCAACGCAGTTTCGATTTCATAATTGACCAACACCCGTCCCGCAGGCTCCATTCCCCGCCGCCGGCGAAGCCCGTCAATAAACCAGCGGCGAAATTCGTCCGCGTCGAAGACTCCATGAAGATACGTGCCCCAAATGCGATGCGATGCCGTTGAAACACCTAAAACCTCACCGTCGCTTCGCTCGATAATCGGCACGAGGCCTTCCCCGCCGGTCTGACCGTGATGAATCTCGTAACCACTCACAAGGTGTCCCGAAACAGTATGCCGAGCCTGCACGCAACGAAGCGTTTTCTCCACAGCCAAAACCGTTCGAATATCCAGCAACGACAGACCCGTGACTTCACCTGCCGATGTTTCAATCCCATGCGGATCGGAAATTGCTTTGCCGAGAATTTGAAACCCCCCGCAAATACCAACAATTTCCGTCTGACCTGTTTTCGCCAGCGATTTTAATCGCTGCGCCAACCCCGAAGATTCCAAATATTTCAAATCCCCGATAACATTCTTACTGCCGGGAATAATGACAGCATCGGGATTATTTAATTCCTCCAGTGACCGAATGATGCGCAAATAAACGTCGCCTTCCAACCGCAGCGCATCAAAATCCGTAAAATTGGAAATATGCGGCAAATCGATCACAGCCACCTCAACGCAAGGATCTTGCCCTCGCGGTTTATTAAATGAACCGCTTTTAAACTCAACCGAATCTTCCTCGGGAATGTTCAAATTACGCAAATAGGGAATCACCCCCAGAACTGGCCGTCCGGTGTAATCGGCGACATAGTCCAGCGCCGGACCAAGAAGCGATTTATCACCCCGAAACTTATTGACCAAAAAACCAGCCACCAGTTGCCTCTCCCATTGGGCCAAAACTTCCATCGTCCCCACAAATGAGGCAAACACCCCTCCGCGGTCGATATCGCCCACGAGCAAAACGGGCGATTCAGCATATCGAGCCATGCGCATGTTCACGATGTCGTGATGCTTAAGATTAATCTCACCCGGACTACCCGCGCCTTCCAGAATGACCGCGTCGTATTCGCCAGCCAAAGAATCATAGCATTCCATCACAGTTTTGAACGCTTCGGTTTTGAATTGGGTATATGCGGTTACATTCATATTGCCCACCGGTTTACCGCGGATAATCACTTGGCTACCGGTATCGGAATTCGGCTTCAAGAGTACCGGGTTCATTCGAACATCCGGTTCAAGACGGCAGGCCTGGGCCTGGACCGCTTGGGCACGACCAATTTCACCCCCCTCACGGGTGACAAAAGAATTCAGCGACATATTCTGGGCCTTGAATGGCGCGACGCGAAAACCATCTTGTAAAAGGATGCGGCACATCGCGGCCGTCATGATGCTTTTACCCGCACTGGAACTGGTCCCCTGAAACATCAACGCCGGCCTCTGCTTTTTCATCGGCGCTGACGTTTTACATCCGAATAATCGGAAAATCGCCCGGCATAATCGGTCGTTTTCCTGCTGCGTTCGAACCGCCAGACGGAAAAAACGTTTATCTAATCCCTCGTAATTGTCACAAACGCGAATCGCGATACCATCGGCCAGTAAACGGCAAGCCAATCCCGGCGCATTTATGTCGGACCGGTCAATGCGGACCAGCAAAAAATTGGCCCTGCCGGGATAAACATATAATCCGGGTATCTTTGAAAGCTCACGGAAAAGGTGCGCCCTCTGTTGGCTAACAAATTCTCTGCTGCGTACGGCGTACTCTGTATCGTTCAAAACGGCCTCGCCCGCCGCCTGGGCAAAAACGTTCACCGACCACGGCGGCAACTGCGCGCGTATCCGTTCGGCCAGTTCGACCGGGGCCACCGCGTATCCCAGGCGGAGGCCCGGAATTGCATAAAATTTCGTCATGGAACACACCACGATCACATTGGCCGGCATGTCGCGGGCCAGGGTCTGGTAACCTTCCACAAAATCAGCAAAAGCCTCATCGACGATAAAAATTGCCTCAGGATGATCGGCGACAAATCGGCGAAACTCCGCCGGATCGAAAAGCATACCGGTGGGATTGTTAGGCTGACCCAGAAAAACAACCTGGGAACCTTGCAAGCGGCTGTCCAACGTCTCCCAATCCAGCCTGAAATCATCGGCTTCTTGAAGCAAAACAGTTTCCACTTCCATCGCGTTTAATCGCACCACCGCCGCGTAATCGGCATAGGAAGGAACTGGAAGTACCGCCTGACGAAGTCCCAACGCGCGGGGCAGGGCATAGAATATCTCGCTGGAACCGTTTCCCACGACGATTTGCTCGGGAGCGAAGGAATAACGGCGCGCGATCGCCTCCGCCAGCGTTTCAGCCTTGGGATCAGGGTAATGAACGACTCGTTCCACGTTCCGGCTGATCACGCAGCGCAGGTTCTCCGGCGGACCGAGCGGATTGATATTGGCGCTGAAATCCAGAACCTCCTCCGCCGGCAGGCCCGACCGCTCGGATAAGTCCTTCAAATTTCCACCGTGTCCAAATGCCATGTTTCACCTAAGCCCCAGAAGGGTCTGCACTGGCCCCGCCGCAAAAATCAGAGCCGAAATGGTTTCCACAATTTCACACGAGGCCCCCAACGTATCCCCGGTGGCTCCGCCGATCTTACGGTAAGAATAAACGGCGAAAATCAACCCCGTACCCGTCGAAATACCAACCGCAACCAATCCCGCGACGCCGGCGACCAACCAACCAGCCAGCCCGAGAACCGCCAACGCCCAAATCACGTTTACCCACGAGCGCTTTTCGTAAAATAAATTTCCTAAACCGCCTTCCCGTCGGGCGTAAGGCAGCAAGGTCATATTCACAACCATCAGGCATCGTCCCGCAAGGGGCATCAGCACAACAGCCCGCCATGCGGTCGATGCGTTCAAAGAACCAAGGGCCGCCGTTTTCAAACCTAACACACATACCACGGCGATGACCCCCATGGCCCCAACCCGGCTGTCCTTCATGATTTCCAATATGCGATCACGGGGCCGAGAACTTAAAAAACCGTCCGCCGTATCCGATAATCCATCCAAATGAAACCCACCCGAAACCGCCAGCAAAAAAATAACGATTAACATGCCCGCCGGCAAAGCGGGAAATACTTGCCACAAAATCCAAGCCAGACCCGCCCCCACCCCACCGATCAACAACCCGATCAGCGGAAAGCACACCACACTTCCCCTAAGGTCGCTTTCCGAACTGCCGTATTGGGTCGGCAGAGGCAGAATCGTCAAAAATCGTAATGCCGCAACAAAACGTCTCATTGTTCCGCCTTCGAAACGCCCGCTTCATCAAACGTCGCCACTTCAGTTAGAATCCTCGCCGCCGCCTCAATCAGATTCATCGCCAGTGCCGCGCCAGTTCCCTCGCCCAAGCGCAGATTCAAATCCAGCAGCGGCTCTTTACCTAGAAACTTATGCATACAGCGATGACCCTGCTCAACGCTATTGTGAGCGACAAACATGTACTCCACCGCCGGTGGGGCCAGCAACTTCGCAATCAAGGCCCCGGCGGAGGAAATAAATCCATCCACCAGAATCGGTTTGCGCTCCGCCGCCGCGCCAAGAATCAATCCAACAATACCCCCGATTTCAAACCCGCCCACCTTGGCCAAAACATCCAAACCATCGGCAGAATTGGGCCGATTGATTTCAAGAACTTTGTTTATTACGCTAACTTTGTGGGCAAATTGTTTATCGTCAATCCCAGTGCCGTGCCCAGTAACCTCCGAGACGCTGCAACCGGTGATGACCGCCGCAACCGCCGAACTGGCCGTCGTGTTGGCGATACCCATATCGCCCGTGCCAAAAAGGTCTATGGAAGGGTCGAGGTCCCGTACAATTTCAATCCCGGCCTCAATACACCGAATCGCTTCGTCCCGACTCATGGCCGGTCCGCGTACGATGTTCTTCGTCCCCGCCGCCATGCGTTTTGAAACGATTTTACCCGCCTGCACTAATGCGCTCAAATCGCCGGCAACCCCCATATCCACCACGACTACCCGCGCCCCAGCCAAGCGGGCCAATGCGTTGATACCTGCCCCGCCGTTGACAAAATTGTGGACCATCTGGCCGGTAACTTCCTGTGGGTATTTACTGACCCCTTCAGCGGCCACCCCATGATCCGCCGCCATGACAACGATGGCTTTTCGTCGCACCGGAGGATTGATCGAACGGGTTATCCCCGCCAAATCCTGCCCCATGTCCAGCAATCGCCCCAGGGCCCAATGGGGCATGGTGAGCTTATCCAAACGTTCCGTGGCTTTTTGCCGCCAAACCCGATCCTGAAGCTCAATTCGCTTAATGGTCGATTCCAGCAAACTCATACGTCTACCCTTCTTTCTTTAATATCCAAAGGAATTCCGCACGTTACCAGCGTAACGACATCCGCGTCTGCGGCCAGGACTTGATTGCACCTTCCCACCAGGTCTCGATACCGGCGGCACAAGGCATTTTCCGGCACGATCCCCATTCCCACTTCATTGGTTACAAAAATCACGGTCCCTTCAAATGCACGGCACGCAGCCAAAATTTCCCCGCTCCGACGACCAACGTCTTCTTCTGCGATTTCGCGACCAGCCTTCTCGGCCTCGTACATCAGGTTATTAATCCACAAGGTAACGCATTCCACCAAAAGCACGTTATATCCCTGGCCATGATTCACCACGTCGGCAAGATTCAGGGTTTCCTCGATGGTGTGCCAGTCGGTATGTTGGCGCGCCTCCCGATGCTTATGGATTCGCTGATGAATTTCGTTATCTATGTCCGGGCAAGTCGCCACATAGGCCCGAGGTCCGGGAAGAGACTCGGCAAGTTTTTGTGCATAAGCGCTTTTGCCGCTTCTGCTGCCTCCGGTAACAAGAATGATCCTAGCCATCTTCCAGCCCCTCCAAATGGCACAAATCATTCAACCCCGTCAACACCCCTTTACCGTCAATTAACTCTATCGTGGTCAGCGAAGCCGGCTTGACGTCAAAGAGAAGGTAGTTCCGGGAAGGCAACCCTAAAAGGTAACAAATGATGGCTCGAATGACTCCGCCGTGCGTGACAGCTAAAACATTCTCCGCCGGATCAGCGGCCATCCGGTCCGCCACCCGATGAACCCGCTCTAAAAAATGTTGAGTGCTCTCCCCGCCCGGAAACGCAAATTCTGAATCATAATTAGCCCAACGGTCCACTAACTGCGGGTCCGAAACGGCAATCTGGTCAAATGTTCGGCCTTCCCATTTTCCAAAATCAATCTCCCGCAAATCCGCATCCACCTCAACAGGCACAACACCCGCCAACGTTTCACCAGTCTGCCGAGCCCGTCGAAGTGGACTTGTAATAATACGTAAAATTGACATACACGGTTGGTCTCCCTTTAAGAGACGCGACCGTAAGGGAGTGTATTTCTTTGATCGTCTCACAAGACTAGCCAAGCCCTCCGCCTGCCGAAGACCCTCTGCGCTAAGGGGCACATCGGTCGATCCGACGTAGCGACCGGCATATTCAGGACCGGTGCTCGCATGTCGCACTAATAAAAGCCGTTTAGCCATCACAATCATTCCAAAAAAAAAGCCCGTCCTTCAAAAGAACGGGCTCAAGATACCATAATTGTCCTTGAACCTTCCCTCGAAGGCACGCAAAGCGTGTTTTAGGTATCCTGACTTCCGGATCATCCTACTAACCGTGGTCTTCCCGGCATAAATTGCCAGTGACCTTACCTCGGTGTTCGTCCTCGGTTACAGTCGCGGGGCGGTGCTGGAGTTTCACCAGCTTCCCTGTCCCAACTTGGGACATCATTATCATACAAAACGCAAAACAAAAAGGCCATATATTTTTTTCTTGATTCTTATCGTTTTTTATGCTACCTTGCTTCTGATTTCAGTATCCCGGAATACGGTGTAATTCCGTAGCGGACCCGCCGCTGTAATCGGGGATACACGTTCCGCGGTGTAGAACCAGCCACTATCGGGGCATACCCCGATGGGAAGGCCGGAACGTGTAGATGAACCGAGAGCCAGAAGACCTGCTGAAATCCTAAAGAAATTTTGGAATCTGACGGTAAAGGGTTCCGACAAGCCGCGCGTGCGGTCTGTCGGAGCCCTTTTTTTGTTTTTAGGAATTTTTTACGAAAGGATCTGCACATGAAAAAGAAAGATGAAAAAAAGACCTCGAAGAATGTAATCGCCTATCGCAAAAGCTGCAAAGCCGACGGGACCGGACTTTCCCACTACATTTTGATGGACAAGAAGGCAAAATAGGAAGGTCTGGTTAATTATGGTATCCAGTAGAAACACGAGCAAAAGCGGCAAACAGGCTCCCTCTCGGGGCCTGTTTGCCAATACCGGCAATGGCCCCACACTTCAACCGATCGACATCGGTCATCCAATTTGGTTCGCGTTGGTCGATCCAGACACAGCCTTTTGGTCGCTGGTCAAACGCGAAAACCTCGCCGAAACCCTTACAAAAGGACCGTTGCTGACGGCCTATCGCAAAAAAGCCAAAGAGTTCGCCGAGGAGATGAAGGTTTTGCGATTCGGACTCAAACCCTCCGCCGTCTATTTCAATCCAACGGAGCAATGCAATCTTAATTGCAAGTATTGCTACATCCCGGAAAAAATGCGCCGTACCGGCGCGCACATGTCAAAGGAAAGGCTTTTTGAAGCTCTCGATATCCTTAAGAGCTATTTTAAGACAACGGTTCCAAAAGACCGGCGACCACAGATCATCTTCCACGGCGCGGAGCCTCTGCTCAACCGCGAAGCCATCTTCGCGGGCATCGAGCATTTCGAAAAGGACTTCAACTTCGGCATTCAAACCAACGCAACGTTACTGGATGACCAAGCAGTAAAATTTCTTAAATCCCACGAGGTCAGCATCGGAATATCTCTCGACGGCGCGGTGGCGGACGTGGCCGACCGTGCCCGAAAAAATTGGGCCGGCCAGGGAGTTTACAAACAAGTTGTCGAAGCAATGGAACGCCTTCGCGGCTACGACGCCTGGAGCGTAATCTGCACCGTCACCAACCAGAACCTGACCCATTTGTCAAAACTCGTGGATTTCTTCCACAAGCACGAAGTTCCCACCTGCCTGCTGAATGTGCTCCGATGTACACTCCCCACCTCCCGCAAACTAAAACCGGACGACTCCAACGCAGCCAAATATTTTACAAAGGCGTTGGATCGCACCTACGACTTGTATCAAAAAACAGGCCGAAAGCTCATCGTCGCGAATTTCGCCAATATACTCCTCACTATTGTAGCCCCCACCGCCCGGCGACTTATGTGCGACATCTCTCCCTGCGGCGGCGGACGGTGTTTCTTCGCCCTGGCCCCCAACGGCGACCTCTTCCCCTGCAGCGAGTTCATCGGTATTGAAAAATTCAAAGGCGGCAATCTCTTCAAAAATAAAATCACCGACGTCCTCCAAAGCGACCCGTTCACCCTGGTAACAGGCCGGAAAGTCGAAAATATCGAACCATGCCGGCGTTGTGCGGTCCGGCATTTCTGCGGCGCACCCTGTCCCGCCGAGGCCTACGAAATGAACGGAGGAATGGATAAAACCGGAGCGTTCTGTGAGTTTTATGAACAGCAAGCGCGCTACGCTTTCCGTCTGATTGCCGATGGAAAAGAAAAAGCCTTCCTGTGGGACGGCTGGGATAAAGCCACCAGGACAACGTTTTGACCGAAGCACCCATCCATCGGGCGTCTGCCCAATTCATCCGACTAGCCCCCGATGGTAATCGGGGGTTCTTTTCCTCACATTCTAAACCCGCTTCGGCAAATAAATTGAATGCGCAACACTTCAAACGCCCTTTCGCCTAACCAGCATCCCGATCCCGCCCAAAGCGAGAACCACCATCGTCGCCGGTTCAGGAATCTCGACGACACGGAACCCGAGGAAGTCGTTCTCGGTCGTCGGGTAGCCGCTGCTACCGCTGCGATACGACGCATGCATATCGCCGCCGTCAAATTTGAACGCCACGCCCTTCAAACCGCGATACGAACCGAACTGATCTGATATCACCGCTTCATTCCACTCCCACACATTGCCGCCCTGGTCGAATGTTCCGTAGGGGCTGTCAGACCCGGTATACGACCCCACGGCCGTGGTATAGGCAAGGGCGTCATGGAAGTTCGCAGAGTTGTTATCGCCTCCGGGGGGCGATTCCGAGGTCGGAGCGCTGTCGCTGCTCGTCGGGTAGTTGAAATACCCCGCGTTCGTCGATCCACCCTTGTAGTATGCCGCCTTGTACCATTCATCCTCGCTGGTCACCGCCCACTTCCAGTTGCCGTTACGATCAATCGTGTTAGCATTCATGCCGCCGGTGGTCATGGTGTACGCCCCAGTCTCCGTCGTACCCGCGCCCTGCTGTCCGTTGTGCAGCCAGTTGGCAAATCGGCAGGAATCCCAGTAGCTCACCCAGTTCACCGGACGATTCTCATAGCCGGGAGCTACCGTATAGCTGTAGCCCACCCCATCGGCATAACTCTGCTGAATCTTACAGCCATAGGATGATGACCACATGGCCACGTTGTACAGTCCGTAAGTGTCGGCCTTTGCCACGGCATTGAGAAACTCGGTGTACTGACCGGCCGTCACCTCGTACTTGCCGATGCGGTACTCGTAACCCACCGCGCCGTATCCGGGTGTCACATATCGGGTATCCGCCACATTCTCCGAATCGGCCACGGGAACGGTGTCAATTACAATGGTTGCCAACGCCGCAGAGCCGATCGCCAGCAGCGAGGCCATCACTCCCAGTGCCATTACCTTGATTTTCATGTTCTTTTTCCTCTCCGGCCGACTCGACCGGTTATTCACTGATCATTCATTTACATCCGACCCTTACGCCCGGCGTTTCCTGCCCAGAAGCAGTCCGCCTATGACAAGCAGACTCAGCGTCGCCGGTTCGGGAACAAACTCATACCCCTGGGGGATGCTGATCGCCAGATCATACGCACTCGTTCCGGCCGTGGCGATTCCCGCCCCCTCAGCGTAAAGGTCCATGGAAAAATCGGTGTTCACCGGTACATCAAAAAGCCGTTCCGCCGGTCCGTTATAGGTGGCCACCCATTTACCGCTACCCGAATCCACGACATCGAAGAAGCTATCGGCGTAGATTCCGCTGCCGGATTTCGACCCATTGCCGGCCAGTGTGAACGAACCCGCATAGACTTGCGAACTATTGACCCCGAGATTCATGCTGATCGTGCGGGAGTCTGTGGCAACGCCGACTGGAATGCTGAAAGATAAACTCTGGAGCAACAATTTCGCCTGCACCGTCACGCCTTGTCCGATCAGTTGCGCGTTCGCCCAGGCCCCGCTGCACGAACCACTATTGCTGAACGAATGCGGTTGATACGTAGCGGCGTCAAGGTTGTTGTTCACGATGGAGCTGTTGTAGATGTTTAACGGTCCATGTCCCGTCGTGTACCACACCGTCGCCGTCGTGGATGCCTGAGAGGCATCGTTCGTAAACGGGCACGCCGCCGTGGCCGTTGACGTGCAATACCCCGGGGCGGTATCCGAGTCCGAATTGTTGGCGGGAGTATGCCCGTCCTTGCTGATCGCCGCATAGGCCCACGTCGAGGACGCCTGCGCCGTCCCGGACATCATCAAAGCAACCAGCAACCCACACACAATCAAAAAGAAACTTTGTGTTTTCATTTCAAGCTCCTTTCAAAAAAATAGATATTTCTATACTGCTCTTTATTTCTTTCTGCGAAGCAGACTCAAAGCACCAATGACCAACAGACTAAGCGTGGCCGGTTCGGGAACGATATAATAATCAATCGTCATTTTTGGCCGCCAGACATAATCGGCAGGCGAAGTGCTGTACTCGCTGGAATGGAAAATGGCTCCATCCGTTGAATCGCTGTACGAGGTATAATCCAACGCCCAGCCGAAATTCTGTGAAGGATCGGCATACCAGTTGGCTACCGAGGCGGTAATGCTGCTGCCGGAAAACGTAGTCCAGGCGTAACCGTCGATATTGTAGAGCGTTACGGAGGCATCGGGATTGGTCTGTCTATCCTGGTTAACGCCGCGTGCGCCGCCGTTGTACCATTGCGTCGTGCTGGGATAGGCGTACTGATAATACCACGACGCGCCAGTTCTGCCATTGCCGCTGCCGCCGGTGCCTTCAGTCCATGACTTAAGCATACGATACGCGGAGACGGTCAAAGAATCATCGCCGGAGATATTGTAATCATCATAATACAGGAGCGAAAGGCTTGCGCCAGTGATAACGGCATTTGAAGGCAGACTGCCGAGGTCGAACTTGATGAGAGTAACCCGATCATCATAAGTGCCGTACCAATCATGCCGGACATGAATATCCCAGTCATTGCCAAAATTTTCGAGGTCGTCATTGTAACCAAGCCATGTATCAGAGGTTCCAGCATAGCCGTTGATGCCCTGCTGAAATGTGACGGCGTCGGCCTGCGCAAAACCCGCAAGCAATACCAATGTCAACAGTACAACCGCCGGAAGTGTGCAAAATATCTGCGTCTTCATTCTGCTTTCCATTTTCGTTTCCTCCAATGTCGAATGGTTCCCATTGCTTTTACCTAAACGCTCGGAACAAAAGGCGCAACAAAAAACGCGTGAGAGAAAATCACTCACCGACTCTCTCTCACGCGTTTAACTCTTCAAAAACCAAGAATAAATATGACTATAGTTTACCATTATTCCCTTAAAAGTCAATGGGTAGATATGCTTTTCGCCCGTCAACGCATGTCATTAAAATACAAGGACTTATAGGCGATCCATACATGGTGGGATGCGCTTGACACCGGCAATGATATCAATGCTCATGTTTCAGAAATGTCTGCAAAACTTCCAAAGCCGTTTTGGCCTGGTCCATTTGTTTCCGAAACAAAGGCCTCATCATCAATCGGCTGATCCACGCCAATGCCTGGATATGCGGGCCAGTCTGATCGATATTGGATCCCAGCAGGACAATCAGGTTCACCGGACCACCGTCGATACTCTCAAATTCCATCGGACAAACAGGCTTGCCCACTGCCGCCACCAGATTACCGAGTCCCTCGGCCTTCCCATGCGGTACCGCCAGTCCCTGACCAATCCCCGTGCTCCGCACCGCTTCACGAGTCAGGACGGCCTGAAGAAGTTTGGATTTCTCCGAAATCTTCCCCGTTACACACAATAAATCCACCAGCTCCTCGATCGCCGAATATTTATCTTTCGCCAGCAAGGGAACCTGGATCGTTTCTAACGTAATAATTTCCGATAATCGCATAACTATTTCTTCCAACCTCAAAAATGAAGCAATTAAGTATAATTCCAAGTGCGTTGTGTTGCAATTTCCGTTCGACCTTCGCATAATATTTATATGTCGATCCCAGCAGAACCAAAAAATCAAATACGGATTCGTTTCATCAATCCGCGGAGTCCATTATCCACGATTACCCTCCCCAGGGTAATCGAGGCGATGACGTTTTCGCGAAAAGCCCTATTTATGCCCTTGAATCTGGCCATCTGCGCCTCCCTGGTCCCCAAAGACTGGCATATCGAAATCATCGACGAATGCGCCACCGGAGAGCCTCATCGGCCCCAGGCCGACTGCGACCTGGTCGGCATCGGCATGATGACCACGCAGGCACCTCGCGGTTATGAACTGGCCGATCAATATCGAAAACTCGGAGTCAAAGTCATTCTCGGCGGAATCCATCCCTCCGCGCTACCCGACGAGGCAACGCAGCACGCAGACGTCGTCGCCATCGGCGAAGCCGAAGCCACACTCCCACACATCCTCGCCGATTACCAAACAGGTTCGCTCAAACCGCAATACAACTGGCGAGATTATCCCACCGCCGAGATCGCCACTCCCCGAAAAGACCTGCTGAACCCAAAGGATTATCTGGTCTTTAATCCCATTCAAACCACCCGGGGTTGCCCACACGGCTGTGCGTTCTGCACCACCCCCGCCATCTTCGGCCGTAAGTTTCGCCAACGCAAAATCGAAAACATCGTCGAAGAAATCCGATGCGCAAAAGAACAGTTCGGCACAAACGTTTTTATTTTCTCCGATGATAATTTCGCCGGTAATCGCGAGTGGGCATACGAACTGTGCCAACAACTGATCCCCTTAAAAATCAAATGGGCTTCACAATGTGAAATTCTCATCAGCGAATCCGACAAGCTCCTCGCCGCCATGCGCGACAGCGGATGCATCGGACTGATCCTCGGCCTGGAAAGCACCTCGCCCCAAACCCTCGCCGACGCCGGAAAACGGTTCGTCAAAGCCGACACCTATACCTGGCGAATCAAAAAAATCGCTTCGTACAACATCAGTCTTTGGGGTGCTTTTATCTTCGGCTTCGACCACGACGACTGGCAAACCTGCCGCGACACCTGTCGATTCGCCCAACGCTCCGACTTGGCGATGGCCTGTTTTCCCATTCTCACTCCATATCCTGGAACGGAAATGTTCCGCCGCTATCAATCCCAGGGCAGAATTCTCACCACGGATTGGACCAAATACAACGGCGCCGGAGTGGTCTTCCAACCCGAACGTTTCACCATCCAACAGCTACGACACGCTCAGATGGCCGCCTTTTGTGAGTTCTTCCACCCGCGATCCGCCTTTCGACGCCTGAAATTTCTCCCCTTCAAAAAACGCGCCTGGATGGCCAACCTCGCCAGTTACTTCGGCCTGTCTTTCTACATGAACAAAAAAAATCGCCACATCCCTCAGTTCGCCGATTTCCTAAACCCAAACGCCCCCGCCTGGAACTATCACGAAAAATAATCTTCGTTTAGCAGTCGCCGGCACGGCGACTTTTTATCTTTTTATTTGATAAACCGAAACAGATAAGGATATCGATACCGCTGTCCATTACTCGCCGCGTTGGCCGCGTTGATCATCATAACGATATCAAAAATCAAAACCGCCAAAACCAGCGGTATTCCGATCAGGATGCAAACCAGCAGTCCAGAGATGGCCATGTAAATAGTGATAGAAATCTGAAAATTCAACGCCTCTTTCCCATGGTCGTCGATAAAGGCCGAGCTGCCTTTTTTCATCAGCCAGAGAACAAGCGGAGCCAGAACATGTCCGACCGGCGGAATAAAAATCGCAAAACCCGCCAGATGACAAAGCATCGCCCACATTTTCTCCTCGTTACTTAACGGCGAAACGTTTTCCTGCATATTCTCATTCATATCAATACCCCTTACGAAAAGATTGTTAGAGAACATCACCCACAATTTGATATAAATATACACCCCGGCAAAACGAATGTCAAACGGCGATTCTGTCTCTCCTGCCCACCACCACTGTGTTCCCATACCGCTCCGATGAAAAAACTACTTTCGGATCACTAAACCCCGCCGTCTCAATCACATCAAACAATTCCCGCCGAGAATACGCCCCAACCATAATATTAAACAACGAAGGAACCAACGGCCCGCTCTTCTCGTCGTTCAGCACAAATTCCTGAACCACCAGCAACCCGCCTTGCGCCATCGACCGCCTCGCCTTGGCCAATTTCATTTCCGCCTCACTGGCCGGACCATGAAGCACGTTGGAAAACAAAACCACATCGTTTCCCTCCCCAAATTCGTCCGTATCCCAGCTTCCTTCCTGAACGCTCACCTGCTTTTCCATCTTCTCCCGCACGATCACCTCCCGGGCAATCGCGATTGTCGCCGGAAGATCGAACACCACCGCCTTTAACTTCGGATTCCGCCGGCACAGGGCGATGGAATAACTTCCCGGTCCACCGCCCACGTCCAACAATTTCCTTCGCCCATAAAGATCCAAACTCCCTGCCAAATTTTCCGCCCGGTCCGCTCCGGCCAAATTGTCCATCCCTAAAATAAAATTCCGATGCTCCCTGACCGGGTCCGACTTCACCCCCTCCAAACGAATCTCATCCTCCAGCCGGCTCCAGAAATTCCACACGCTCGACGCATGCCCGATGATATCCCCCTGATACAAAGGCCTGCCTCGAACCAGATACGCGTCGGCATAATCGGTATTCTTGTATTTACCCCCATCCTTGACGAGCAATTCCATCGCACAACATGCGATCAGCAACTTGTCCGTCAACTCCTCCTTCGTCCGGCACAACGTGCTAAGGGCTTCGACCGACAACGGGCCTTCCCGATCCAAAATTGTAAAAATCTCCAAATTACAAGCCACCTGCACCGCCCGGGCCGAACGAAATCCCCACGACAAATCATTCAAACTTTCGACATCTTTCAACATGCGTTTATTCCTCCACGTCTTAAATTACCGCCCCCGTCATCCGAGTCAAGAAGATATTCGGGTGTATCGTATCCTCCGTCTTGGGTCGAAAAGAGACGCGACCGTGAGGGAGCGGGTATTATTCCCCCCATCAAATAAGGAGGGGTTGCGGATCATAATAAACCGCGAGATTCAAGGAAAAGCGGAGACAAGGCGGAAGCCAATAGAACATAAAAGCCCTGCGGCTTAAAACAGAAGGACTCAGCCGGCCGCAGGGCAAATTCTATATCAGACCTCGAGTAGAGGTCTACAATTACATTATACCATTTTTATTTTTATTTTGCAAGAGCGGCAATCGCCGCTAAAAGAAATAGACGGGTGCGGATAACCGATCTTCCTCTGTCCCATAATATTAGGAATGCCTTCTGAAAATCACGCCATCGCCTCAACATTCCCACAACTCATGAGCAAGTTGACGATATTACGCTTTCATTGCCTTTATCCATCCAGTCTTTTCCATCCAAAGCACGCGAGACCATCATGCTGGCGACATTGTCCCCGATGGTTGTCATCGCCCGGCTTGACCGGGCGATCCAATCCTTTTGGGTAATACGGATTGTACTTAATTAATGCGCTCGGCGGCAAAGATACGCCACTGCGTTAATAACGGCCTTGTGTTTCCAAATCCGTATGACAATCCGTCATAAATATACGTCGAATACTTGCCGCCGAGCGCATTAATTAAGTACAATCCGTATAATCCACAAGTTACACCTGGATGGTCCGATCAAGCCGGACCATGACAATTCTTGGGCAAGTGGCATGGCTTCGCTTCTGCACATGGCAGCGACTGCGGGCTTTCCATGAAAAAACTGAGGGATTATTTTCAACTCTATCTTTTCTTGGCATCTTGGCGTCCTGGCGGTTAAAATCCCAAGTCTTATGAATTCTTCGGAAAATATTTTTTCCGCGCAAAACATGGAACGGAACCTTCCAACACAATGGATCGGTAAAACAGTTCTGGTCTATGACCAGGTGGAGAGCACGAACGATCTTTTGAAACCGATCATGGGGGATCCGCATTATAACGGTCTGGCGATTTTTGCCCGCCACCAGCGGCGAGGTCGAGGCCGGGAAGACCGGACGTGGATTTCCCCACCAAACACGAGCATTATTTGTTCCATGCTGATTTTTTTACCGGGGCGGTTGAATGAATTGGCGGGTCCCGTAGCGCTGGCATCGGCCATCGGAACGGCCCAGGCTATCGCCAGGACCTTCGGTCTTTCGGTAAAGATCAAATGGCCTAACGATATTTTTTATTTGAAGAAAAAATTGTCCGGCATGCTAATCGAATCGTCCCAGGTCGATTCGAAAACGGCGAGTTTTGTCATCGGGGTTGGAATCAATGTAGCCCAGCAGGCGAATGATTTTCCCAATGGGCTAAGCAGATCGGCGTGTTCGATTGCCCAGGCCTTGGGCCGGAGCGTGGAGGAACACGAAACGGTCATGCTGGCCAGAGATCTGTTGGTGCAGATCGACACCGCCATCGGCGAGATCATCGAAGGAAATTTTGCCAGGTTACGGCATGACTGGCTCATGCTGGCAGGTGGACCGGACCAGCCCATCATTGTCAATCGCCAGGATCAGACGTTTAACGCCCGGATCATCGATATCGACCATCGTGATAATTCCCTGCTGGTTCAGGACCACGATGGGCTTATCCTTCATCTGCATCAAAACATCTGTAAGATCATCGGGTAAACGATTTTGCCGGGTGGATGGCATTGTGCATTGTGCCACGGCTGGCTTGTCCAGCCGTGCTTATTTTGCACTGCCAAACGGGTCTTTGGCAAGGATGACTTTTTTGGCTACCTGAGGTTCCAGATTCAACGCGCCCAGGACCTTGGCGGTAGCTTGCCGGATGGCGGAATCACTCTCGGAAATGACAAGGCTCTGCAATTCGCCTACCTGTTTGGCGTTAAGTTTATTTCCGAAACTTCGGACCGAGTCGGTCAGGAGGTTGAGCAGGCTAACTTTCTGACCGGGTTCCTTCCGGCCGATCGCGGCATCGGCGAGATTCTTTTGTGCGGCATCGCCGGCCAGCAGGGAAAGCGTCTTTGCCGATTCCAGGGCAAGGGTCCAGTCAGAACCGTTCATGGCCTCGTTGAGTTTATCCCGGACACGTTCCACGTTGTATTGAGGGAGCTTGGTTCGGGCCAGGCGTTCGAGGGCGAGAACGGACAGAAGGGCGTTTTGGGTGAAATCCTCTTTGCTCAAGGCCACACGACCGAGTTGCTGACGAAGGTAATCGATTTTTTTGCCGATGGTTTCCTGCGTGGCGGTATCGGGAACGACGGCAACACCAGCCCGGCGACCCAGGACGGTCGTGGCATCTGCCAGACGATCACTGGAAACCAAAACGACGACGGGAACAAGCTTTAAGAGCGGATCATCACGCAGGCGGTCGATAGCCAAATTGGCGCCGGGCGTGGCGAGATTATAATCGAGGACGATCGATTCGATCTGGCCGGGGGCCTGATTCAACACCTTTAAAGCGGTCTGGAAATCCCCAGCCTCTTTGACTTCAAAACCGAGCGCTTTGACCAGTGTGGAAACCGAGGCGAGTTTTTCTTTATCGGGAATGATCAGTACGGCGGCGGGATTCTTCATCGCGACCAGAATCCTTCCCAGAAGGGGAACCACCTGGTCCATTCCGGGATATTTATCGGCCGGAGCGGTCCAGCCGAGAGCGAGGGCGGCATAGGTGCGGATCAGTTGATTTTTGGAATTTAAGGCATTAACGATAGGCTGGCATTCTCCGAAGGCGGCGAGGATATCGTTTCCAGAGGCGACTTCGCGAAGGGACTCCAGGGACTTAACGGCGCAAACGATATTATCATCGTTTAAGGACCGAAGCAGCGCATCTAACCCATAGCTGGTTCCCGCACAACGGAAGAAATATCCAGCGGTGGGAAAATCTTTGGCATGAAGGGGATCGACGATGGAACTGGAAAGTTTGGACTCTCGTTTGCAGTCGGCCATTAACCAAAGGGTAAGGCCGGGCTGAAGACCGGCGGTTGTTTCCAGTTGGAGAGATCGTCGGGTCAAACGCATGGCCATCAGTTCATAATAAATTTCCCAGGCCACGCCTTGAGGAACAAGTTTTCCATCCCGCATGAGCCAGACATTCGGCTTTTCCGCGGCCACATCGCCGGAAAAACCGGCCAAGCGGGAAATATCCCCGGCGGGAGTGATGGTGCTGTCATGATAATAGTAACGCAGAGCGAGCGCGTAAAAAGCGCCGGCGGCATTGACATCGGTTCGATATTTGGGATTCCGGGTCAGAATGCTTTCCAGTGCGTTCTTCGCCGCGGAACTGACGGTAGGAGCGATTTTTTCATTTTCGATCACTTCTTTAAGATAGGGGATCGACTGGGGATAATCAAGCCGTCCGAGGGCATTGATGACGAGACGTTTCGGGGCGTCGGGCAGGTCAACCACAGCAGCCAGGAGTGGTTCAATGGCACTGGGTCCCAGTGCGACCAGCGCGTCGATGATCTTAGAGTGAAGGGCGGGGCGATTGGCGTTTTCTAAATATCCAAGCAGAATGGGAACGGAGTATTCTCCTGCTTCCTTGAGTCGCTCGGTGGCCTGGAATTGAGCGCGGGGTGTTCCGGTCAGGCGTTCGATTTCATCATTAATTCGCGGCAGGTCCCGCCGACGTATCTGCCAGCCCTTGTCGATCTGATCCAACGCCGCCCGAGCCTCTTTTCCCAATTGAGGATCAGACTGCAGCCGTGTAAGTATCTGAACGCTTCGCGGGTCTTTTTCGGAAAACTCCAGCGTCTTGGCCGGATCGACCTTGCGATCCAGATAGGCCTGGAGATAGGCTTTACCGTACTCCATTCTTCCGATCTTCAGGTAGTACGTGGCATCGGTCCAAAGATTCTCATCGGTGAGATTGGGCTTAAGGGCAACCTGTTGCGCGCCAGCCAGAATACACAAGGTTAAGATGGACGCAATAAAGAAAAAAACGGTCAGACGGCGGTTCATGATTATCTCCCAAATTTTGCGTAACTATAAATAACAAAACAAATTGCAAAAACCGATGATCAAATTTTAATTAAAGATGGTTTGATGTCAACCAAAAAAATAATCAAGTCCTAAGGCATTGACCTTTGGATATTGAACTTTTACTCTCCTTTATCATATAATATCCTCAAAAGTAGGAGGTAATGAAATGCCGTTTCCAATACATCGTCCTCGCCGACTGCGGCAAAACGAACAACTCCGCGCCCTGGTCCGACAAACCACGCTCGAAGTGAAAGACCTGGTCATGCCCCTCTTCGTCCGCGCAGGCCAGCGAATCTCCCGACCCATCGCGTCCATGCCAGGCCAGAGCCAGATGTCCATCGACTTTCTACTGGCCGAATGTCTCGAACTCGAATCACTCGGAATCCCCGCCATCCTCCTCTTCGGAATCCCAGAAACCAAAGACGATCAAGGCTCCGGAGCCTGGGACGAAAACGGAATCGTACCCCAAGCCGTCCGCGCCATTAAGGAAAAATGCCCCAAACTCATCGTCATCACCGACGTCTGCCTCTGCGAATACACCTCCCACGGCCATTGCGGTCTGATCAAAAAAGTCGGCCAGGAATTCCACGTCGATAACGACCCAACCCTCGAACTCCTCGCCAAAACCGCTCTAAACTACGCAAAGGCCGGCGCAGATATCATCGCACCCTCAGACATGATGGACGGCAGAGTCGCCGCCATCCGACGCACACTCGACAAACACCATTGTGAACATACCCCCATCCTAAGTTACGCCGCAAAATTCGCCTCCGCCTTCTACAGCCCATTCCGGGAAGCCGCCGAATCACCACCCCAGTTCGGCGACCGCAAAGGATACCAGATGGACTACCACAACGCCGACGAAGCCCTGCGCGAAATCCAGCTCGATATCGACGAAGGCGCCGACATGATCATGATCAAGCCCGCCCTCGCCTATCTCGACATCATCTACCGAGCCAAACAGCAATTCAACATCCCCCTAGCCTGCTACAACGTCTCCGGCGAATATGCCATGCTAAAAGCCGCCGCCCAAAAAGGCTGGCTCGACGAACGAACCACCGTCTTGGAATCCCTGGTCGGAATGAAACGCGCCGGCGCAGACCTCATCATAACCTATTTCGCCAAAGACGCCGCCGACTGGCTAAGACAAATCCCACCCCTGTGTCCCACGGAGTAAATACCAGTGCGTCTCCCGCTTTTCCGTCCATCGGATGTCCGATCGGTTAAAATATTTCTTAATTACTGTCGGGATTCTTCTAAACAAAATCTGATCGCCAAGCATCTTATATTGTAAAATGAGGAAGACGTGGTTGACGATGAGAAGAAAAGCAATCCGGCACTACTGCAAAACCGGGGACCGAACCATCCCTGGGAAAATATCGCGTCTGACTGGCGAAACCGGTTCGTCAGGCTGGCGTACCGGTTCCTTTGGAATTGGGATGATGCTGAAGATGCCGTGCAGGATGCCTTGACCGTTGCCCAAAATAAGGTCGAACAACTCAAAGACCCGGAAAAGTGGTGGTCCTGGGCAACACGGATCGTGGTCAATCAGTGCCATGAGCAACTGCGTCAACGGGATCGGCGGCAAAAAAGCAGGATGGCTTTTTGGGAGAATTGCACCGTTTCTCACGATCAGACCATCGACCAGGCCGAATTGGCGGAAATTTTAAAGGAATTGATTGATAAGCTTCCCGAACGACAGCGTTCGGCGGTTGTGCTTCGGTATCTTGAAGGCCAGGATTATAAGGAAATCGCCGTTATGATGGAGATTTCCGAAAGCACGGTTCGGGTGCATGTACTCTCGGCCCGCGAAGAGTTGCGAAAAATGATCCTCCGGCACTACCCGGAATGGGCCAAAAGGGAAGAATGAGGAAAAGATGAATTGCCAAAACATTCGACAAATTTGGAGCGACCAGATCGACGGCCATGCCGTCGCGGGCGCCTCGGATGCTGTGAAAGTGCATCTGGACGAGTGCGCTGATTGCCGCCGATATTGCCGGCAGATGACTAACCTTGACGAAGCCCTGGGTTATCTTCGCCAAATAAGCGAGCATCGGGCGTCGGTGGCCAAATCGCCAGGCAAATGGCAAATTTGGTTCCCCCCTCTGGTCAGGATTGCCGCCGTTCTCGCCCTGGCCGCCGGAACGATCTTCTACCTAGCCAGGCCGCATCAGGCGGCGCAAGAAAAACCCACTCATCCTCGGATTGTCGCCCAACGGCAGGCCGGGGAGAAAATCGCGCCGAACACAGCCCCCGCGGGGGAGCCAAAAACAAACGAGACCATCCAACTGGCGGAAGTCTCGGCCCAAAACATGCTGGCCGTCCAATGCCCCACCGCCAACCCGCGCGTCCACCTGTTTAAACTTTATCCAATAATGGACGGATCAAAGGACAAAAACTTTTAGATAATGTTATGAATAAACGAAAATTAAGGAGTAAGAACATGAATAAAGTCAAAGCAATTAGTCTGATCGTGTTTCTGGCTGCTGTACTGCCGTCTCTTGGGGTCGAGTCAAAACAGGAGCAAAAAAGGCAGATTCTGGAAAAAATGAAGACTGCCATGTTGAAACCCACCAGCGCCCCGAGTGAAGCGTCGGAGATAAGAATTTATGCGCTTAGAAAAGCGGAGGCCGACGATGTGGCAAGAATAATCCGCGGCCTGTTTAACCCGGACCGTATTACAGAGGATATGAGGACAAATTCGTTAATTGTCGTGGCTCCGCAGGACATACATAAAAAGGTGGGGAAATTGATCGATGAACTCGATCAAGTCCCGGATCAATTCCCGTCGGCCAGCAATCCAAAACTCTCAGTTTCGGCTTTTCACCTGGTCCATCGGCCGGTCAAAGACGTCCTGCCTTTGCTTCAAAACATGTTGACTAACACGTCAGTTCGAGTAGCGGCAGATGAAGAAAAGAACACAATCTTTGTTATTCTTCATTCTGGGCAGCGAGGAGTCCCGATGGATCTCAACACCATTACCGGTCTCATTACCCAACTAGATACTCCCAAGCCTCAGTCGCTTCAGCCGCAGGTATTGCAGATTAATTTTTACTTCCTCAAAGGCCGGTCCGCCGCGGACGCGGGATCGGATGCCGCAGTCCGGGAGACCTGGAAAAAACTCCAGACCACGGTCCTTAAAGACATGAGTGCCTTTCGAGATAAACTGAGCCACGCCTTTAGCTACTTTAACCAGCAAGGAATCAATTTATCTGTTCAATGGAGTAAGCTGGAAACCGAAGGAATCACGCCGGCAGACGATGTAAAATACGGAAACATAGTAGGTCTAAAGAACGTCAACTTCAAGGCCGCCCTGGAAATTCTGTTAAAGACCTTGCCCGGCTCAGTGGGCTACGCCGTGGACCGTAATGGCCTGCTCATCGTTTCCACCACCGACACTCTTCCCGAAAGTTATCAACCCTTGCCGGAGTTCCTCGCCTCCGCAGGAGAGGCCCTGGACAAAAATGGCTTTAGGAACCCCCAACTCCTGGCCCAATTATCCGTCAAAGCCCAGGAAAATGGCAAGTTCGATACATCGGGATTCTCTTGGGCGGATGGGGGAGGTATTATACAATTCAAGGTATCAGGAAAGACAGGCTCAAGAAGCGAACACTCCATCCCTCTGGAGGTCCAGGCTGGTATCCATGCCCCCGTTTCGCTATTGCCGAGCGGGTTGCCGCTTCGCCGCAGGACCTCGACAGCTCCGGCTTCGATTTCCATAAATTACCAGAGCACCGGAGTAATAACATCCATCGTAGCCCCATTCGGCGACTACGTCATCCTCGCCGCCTATCCCAGTGATCCGAGCGTCGAACAATCCATCGCCATCGTGATCCGCGTGACCCCGAATCCATAGTAAGACATATGGGCGTACAAAAAAACACTAAGAATTGCAACGAGTGGGATGCAATGGAGCCTCTTGCAGGAAGGTTTACAAGAGTCTCACCCCAATTTAGAGCATTTCAACATTTATCGTACATATATCCACACGATTTGAACCATCCTTGGGCATCCTGAGCGGTGACCGCATCCAAGGCAACGGCAATGGCTTGGATCAAGGCCTCACGGCTACGGGC